>CAZBWN010000037.1:0-3111 GCA_964495905.1 uncultured Candidatus Peribacteria bacterium
CATCACTATTAGTTATTAACTGTTAGTTGTTAGTTAATTTGAAGAGTACGTACCAAATAAGAAACCAGGAATAGGCTGTGCATACGAAGCATCTAAAGTAACACTTTGATTATTATACGACGCCTGACTCTGGAGAAAGAACGTATCTGTAGGCAATACATAAACAGTTTCTAGAGAATTGGAAATAGTCTGCAGACAGAATGATTGCTGAGTTTGTGCAGTATTGGAGATCATCAGATATATCTTAAATCCATTATCTATAAATGTGCTTGATCAGTATCCATTGGACAATGTCGTATCAATTCCCATCATATATGTTTCAAATGCAGTTTTGAACTGAGTCAAAGAAGTGGTATCCAATGATCATGATCTAAAGAACACCCCATTTTCATGCAGATCTTGACCAGACAATATCAGAAGTCAAAAGCTAGCGGTATCAGGCCCGCCTGCCGTGGCAGGAGAAGAAACATTTATTATCTCTATCTTATCATTTTTGAAAAGGTCAGCGAGATTTTGATACGATATGGATGTTCCAAAACTTCCTGCTACTCATCACGGAGTGATATCCCTAAAAAGAGGAACAATCAATGAATCACCGCCACTCAACACATAAGGAGATTGACAGCCACTGCCCTGCCAAAACTTTTTGGAAAGCAATGCTGCAGCACCAGAAAGATTTGTATGTAAGCTATAATTGAATCCAGAAAAAAAGTTATCACGTACAATTTGATCTCCTGTATTTACGATATAATCAAATCCGACTCCACGATGTTTGATCTGTGCGAGCCCAAGTTCTATTCATGCTTTAGAGAGATAATATGCCTTATAATAAGAGTTTACGACAGCAGATTGTTTCATCATCTGTTGGACAAAATTCAACGACAAAATCCCAAGCAGCGATGAGGCTAACAAGACGAAGATGACGAGAATACTAATATTTCCTTTTTTCATACAAGAGAGGAATGACAGATAAAATGATAAAAGACCTTCGGCCGATAAATTGATGAATATTTTATCGCGAAGCTTTTATCGCGAGCATCAGCGAGCTTTTATCGAGAGTCATAGACGAACTTTTATCGCGACTCCGATTTTTCGGGGGAGCTAAAAAAACTGTTGGAAAGGAATAGAGACATGCGTTGCCCACTGCGTTCAATAATTTGGACTATACGCTTTGAATATCATCCGAAATCCAGGACTATTGATACAATGCAGATAATCGCCCGTTGCACACAAGGTATCAGAAGTCAGATACTGTTGTTGCGAAGCAAAAGGGATGATCTTAAATAACACATCACTGATCGCAATTTTTTTTGGATTGATGAGTTCTATCGTTCTATCATTAGTAATCATATAGAGCGAACATCCAGATCATGCACCTGTAAGCGTATATTCCAGCGCAGGATCTTCACAATTACCACTGGAAAAAAAGCTTATCTGACCATCTTGTCCACTGAGATATAAGACTTCAGTGATTCATTGCGTATCTACCAAACCACCACTACTCTGTTCAAAATATTTTGGATAATCGATGGTATTCCTATCTGAATAATTTTGGATAAGCTGAGATATCTGCAATATCTCCTGAGAGACTTCTTTTTCTTGCTGCACACGAAAGACCATAGTCGCAATCCAGTTATATGTTCTGAGAAGCAATACAAAAAGGATACCGAGGATTGCCATCACGATTAATAATTCCAATAAAGTGAACCCTTTTTTTGTTTTCATATATCAAATATTTTTTAAATTCTAAATTCTAAATTATATTTATTTCTAAATTATATTTATTTCTAAATTATATTTATTTCTAAATTATATTTATTTCTAAATTCTGAATTCATTTAACGATTTCAAATAAAACTTTCCAGAATCACTTCTCACGTTTTCGTTCCTTTGATATAAGACACATGCGATTCTATTTTCATAATACTAGTATGTGGCAGTATAGTATTTCATTCACGCACACCGGTAAAGAGGATATATCTTGAAAAGAAAGTAGGATCCTGTTCCGCTACAGGACGGGAAGAATACCAGAAAATCTGATGTCATCAAACATCTCAGGTAGCATACCATAATCTATTTTCATTCCGCAATGCAGCAAAATTTGCTCATACAACGACAGGAAGCGTATAGGTATATCACTCAGAAGAAAATGAAATCTGAAGGACTTGGTTTTGATTTCATGAAGAGAAATTCCAAGCACAAACTTGTTCTGGATCGATAGTACCAAAAGCATCGATTACAAAACCGGTCTTGAGGATACAATCCCATGGCAATCATTTATTGATATTTGAGTCTCTCATATTATATACAAGTTCCATACCTTCTTTGGCAAGGAAAGTCGCCATAGTACGAGATTGCGTAGCATCAAGCGTCACTAGATTTTGAGTGATCAAACGCAAGACAGCCAGCACACCGATAGCAAAAACAGTGATGGCGATCATCACTTCAATAAGAGTAAATGCTGACTTATTTTTCATATATAGACTTATAAACTAAATTTTAATTTTTTAATCATTGCAATGTTGTTCAACCAGTTTACAGGTTTCCGACTTAATTTCAAAACAATATTGCTTGCCGTTTTCAGGGATGACGAGATTGAAATATAAGATATTTCAGCTCGTAGTTCCATCAGTGATACCACATCACAACTGGTACGGAACAAAAAGCAAATGAGATAGAGGAAATAACATTCCCTCAGTTTCAAAACGTAAATTTTGGATAGACATACCAGATATTTTACTATCAATCAGCGGTAAAGCATCTACGCTATAGGAGATACCCGTAGTCAAAACTACCACTAACTGTTGATATTTTTTACCATCACGAAAACTTGAAGTCATATTCTGACTATAGATATCATTATAATATCCAACAAATTGTTCCTTGATGGATTGCGCTTTGAGATCTATGATACGGTTAGAACCAAATTTCATAGTCGCTGCCAGCAAAATTCAGATCACCAAAAGGACGATAACCATTTCTATCAGAGTAAACGCTTTTTTCATCTCAAATAATAAATAAAGAACAGTCTATATGTATGGATTGCTTACAAGCTTTCAACAAAATTAAAATGATATGATTTTTATTGTCATTGCGAGGATTCCGCACAAG
>CAZBWN010000038.1:0-10808 GCA_964495905.1 uncultured Candidatus Peribacteria bacterium
ACTGATAACTCAAAAAAATAGCAGCTAGTTAACAAACTATCGTGGTAGATATCCTTATATATGCCTTTTAGACATGGGTTCGAATCCCATCATCTCCAATTTGACTTTGAAAATACGGTTTAGGACTAGTATATCTCACGATTTAGGTCGTGATTTTTTTGTTATAAAATATACTGTAATACACAGTAAAATATACATCTATACTTGAATTTCAAAGGGAATCGGATATACATTTGTGAGCAGTTTTTTTATATATACAAATATATTTCCATGGCAAAAGAACAGACATCAAACTTTGAAGCCCAACTATTCAAGGCCGCAGACAAGCTACGCAAAAATATCGATGCTGCAGAATACAAAAATGTTGCTCTTGGACTAATATTTCTCAAGTATATTTCAGAGTCATTTCAAGAACTTTACGATAAACTTGAAGCAGATGAATTTTCTGATCCAGAAGATAGAGATGAATATAAAGCAGAAAATATCTTTTTTGTCCCACAACAAGCAAGATGGAAAAATATTCAAGCTAAAGCAAAACTGCCGACTGTTGGACAAGAACTTGATGACGCTATGGAAGCAATAGAAAAGGAAAATCCAGAACTTCGTCACGTTTTACCTAAGGTTTTTGGGAAACCAAATCTGGACAAGACATCACTTGGAGAGCTTATTGATCTCATATCAAATACTGAACTCAAGGTAGAAAATGAAAAATCCAAAGATCTTTTCGGTCGTGTTTACGAATATTTTCTTGGTGAGTTTGCTAATGCAGAAGGAAAAAAAGGCGGTCAATTCTACACACCAAAATCAATCGTAAAGCTTATGGTAGAAATGATAGAACCATACAAAGGACGTGTCTATGATCCTGCCTGCGGTAGCGGTGGAATGTTTGTGATGAGTGAGAAATTCGTACAGGAACACCAAGGGAATATCAAAGATATTACTATCTACGGTCAGGAGTCCAATCAAACAACATGGAAGCTAAGCAAAATGAATCTAGCAATCAGAAATATCAATTCTCAATTTGTATCATGGAATACAGAAGGTTCATTTCTCAAAAACGATCATCCAGATCTCAAAGCTGACTATGTACTTGCTAATCCGCCATTTAATCAATCAGATCGAGGGCAAGAAATACTTCAAGATGATGCAAGATGGAAGTACGGAATCCCGCCAGCAGGTAATGCAAATTTTGCATGGATGCAACATATGCTTTATCATCTAGCTCCGCATGGAGTAATGGCGACAGTTTTGGCAAATGGATCATTGAGTTCCAATACTTCTGGTGAAGGAGATATAAGAAAAAATTTGGTCCTAGCTGATCTTGTTGATTGTATAGTGGCGCTACCAAAACAACTTTTCTATAATACAGGTATCCCTGCTTGTATACGATTTCTCAGAAGAGAAAGGACAGTAAGAAATAAGGAAACATTATTTATAGATGCCTCAGAAATGGGATTTCTCAAAGATCGTGTACACAGAGAATTTACCGAGGAAGATATGAAAAAAATAGCTGATACATACCACAATTGGAGAAAAGGAAATAGTTACGAAGATCAAAAAGGATTCTGCAAATCAGCAAAGATGGAAGAGATAGAAAAACATGGTTTTGTGCTTACTCCTGGAAGATATGTAGGCATTACTGATACCATAGATGATGGCATACCTTTTGAAGAAAAAATGGAGAAACTCACTACTACACTTGCAGAGCAGATGGCAAAAGAAGCTGAGATGAATGAAGAGATCAAGAGACAATTAGGGAAGATTGGATTTAGTTTATAATCTATAAGCATGAGAAAATCATACAAATTACTGAGAGTTTTAAATTCACATGGTGCTGTGGATAAAAGCACAGGATTAAATATTCCGAAATTAAACAAGAAACGGACACAAGAAAAATGGTCTTATCAATGACTTCTTTTCTCTTCAAAAGAATTAGATGATATTGCCGAAGACCTTGTGAATAAATGATATTTATCTGCATGATTTTACAATGATTATTATTGAAGTAAACTAGTTATAACAGATCAATGAATGAAATTTGTAACTGAATATCTGAACAAAGCACGGTACGCAAAAATAGAGAAAAATATAATAGATCATAAGCGACTATTTCTCGTTTTATGATTATTGATTGCTCTCGTGGTTTATTTGATATCCTGATGTAAAATAACTGATGGATTCTCTGCTGTTGACTGTACAAAAACTTTAATTCAAAAATAAATCTTATGACACAACAAATACAATCAGATATAATCAAAGATCAGCTTCCTGATGGATGGGTGGAGACAACCTTGGGAAGTGTTATTGAAAGAATTACAAAATGAACCACCCCAAAATCATTTTCTTCTGATATAAACGATATTAATTATATTAAATCTGAGTCATTAAACTATGATGGTTCTTTAGATAAATCAAAAATAGTAAAAATATCTTCTCAAGTTCATAATGAACTTAAAAGGTCTCAATTAAAGGAAAATGATATTTTATTATCTATGGCAGGGATTTTCCTTGGTAAAACCGGTTTGGTAACTAAAGATTTGTTACCAGCAAATACAAACCAAGCTTGTGCTATTATCACAGCAAATCCAGAAATTGTTGATTATATTTTCTTATGGTATAAATTAAGAAATCAAGAAAGTATTAAATATTTTAACTCAACACCAAGTCAATCTGCACAACCAAATATTAATTTCGAAGAAATAAAATCATTACCTGTTTTTCTTCCCCCTCTTCCAGAACAACAAGCCATCGCATCTGTCCTTTCTTCCTTTGACAATAAAATAGAACTTCTCAGAGAACAAAATAAGACACTTGAGCAAACAGCACAGACAATCTTCCAGGAATGGTTTGGAAAATATGGAGTGGATGATGAGTTGCCTGAGGGGTGGAGAGTTGGGAAACTAGGGACAGAATTCGATATTAGTATTGGAAGAACACCTCCACGCTTAGAATATCAACGATTTTCTAAAACACCAACAGGAAAAAAATGGATATCTATCAAAGATATTGGGAACGCATGAATATATATATTTGATACTTCCGAATATCTTACAGACGAAGCCATAAAAAAATTCAATATCCCTGTAATACCCGCCAATACTACAATTTTAAGTTTTAAAATGACTGTAGGAAAGCTAACCATTACAACCGAAGAAATGTTGTCTAATGAAGCAATCGCACATTTGAAAATAAAAGATGGTTCACAGTTAAGCACAGAATTTATTTATTGTTATCTACAAAATCTAGATTTTAATAGCTTAGGAAGTACTTCATCAATTGTAACTGCAATCAATTCAACAATAATAAAAGAGTTAGAACTTGTCATTCCGAATGATGAACAATTAAAAAAATTTGATGATACAATAAAGCCAATATTTGAAAAAATATTTACTAATTCTCTCCAGATAAAATCTCTTTCAGAAACTCGTGATGAGTTGTTGCCTAGGTTGATGAAGGGAGAAGTCAGAGTGAAAATTTAGATTTAAGATAGAAAATATGAGAAAAGAAGAAATAGTATTGCTGAAATATAAAGATATTCTTGAGAAAATAGAGCCTCAAGAATGTCATTTATTGCTTGGAAATGGGTTTAATCGTGGTCTTGGTGTGGATACAAGCTATAAATCTATATTCAAAAAAATGACAGAAAATGATCATGGAATATATAAAGATGCAAAAACCATTGTTGCAGAGTGCGGAGATGATTTGGAAAAATTTATTGGCAAATTGGTGGATGATATCGCTGATCAAAACTCATTTTTAAAAAAATATGTGGCAAATAAAGTAAAATGTGATTTTATGAAAGCAGCACATGAAATAGTAAAATCTGGAATTAAAAATATTTATGCTGAAAGAAATGAAGGAATATATATTCTTCTTAAAAATTTTGCTAATTATTTTACGTTGAATTATGATTCTTTCCTTTATTTACTGCTTTTAAATTTTAAGTTAGCTGATAGTAATCCAAAAAAAACCATTGCAATGCAGCCATCATTAAAATTTGTAGAAAAGGATATGAATGATGTTCAAAATAATATTTATAGCGAGATAAAAGAAGCAAGAAGAGGTTGATCTATTAATATAAACTTTTGACAAAAATCGAATGTTGTGTCGAAAGATATGTGAGATTTAACAAAGAAGAATTTTATAAGTGGGATTGAGATATATTCAAAAAGTAACAATAAAAATTGGAAGACTTCTGATATAGAAAGGGTTGTGAAATCTATTCTAGAAGAAGAGAAAAAAAATAATATATTGAAAAATATAGATGATGGAAGTATCATTAGTTTATTTAATAATTCTAAGGAATTTGTTTTTGATGTTAGTAAGGAGACTCAAAATTTATTTTTTCTGCATTGAGCGTTTCATATTTATCGCGACTGAAAAGAAGAGAAAAAAATTACCCAATCTACCGATGGTGCGCTTTATGATAAACTTGAAGAAATATTAAATAATGAAGAAAGAGATATTATTTGCATTTTTCAAAGCGAAAATAAGATTGATGAAATAAATAGAAGTAAATATCTCAAAAAATGTTACGATAAATTATCGGAACTTTCTGGTGCTATGGTAATTATTGGTTGTTCATTATCAGACAATGATCAGCATATTTTTACTCAAATAAATAGTTCTAAAATTAATACCCTATACATTTCTACTAGGAAGGAAAACGCTGAAGAGAATTATAAAAAAGCAAAAAAATATTTTCAAAATAAGGAGATTATTCTATTTGAAGCAGAATCTATTTCATATGAATTACCTCAAGATACAGACTAATTTATATTCTTATTTAGATATATGATAAGACAATGATTTAAGAACGATCCAAATAAAATTTAATTTTTATATACAACTTATGACAGAAAAAGTAATCTTTGATACAAACAAACTCAGAGATAAGGAAGCAAACTTATGATTTTTTTTTGGTAATAGAGGCGATTTAGAAAAGTTTTCTAAGGTCTCAGAAATTATAATTCCAGATATGGTTATTGAAGAATTAAAAAGACAAAAAAAGAGGAGTTTAGAGAATAAAAAACAATCGTTTCTGGAAAATCCTATCCATTGGATACTTGGAACAAGTAAGCCAGAAAGAGAAAACTTTGATATAGCATCTCACATCCAAAAACTAGAAGATGCGGAGAATATTTCATACTCTGTGATAAAATTAACAGATTATTCAGTAATAGAGCAAATGAAGGAATTAGCTCTTCAAAAAGCAGCTCCTTTTGAGAATGGTGAAAATACTGATAAGTGATTTAAAGATGCTTATACTTATTTTACAGTATTGGAATATCTTAAAACAATAGAGGATTCTTATGTATTTTTTGTATGTAAGGATGGTAGACTTGTAGAAGCATTTGATGGTAATGAAAGAGTGAGGGTAGTGTCAGATTTTGATGAATTTGAGAAACAAAGAATTTCTTATTTCCAGGAAGAATATTTTCTTAAAGAAATGAGCACTAGAATTAATTTCCCCGTTAATACGAAAGATGTGGTATGAGCCTGGCTCAATATAAGTGGAAATCGAGTAGTAAAAATCATATCTGAATGACCTACATTTTTAGTCGAAGTTGATTTTTCTACAAAAGAAATAATTGATCATATTATAGAGGAGGTTCTAATTGAAGAAGATAGTCTTTCTGATGCAATAAATTATTTGATTCATTCAAGAAATTTTGATGAAACAGACTTTTATGTAGGTCAATTGATGCCATACACTCAATATTTTACAGATCAACAGATAATAGAACTTCTCGAAGCTAGCACGTCCAATAATCAAATATATCGAATAGCAGAAAAAGATGACCTAAAATCTTTTTTTAAATCATTATTTGAACATAAAAAGAATTCCTTAGGCGACGAAACCAAGAAACTTTTTATAAAGTATTTTTGAGAATAATATGAGCAAGAATCAACTAGAAAAGTATTTATCGTTCCAGTATTCAGACAGCATAAAGACCATTTGTAAGTTAATTATTACAAACAAATGAGATATTTTTTTGTGACTTCCTAAAATTCTACCAGATAATGAACCTACATTTTTAGAAAAAAGTAGTTTCCCTTCTGAAAAAATATACAATAGTTCCTGAATAAAGCAACTTACTTATGATGATATTCAATTTAAAGACATATCAACCACAGTAAATGATTTTAAATTGTCTTACCATCCAGATTGATTTGTACAGTTCTCATGAGCTGGAAAAATTATTTCCTGAAAAGACGAGGATGGCAATCCAAAAGGTTTTTGACTCAATACATTTCCAATAGATGATATGTGTGCTGGTCCATTTATTTGTATGAATTTTAATGGTAATCTATGATTATTTGAGAACCAGAAAGAACAAAAGGATAACACAAATATTCCAATATTCAAAAGATGAAAAACAAATACGTATATTACATCGCTTTCTGATGAAAATAATATAACACTAGAATTATTTGTTCGTAAAATTGGAGAATTAGATCCTAGAATGTCTTGAATTATAAGGAAAGATCCAAATTTTCAACATGATATAATAGGACAATTTCCTCATCCTGATGAATGAGTATTCCAATTAAGAATATTTATGTTTGAATATGATTCTGAAATTTACTTATTATGAGCCAGATTATTAATACGAGAAGAATTAGATGATACTATGGAAGAATGATTACGTTATTGAGTGTCTGCTGCAACAGCCCCATCGGATGATCCAGAACTTAGATATCGTATTTGATGTTATCATGGAATATATTGGCAAAATTTATTTCAATCAAAAATAAATAAAGTCGTAGATTTAACTGAGAATAAAAAATAACTTTATAACTTACTAAAAATTATGTTAAACGAATCCCATGTAGAACAAAATCTTATAGATATGCTTGTAGCACAAGGCTACGAATACTTCTATGGTCCAGACATCGCACCCTATTCTACTAATCCTCAAAGAGAAGGATTTGATTCTGTTGTACTTGAAAACCACCTCAAGGAATCTATCCATAAACTAAATCCTGATGTTCCCGAGTCTGCTAGAGTCGAAGCATACAACCATGTTCTTCGTCTTGGATCAAACGACATTATGACGAATAACGAAAAATTTCATACTATGCTTACGGATGGAGTAACGGTTGAGTATTTTAAGAATGGACAGACAAAAGGGATCAATGTAAAATTGATTGATATTGAGAAAATAGACAAAAATAGTTTTTGGGTAGTGAATCAACTGGTCGTGAAAGAGAACAACACCGAAAAGAGAATGGACGTAGTGATTTTTGTTAATGGATTGCCTCTCGTAGTAATCGAACTCAAAAATGCAACAGATGAAAAAGCGACTCTCGATAAAGCATTTACTCAAATACAGAATTACAAGAAGGCCATCCCAAGTATTTTCTTTTATAATGCTCTATGCGTGATCTCTGATGGAATAGATGCAAAAGTATCTAGTGTATCAGCTCCATTTAGTCGTTATCTTTCTTGGAAATCTCCTAAGAAAGAAGAGAATGGACTGTTTATCGAGATGAAAATCATGACTGAGTATATGCTCGATAAAGAAGTATTACTCAAACTTATTAGATATAATACCGTTTTCGAAACTGAAGAAGTAAAAGATGCGAAAACGGGAATTTTGTCTGTTGTAAAGGTTAAAAAAGTAGCTGCTTATCATCAATATTATGCGGTAGAAAAGGCAGTAAATGAAACGCTCAAAGCAACACATGAAACAGAAGGTGATCGTAAAATAGGTGTCGTCCGGCACACTCAAGGATCTGGAAAATCTCTGTCTATGGTCTTCTATACAGGGCAAATTGTAGTCCAACCAGAGATGAAAAATCCAACGGTTGTAATTCTTACAGATAGAAATGATTTAGATGATCAACTTTTTTGAACGTTCTGAAACTGTGTAGGGCTCTTGAGACAAAAACCAGTACAAGCAGAAGATCGTGATCATCTCAAAGAACTCCTTAAGGTAGCAGGAGGATGAATTGTATTTACCACCATCCAGAAATTCTATTCAAAAAAATGAGAGAATATATTTGAAAAATTATCTGACAGAACAAATATCGTAGTAGTAGCTGATGAAGCACATCGCAGTCAATACTGATTCAAAGGAAGAGAAGTAGAAACAAAAGAAGGTTCAGAAATTAGATATGGAAATGCAAAATATCTCAGAGACGCTTTACCAAAGGCTTCATTTATAGGATTTACAGGTACTCCAATTGAAAAAGAAGATAAAGACACCACCAAAATATTTGGTGACTATGTTGATATTTATGATATCAAGCAAGCAGTCGAAGATGGTGCAACAGTACCTATTAGTTATGAATCGAGACTTGTAAAAATCAAGATGGATAAAAAGGCAGTAGAAAAAATTGATACACTAGTAAATGAAATTGAGGGAGCATCAGAAGAACAAAAAGAAAAAGCAAAAAAAAGAAATGCTCAAATTGATGCAATTGTCTGACATCCAGATAGATTAAAAGATATATCAAAAGATATTGTAGAACACTTTGAAGCAAGACAAGAAATTTTTGAGGGAAAGGCAATGATAGTCTGTATGACAAGACAAATCGCAGTAAATTTATACGATCAGATTATTAAACTTCGTCCAGATTGGCATAATGATGAATTAATGAAAGGAGGAATAAAAATAGTAATGACAAGTTCTTCTGACGATCCAGAAAGTTTTCAACCTCATCATACAAGCAAAGAAGATAGAAAAAAATTAGCAATCAGACTCAAAGATGTACACGATCCACTCAAAATGGTTATCGTACAATCCATGTGGTTGACTGGTTTTGATGTTCCTTGTTTGCATACCATGTACATTGATAAAAAAATGCAAGGTGCGAATCTTATGCAAGCAATTGCAAGGGTTAATCGTGTATATAAAGACAAGCCAGGTGGTCTCATTGTTGATTATATAGGTATTGGACAAGATCTAAAAAACGCAATGGCGGTCTATACTCAAAGCTGAGGTGAAGGAAAAGCTGTTTTGGAAATCGCAGATATTATTGCAGGTATGAAAACAAAATTTGAAATTGTAGAACAAATGTTTTATGGGTATGATTACAAAAAATATTTCAAAGCACCAAGCAAAGATAAGCTCCAAATACTTCTTTGAGCGAGTAACTTTATTTTAGGAGATGAAAAATTAAAGAATAGATTCTTAGCAGAAATTACTGCATTATCTAAGCTTTTTGCAATGGCGGTACCAACGTATGAAGCTGAAAGTATTAGAGATCAAATAGCATTTTTCCAAGCAGTCAAAGCAAGGATAAATAAATTTACTCCATGAAGTGGAAAGACAGATAAAGAAGTAGAGACAGCTATCAAACAAATTATGGATGAAGCACTTAGTAGTGGTGGTGTTATAGATATTTTTGAAGCCGCAGGCATGAAAGCGCCATCTCTCGATATTTTATCAGAAGAATTTTTGCTCGAAGTAAAAAATATGAAGCACGAAAATCTTGCTTTTGAATTATTGAAAAAGCTTCTCAATGATGAAGTAAAGCTAAGAAAAAGAAAAAATATGACTCAAGGAAAAAAATTCTCTGAAATGCTTGAAAACGTAATCAAAAGATATCATAATAATCAAATAGATACTGCTCAAGTCATCCAAGAATTATCAGATATTGCAAGAGAGATGAAGCTTGAAGATCATAAAGCAGAAGAAATCTGACTTACTCCAGAGGAATACGCTTTCTATTCAGTATTAGCACAAAACAAATCAACTAAATTTCTTGAAGACGATAAGATGAAAGAACTTATTCATGTCATTGTTGATATTATTCGTAAAAATACGACAGTAGATTGGGACAAAAGAGATGATGTAAAAGCAAAGCTCCGTCTTACAGTGAAAAAAATATTGATGAGATACGGATATCCACCTGATCTTGCAAGAATAGAGGCAGACAAAGTCCTTGAACAGAGTGAGTTATTGGCGAGTGAATTAACAAGAGAATAAGAAAATATTTAGTTTTTAAAAATCAATTATGAAGAAGACAATAAATATTAATTGAGAAGAAGTAGGAATATCTACCACAGAATTACACGAAGATCAATCTTCTGAAACTAAATTTCAGAATATACACTTTCAAGCCAAAGATAAACACACAGCGCTACATATCTGATTTTCACGCGATTTCCTGCAATTTACACCAGAAGGACAGAACATAGATTATGAAAAAGTTATAGAGGATGAAACGAATAAACTTTTAGACGATGTATGAGAAAATCTATTTGATAACGAAGAATACTTTGTATTCTATGGTCAACATGGCGTAGTGACAAATCAAAAATTTCCACCCTTTCATTAAGCACCTTCATATACCATACAAAGCGCCTATTAGAAAATGCTTTTGAGCCAATTCCTGCTCCAGTGGGTGTAACAAATTAAACATTATCTCCAAAAATTTAAGAAATATAAGTTCTTAATTATAAAAAATCACCCCTGACATAAGGAGTGATTTTTTTATTTACCTGTAATTAATCATTGATAAATAAACTATGCAATAAGAGAAATAGAATAGAACATGAAATTATAAATATTGATATATAAAGCAGAACAGAACGATTTTTACTTTTTATGACAGCTATTATTCCAGTGATGAAAGCACTTAGGATTAGAATAACGGAAACACCCACAATCAAATCCCACCAATGACCTTCGTTAAATGTAACTAAACCAAATAACATAAAAGCAAAAAAAACTATGAGCAAGAGCAGATAAAGCATTGTCAATCCTATTGATAACTTACCTATCCGGGTTTTGGGTGAAAAAGTGATTTTCATCTTTATCATAAGTTATGAATAAAATTAAATACTTAATTTCCTA
>CAZBWN010000039.1:0-3352 GCA_964495905.1 uncultured Candidatus Peribacteria bacterium
GAAAGATCTATATCATTTTTAGTTATCTCATTGATGGGTATCTCTTTTGTCCCTAAAGCATTTTTTATTGTTAATATTCATTCATTATTTGTTCATAGATTGACGATATTTGTTTTTTGAGATTGTATGAAATCATTGATACTGGGTATATTTTCATAGAGGGGGAGCATTCCTGTCAATAAGACGAATATGATACCCAATCCTACAATCCCCATAAGAATATAACGTATCCAATGCGTTATATAGGTCACTGCTAGTGCAACTAAAAGAAGTCAAAATAGCGTAAGAAACTGATCACTATTGAGCCCTATATTATTCCTAAAAAATGTATCTCATAAAATAAACATATTTATCACGACAATCACAAATATCAAAAAATTGAATAATTTATTGCTTCATTGAAGCATATAGATCGCTACTATTGAAACAAAAAATATTGCAGTATAGAGTTGATATGTCTGTATTCGATTTAGCACTACACTTGGATCTCCTGTATAGAAAAAATAGAGATACATCGCTCAAAAAGCCAATAATCCTATTAGAATCCCTGTAAGTAATTTTTTAAGCATGAAATCAGAGACGAGGTAAAAGAAATTGTATGAATTATACAAAAAATACTCCCTTTTGCAAAGAGTATTAAGACTAATGAATAATGAATATATTATTTAATGCTAAGTTTTAAGTGAAGGAATTGTATTGTTATGAACTATTGTAAATTACGATAGTTAGTAATAAGATGATTCATACATTATTAATTATTAATTCTTAATTTTTAATTAATATTTGATATTCTTTGATATCTGATTTTTTTAACATTCATTCTAATTTATTTAGGTTTTCTGGGATATATTCTATGATGACCGCTTTTTCTTCCGTTTTTTGGATTTTATCTTCATGAAGGGTATATGATTGGGTGTAATTGATCCTTCTGATTTGGGTAGCTGCTCATGATTTGAGTAATCAGGTTATTATATGTTTGAGTTTTCTGCCATCGTTTTTATAGAAAAAAATAAGCATAGAATCCTGTTATCTGTTAAAATTATTCTTGGATATTTTCTGTACCTGTTGCTGCTTCATGGATGCTGGCGCTTCAAAATCATTGTGCAGAAATATTTTTGAGGGTTATTTCTATGGATTGAAGACTTTCAATGTATTTTGGAGGAACATTATATGTATTAGATATTTTATCTTCTATTGTTTTGATAGCTGTTCTCAATCTTTCAATTTTTTGTGTTGGATCTCCTGCTTGTTTGGTATATTCTGTATCAAAACCTTGATATACGGTTTGTATCCTTTTTTCTAATGTATTGTAAGTAGTATTGAAGTCTTCGCTATTGCCTGCTATGAAAGCACTTTCAATTCCTTTGAGTTCTGGAGTATAGAATTCAGCATAAAGACTAGAACTTACTTGTTCGTCTTGGCTTGGATCCAAAATCTGTTTTTCGTCTGTTAATATTGAGGAAATATCTTTGGTTACTTCTTCTGTTGTATTTTCTGTGATTTGTGGAGTATTTAATAAACTAAGTAGTGTAGTGTCTTCTTTTTCAGATCAAGAAATTATTGTTTCTCCTGTAGTCAATGCAAATGTTTGAGAGACGTCTTTTTCTTGAACCGCTTTAGTGAAATTATCTATATTTGCGAATACTTGGATGTCATTATTTTGGATGGCTACTACTTGCTGATTACTGATAGTAGTCGCTTTATCTGCTTCATTATTTTTGGTTACAATGATGTTTGCTCCATTGTTTTGAAAGATCTGATTCTTTCCGTTCTTTACAAATTTGAAGTTTAATGGTTGTGATTTGTCTTGTTGTTTGATAGTGATATCGTTGATAGCTAGCTCGATTGTTTGAGTCTTTGCTTGTTTTCCTTCCATCTGGATGAAGTCTCCATAGATCAGATTGAGTTTATAATCATCTGTATCAGTTTTTTGGATTACTAATTTTGCTGGTCAGATAATTTTGGACTGGGTCCCACTATTGATTTCGAATACTAATTGAGCGTCTTCTTTGAGTAAAATCGTGTCACCGTTTCCTATGTTGTTTGTCTGGGCGAGTATCCCCTTGTGTTCGATGAAGAATTTACCGTTGAAGTTTACTACTTGTGCTATATAATCTGCTTGAACTGTGTTAGTCATATTTGATTTGATAGCGAACCGTTTGTAATCTTGAAAGCTTCCATCATTTGTAAAATATACCCCATATATTCCCATAATCAATACTGCAAAAACCGTTGTATAAACTGCATATTTTGCATATACAAAAGATGACCTCTTGAGTGAAGTCTGTTTTGTCTTTTTATATAAAATGCTCTGATAGAGATCTAATTTATCTACATCAGTAAATGTTATGTTTTTTTGTGAGTTGAAGAATTCTTGGAGTTTCATAATGCAATAATTTGTTAAATAGAGCATTCGTACAATGCTATATACGAATAAGTAGACAATTTGTGACAACAAAGTGGTTTGTCTAATTACTTTACGTTGACATTATATATAAAAGACATAAGATATAAGTATCAAGATATAAGATGTCCGTTGAGTACTTGTTACTTAATACTTATTACTTTTGTCTCAATTTATTGTTTTCTCTTGTTTTTGGGTTCTTTAAGTATAAGATTTTGTCTATGGATACATAGATTTATTCTATTAACCAACATCTCAAAATGATGGATACTACCTTCAAGACCTTGTCTGACAAAAATCGTAGGAGAATAATCCAGCTTTTGAAGCAGAAAGAAATGACGGTCTCTGAATTATTGACCCATTTTGATATCACTCAAGCATCATTGTCCCATCATCTTAATGTACTTAAAAGAGCTAATCTTGTCTTGGATGAGAGAAGAGGACAGTTCGTCTTCTATTCCCTCAATCAGCCGGTTTTTGAGGAGACGGTGAATATGATACTTAACTTGTTGGTATAAATTTAGAATTTAGAATTCAGAATTCAGAAATATAAATAATTTAGAAAAAATAAAAAATAATTTAGAATTTAGAAAAAAATTAAAAGTGTGGAAAGCATTTATTTATGTTTATTTAAAAAATGTCTTTGAAAATATCTGTTTCATGACCTGCCTGATCATGAAAATCATCTCTTATTAATGCAATAGTAAAGAAATATTGAATGGAAACTGCTGATGTTGGCCAGATTTATAGACAAAGAGCTGTAGCAAAATGATTGACCATAGCTGAATATGATAAACTAGTT
Organism: uncultured Candidatus Peribacteria bacterium; assembly: GCA_964495905.1. Classification (GTDB taxonomy): domain Bacteria; phylum Patescibacteriota; class Gracilibacteria; order Absconditabacterales; family Absconditicoccaceae; genus CAJBLF01. The sequence continues at coordinate 3,207 of CAZBWN010000039.1, forward strand.
GAATCTAATCCCCAGGAAGATATTGAGATGGATAATGATTTCAAAAAAATAGTTGAAAATTGTTCTTGAGATATCATTGTTTCACGAAGAATGTGATTCCACCTTGTTCCAGATATAACATCCATCCGATTGGATGTTTCTCCTGA
>CAZBWN010000040.1:0-5758 GCA_964495905.1 uncultured Candidatus Peribacteria bacterium
CTTCCATACAGGAAAAGCGGATTATACGCTGTTCCAGGATTTGCAGTGACCGCTTTTGCAGCAGAAAATGCGATATTGTTGGTAGCTCAGACGACAAAAGTATCAAAAGTGAATTTAGGATCGAAAAGGATACCGAAAAAATGAGACAATTCAGTTTTGATAGTTTTTTTTTCTGCAGTAAGTTCAGAATGTTTAGTCTCCTTGATATGTAAGAGTTTTTTGAGGTCAAGAAGTAAAGGATTACTGGTAGAAAATTTAGAATAGATGACAAATTTGACAGAAAAATGCGGATTATATACTTCATTGATTGATTCTTTGAGCGGTTTGGAGAAGTATTTTTTGACTTGCGTAAAGACAAATTCATTAGGAACACCAAAGACAACCATCTTATCTTTTTCATCCAAGTCCAAAATCCCTACCTTACACAAAAAAGAGAAGATCTTTTTATGATCCTGCTGTTGTGCGAGATGTAAGAGCGTGCTCTCCCAAACTCCACGAAACAATGCTATTTTTTCTGCATCATATTGTTCTACGACATCTAATAACATAGAGCATCAATTTATCAAATAAATTATTTTTTGGTCATAATCATTATCTTATCCTCCAAATGTTTGGAAAGTTCCTTATCAGTATATAAGACCTGTTCAAATTCTTCTACTTCTTTAGCAGTAAATCATTGAGTAGACAAAAGTTCTGATACATTGGCATAGGTTGAAGTTGTAACAAACTTTTCTAGATATTCAATGAATAATATTAGCTTTGTCTTCCCTGACGCTTTATGAAGCTTTTGATAAAGCAATTGTTTTGCAAGATCTTGGGCTTGCTGATCAAAATGATCGAATTGATGAGAAAGGGCTTTTTTCTTACGATATCTCAACCAAAAATACATAACAAAAAACAGAGATATCCCAAATAAGATGACAATACCAAATATCTGGATATACCATCACAGGCGCATACCTTCAACATTGGGGATTGCTAGAAAAGAAAAGTCTCACATATTTTTTAAACTAATTAAAAATGAAAAGTGAATAATGAATGATGTCGGTATTTTTTTATTAATAAATATATTCCACCATTTTTCATTATTAATTATTAATTATTCATTAATTTTTATAACATCACTACTAAAATAACTAAAACACCAAGTAAGGCATATAAAAATATACGTTGAGACACAGGCAATGCATACCCATGAGACAAGAGCTTAGAAACAGATATATCAGCAATTTGAGATACCGAAGTATAAGAAGCGTTGAGTGACTGAGCAAATTGATCATTACGAGCACTGAAGACAGATTTTCCATTATCATAATATACAATACCATTACTATATCTGACCTTATCACCAGCAAGAGATCATAGACCAAGCAATGTTACTCACTGAGGAAGCTTGATAGCGCCCTCTTGTTGCGCATCAAAATCAGAGATGATAAGATAGGAAGTAGAGGTAGTATCAACCAAAAGTCAGCTCAATTGCGCAAAACTCTTGGGTCAATCAGGAAGTAAATTAGTAGTTATCCCACTGAGATACAAAAGAAAAGTTCAGGTATCAAAGGTAGGAGGAATGATATAGTCAGTACCTTGATTGAAGAGAATAAGTCCGTAAGAAAATTGGGAATCAGAAAGAATTTGTTGATGTATAAGAGATTTAGCGGCTTGAAGTCTAGAAATCTGTTGGGTACCGGAAAACACATCCTTGGTATTCATCGTTCTATTGATATCCAAGACAAAGACGATTTTTTGATCAGGAGAAGTTTGTTTTCCACTATCACTATACATCAAGAAACTCGCCAGACTCAGTGCGATGATAAGCAATAAAAATTTTATGAATATGAATAATTTAGGCAAATTAAAAGATTTAGAAGATTAAAATATTAAAAGATTTAGAAGGTTTTTTGTTGTTGTATCAATATTTTAATTTTAATAATTTTTTAATCTTTTAATACAGCAAAAATATGTTGTTTTTCTGTCTCGCTTATATCTTCAAAATGTGTCAATACATGATCAATATATCAGTTAACAAGCAAAGTTTGAGATTGTTGTTGGGTCAATCCCCTGCTCATCATATAAAAAAGTTTCTGTGGATCGAGCGTATCGATATTTGCGCCATGTGCAGCACGGACATTGTGAGAAGATACATTGAGTTTCGGTAATGTCTTGAGAAATATTTTTTTCCCCAAGACGATATTATGTTCAAGTAAACGACCATGGACTTGATCAAGATGTGGAGCAATATCTATAGAGCCATCGATAGCTACGTTAGCACCCTCACGAAGAAAAGAAATCAGCTCGACATTGGCAGAAGTATCTGAGTGATTGAGCAACACCTTGAGTGATCACTTTACAGGACGCTTGGCATCAGAAACAAACAATCCAAAAATCGTACACGTACAATGAGATCATGTGGATATCAATTGGATATCAATATCTATATTAGAACCTACAATCAAATAGGTCAATGAACTATGAGGAGACAATTCGATAGTTTTTTTCCCATGAACATCAAAAATATCGATGAGCTGTAAAGATTCACTTTTAGGTACGGATACGTGATCAAAATTATTTGTCTGCAGAAGTTTCATAGCAAAAATATGGAACATGGGACTTGTTCCTAGGTACTTGTACCTTGTTCCTCGTCCCTAAAATAAATTATCTTTTTATGCTTTGTTGGATAACGTTGAGAAGCTGAGACTTATCAGATAGAGTTGCTGTATCAGAGGCAGCCTGCCCATCAGTAGTAAATCAGAAACTTTCATCAGTTCCAGAAAGTGAACTATCAGTGATAGTGTTGAAATCTTGTTCAAATGAAGGATCATAGACATCCAAACCAGAAGTTTCAGCACTCACGCTATCACTAGAAAGAATATCAGCGATATCACCGGAAATTTGTTTGTTTGGCCAAAAAGGATCCACCCAAGTAGCAGGCTGAGACAAATGAAAAATAGACCAATCATTGGTATTGAGGAAACTGACATATTCACCCATATGCCAATCCATTTTTGCCCACCCTATAAACATAAGGAAAATAATGATAGAAAAAACAGATCGTAAGAGGTATTTAATAGTTCTACCAAAAAAACGCATGAGAAAAATAAAATGATATAAAAGTCATGAGAAAATATATATATTAGCACGCAAGTATCAATCAAAAAAATTTGACAAAACAGACAAAAAAGAATATAATTAGCTATTAATATATGATGTGTCTTTATTCATTTATGAGAGTATCATGAAAAAAATTTTATTAAGCTTAAGTCTTATCGGAATCTTATGAGGACTTATATCCATCGTTTCTGCAAATACGACAAGTTGCAAAAACGTATATTTTGCAAATGGAGTGACTGCATGCGTAAATATAGAAAAAATAGGAACAGATAGACGGAGTTTCACTACCAATTTCAATGGAGGATCAACATCTAGCCTTAAATGTGATATCATGTTGCCTGATTCTAATCTCAGAAGCATTTCTTCATGTAATGGAGAATTCTTTTATGATATACAAAAATTAGGAAGGATTAAACTCTGGATAAGATATAATGAATGAGATCCAACTGATCGAAGATGAAAACCAAACAATAATAGTGAATGGACATATCCTCAATGGATATATGATTTTGATAACGAATGACGAGGCGCTGACAATTTACAAGACACTATGAGTTCATCTTCAAGCACTGATCTGAACAATTTCTATCTCAATACAGATGACTCTATGCCTTCTGCTTCTCAATATATCGATCTTACCGTCAAAGCAAGAGATATCGATAATTATACACTCACAGATTTTTCTGATTCAATCAATTTCAAAGTATATTATAGGACTTCTGATTCATATTCTTGGACACAGACTACCTCTTCTATGTACTATACCATGAACTCTAGTTATACCAATGGATATGATTTCACATCTTCAGACAACGGACAAAAAACATTTACAAATTTCATCAAGTTCAACAAAAATAACTATGATTATAAAGTAAGAGTGTATGATGAAAATGATAGCTCGATCTACAAAGAGATAACTTTCAATGTAGGTTCTACTGATACTTCAAATACTCTTAACAATTTCTATCTCACTACAAACGATTCTACTCCTTATACCTATCAATATGTCAATTTAACAATCAAAGCAAGAGATATTAGCAATTATACGCTTACGAAGTATACCGATCCAGTTAATTTCAAAGTATATTATAGGGCATCCAGTTCATCTTCTTGGATACAGACTACTTCTCCTACATACTATACTATAAATTCCAATTACACAAATGGATATGATTTCAGATCATCTGACTATGGTATCGCTAACTTTACAAATTTCATCAAGTTCAACAAAAATAACTATGATTATAAAGTAAGGGTATATGATGAGAACAATACATCTATCTACAAAGAGATTATTTTCAATGTAGGATACACCAATTGATCTACTTATATAAACGGGTTTACTTCAAGCGAAATCACTACCGTACAAGGTATTTATAATGGACGGGATAAGATGATCAACGATCTCAAAAACAGATATTCTATACTCAAAACCAACGCTAAACGACAAAACATGTCTGATAATATCAAATATTCTGCACAAGAGATCATCAATAACAACAGTACTAAAAAATACGACAACTTTACTGACTTCTACGCTGCATTCTTAGATTGGTACAGATATACTATCAGTGTTAGATAAATCAAACAACAAATTTTAAATTACAAAAAAAAGTGGATATGTTATTCACTTTTTTTTATTGCAAGTTATAAGAAAATTAGTACAAGTAGAAGCATATTTAATCAAAAGCCCAAGTATGAAAAAACGTTGATTCACTCTTTTGGAAGTCATTATAGCTATAACAAGCTTTTTTTTGTTGTTGACCGTAATCATCAATATTTATACGAGGATGATCAAGCTTAAATACAACATCCAAGCAAGGACAAATGTCATCCAAGACGCTCATTTCGTTATAGAAAAGATAAATCTGCTCTTCAAAGATTACACAATCGACTATGAAGAATATTTCAATAGGAAAAATGTAGGATGCGATACCTCAAACGATAATGGACATTGTAATCTCTTCACCGCATATGGAAACAATAGTAATAGTAATCAAGTATCGTCTACCGTGCATGAAATATATTTCTGTAGCTCAGTTATTGCGGAATCAACCCCACAAAGAGTCATCATGAATCCGGATGTACAAAATGGTTGAGGATGTTTAAATAGCGGACAACAGTCATTTGGACAATATAAACGGCAATTTCGAGACGTTAAAAATGATGTAGATTCAGTGACAGGAGCAGCAGGAGATGATGACGATGAAAATGTTTTGAAATGACCAACCGCTAGTGACGATACAAGCAACATAAAAGAACTTTATCTCATTTCCCAAGATGGGAAATCCAGGATATTCATCAGAAGAGCACTGATAGAGACAGGAGACTTCAACGGAGATTGAATAAGCAGCGGAGATAGTGAAAAACGATATACGCTACAGATATTGAAACTCAAAGGATTTGATGCAGGAAACAATCATGACTTTGAAGTAAATACCTCTTCAGGGGTATATGATGGAAAAATAGATACTCGAGCCTGTGATTATGCACAATGATTTATATGTAATGGGAATGGAATCGGACAAATATATACAGGATATAAACTTCCTACAGATGAAAACGACGGTTGGGTCAACTTATTCCAAAAAAATATCACTATCACTGACCGAAATCTCATCATCTCTCCGATCAAAAATCCACAATATGC
>CAZBWN010000041.1:0-1790 GCA_964495905.1 uncultured Candidatus Peribacteria bacterium
TGATAATCCAGGACGAGAGACAACGATAGGAACTTGAAATGCCGCTAGTGAAACCATGCGGAATCTGATCGTCCAAGGAAGTGTGGGATTGTCTAAATCCATAAATGAACAGGATAGGACTTCACTATTAGGAAATCTCCAAAACAAAACCGTCATCTACAATGGTAGCGACATCAACTCCTCTACATTGATAAATTTTGCAAAACAGAAATCGCAAGAGCTCTGTAAGGGGAAAACAATAAATCCTGATATACAGACAACGAACGAAACGATACTCTGTTACGAAAATTTTACTCTAACTATAAATCTGGATCAAGTAGCAACCTACGAAAACAAGACCATCATCACAAAAAGCGGAAACGTAGTTTTAGAAGGAGGGATGGATGCAAACTCTCCATCACTTGATCTCTTTATAGACAAAGGATTAATATATTTACCGGACCCATTCACGCGACAGACATTTAACGACGAATGATTCCCCGACACTACTACTATAATAACTTCATGACTCTACCTCAAAGGAAATTTCATCATCAATGGATTATTAATAGGAGGAACGCCAGGAGCAGCAACAGGATTCAATCACAAACTTCATCTCCAAGGAAAGATAACAACACTCAATACACCATTTGAACCCAACCCAGGAAGAATCGGCCAGATAGAGACGATGTTTGGAAATACATATGATAATTTCATTAATCTCCAAAATATCTTTGTACGAGAATGCGGATTAGGAGGAACGGGCAACGATGGCACACAATGTAATACATGAAGTAGTATCTCAACAACACCTCTTGTCATCCTCAATGGAAATTACTCATCAAATATATTGCAATAATTCTTGAGATGATAATATACTATAGTATAGTATAGTATATATGTTTATATAAAAACAGAAAAAAATGAGATACAGAGTATATAGTAGAACAAAAAAATTTTTGGATGCATTATGGAAAGATATCTATCATGCAAAATCTTCTATATATATAGAAATGTATATTTTTTTGGATGATAATCAAAAACCTTATGACTTTATAGAAGCATTGATCATCAAAGCAAAAGAATGAGTGAAGGTAGTGCTGGTATTAGATGCATTTGGTAGCAGAGAACTTGATCAAAAAGATATAAATAATATGCAGAAAGCAGGCATAAGCATCAATTTTTTCAGTAACCGGCTTAGAAGGACACATAGAAAACTTGTGATGATAGATGAGAAGATAGCATTTTTCTGATGAGCGAATATCAAAAATAGTACAAGACAACGATTAGATCTGCAAGTGAGGATCCAAGGAAAAAAAATCACCAGACCCTTTCTCAAGACATTTGCCTACACCTACAAAATGTGCGGATGAACTGACAAATCAATCATAAAATATATGAGAAGATGATTTTTCAAAAAGATAAAAAGATTCGTCATGGAGAATCTGCCAGGACATAAGATGTACCGCCTCACAGAATATTACAAAGACAAAATCATCCATGCAAAAAAAAGCATAAAGATCACGACGCCGTATTTCATGCCTCCGCGCCGGATGATAGCGCTATTAGACGATGCCCAGAGAAGAGGGGTGAAGATAGATATCATAATCCCTTATGATACAGACATCAAGAGTTTAAATAAGATAAATTATTACTACATCAACAAACTGACAGACATGAACATCAATTTCTACGCAATCAAACAGATGAATCACGCGAAGATGATGATCATAGATGACAAAGAAGGAGTGATAGGATCACAGAATATAGACCATCTTTCATTCAGCCATAACTTCGAGATAGGCGCCTTC
>CAZBWN010000042.1:0-1775 GCA_964495905.1 uncultured Candidatus Peribacteria bacterium
TGATAATCCAGGACGAGAGACAACGATAGGAACTTGAAATGCCGCTAGTGAAACCATGCGGAATCTGATCGTCCAAGGAAGTGTGGGATTGTCTAAATCAATAAATGAACAGGATAGAACTTCACTGCTAGGAAATCTCCAAAACAAAACCGTCATCTATAATGGCAGCGACATCAACTCCTCTACATTGATAAATTTTGCAAAACAGAAATCACAAGAGCTCTGTAAAGGGAAAACGATCAATCCTGATATACAGACAACGAACGAAACGATACTCTGTTATGAAAACACTACTATAACTATAGATCTATCGCAAATAGCAACATACGAAAACAAGACCATTATCGTAAAAAGTGGAAACGTAGTTTTACAAGGGGGAATGCAACAAAACTCCCCATCACTTGATCTCTTTATAGACAAAGGATTAATATATTTACCGGACCCATTCACGCGACAGACATTTAACGACGAATGATTCCCTGACACTACCACTATGATAACTTCATGACTTTACCTCAAAGGAAATTTCATCATCAATGGATTATTAATAGGAGGAACGCCAGGAGCAGCAACAGGATTCAATCACAAACTTCATCTCCAAGGAAAGATGACAACACTCAACACCCCATTTGAACCCAACACAGGAAGAATCGGCCAGATAGAGACAATGTTTGGAAACACATATGATACTTTCATAAATCTACAGAATATCTTTGTACGGGAATGCGGATTGGGAGGAACAGGCAGTGATGGGACACAATGCAATACATGAAGTATCATCTCAGCAACACCCCTTGTCATCCTCAATGGAAATTATCCATCAAACATATTGCAATAATTCTTGAGATGATAATACAGTATATATGTTTATATAAAAATAAAAAAAAATGAAATACAGAGTATATAGTAGGACAAGAAAATTTTTGGATGCATTATGGAAAGATATCTATAATGCAAAATCTTCTATATATATAGAAATGTATATTTTCTTGGATGATAACGAAAAACCATATAACTTTATAGAAGCATTGATCATCAAAGCCAAAGCATGAGTGAACGTAGTGCTGGTATTGGATGCATTTGGCAGCAGAGAACTTGATCAACAAGATATAGAGAGTATGGAGAAAGCAGGTATAAGCATCAATTTTTTCAGTAATTTTTTGAGAAGGACGCATAGGAAACTTGTGATGATAGATGAGAAGATAGCATTTTTTGGAGGAGCAAATATCAAAAAAAATACAAGACATCGATTGGATCTGCAGATGAGGATCCAAGGGAAGAAAATAATCAGACCCTTTCTCAAGACATTTGCCTACACCTACAAAATGTGCGGATGAACTGACAAATCAATCATAGTATATATGAGAAGATGATTCTTCAAAAAGATCAAATCCTTCGTGATGGAAAACCTACCAGGACACAAAATGTACCGCCTGACAGAATATTACAAAGACAAAATCATCCACGCAAAAAAAAGCATAAAGATCACGACGCCGTATTTCATGCCTCCGCGCCGGATGATAGCGCTGTTGGATGATGCGCAGAGAAGAGGAGTGAAGATAGATATCATGATCCCCTACGACACAGACGTCAAGAGTCTGAACAAGATAAATTATTATTACATCAACAAATTGACGGATATGAACATCAATTTCTACGCAATCAACCAGATGAACCACGCGAAGATGATGATCATAGATGACAAAGAAGGAGTGATAGGATCACAGAATATAGACCATCTTTCATTCAGCCATAACTTCGAGATAGGCGCCTTC
>CAZBWN010000043.1:0-3915 GCA_964495905.1 uncultured Candidatus Peribacteria bacterium
ATGTCCGATAGGATTCAAAATTATCTTTATTAGTTTGGATATAATTGGTGATCAAATAGGTACAATCACGAGTCTTAAGGATTTTGCTGCAAACGAAACGTTCGATAGTCACAACAGGCTTTCCATCAAACCAGACCTGGATATCATTTCACGATTTAGACGCACTCAGCTGAGGTTGGGTAGAAAAATCCAGATACATAAGCTCTTTGACAAAAAAATATTTGTTGGCGTTGATGATAAGTCATTGATCAGGAATTTTGAGGGTATCTAACTCCAACACCGGAGTCAATTTAAAATATTTTTTGACTCTACCGACAAGTTCTATCTTTTTATCTATATAAGCATTGAGATTGATGCTAGAACTTTTGAGTCAGATCTTTTTTCCTTCTTTGGTGAGAAGTGAATGCGTATAGTTAGGGAAGTTGTTATCAGCGGCAATCTTACCGGAAAAAGTGAGACTCGCTCACAAAGTATACATGCCCTCCGGAGGATTTTCGCTAAATCTTTGAGTGATTCAAGATACAAGTTTAATCAAAAAATATACTCCTACACAAAGAAGAATAAACCAAAAAATGACTTTTGTATTTAGTATTTTTTTTTGCTTCAGATTTCTTATAACCATATCAACACATACTATGTAAAAAAAAGAGCATAGTAACATACTATAATGATTTTAAGAAAGAAAGCAAGGATATCAGACAGGACAAAAACTTTAGCCATAGAGCTTCTCACCCATGGAACAGCAACGAAAAGAGTTAATAGACCAGTTTATAGAGATAAATTCACAGGTTAATCTCTCCGCTATCAGAGACCCTGAGGATATCCAGGTCAAACACATCAATGATTCGATAGAAATCAATAATGCACTCATACTCAAGCCAGGTTCAACGCTTTGTGACGTAGGTACAGGAGGATGATTTCCTCTTTTACCGATAGCGATGACCAACCCTAAGATTGAATGTGTAGGGATCGATTCCACAAGAAAGAAAGTCGATGCTATCAACAAGATGGTAGAGGTTCTCAAGATTCCTAACGTCAAAGCGATACGGACAAGAGCTGAGGATCATAAGGAACAATATGATTACGTCACCGCAAGAGCAGTCAGTTATACAGACAAATTACTTCCGCAACTACATCATCTCGTCAAAAAAAAGGGCAAACTAATCTTATACAAACAATACAGCCCAGAAGAAGCACAAGATATAGCATATGCCAGCAAAAGATATCGTTTCGTTATACAAAAAAAGCATAAATACAAGCTTTTTGATGGAGACATCCAGAGAATTATGTATATCCTAAAGAAGATATAAAATCTAAATAAAAAAGTCTCTCTGATATAGAGGGGCTTTTAATTTTTTTTATTTTTATTTTTTAACAAATCCCTCCTAACCTCCCTTTATCAAGGGAGGAACAGCTCCCTCCTTGATAAAGGAGGGATGGGGTGGATTTGAAATTTTTTTTATCCAATAAACAACAACAACGACATAATTCAAATTCCCAAAAGAAAAAAAAGTATTTGTGGGATATTGTGAGAAAGACTATTTTCTTTATGAAGCTCAGGGATAAGATCAGAACAAGCGATATAGATGAAAGTCCCTGCAGCAAAAGGAATCAATGCTATGATCATACTATCAGTATAACGATATAATAAGAAAGCGATGATAACCCCTACTACTGAAGTCAAAGCCGTCAAGAAATTAAGCAACAATGCTTTTCTTCTACTAAATCATCAATGAATCAATACCCCAAAATCTCAGATTTCTTGGGGAATTTCATGAAAGACTACAGCAAGCGTAGTAGCAATTCCAACAGGTATGCTGACAAGATAACTTGCACCGATAATCAATCCATCAATAAAGTTATGTACACTATCTCAGACTAGATTCATGATTGCAACAGGATGAGTATGGTGTTCAGTAACAGGCATATGACAGTGATTTCGACGAATGACTTTTTCCGTAATCAATCCAAACGAAATTCATCCAAGTATCCATAACGAAGCGGAAACAGGCCATCATCAAGACTTAACCATTCCAGGCAAGAGATGAAAAAATACATCACCCAACAATGCACCAGCAGAAAAGCTGACAAGCCACAACACTATTTTTTTGAGCAATGATAAACGGAGTCATAAGGTGACAATACCTACCAAAGATAGTATGCTCACAATCAACACACTCATCAATGCATATCAAAACGCCATTTAACTGATTTACAAAATAAAGATTGAAAAATTGAATGATTGAAAAATTGAAAGATTAAGGACTTGAAAGGTTAAAAAATGATGGTATTTTTTTTATTTATTTGTCATCTCGAGCTTGTCGAGAGATCCCTTTAAAGAGATTTCTCCACTCACTTTGTTCGGTCGAAATGACAATTTTTCCATATTAGTTTAAACAACTTCCCTTCTAATCCCTCTATCCAATTTCACTAACGTTTCATATACTATAGTACCACTCTGCTCGGCCAGATTCATCATTGAATTTTTTGCACGAGGATTATCAGATACAATCTCCACTTCATCACCGATACTAAGAGATTTATCAGCCACATACGTAGAAAGATTCATACAGATAGTCCCTACCTGACGGAAAAAAGTTTTGCGTTGCCTGATGAATATCTTGCCTGAAGCACTTCTTGAAAGTCCTTCAGCATACCCAAAAGGCAGCGTAGCGATAGTCTCTTTATCGCTTGGTCTGTAATCATGATGATAACTCACTCACTCTCCTGGCCACACGGTCTGCAGACTTATCACCCTTGAGGTAATGGAAATCACCGGCAAGACATTGTTTCCATGTTTATAGAGAGGATCTTGAGAGTTTAATGGATTGTAGCCATACAACGCCAACCCTGGTCTATATGCATTGAAGAATTCATCCTTAATTTTGAACATAGCAGCACTATTGCCGATATGCCTCCGTTTAGGTGTAAATCAGACATCTATCACTTTGTAATACATACGTTTGAAACGCTGGATCTGTTCATTGAGCGTATAATCAGACATATTATCTGCATCAAAGAAATGCGATAATACTCCCTCGACGATAAGATTAGGATGACTTTGAAGCTCCTTGATGAATCCCGGTAATTCATCTTCCTGGATACCTTCCCTATTCATACCCGTATTGAAGAAGAGATGGATTTTGGTCTCTTTGCCGAGCCTTCCGAGATGTCTGATAGTTCAGAGATTATATACGCAAAAGGTGGTTTTTTTATGATCAAATTTCCTATAATTTTCAAGCAGAGTCTCTCCCAAGATCAAAATAGGGATATTAGAATTTTTTTTGAGGATGACATATTCTGGATAGCTATCTACTGCGATATACGGCACATCAGTCCTTGAAAGCATTTTAGCGACTTGTTTGAGTCCATGCCCATAGGCATTGGATTTGAGTACAGGAAAAATAGCAGATTGAGACTGGATGGACTGGAGATATTCTAAGTTCTGAAGAAGCACTTTTTTGCGAAGCCGGATAATATTCATAGGCTTGACGCTTGGACTGAATAATGATCTCAAAAATGATAACATAGGAGCAAGTAGAAAGTATAAAGTAGAAAGACTTGTATATAAGTAATTATCAGCACAGTATAATCAAGAAAAATGGTGATTTTTTATGTATCAGTTCTATTGAATTTTACCACAAAAAATATATTCTAAAAAAAGAGAATTTATCTTAACTTTAAAAAATATGTTCCCAGAGATAAAAACACTGCTTACAAGCCATTCTAACTCATGCATAACGCACGCAAATAAACTTGCATTCACCAACAACCAGAAGACAATCCATGGAGAGGATATTTTCTGGTGAATTTCTAGGTTTCTCAAACATCACGATTTCAATACTATTTTTTGGAAACTCCTCGGTATCTCAGAAGAAGTATTAGAGCAATATTTTCAAAAAAAATATGAGAATT
>CAZBWN010000044.1:0-2967 GCA_964495905.1 uncultured Candidatus Peribacteria bacterium
ATTGATGTTTATAAATTTACCTCCGGTTCTGCAAGCATACTGTTCAATCATATAAAAAATATTATAGAGGAAGATAAAAATCTCAAAGACTGGACTGAGGTGGCAATACAGAGCTTGCTGCAGAGTGGCGAACTAAAGATGAACCCTTTTGATATCTGCGGTAAAAAGTGGATTGAGATCGATAATTATTATGATCTTGCTATAGGTGACCGTCTTTTTTCAGGTTTTGACACGTCACTTGAACGCAAAAAACTTTTTTTTATTGATCTCGATGGCACCATTTACCTCGGTGATAAACCAATTCAGGGAGCTGATGAATTTATCAAAATGCTGCAGAATAAGAATATTCAGTATTACTTCTTATCAAACAATTCTTCAAAAGCCAAAGCTGATTATGTTTATAAGCTCAATAACATGGGGGTAGAAGCAACAGAAGATAAAATTATATTGTCTACAGATGGATTGGTAGATTATTTGCTCAAAAACAATGCAATGAACACTTTTGTGGTTGGGACTGAATCCATGAAGCAGCAGATCAGGAGTGCAGGTATCATAGTTGATTCTGATGAACCCGAATACGTAGTTTTAGGTTATGATACTGAATTAACGTATGACAAAATAAAAAAAGCTGCCATCTATTTGCATAACGGTGCCGATCTGCTCGCAACCCATTGTGATGTAGTATGCCCAACACCCGATGGATCAATACCGGACATCGGTTCGATACTAGCGCTAATTGAAACTGCAACGGGTAAGAAACCATTAAAAGTTTTTGGCAAACCGAATTGTGAAATGGTTGATGCTTACATTACAAAACATGGCGTGACATCCAAAGAAATTGTTTTTGTTGGAGATAGAATTTATACCGACATGGAACTTGCGAATAGGATCGGGTGCGAGTTTATTCTCGTTTTGAGTGGCGAAACAAAGCGTGAGGAAATAGAAGATGACAAAAGAGTTCCCGATCTTGTGTTGAATAGTGTTGCTGATTTGCTTTAATGCCGATGAGGTTATACTTGAACAGAAAATTGAGGATGTGAAGAAGTATAATGTTGATATTTTTTCAATCGGAAATGACTTGAGCGGTAAATTCGATTTTCTAAAGGAATACTGTGAGGTCATCTATCTTGAACGTACGCATGATATTTCCAGTACAGAATTGAAACAGTCATTGAAAAATTTCTTTTCTGTCCCAAAGGAAGATCTCATTCGCTCTCTAAATATTCTCGAACAACTCAAAAAAGATTTCGAATAGCTAGAACAGGACATTACATTGAATAAATTACTGAAGCTGTTTTTGGATCTATTTAATTTACCAATATATTATTTGGCAAAGCTTGTGCCTAAAAATCGTAATTTATGGATTTTTGGGTCATGGTTTGGTGATAAATATTGCGACAGTCCAAAATATTTATTCGAGTATGCAAACAAAATGCATCCTGAAATAAAATGTGTGTGGTTATGTGCAAATCAAGAGACTGTAGACTTGGTTAGAGAATCTGGCTTCGAGGCACACCTAACATACAGTTTGAAGGGATATATCCTTTCATCTAGAGCAATAGTAAGTGTTATCTCCACGGGGTTCGATGACGTCAACAGATACATACCTGCGAAATATGTAATAAATACCTGGCATGGAATCCCTTTAAAGAAGATTCTTTATGACGATAAGATCAACAATAGCCATAAAGAAACGGTTCGGTCTATTTTATTAAGAGGCATTTTTCCATTTAGAAAGCAAATTTCAGAATTTTATATAGTTTTGGCGTCATCCGAAGTTGAGAAAGCAAACCTCTGCTCTGCCTTTAACAAATCACTAGATTCAATATCTATCTGCGGACTACCAAGAAATGATATCTTTTTCGGAGGACGTAAGCCAAATATTCGTACTAAGATTATATACATGCCTACCCACCGTAGTGAAGGAAAGTATGATGTACGCAAGTTGTTTCAAAGCGAATTGTCGTGTATCAATAACAAGCTACATCAACTCAATATTGACCTATATGTAAAACTTCATTTTTACCACTCTAATAGTACTCAACAGAGCGAGTGGAGTAATGTCCATTTTATTAGTGACAATGAAATTAGGCAGGATATTTACTCCGTGTTAAACAGCTTTGACATGCTAATAACAGATTATTCTAGTGTATATTTCGATTTTTTGCTTTCAGATTGTCCTATTATTTTTGCTCCCTTCGATCTTGATGATTATTTAAATGCAGATCGTGAGTTGTACTTCGACTACAATGCCGTGACCCCTGGGCCTAAATGTAGAAATTGGCAAGAAGTATTGGAGTGGATTGAGATATTCAATGATAATGTAGAATTATATGCTGCGGAGCGAAAAAATATAAAGAATATGTTTCATTCGTTTCAAGATGGAAAATCATGTGAGAGAGTCTATGAAGAAATATTCAGGCTGGCTATAAATTGACGCTAATGTGGAAAGGGTAATGCTAAATAGATCTTATCTCATAAATAAAAAAAGAGTTTACGTTATTCTACTTAATTGGAACGGTTGGAAAGATACCATAGAGTGTCTTGAAAGTCTTTTTCGGCAGGATTATGAACAATATAGAGTTATTGTTTGTGATAATGATTCATCTGACGGCTCGCTCGAAAAAATAAAAGCTTGGGCAGAAGGCCGTTTGAATGTGTTTGTACCCTCTGGTAGCCCACTGTGGCATCTATCTTATCCCCCAGTTACGAAAACTATACCTTATCAAGAGTATGATAGAAAAGAGGCTGAAACTGGTGGTAGTAATCATGATACAACCTGCCCTCTTGTTTTGATTCAGACTGGAGCCAATTTAGGCTTTGCTGGCGGTAATAATGTTGGGATAAAGTATACATTGGCACGTAATGATTTTGGATACATCTGGATCCTCAATAATGATACAACTGTTATGACGTCAACCCTGGTGGAATTAGTTCTAAAGATGCAAGAACAACCTAAATTTGGTA
>CAZBWN010000045.1:0-1658 GCA_964495905.1 uncultured Candidatus Peribacteria bacterium
TTAAGGTCATGATATTTTCAATCATCCTGATCGTTTTTGGATGATCTGGTTTGTTTTTTACTTCTCAAACATCTCAAACATCCCTTGCAAACGATATTCATCAGGTAAATGAGCATTATAAGGAAGTTGTCTTTTATGCTGAGAGATGAAATAAGGATACGGCTATCATGCATTATGAAAAACTTATGTCTGTCTTTTGAATGTTTTATGAAAACTCTAAAAATCATGTTCCTGCCATTATTAAAAATGATAAACAATTTCTTCCTAATCTGGAAAATATAAAAACTATATTGGATAGCGTAAAGGATGATCTCTATACATGAAATCTCACTTTGGTCGTATCTAAACTGAATGTGATAGATAATGTGCTTCAATCTATTATTATTATTCAATAAATTAATTGAATATGTTGTTCTAAATCCTCCACCGTAAGCGGTTTCTCCCGTAGCTTGTACGGGACAGGCTCTCCTTTGAAGAAAAGGAGGACAAAAATCTCTATAAAAAAATCCTGTGAAACACAGGATATGAATTTACTTTTTTATGAACCGTGTTTGTTTTTTGAACTTTTCACCAAGCATAAGCTTATACCAATATAATTCTATTTTCATACCACTTTTGTGAGGTATGCGACCAATAAAATATACAGTAGCATTATTATTATGAATAAATCTTGCCATGGTCCTTCTTTTGGTACCGGTTTTACCATAAAAACTTTCTTGTGTTTCTGGCGGAAATATTTGATCTATCACATCAAGAGTTTCTGTGGATATTTCCTTCAGTTTTCTTGTTTCTCTATCCATGGTACCATGTACCAATAGAATTTCTTTCTCAGACCATTCTTTTTGGATCTGGTTCAAAACTTTTTCTAATAATTTGGGATCTACATTTCTATTGAAAGAAATAGCAATCACCTGTTTGTTTTCTACTTTGCGAAGCGATGATATCATAATAAAAGGATTTAGTTTATGTTTTTGTTAGTTAATAAACTTATATGTAATTGTTTTTTGAAAGCAAATTAAGTTTTTCAAATCCTCCACCCTAAAGGGTACCCCCTCCTTTATCAAGGAGGACAAAATTTGTTATTATTGCTGTTCTTGTTTGTAGATGATATCAGACTGAAATGTCAGATAGGTCATCAAGAAAAACGAGAGGATAATCATCGGAATTGTTACATAGCTAACATTGTACTGTAAACTGATGTTATAGATGCTGTGGAGTCAAACTCCTCCAATGACACCTACAATCATAGGCACAATAATGCTATTATTCCTTTTTGTTTTGATCATGATGAAGGCGATTAATGCTGTAGAGACGATATGTATCAATGTGCTGACCAATCCTCTCCCGATGAGCATGTTCAGGATATTTATATTTTCGTTGTTTATCATGTTATTGATGATGTAGAGAATGTTTTCTACTGCACTAAATCATAATCAGACTAAGATACAGAAGAAGATCAGATTACTTGGGTTGGGGTCTTTGTTTGCGACGAACATATTATTCCCTGCGGAGTATTTCATGTATTCCTCTGCGTATGCTGAGATGAGATAATAGAGAATAAGAGTGTTGATCCCCGTAATGAATCCGCCGTATGCGAGTGCTATGAAGAATAAGGACCCGATAAGAAGTATTTGAAGAATTCTTTTGTATCGGTTTCT
>CAZBWN010000046.1:0-1981 GCA_964495905.1 uncultured Candidatus Peribacteria bacterium
CTTTAGTCAACCATTGACCCCCTTGAGAAAGGGGGAGGAATCCGCTGATGCGGATGGGGGATTTATTTTAATCTACACTATACTCTCAGCCATCCAATCTACCTTAAACCCCTTCTTTGCAAGATTCAACTTAGTAAAGATGATATCCATAAACTGCCTGACATTCGGTCATTTCAAGATGATGTTATATCTGTATTTCCCAAACATCTTATAGATCAACGGAGGAGTGGAATATATTTCTATATCTTTCAATTCATATTTCTCTTTGAGATAGAGGAGATCGGTATAGAGCGTATCAACCTTAGTATACATCGATTCTTCAATTTCATTTTTATACAAGATCACACAAAGCTCACCAAAAGGAGGGTAGCCGTTCACTTCCCTAAACACATTATCTTGCTTATAAAAATTTTCCTTGCTCAGCTGACATGCAGAGCGGATGCTGTATTGATCAGGGTTAAACGATTGCACGATAAAATTCGCAGTCGGATGTTTTACAAACGCTTCATAGAGAAAATAGAAATTCCTTTCGGCAGAAGTATAATCAGGGATGTTCAATCCTAGGTCTGCATTAAGGAATATGATGAGATCAAAATTGATATTCTTTGGCGGGGTAGCGAGAAGTGAAGTTCAGATGATAATCTGATGACTAGCGATCTCTTCTGTTATTTTTTTGATTTTATTCGGAGAATTGACAGTCATGGACTCCACAATAAGCGCTTCTTTATTGTATTCATTCTTGATATATTCAGCGACTTTTTGCACTCATAATCAGAAGTCTTTTATCTTTGTGCTATGACATGCCGGACATGTCGTAGGGACATCATACTGGGTTTTACAGATATGACAGAGTCCGATAGTATCTCAGCTCTCAAGTTTGTGATAACTGATACTTACCGAGCAGTTTTTGCACTTAGGGATATTTCCGCAGTCATGACAGATGATGCCTCCGGCATAGCCTTTCTTATTGACGAGGATTCAGATTTTCTTGCCCTGCGCGAGATATTTCTCGAGGCCTTGGCTCGCCAATTGGGAAAAATAAGGAGTGATCTCCTTTGTCATATTAACGAGAAAAATTCTTTTAACAATTATTCATTGTTCATTATTCATTATTCATTGTTTTATGGTGTGGTCAAAGCGTTCGTAATTCATTACGGAAGATTTCAGATGATAAACCAGAAGATTTCAGATGATGAATTCTGATATAGTATCTATATATGTTTTAGTAGTTAGAGAATAAAGTCCAATCTAGAAAGTATAATTGACTTTCTGGGGGAAATATGTATAAATTCAAAAACATAAAACAAAAAAAACATGGAAATAAAAATTCGAACAGAAATAAAAGTAACTGGGTTGATGCCTAATGAAAAGGTGAGTTACAAAGGTACTCTACAAACTGGTGAGATTTTTATTATCATTGAGCCTAGTGGAGATTATAATAAATCCAAAGTTTTCTTTAAAAAACTTGGAGAAAATCAAACAGAAGCAAAGGTGATTTCAGTTATTAGGCTTGATAATGGTGGTACTGGTACTGGTACAACAGCAATCGAAACAGAAAGAGGAAATTTCTTTTTCCCTTCTTCGCTAAAATTTATAGGAACATTCAGCGAATTAGCAAATGACATCAAAGAGCGTGAAAAATAAGTTACAAAAGAACAATCTAAAGCCGGGTTTCTCCCGGTCTTTTTTTTATTACAAATTTACCCCACCCCACCCCATCCCTCCCCCTTTCATGGAGAGGGAGCATTGTTCCCCTCTCTACGTAGTGGAGAGGGGTTAGGGGTGAGGTAACAAAATTATAATTGACTTTTCTAAGTAAATATATATAAAAGGTTATCTTTATTCCCAATCCTCCTATGGATACTTCTGACAAAAGCTTAGAAAAATATATGAAGAAAATAGAGGAATCCCAACAAGCATATCATCTTGAATGACCCTATGCCCATTTTATCGTAGATCCAAAAGGGATAGTGCAATATAA
>CAZBWN010000047.1:0-1859 GCA_964495905.1 uncultured Candidatus Peribacteria bacterium
AAAATATATGAAGAAAATAGAGGAATCCCAACAAGCATATCATCTTGAATGACCCTATGCCCATTTTATCGTAGATCCAAAAGGGATAGTGCAATATAAGCAAGAGCTGATGAAGATTCTCAACATGTCTGCAGAAGACATGAAATCGCTCACCTCAGAAAATTTCTTTCATATCCTTGGCGATATCGACGATTATCCCATCATTCCAAGACCGTATTCACATATAAAGCACCATATCATCAAAAACGAAGATCAAAAAAATCCTTATAACGTTATCACACAGATTCCAGAGTTTATGAAAAAGCTTATGGGATTATTCCAATATGGAGTGGATATCCAGCCTATCGGAAAAGATACTACCTATATCCATAGTCATACGCGCTATGTGCATAGTTTAGACACAGCGTGCAACATAGAGATCATCATGAGAAACAATTGATTCACGGAAGAGGAGATCAAAAAAGCTATTATAGCCTGTTGTCTCCATGATGTTGCGACTCCTGCGTTTGGTGATCTGACCATGAAAGCATTTCCTACCCTCAAAGAAGAGAATTGATTTTCCACCTATATGGCATATTATCCTGAAAGAGTTGCAGAGATAGAAAAGACATTTGATGTCTCATTATCAGAAATTCATACATGGATCAAAAACCAAGGTACTATAGGGAAAATACTTGATATAGCTGATAGGTTAGCATACACGGCAAGAGACGTTTTTAACGTACATAATTCTATGGTGCTATGATATCAGTGAGAGAATGCGGCAGAAAAGACCATAGGAGATATAACCAAAAAAGATCCGTATGTTTTTGATATCATGATGGAGATTTCCGTCAAAGATGATCAGATCGTATTTGAAAATACTGAGAGATTAAAAAATATATTGTTGCTCAGAGCAAATATGCACAACTTGATTTATCTCAATCCGTATCTCTGGACGAGAGAGGAGTATTTCGGTCTGATCTTGCAATATCTTGTAGAGGAATGATTCCTTTCTTTGGAAGAATTACAGAAATGATTGTATAAAAATGATAGAGGTATCAATGAATTCATGCTATTGGAATATATGCACAAAAATAATATCATAGATCATGATCCTGTTATGACCTATGATTTTTTTGACGTAGAAGTGTGTACAAGCAAAGAAGAAGCACTCGCAAAAATAGACGAATTGAAAAAAATAACAGATCCGCATATGCCGCTCCATTATCTCAAGACACCTGCATTCAAGCCAGGGACACAGTATCTCGTGAGAGATAACTGAATAGTAAAACCGCTCGCTGAGGTCATGGAACCAGCTGAATTAGCTCAGTTGAACCTGCTTTCACAAGCGACCAACAAGCATCTTGTCCTCTATCCCAAAAAAGAATTCAGCAACAACCACGAAACACATCCCAAGTTATACGCATTCTTATGCAAAAAAGCCCAAGAGGCGTATCAAGATGTATTAAAAAAATAGATATTAAAATTTTGTATGGGTTGACTTAATAGAATATTTATCTATAAAAGTAATATAAAGATAATATAAAAACAAAAACCCCAAAATACGTATGAAAACAAAAATAAATATGAAAACCAAGCAAATTTTGAAAGCACACGGTGTGGTGCCTAGACAATTGATAGTGATATTTGAAAATTCTCATCGAACAGTTTATCTTGTCGTAGATAGACGTAACGAATTGATTTTGGCTTGTTCTCAATCAACCTTGTCTGATCATCCTCAGTTTATCATGGGAGATGTTCTTGATTTTATCGAAGACACCAATCTTATTGAAAAATTCAATTTTGCGGACAAGAAAATCTTCCAACCTACAAAAGAAGAAATACTTGCCTTTAAAGAGACATTGAGAGCTGGAATG
>CAZBWN010000048.1:0-2201 GCA_964495905.1 uncultured Candidatus Peribacteria bacterium
AAAATATATGAAGAAAATAGAGGAATCCCAACAAGCATATCATCTTGAATGACCCTATGCCCATTTTATCGTAGATCCAAAAGGGATAGTGCAATATAAACAGGAGCTGATGAAGATTCTCAATATGTCTGCAGAAGACATGAAATCGCTCACCTCAGAAAGTTTCTTTCATATCCTTGGTGAGATTGACGATTATCCCATCATCCCAAGACCGTATTCACACATAAAGCATCATATCATCAAAAGTGAAGATCCAAAAAATCCTTACAACGTCATTACGCAGATTCCGGAGTTTATGAAAAAGCTCAGTGGATTGCTCCAATATGGAGTAGATATCCAGCCTATCGCAAAAGATACTACATATATCCATAGTCATACCCGTTATGTGCATAGTTTGGACACCGCATGCAATATAGAAATCATCATGAGAAATAATTGATTCACTGAAGAGGAGATCAAAAAAGCTATTATCGCCTGTTGTCTCCATGATGTAGCGACTCCTGCGTTTGGTGATCTTACCATGAAAGCATTTCCTACTCTCAAAGAAGAAAATTGATTTTCTGATTATATGGCACATTATCCAGAAAGAGTGGCAGAGATAGAAAAGACATTTGATGTCTCATTATCAGAAATTCACACATGGATCAAAAATCAAGGTACTATAGGAAAGATTTTGGACATAGCAGATAGGTTAGCCTATACAGCAAGGGATGTTTCTAGCGTGCATACCTCTATGGTATTGGGATATCAAAAAGATGATGCTCCAGAAAAGACCATAGGAGATATCACCAAAAAAGATCCGTATCTTTTTGATATCATGATGGAGATTTCTGTCAAAGACAATCAGATCGTATTTGAAAATACTGAAAGATTAAAAAATATATTGCTGCTCAGAGCACATATGCATAACCTGATTTATCTCAATCCGTATCTCTGGACAAGAGAGGAGTACTTTGGTCTCATCTTGCAATATCTTGTGGAGGAATGATTCCTTTCTTTGGAACAATTACAGAAATGATTGTATAAAAGTGATACAGGCATCAATGAATCTATGCTCTTGGAATATATGCACAAAAATAATATCATAGATCATGATCCCGTTGCGAGGCATGATTTCTTTGATGTAGCAGTGTGTACAAGCAAAGAGGAAGCGATTGCAAAAATACAGGAACTGAAAAAAACAACAGATCCGCATATGCCTGTACATTATCTCAAGACGCCTGCATTCAAGCCAGGGACACACTATCTTGTGAGAGATAAGTGAGTAGTGAAGCCACTCGCTGAAGTCATGGATGCAGAAGAATTAGCTCAGCTGAACCTACTTTCACAAGCGACCAACAAACATCTTGTCTTGTATCCCAAAAAAGAATTCAGCAATAATCACAAAACACATCCGAAGCTATACGAGTTCTTATGCAAAAAAGCGCAAGAGGCGTATCAAGATTTATTAAAGAAATAAATATGGAACAATCAAAAAAATATATAAAAGTGCAATCTCAGAGAGGTAATTTCAAGGTAGAATCTGATATCTTGGATACCCTTACCTTACCCGAAACCTGAATACTCTGGCAAAAATCTGCTGCAGAATATATTTTTTTCAGTAAAGAGAAATGGGATTTTTTCGTTGAAGAGATGAAAAGAAAATCAGGAATGACTCCGATACAACTCCAATATTCTGCCCAATGACGCGATTTCATCCGTGAGTTATCCAGCAAATGAACTAGCATTATCACGACTGAGAATATGTTACATATCGAACGTGGTGGATTGAAAAAAAATATATCCGAAGGAAAATCTCGCGTAGAAATTTGTATCTAGATTGACTTAATGAAATATTTATCTATAAAGGTAATATAAGTGTAATATAAAAACAAAAAAAAACCAAAATACGTATGGAAACAGAAACAAATATGAAAACCAAGCAAATCTTGGACGCACAAGGTGTAGTGCCTAGACAATTGATAGTGATATTTGAGGATTCTCATCGATGGATTCATCTTGTCGTGGATCGGCGTAATGAGTTGATTTTGACTTGTTCTCAATCGAATTTGTCTGATCATCCTCACTTTATCATGGGAGATGTCCTTGATTTTATCGAGGATACCAATCTTATTGAAAAATTCAATTTTGCGGACAAGAAAATCTTCCAACCTACAAAAGAAGAAATACTTGCCTTTAAAGAGACATTGAGAGCTGGAATG
>CAZBWN010000049.1:0-38191 GCA_964495905.1 uncultured Candidatus Peribacteria bacterium
ATTGAATGCACGAACTCCTATCGGTGTAGATACTCCTATCCTATGAAAAATAGGAGGTGTGGGCGAAGTATGTAAGATACAGACATCACAAGTGGATCTTCAGATAAACATCCCTGCGTATCAAGCAGTAGGTCAATACTCTGGAACGCTTATCATTACTGTACCGAGTTGAATATAAAATAATATATCCCGATACTTATAAACCTGATTGTAATATCATAAATATTTATTATATTGGGAGCAATAAATACTTATTTGTCTCCTGTTATTTTTTTTATCCTTTCACTTTTAAAAATCATGAAAGCAGATTTCAAAACTCCCGTAGCCGTAGGGTTAGCTCTAGGAATTTATTTTGGAATCGGATTGTTCATATTCGCCATCACTGCTCGATTGTTTGGATATTGTAAAATTTTTGTCAGTTTCATGGGCACTTTCTATATAGGATATAAGGCAAATCTATTGGGTGCATTTATCGGACTTTTACGAGGATTTGTCGATGCATTCGTGGGAGGATTTATCGTTACACGATTGGTGGGATATTTCCAAAAGAAAATGAAATAATTTTTCTTGATTTTACAGACTACTAAAAATATCGATTTTTTTCATCGATATTTTTTTATTTTTTTTAAAAAAAATCTGTAAATATATATCATACTATCGCATAACATCTAACTATTTTGTCAATTCAAACTTAAAAAGTAGACAATATTGTCATCAATCTTTTGAAAAAATATTACGTTATTTTTTCTTGGCTTCTTAGCTATTTTTTTCACAAAAAATTATCTGTCGATATCGACATATTTTTTTGAAATAAATATTTCTGTCTATATATAATTGGCTTGAAAACTGATGTTTCTTTCATATCTTGCACATAATAGTATGTGATATGCGAAGTCATTTTTTTACTTTGTATGGAGGAATGTATTTGTCATCAAGAAGAATACGCAATTTAACTCTCTGTGGAATAGGGATACCTCTCCTGTTTCTAGCTTTTTTGTATTCAAATGATGTTATGGTCGGGTTCTCGGAATTTGCATTTTTGTCAGGAGGTAACGAAGTAAATACATTAAGTCTTGAAGTCACAGGAGGAGATACAACAGGATTCTCAGTCAAAATATATAATACGGAAAATATAAGCATGACGTATAAATTATGATTTGTAGATGCATCAGTGACCAATGATTGATTTGCACAATGAGCATGTCTCAGCATCAATCAAACAGGAAATTTCTGAAGATATGTTTCCGGAGATATCTCCCTCTTCACTCTCACTGCAGGCAGTGATATCACCAAAACATTATCGGTAACGTTTCCAACCTATTACAGCTGAATATACCACTGATGTATCATGTTTTTCCCATTAACAACGAATGGAACGATTGATATGAATACTGTCCCTCGTAGAGGATGATTTATCGATGCGCTCGTACATCCAACGACCTTCCCGGTATATGTAAAAGCATTTCCTTCTAACCGTGTGTATCAAGAGACAAATAATGAAAACATATGAATACTCAAAATATATGATATCAGCAAAGCGTTGATATTTACAAGTCAACCTTTTACACTTAACAGTGCAGGAACGGGAGAAACCCTTATTTATTCTCCTCCAGGGGCATATTACGTAGCATTCAAATGACAATCACACTTAGCATCATATCTGGAGGGAAAAATCATTTGAGGGACAGGAATCGATTTTTTTGATTTTACGATAGGAGCTAATCTCTATGGAGCACAAAATATCAATTCCCAAGAAGACGATGGTAACAAATATCAAACTGCATGAGATCTCAAAAATACAAACGGTGCTTATGATTTTGTCATAAATGGCAATGACATCAGCATCGTTCTTAATGGCACATTTCCTCTCTACTGAGCTAGTGTTTTGGAGCCAAGAAATCTCAATGGAGATGATGCGGTCAATGCCTCTGACCTGAGTGTGATAGGAGGTAATGCTTTAAAGAAAGATTCTTTTGCACCTCCAAGCCTTGGAGGAATATTTATCCGGTAAATTATTGATTATGAAATCAAACATGTATGTTTTTAAAATCGTCACCTTTGTGACACTTGGTCTGCTCAGTATGCTGGGTATGATAAGTTTTGCTGCAGATCCTAGCTTCAGCATCACTCCAAGTTCTCTTACGGGAAAACTTCATTGTGGATATACCTTTGGTATGATACTCAATCCTGCGGGCATCAATTACAATGGTTTTTCAAGCACCATCAAATTTGATAGCGGAAATGTCTCCCTTCGAGGAATGACATTTAATCCTATTTTCGCTGGCCCTCATACTTCATATATCACGGATTGATATCTCTATGAAGCATATGGACTTATGTCAGCATGACAAAGCTCTAATACTACACTACAAGCACTTACGTTTGGATTCACCACTCTTCAAAATATCACTTCCACCAATCTTTTTCTCACGACACGTACGTGAGCAGCTATTAGCTATGGTCTCTATACTACCGCTGATGGAGCAGTCATAAATAGATTCCTTGATTCGTTCGATATCCTTACATGAGTCAATGATGGCGCATATACATTTGTTGCCTTACCTTGTATTCCAGATGGAGAATCTCCCCTCATGTGACGAAATACACCTATTAATGGAGAAAGATATATTCCAAGCAATCATACCATTTCTTTTGTTTTATATGATTGGGCAGGTCCAGGAGTAGTAGCAAGTCCTTTACCTATGAATAATAGCAATAATAGACAACACTATCGATATTCTGGAAATGCTATCGCTCTACCCAATTATGTTCCTGCACCTGTAACGGTAGATAATCAAGAATGAGTGAATAGCGGAACTATTCAAGTGAGTGTTGCTTGTCCGACATGTACATTATCAGCACCTTGGACAAATACTTATCTTCCAGGCAATTCTAGCATGACTATTGTCTGACGAACAGGAAATATCACTTATAATAAATTAACACGACAAAATAAGACGAGAGGGTATGTAGTAAGTATCGCTTCACCAAGCCCTAATGGATATGAAATAGAAAAACAGATAAACGTAAATATCAATGTCACTGATAATCCAAATGAAAATAATGCAACCCATCTATGAGTTCATTCGTTTTCTTTCAATGCTCCAGAGGCACCAGTCATTACGAGAATAGCTCCCATAATGCCTCTTGTTCCTACCACATTTTCTCCATTTATATTTACCTTCACTGATGATCGGGCTGGAATAAATACATGAACAATGAATATCACTATTCCGCAATTCAGTTCATGATCAAAATCTTATACCTGATATACCTACTCAGGCACTGATTTCACTATCACACTTATAAGCGGATTACCAGGAGCATGAAATTCATGATCCTACCAAGTTTCTTTTGTTCCAAAGCGAGTATTTCCTTCCAATTCAATCCTACAAATCACCTGATCTGTATATGATTTGGCGGGTAATCTATGACTATATACTAGTTCATTCACTACTGCAAAAAGCTGTCTGGATTGGTGATGTGCTGATTTCTTTACAGTTAATATCCTTTCAGGAACAAGCATCTGAGCACGGTCATTTACCTGAAACCTTATCCAGGTCACTTGAACGAATATAAATTCACCCTACCCTTACCTCACGGGAATCAATAATGATATCCTTATGTGCGGACGACCTTATAGCTGAACCATACTTACATGAAACATCTGAATCTTTAGCACTACATGATCACAAATCAACGGTATCCTCTACACATGATCACAAATCTATATCACAGGAATGGATGGAATAGATTTTGTCTATAATAATGGTGTTATCGTTATTATCCAATAATTTTTATTTTATTTTCAGTGAAAAAATGAAAAAAATTGTAGTGATAGGATTTCTCATGCTCATGATAGGTGTGAGTGCAGCGACCGAAATCAGCTTTTCTCCAGCAGATTGAAATATCCAAAATTGATGTTTGGTGGCAACTGATATCATCGTCGATACTTCAAATAATAATATAGCAGCTACGGATATTGTCATAGAAAGTTCGCTTGAATATGTAGATTTTGTCCCTTCCAAAAATATCTTCCCTTATTTCTTTTCTCCTCAGACAGGTGAAAATACAATCCATATCATATGATTTGTTTCTGATCCCCAAAACACCGTAAAGTGAAGCGGTAGTGTAGGAAGAATATTCTTTAGACAGAAGCATCCTACTGACACCGATGGAGCGATAAAATTATATTTTGCATGAAAAGGAGAAACGTATGATACTAATCTTAGTATCTTATGAGGGATAGATGTCTTAGAAAAAGTAAGTAATTGATATTATCGTTTTGATGCTGTTTGATCTTGCGAATACTCAGGCGGATATGGTATCGTTTGATGATTTTCTCATACTTCACCTGAAGAATCGCTCAATACTACTATCAAAGCGATACAACAACAACAATGGATAAATCGTTTCTTAAGTTGAAAAATGCTTATATTATATAGTTTCTTACTCATCATCCTGATCATCATATTTATCTACATAACACAAAGAAAAGAATGAAAAAAGAAATAATCACCTATAAGATAGTAGCATCATTCATGCTCATCCTATGAGGAATTTTTTCTCTTGTTGCGGGACAGTATTATTATTTTGATGCAGGAACTACTCCTACTTATCCTTATCAGCAATGATGCAGCGAACAACTTTATATTTATGCGACGATGGAAAGTAATCCTAATGGCGCATTAGCATGACTTTTGAGTTTACAATTGGATCCCATACATTTTTCTTATTTCACTTGAGCGGTAGCTACAGACTTGGCAACCTATCTTTTTGTGTGAGATAGCAGTACATTTATGGATTATGTTAATCCTTCGCTTGTTCCTCTCTGGGAGGATCCAGGAGTAAATACTATTTTGCACACTGATCGTATCAATAATATGACTCCGTTCTTGGGTGTCTGACGTTATGGAACATTAAAATTCAATCCAAAATATAGTGCTTCTGATTATACAGGAACTGTTTCTATTATCTATAATGGTGATACCCTCACCACTTCTTTGAGTTATTGAGGAGTAAACACCATCAATTCTGCATATCAATATGCAAATCTCACCTGATATTACTATGTATACCAAAAACCTTGTATCGATGATACCAATGCACCAACCCCTGCTATTCTCGTGCCTACGGTAGGAACCAGAAAATCATCTCTTAGCGGAATCTCTGTCACTCTCCTAGAAAATGTCGGTGTGGGTGGAGCGAATGTACCTTATGTACGAACAGGAGGTCTTCCTGGTATCGGCACATGGACAGGTAATGCTTGGTCGATTATCAATCAATATGGAGTCAATCTCAGTACTTTTCAACTCTATGTTTCATGAAATGGAACAGGGAAATATTTTGTGGGAGGGATGTTTTCTCCTTCATGACCCCTTGCTGCCGTACCGAGCAATAAATCATGGCAATTTCGTGATAGGGATTATGCTATAGATATCAGCTGATTTGAACTCTTTTATTATGGTATTGAACAAACCATTACGATTACGGGAACCGTAACTGATCGAAATGGCAATGCAACACCGATATTTAGTAGAATCTTTAATCAGCCTGTAGGACCATGGATGATTCCATGATCAGCAAATCCTAGTGCTGGAGCACAAGATGTCCTTGCTGATGCACCTGTGATCATATGAATCCAAGATGATCGGGCAGGAGTGGATTCATGATCTATCGTCATCGTACTTTCATGAATAAACTGAACAAATTATGGACCATATATATTTACAGGAACTAGCTTAAATCTTTCTGGAATACTATGAACGGCCAACCAACCTGACTACTCTACCACTATCTCCGGACATGTTAATTTTCCAACGTCATGAACTATCCACGTAAGCGTGTATGCAGAAGATATGGAAAACAATGTAGATACTATAAATGATTATATCTTCAATACTAAACCTTCTTGTACAGATCTTGGATGTTGCCAAAACGTCTATCTTCAGACAGGGTTTACTGTTCCATCATTCTTGTATAGCTGATTTATCCTCAACGTTTCATGAGGCGTCAATCCTACATTTACCTTTAGTGGAAATACAGGACTAATTGATTGTAATATAGATAGCTGAGGACTCGATATCTATAAATGAATCGAATATACTTGAATATTCATCAGTTTCTTTGATTTGCCTGATTTCATCCTTTCAGGAAATAGCGGTACGGTAAAAGCATTGCTTTCAGGACAAACATTGTATCTTCAAACGATGCAACTCCTTACTTTCATGGTAAAGGCTTTCCCATCTAACCGTATCACTCAAGCAACAAATAATTCTAATACATGAGTATTGAAGTTCTATGATATGAACAAACAATTTGTAAAAAGCAGTGTACCCTTTACTCTCAATGCTATGGGAACAGGAGAAGTCACTATAGATATCACTTGAGGCACCTATTATGTGGTATTCAAGGGACAATCACACTTAATATCATATCTGAGTGGAATAACCTTGGTTCCTGGAACAGGAGATATCTTTGATTTCACGACTGGGGCTGATCTCAGCGGAGCACAAAACATCAATTCGCAACAAGATGACGGATATAGATATCAGACTGCAGGTGACCTTAAGAGTAGTGCTGGCGTCTATGATCACGTAATCAATGGTAATGATATATCTATCATATTATATGTAACATGAGCGATGACATTCCCTCAATACTGAGTCTCCGTCTTGGATCCAAGAGATCTCAATGGAGATAATTCTGCTTGACCTTCAGATCTGAGTGTGATAGGATCTAATGCATTAAAGTCAGATTCTTTTGCACCTCCAAGTCTTGGAGGAATATTTAGTTGATTTGCTTGGTAATACTCCGCAGTAAAAAAACACTATTTTAATATATCATAGCATAGAAAAAAAACTTATGAAAAAATATACAGTACAGTATACATTATTATTCTTGCTCTGTACTCTTTTCTGAGGAATTTTTTCTCTTGTTGATGGACAATACTATTATTTTTATTGATCAACGACGAGTTCTCCTTATCAACAATGATGCAGTGAACAACTCGATATCAGAGCGACAACAGAAATCAATAGTTTTGGAGCATTAGCATGACTTTTGAGTTTACAATTGGATCCAACGCATTTTTCTTATTATACTTGAGATCTGGCAACGGATTTGCAAATATATCTTTTTGATGCTGATACTTCAATGTTTTCAAGCTATACTAATCCATCGATTTTACCTCAATGGATTGATATCGGAAAAACTATTTTGCATATAGACCGTTACAGGAATGGGGCCTCTTTTGTAGGTGACTGACGTTATGGAACAGTATATTTTTCTCCAAAATATAGTCCTTCTGATTATACGGGAACATTCGCTATTATCTACAATGGAGATACTCTCAGTACGAGTCTGAGTAAAGCATGAGGAATCAATATCATCAATTCTACATATCAATATGCACATCTTACCGGATATTATCATGTCTACCAAAAACCTTGCATCGATGATATCACTGCACCTGCAGCT
Organism: uncultured Candidatus Peribacteria bacterium; assembly: GCA_964495905.1. GTDB lineage: Bacteria > Patescibacteriota > Gracilibacteria > Absconditabacterales > Absconditicoccaceae > CAJBLF01. The sequence goes on from CAZBWN010000049.1 coordinate 7,480, forward strand.
ACTCTTCTTATACCTATAGCAGGGACCAAAAAATCATCTCTCAGTGGAATCTCACTTACCCTATTAGAAAATTATGCGGGATGAGGCGTACCCTATGTACGAACAGGAGGACTTCCTGGTATCGGCACATGGACGGGTAATGTTTGGTCAATCACCAATCAATATGGAGTCAATCTCAATACTTTTGAAATAACTATCTCATGAAATTGAACAGGAAAATATTTTACAGGAGGGATGTTTTCCCCTTCAGAACCGCTTGCTGCCGTACCTAGCAATAAATCATGGCAGTTTCGTGATAAGAATTATGACATAAATATCACTGCATCTCAACTCTTTTATTACGGTATTGAAAAAACCATTACGATTACGGGAACCGTAGCTGATCGAAATGGTAATAAGACACCTACATTTACGAGAATATTCAATCAACCTGTAGGACCATGGCTTATTCCATGATCAGCAAATCCTAGCGCTGGAGCCAATTGAATCATAGGCACCCCACCTGTTATATTATGAATCCAAGATGATCGGGCAGGAGTGGATTCATGATCTATCGTTATAATTCTTTCATGAATGAATTGAACAAATTATGGACCGTATATATTTACAGGAAATAATTTACATCTTTCTGGAGTCCGATGATCGGCCAATCAACCCGACTATTATATCACTATCTCCGGACAAGCTGAATTTCCAACATCATGAACTCTCCAAGTACGTGTCTATGCAGAAGATATGGAAGGTAATGTAGATACTATCAGTGATTATACTTTTAATACCAACCCTTCATGTAGAGACCTTGGATGTTGCCAAACTGTTTCTCTTCAAACCGGTATAAATATGCCATTCTTTTATAGTTGAGTTACTCTCAATATTTCATGAGGTAGCAACCCTTCTTTTGTCATCAATGGGAATACAGGAATAGTTTATTGTGGAACTGAAAATGAAAGAGGTATGGATATCTATAAATGAATTGAATCAAATACGTGAATATATATCAGCTACTTTGATTTGCCTAACTTCATCCTTTCAGGAAGCAATGTCAAAGCAGTGCTTTCATGACACACCTTATATCTTCAAAAAATATATGTACCTCCTATCACTACCTGATGATGTATCGGTTCTTGTGGATGAGGTGGTTGAGGCGGAGGAAGTAATATAACGAAAGATAGCTGTAAACTTCCAAGCATTTTAGCTTGTGCAAATACCCATGGTGATGATAATTCTTTCACCTATTATGATGATACGTGTTGTGAATCAACGTGACATGCAGCTGCATCTACGTGTGATGTTTCTGATACGCCGTATAGTGCAGAGATTACTGATTCATTTACATGGGGATATAATCTCAACATCACTAATAAATGTCCTATCACTGAAGCTCGTCTAGAAGATGGTATCGTCAGAAAGGAATTAGCTAAGATGATGACGATGTTTACGATCCAGATATTTGGCATCTATCCTGATACGCACAAAGCTTGATGTGATGCATTTACCGACACCAAAAATCTGACCAGCGAAATGAAATTCTTTACCAAAACCGCTTGTCAGTTGGATCTTATGGGACTTGAACCCAATGGAAGAACTCCTAAAAAGGTATTTGATCCCAATGATCCTGTACCAAGAACTGAGTTTGGTACTGTACTTTCTAGATTGATTTATGGTGATCAATATAATGTCTATACATGAGAAGAACTGATATTTAAATTTTATGAAAAACATCTTAAAGCACTCAATAGAGATGGTATCATGAAAAATATCCAGAATCCGTTTATGGCAGAAAAAAGAGCATGGGTATTGCTTATGCTTGAAAGAACCACTGCAGGACAGCTCGTAGAAAGATACCGTCTTCTCGCTCCTGCTCATAATGGCGCGATTTCGTTGTTAGAAAATGTTTGGTAAAAAGATTGTCATTTCGACTGAACAAAGTGAATGGAGAAATCTCTTTAAGGGATCTCTCGGCAGGCCTGCCTACCGCAGGCAGGCTCGAGATGACAAATAAAAAAAAATGTTTCAATTTTTCAATTCTTTTATTGTTTATTCAATTGTTCATGAAAAAATCATTTTTCTTGCTTCCCTTATTATCAATTATATTCTTGTTTGCTGGATGTGCGAAACAAGCACCAGCAGAAACTTGTCCCATCGGTTCTGGAAATTTCTCTTGCTGAAGCACTTCTTCATGAACTACTGTATGAACTCTTAATCATAGTGATTTCACGGGATCACTATCAACTGTTCTGTCAGCATTGAAAGCACAAGACTTTGCAGTGCTTTCGCAATATGTCGGACCCCAATGACTCCGTTTCTCTCCGTATGAACATGTAAATACAGGGACAGATATCATCCTCAGCACTGAAGAAGTAGCTAATGGCTTGTCTATCTCCAGATCATATATCCGGGGTGCTTATGATGGTTCTGGAGAACCTATCGATCTCTGAATCGGACAGTATTTTGAAAAATTCGTAAACGATGCCGACTATGAAAATGCACCGGAAATTTTCTATAATCAAAGCATACAAAGAGGAAACATCATTAATAATATCTCTCAATCATATGCAGGCAAACAATGGACAGAATTCCATTATTCAGGATTCGATCCCCAATATCAAGGCATGGACTGGAAAAGCCTAACCCTAGTATTTGATAACGTAGGTGGACAGTGGTATCTTATCGGCGTTGTTCATGGAGTATGGACTATATAAAAAAAAATTAATAATGAATAATTAAAAATGAATAATGTAGGAAAAAAATAATATAAATAATAATATTTGCAAAAAAGAGCTGATGTGAGTATACTTGTATAGTATCTTTATATCAGCTTTTTTTGTATGGAAAATACAGCACATAAAGATGTGGAAAAATCTTTGGATCTAGTGCCAGAATATAAAGAAAACACCAAGATGGAAGAACTCCGGAAAAAGACATTCCACGATGAATATAAACCTGATGCAATAATTGATTTCAAACAAATCAAAGATTTTATTCTTGCAAAAAAAAATAAAAATAAATATTGGGAGATGAGAGATTATAACTATAAAATTATGGATCCTGAAAAACTCTGTGATATGTTTATCCAGCATCCTCTCAAAAAATGGAACATCAGTTTTTTGGAATCGCTTCCAAAAGATACAAAAAGATGCATAGCAGATATGCTTTTACAGATAGTCTCTTTGGATGCCCTACAAAAAAAATTATGAACAGCTATGCTTTTTTGGGTACGAGAGTATGCATATTCTTATTCCGAAAAACGTGAGTACCTCCTTAAAGATTTTTTAATCGCGACACCTTTTGTTGGAACGCTAAAAAATTATGAACTCCTCAAAAAATCTTATCTTGCACCGCGACAACTCCATCGTCTTCCCTATACAATAGATACCACACTTTTTTTATTTGAGATGATGAAACACTTGTCGGAAGATATTTGAGCTGAGGAGATACAAACATATCTTAAGCAAAAGTTATGAGATGATTTTTCTTTGTGAGCCCTGTATGCCCGTCAGGATAGTACAAAAGGGAAAGAGCAAGAACGATATTGAAAAAATACAGATAACGAAGGAAACACCATGCATTATGACGTATTCCATCAGCTTTCTACGTATGAAAAAGATACCATCAATGATAAAGAAAGAACTTTGGAAGTAGTCAATCGTAAAAATCCAGATAGATTTAAAGATCTGTCCGGAAGTGCATATAAAATATATTTAGATGGTCCTTTGGGTATCGGATTATTTCATGATAAGAAACCTGTAGCGATTATTTCCTTTTCACTTCAGAATAGTTCCACCCTTTTTATTCATCAGATACAGGGAATCACGGCTGAACATTTTGATAGATATGGCAGAATGACTCATCAAAAAACAGATCCTATCATACAGACTCTCCCACGACAAGAAGGATTATATGATATCGTTACACTCTTGGCTAAAAAATATCAGTGTAAAAAAATAATCCTTCAGAGTTGAGAAAACAATGAATGGATACATAAGCCAAGGGAAGAATTACAATATAGTGAAAAAAAATGAAAAATAATAGAGGTATATACTAATCAAATGCATCTTTCTTTGGATATAGCAGAACAGATCTATGATGTCTTTGCTGAGAAACATGGATTCAAAAAAAATAAAAAATCTAAGAATCGAGACAAAAAAATATAGAATTTTTATTAAGGAAAAAGGGAGAAGAAAACTACCCTTTTTGCTTATTATAGTCATAAAAAAACCATGGCTTTGGTTAGTCGAGTGACATACTAGCTGTACAACAGCTAAAAATAATAAGCAATTTTGGTAGTGATCTCTCTCCCTAAGAAAAAAATAATCATATCTCTGATTTTTTGCATAAGTGGCCGTGTATACAACCCGCTTTGTGGGCCCACTGATCAGAGCAAGCTAACATACATCCCAATATGGGCGTGACGTGAATATACTAAATATTTATCTGAAAGCAATATGATTAATCTTCATCGTCTTCATCTATATCTTTATTGTTATCTTTCATCAACTTCTCATATCCTAACTGGCCGCAAGCTCACTTGGTTTTTCTTCCCATACTATCTCTTACCGTCACGGTAAGGCCTCCTTCTTCCAATATCTTTTTGAAGGCATTGATAGTTTTTGCATCACTTTCTGTAAGATTGATGGCAGGGTTAGTGTTGTAGGGAATCAGGTTTACATGTGCGAGTTTCCTTCTGAGCATCTCTACTAATTCCTTGGCAAGCTGAGGAGTATCGGTCATATTTTTGATCATGATATATTCGTAGAATACTCTATTGTCTGTCGCTTTTACATAATCGCTGATTGCCTTGGTAAGGTCGATCAGGGGATATGCTTTAACAAGCGGCATAAGTTTATCACGCAATGCTTGATTAGGAGCATGAAGCGAAATAGCGAGTTTCACTGGAATTTCATCCTTGATTAATTTTCTGATTCCGGGAATGATACCGCAAGTGGAAATCGTTATATGTCTTCTAGAGAGCGAAAATCCCGCTTCTTGTCTGAGCATGATTTCAATAGCCTTCTTCACGTTGTCGTAGTTGAGCAATGGTTCACCCATCCCCATAAAGACGACATTTCTTACGCAATATAAATTTCCATCATCTTGTTTTCCAAACTTTTTTTTGATGTAATTGTTGGCAAATAATATTTGGGAAATCATTTCGTCTCGTGTGAGGTTTCTTTTGAATCCGAGTTTTCCTGTGACGCAAAATAAGCATTTCATCGGACATCCTACCTGTGATGAGATACAGAGCGTGATCCTGTTCAGTTTTTCTTCATTGTTTTTGTTGTGTTTCTCATCCTGTCGATGATAGATGATCACAGCTTCAATCATATATCCATCGTGAGTCTCAAATCATATTTTTGTAGTGGAGGTATCTTCTATGATCTTATCTACCTTGAGCGTGACAACAGAAAAATCTTTTTCCAAATCTTCTCTGAGATCTTTGGAAAGCGTCGTCATTTCACTAAAATTGATATTCTGATTTTTGAATATCTCTTGGTAGATCTGTTTGACTCTGAAGGGCTGGAGTTTATTCTCCTTGGTGAATTCTTGGAGTTTACCGCCGTCGAGGATAGATGTTTTTATCATTTTTTTAATTTAGAATTTTAAATATTATTTTTTGTCATTGCGAGCGTAGCGAAGCAATCTAAATAATAATACTAAGATTGCTTCGTCGTTTCACTCCTCGCAACGACTCTTGTTTATTTCAGCAATGTTTTCTTATAAAACTGACATCTTTCTCCGCCATTGAAAAACATAGATTTTTTCCATGTTCATGAGATTTCATCAGTCACGAATTTTTCGTAGGAAGTGATGATGCCTCCATGCAATTTTGGATGATGCGTGAATAATTCGGTAATGGTGTGATATATCTTTTCTAAGTCATACGCGTTCATCCTCAGTCCATACGGTGGATTGGAGACTAACGTCCCTATGAGTTCCGGACCGCTGACATATTCAGAAATATCTTTTGTCTGGAATGTGATGTAGTGTTCCACTCATGCATTTCTCGCATTTTCTTGTGCGATGCCGATCATCCTCGGATCGATATCTGAAGCGATGATGGTGTGTCCTTTGTTTATTATCATCTTGTCTTTTGCCACTTCAAGCTCTATACTCAGCAATTCCTGATCATATCGAGAGAAGGTCTCAAAAGCAAATCTACGGAACATGCCGGGTGCGATATTTTTTGCAAGTAATGCAGCTTCGATAGCGATAGTTCCGCTTCCGCAGAAAAAATCATAGAACGGTTCACTGAATTTCCAACCCGACAAAAGGACTAATCATGCAGCCAATGCTTCGTTGATCGGTGCTTCTCCTGTGGCTTTTTTATATCCTCTCTTGTGGAGCGATTCACCTGTGGTATTGAGCAATATCGAACACATGTCACGTTCTATATGGACAAGGATCTCTATCGGATGCAGCGTCTGATCTTCGGTAACCATTCCTTCTTTACCGTTGAGTATTTTTTTGGTGATGGATTTTTTCACTATTTTTTGGATAGCAGGAAGACTCGTAAGCGTTGATTGTTTGCTGATTGCATTTACAATAATCGGATTGTCTTGAATATATATTTTCCAATCAATAGTCTGGACGATATCAAAAAGCTTATCAAAGTCCAAAGTCTGATATTGTTTGAGTTCAAGATATAATTTGTTTCCAACTCTGCTTCGGAGATTCATTTTTGCAATCGCGGAAAGATCTCCCTCGAAACGTACGAGCGTCGGTCACGAACCAATTATTTTGTACCCAGCAATCTCTATTTCTTTTTTGAGTATGGATTCTAACCCTGCAGCGCAGGTGATGGCAAAATTCATATTTTTTTAATGAATAATGAAAAGTGAATAATGAATAATGTCGGTATTCTTTTTATTAAATACTATTCATACATTTTTCATCCCTGCCTACGGCAGGCAGGTTTAATTATTCATTAAGTTTATACTGATTTCCTTTGAAATTTCCATGGTAATATATGCTATTATTTTGATCTGAATACCCTTCTACTGAGGACTACTCCGATCCATCCGCATATGATTCATAGAATCGATCCTACGAGTACATCGCTTGGATAGTGCATTCCATTGTATATCCTGCTCCATGCCATGAGCAATGCGTACAAAATCGCGTACGGTCGTACTGCAGGAAAAAGCATAATAAGTACTGTAATCATAGCCACCGTGAGTGCCATATGGCTTGAAGGAAATGATGAATCCGCATACTGATTTCCTATGGGTTGTATTATATCTGCATGTGCTACATACGGTCTTGGTCTGATACCTGTCTCTTGTACAAGCAGTGTTTTGAATCCTATCTCCGAAGTCAGATAAAATAATGCTCCCGCAAGTACGAAACTGAACAGGACAAATTTCCGATATTTTTTTTTGAAGATCATGGCAAGGGCAACCACTATTGCTCGTATAATGACTATTCATCAATTTCGGCTGATGTATTGAGAAAAAATATCTAATCGTGAAGTGTGTCAGAATTGATTGATGAGTGTGACTATCTGAAAGTCCATATATATATGAGCTAAGAATAAAATATCTACTGATAGTTTTTCAAGCTTCGTTGTCAAAAGAAAAAAACCACCTCATCATCCCGTAGTGCTACGGGACTAGTGAAGCGGTTTTTTTGTATATGTGTTATTTAGATATATCTATACTTGAAGTAGAACCAGTGCCTAATCAAGAATTTTCTTTGTTTATTGAATCTCATGGTTTTACAAATAAAGATATTAATCAAAATATCAAAGTGAGTACAAGTCAAATAATCGCTAATGGTACAGCTCGTTTATTTACTTTTTCTAATTTTTTATGTTCAGTGTATCTAACTAATATAACATTTTTTAATTCATCAACTTTTCTTTCTATTCATTTTTTATCAGTATTTCAAATATAGAATTCTAAATCATCTAATATATTTCTTTCATGCATTGGTAATTCAGAAAAAGGAGAAATTTTTTCATTTTGTTTTATAAAATCTGATATTTTCTCTTTAATTTTACTTTTTATATTTTCATCAGAAATATTTTTAGACAAAAAAATAGCAATTAAAAATTCTCTTAAATATTCATTAAGTGATTCTCTATAATTATCTTTATTATTGATTCACTTATAAATATTAACAACATCTTCTAATGAAGATATCATATTACCCTCAAATGCTTTTAATAATGCATTATAAAATCTTTTTTTATCATAATCATAAAGAAATACAAATAAAATCATAAATAATCCACTAAAAGATAAACCTAGTATTAAAGTGGTTCATATTTCACCAAAAAAATCGTACATATTTATGTATATATATATATATAAATATATTTTTACTAATCATTTCACTCCCCCCCCCTTGCGGGACTCCTTTCAGTCGCTTCTTATTTGTCAGCATCAATGACTTCACCCTCAACTGTACTTCCTCCTTCAGGTGTTTTTTCTAGTTCATCATTAGGTTTTGGAGTGGCTTGTTACATGTTGTTTTGTAACCATAATATGATTTGTAAATATGTAAAATTATTTATCTGTTGGATTTAGTGGTAAAATTTTTTGTATCGAAACTTCTTTTTTAGATACTGTCTTTATAAGTGCTTTGATTTCTTGAATGATAGTTGTGTAAAAACTTACAGTATCATATTTTTCCAGTTTATCAACCATTTTTTTTATGTCTTTTCAATGATCTTCTAAATATTCTAAATCTTGAATACTTAATTGTGGTAGAATTTTTTTAATACTAGTTAACATAGTTTGAAGATTCATATTATCTTTACATTCAATGTAGTTATTTGCAGCAGAAATATAATCACTAATTGCAAGTACTCCTCTTTGAGTATTTCCCTGAAGATGAAATATTGCTGCAATACTTTGTGATTCTAATTTTTTAAGTTTATCATCATAATCCTGAATTTTCTTATCAAGTCTATTTTCTATCCCTTCACGGAGTTCCCTTTTTAAATCCTGATTTATGACATCAAAATCCTTTCTTAAAGACTCTTCTGACTCACTTAAAGAATTTTTTAGACGTACATCTGCTTCGCGCTCAATTCTTTTAAGATTACTACCTTGATACCACTGAATTAAAAGTGGCACTATGATACCTATTACGGCAAAAGCAATTGAAATTGCCCATATCAATTTATTCCATGAAGAATCGTAGAAAGCGTTAATTTGACTAATAAATCATATTGTTTCTGAAATCCCTGTACCCATAAAAACTTTTAAAAAAATTAAAATCAATTAAAAAATAGTCATTGCAAAAATAGCAATGACTATTTAGTTTATTTAGCGTCTGCATCGATAACCTCGCCTTCAACTGTACTTCCTCCTTCAGGTGCTTTTTCTAATTCATCATTGGGATTTGGAGCTGGTTGAGATGGAGCGGCTTGATACTTGTTGTAGAGTTCTGCGAATTCTTTTTGTACTCTTTCTATCTCTGTATCGATCTCTTCTTTTGTAACTCCCTCTTTTTCTTTGATAGATTTAGCGTCAGCGATAAGCTTGTTCACCTTCTCTTTATCTTCAGCTGGGATCTTGTCTTTCTGTTCAGACATCATTGTTTCCATTTGGTAGACTAATGCTTCAAGTCTGTTTTTGGATTCAACGATTTCCTTTCTCTTGCGATCATCTTCAGCGAATTGTTCTGCTTCAGCTTTCGCTTTTGTGATATCTTCATCAGATATATTTGTAGATCCTTGAATTTTTACTGATTGTTCTTTACCAGTAGATTTCTCTTTTGCAGTGACATTGAGTATTCCATTTGCATCGATATCAAAGGTCACTTCGATCTGAGGTTGTCCTCTTCTCATCATAGGTATCCCTTCGAGATTGAACATTCAGAGATCTTTATTGTCTCTAGCAAATTGTCTTTCTCCTTGTGTTACATGTACGGTGACTGCTGTTTGATTGTCTGCAGCTGTCGTGAATGTATTCTCTTTTTTTGCAGGGATGGTCGTATTTCTAGCGATCATCACATGTGCGATTCCCCCTTCAACTTCTACTGATAATGACAACGGTGTCACATCAAGCAAGAGGATATCTTTGACATCTCCTTGGATGATACCTGCTTGGATAGCAGCTCCTTGCGATACTGATTCATCAGGATTTACGGTAGCTTTTGGTTCGATACCGAAAATATCTTTTACGAGTTTAAGTACTGCTGGCATTCTTGTCGATCCTCAAACCAAAATCACTTGATTGATTTCGCTCTTCTTGAGCTTAGAATCTTCGAGTGCACTAAGACATGGTTTTTTGCATCTTTCAAAAAGATCTTTACACATATTTTCAAACTGCGCTCTTGTAAGCGATTCTTCCATATTTCTTGGTAATCCATCTTCACCGGTCATGATGAATGGGATAGAGATATCTACTCTTTCTGTCTGAGACAATTGATGTTTAGCGGCTTCAGCTTCGTTCTTGACTCTCTGCATCGCCATAGCGTTTTTGGTAAGGTCGATACCTTCTTTTTTCTTGAATGCATCTACGAGATAGTTGATGATGACATGATCAAAATCGGCTCCTCCAAGATGTGTATCTCCACTTGTAGACAACACTTGGAATGTTCCTTCAGCTCCGATTTCAAGAATCGTCACATCAAATGTTCCTCCTCCAAGATCGAAGACCGCTATTTTTTCGTCCTTATTTTTCCCTTCTCCATACGCTAATGAAGCGGCTGTCGGTTCGTTTATAATTCTTGCAACCTTTAGTCCAGCGATTTCTCCAGAAGCTTTGGTAGCATTTCTTTGGCTATCGTTAAAATATGCAGGTGTTGTAATGACTGCTTCCGTGATAGGAGTCCCGAGAAATTTCTCAGCATCTTCCTTGAGTTTTCCGAGGATGAACGCTGAAATCTGTTCAGGTTTATATTCTTTTTTGTCGATGACGATAAGTACTCCTCCATCCTTTGATTCTTTGATCTCATACGGAAGATTCTCTTTTCCGATCACTTCAGAATATTTTCTACCGATGAATCTCTTCACTTCGTAGATGACGTTTTTTGGCTCTAAGATAGCCTTTCTTTTTGCAAGATCTCCGACTAATAATTCATCTCCTTTGATATAAACGACAGAAGGTGTTGTTCTTTTCCCTTCAGCATTTGCGATCACTTCTGATTTATCTCCTAACATGTAGGATACGCAAGAGTTGGTTGTACCTAGATCAATTCCGATAATTTTTGCCATGGTAAATTATATTAAAAAATTAAAAGATTATTAAGATTAAAAAAATATAGCACGTATAGTATACTGATGCTACGAAAAAAAGCAAGAGATTTTGAGCACCTTTGTTGTTTGGGGGCTATGTGGCTATTTTACCCCATCCTAACCTTCCCCTAAAATAGGGGAAGGAAAAATAAAAATAAAAAAAGCCCCTCTGTTTTACGAGGTCCCATCTATCGTGGCAGAGGGGTTGGGGAGTAAAGAAATTTTTATTGGCATTGTATGGATGGCATCAAGCATTTTGGGGTGCTGTAATAACATTCTGGATTGCATGATTGTCCTTCTTGCCTATATCATCAAGGACAAGAACAAGTTGATGTGCCTTCTCCAGGACAGGCAGCAAATTCACAGTTTGGACCTGATCTTCCTACGGCGCTTCCATCAGGACATAACTTAGCTTCCATCGTGCAAGCTTGAGGAGTCGTAGATCAAGGAGAAACTTGTGTCTCTGGAGGAACAGTAGCAACGTTTACAATGGGACAAGGAGAAAATTCACAGTTGGGACCAGCTCTTCCTACAGCGCTTCCATCTGGACAGATTTTAGCTTCTTCCGTGCATCCTTGAGGAAGTGTGTTTGGTTTGCTTGTACATCCAGCAAAAATGATAGTTAGCAGAAGTAATAGGACGATGAGTTTTTTCATAGCATATAAGAAAAAATAAAACTAGATATACTTTATATACACAATTCAGTAGAAAAATCTTGGTGTCATCTGTCTGGTTGGCATTTCCATAAGTTTTTTTGGTCAATAATCTGCCACTTGCCATCTATGCCCTTCTTTAATTCTATGATATCTTTGAATTCAGGTGAAAGAGAATCATCACCTTGGCTTTCATCATTTCTTCAGACAAAAATCATCTCTATCTCTTTGAAGTTTTCTATATTCGCAGATACACTATCATTATCGTCATTTATCTTAATAGTTCTCTCTCACAGCAATCTTATGGCTAAAATTACAATTACAAAGATGGAAATGGCACTTGATAAAAAAAACCATTTTATTCGATTCATATTTTTCATATTCATATAGTATACAAATAAAAACTTTTTTGGAGTATAGGGATAGTGGAAAAGATTTGAAGAGGAGATTTTTATTCTTTTTTTTCCATCTAGTAAAATACATACTACATATACTTCATAAGAAAAAGCAAGTTATAAATAGCCAAACCTCGCAAAAACTGCGGGGTTTTTTGACAGGAAAAAAAATGGGGATACAATTAAACATGGAAACATGGAAATATTGAAAAGTGGAAAAATAAAAAAAATACCAACATCTTTCAATTTTTCAATCTCTCAATCTTTCAACTCTTTTAGTTCTTTTAATTCTATTCCCATGAAGACCTATTCCCCAAAATCATTTTCTTTCCTCAAGTATTCTACACTTTTTGTGTTGGGTATCTCTGCGGTGTATTTCGCTTCTGCATATACCAGCATAAATACTACGCTGACCAATGCTACGCAGTATATCCAAAAGATACTCCTGACCTCCAATGGTAATCAAGATGGAACGACAGGAATCATCTTGGATGGAACTACAGGTGGTGGGGTAACAATCAGTAATTTAATAAGTGCTATCGCTCTTGGAACTGATAGTAATGGAAAAATAATAGCTTCAACAAGCGGGAATCTTTATGGATTTATCAGTTGATATGCTTTGAGTTGACCCACAGGTGCTATTTGACCTCAAGGAATTCAAGGTGTTCAATGAACACAATGATTAATAGGTGTAACCGGGGCGACTTGACCTATAGGACCTCTAGGTGGACCTTGAATGCCTGGAATAAATGGAATCAATTGAGTGACTTGAGCGACTTGACCTCAGTGATCCCAAGGTATTCAATGAATACAATGACTTGTAGGTCCCACTTGAGCAACATGAGACACTTGACCTCAAGGACTTGCTTGAACTGGATGATGAACTGGATACTGGGTCGCTGTACCATGAGGTATAGGATATACAGGATGAGATATAGTAACCAATTGATTTATCTCTAGATGAGATTCAGTGATTGCTAGTTGACAGTGGGCTACAGCGATGGGATACAATACAAAAGCAAGTGAACTAATTTCTACAGCGATGGGATCATCTACAGAGGCTAATTGAATGTTTTCTACAGCAATGGGTAATGGATCACATGCGAATGGAAATGGATCAACAGCAATGGGAGCAGTTACACAGGCTAATTGACAATATTCAGTAGCGATGGGTTTTCATACGATTGCGTATGTCTTTGGATCTACTGTGATAGGAACGTATAATGTATGATTATCAAATAGTATATTTGAAATCTGAATAGGAAGCATCTGAAACCCTTTGAATGCACTGACAGTTCTTACTGGTGGTTTTGTAGGTATCGGAACAACTACACCAGCATATGCTCTTGATGTGAATGGAACAGGTAGTTTTAGCTGACTTTGTTTAAATACTGATTGTATATCAGCTTGGCCTGCAGGAAGCACTGGATACTGGGTCGCTGTACCATGAGGTATAACATACACAGGATGAGATATAATAACCAATTGATTTATCTCTAAATGAGATTGAGTGACTGTTAATTGATGATATTCTACTGCATTAGGATATCGAACAAATGCTAATGGATTCGCTTCTACAGCAATGGGAAATCAAACAAATGCTAATGGAGAATCTTCTACAGCAATGGGATTTATAACAAATGCCAATTGATATAGATCTACTGCGATGGGACTTCAAACAAGTGCTAATGGAACAGGATCTACATCTATGTGATACCAAACAAATGCTAATGGAACTGCATCTACTGCAATGGGATTTCAGTGCGGGGCTAATTGAGATAGTTCTACAGCTATGGGGTATAGTACAAATGCTCTTTGAGATTATTCTACTGCGATGGGATCGTATACCTATGCCAATTGAGGTCAATCCACTGCGATGGGTAATAATACATTTGCGGATTGATATGCATCTACTGCAATGGGAAGTGCAACACATGCTGTTTGAAATCGATCTACTGCAATGGGATTTAATACACAAGCTAATTGATGATTTTCTACTGCGTTGGGATATCGAACAAATGCAAATGGAGATTACTCTACAGCGTTGGGACAAAGTACGCATGCTAATGGATCAAAATCTACTGCGATGGGAGAAAATACATTTGCGAGCGCAGATATTTCTACTGCAATGGGACAAAGTACGCATGCTAATTGAGATGCTTCCACAGTGATGGGTATAGGTAATATCTGATTGGCTAATAGTATATTTGAAATCTGAATAGGAGATCGTCTTCGTATCACGACTTTAAACGCTATGACCGTATTTACTGATGGTAAAGTGACTATTGGTACAACGATCTTTAATACTATATCATCAGGTGCTTTGCTTACTGTAGAAGGCGGTATCAGATCAATCAAAAAAACAGCTAATCCTTGTCTAAATACCACGGATTATCCGGAATGAACATTATTTTATAATGATACAAATAATTATTATTGTTTTTGTGATGCTACTAATAGTAGTGTAAAAATGGCTGATGAAACTGTAAGTTGTTTTTAAACATATACTATGATTATCCAGATTAATAATTTTACCTTCTATAATATTATATCCATGAAAACCTATTCCCCAAAATCATTTTCTTTCCTCAAGTACTCTACACTTTTTGTGTTGGGTATCTCTGCGGTGTATTTCGCTTCTGCATATACCAGCATCAACACTACGCTGACCAATGCTACACAGTACATCCAAAAGATATTCCTGACTACCAATGGGAACCAGGACGGAACTACGTGAATCATCTTGGATGGAACTACGAGCGGTGGAGTAACTATCGCTAATTTGATGAGCGCTATCGCTCTTGGAACTGATAGTAATGGAAAAATAATAGCTTCAACAAGCGGAAATCTTTATGGATTCATCAGTTGATATGCTTTGAGCTGACCCACAGGTGCAGTAGGAGCCGTGTGAGCAACAGGAGCTACTTGATCTCAAGGTATTCAATGAATTCAAGGTATTCAGTGACTTATCTGACTTCAGTGAATTCAGGGTATTCAATGATTAATGGGAGTTACTTGAGCAACAGGAGTTACTTGAGCAACAGGAGCTACTGGTGCTATTTGACCACAATGAATTCAAGGTATTCAATGAATTCAAGGGAATGTCTGACCTATAGGACCGGCTTGAACTCCAGGTACTCCTGGTGCTCCTTGAACTCCAGGCGCTACTGGAGCCACATGAGCGACTTGACCTCAAGGTATCCAAGGTATAGTAGGCGCTTCTTGACCTACAGGTCCTCAGGGATCTACTTGAACAGCTGGTGCTCCGGGTACTCCTTGAACTCCAGGTGCTACTGGAGCCACTTGAGCGATTTGACCTCAAGGTATCCAAGGTATAGTAGGGGCTACTTGACCTACAGGTCCTCAAGGAGCCACTTGAACTTCAGGTACTCCAGGTACACCCTGAACTCCTGGTGCTGATTGAGCAACAGGTGCAACTTGACCTCAATGAAATACAGGTGCAACCTGACCTCAATGAGTTTCTTGAACAGGTGGATGAGATAATTATTGGACAGCAATAAATACTGCTAACTATAGTTGAATAACATATACAGGATGAGATATAGTAACCAATTGATTTATCACTAGATGAGATTGAGTGATTGCTCCTTGAACGGGTTCTACAGCGATAGGACATCTCTCACATGCTCTCTGATTATATGCTACAGCGATAGGAGTTAATACATATGCTAGAGGAGATTACTCTACGGCAATGGGAGATGCTACAGAGGCTAATTGATGGATAGCTACAGCGTTGGGATTTGCTACCAAAGCTGCTTGAGATAATTCTACGGCAATGGGATATAGTGCATATGCACTAGGATATAATTCTACGGCGATGGGAAGACAAACAACTGCGAGTGGAGATTATTCTACAGCGATGGGATATCGATCAATTGCGAGTTGATTCGCTTCTGTAGCTATGGGAAGTAGCGCACATGCGAGTTGAACAGCATCTACTGCGATGGGATCAAGTACATTTGCAAATGGAGATTACTCTACAGCGATGGGTGTAAGCACAACTGCTATTGGAAATTATTCTACAGCAATGGGAGGAAGCACACATGCGAATTGATATGGATCAACTGCAATGGGATATAATTCTACAGCTGATGGAAATTATGCTACAGCGATGGGAGGAGCTACACATGCGAATTGACAATATTCTACTGCAATGGGAGCTTTTACTTATGCGAGTGGATCATATTCTACAGCATTGGGAAAATATAATGTCTGATTAAATACTAGTATCTTTGAAATCTGAATAGGAACTGATAATATTAATAGAAAAAATGCTATGACAGTTCTTGCTAGTAATGGTAATGTCGGTATCGGAACTACTACTCCAGGGGAACAATTGGAAATTTATAAATTGCTTGGAGGAGGGACTCTTCAGCTATCACAGGGAACAAATGATTCAAGTGTTGTTATAGGACAAGTTGATTTCTTTAATAAAGCAACTCCATCTCCTCAAGTATCAACTCGTATACAGAGCGTCAGGTCAGAGAATAATTATTACAATACTGATTTAAGATTTTTTACAAGTCCTAATGATGGAAGTATCACAGAAAGAATGAGAATTAAGGGTAACGGCAATATCGGTATCGGAACAAGTGGGCCTTTATATACTCTTGATGTAAGTGGAACAGGGAGCTTCAACTGACTTTGCTTAAACGGTGATTGTATATCAGCTTGGCCTGTAGGAGGTGGAAGCACTGGATATTGGTCTCCAGTACTATGAGGTATAGCATACACAGGATGAGATATAGTAACTAATTGATTTGTTTCTAGATGAATACAAGCAGTTGCTAGTTGAAATTACTCTACAGCAATAGGCGCGTATGTAAATGCAAATTGAAATCAATCGGTTGCGATGGGAAATGGATCTACTGCTAATTGAGATGCATCAATAGCAATAGGAGAAGCAACAACTGCGAATTGATATGCATCTACTGCAATGGGACGCGAGACAAATGCTTCTGGAGATTATTCTACTGCAATAGGATATAATACAAAATCTTTTTGATATTATTCTACCGCGATGGGAGCACGAACAACCGCTAATTGATTCGCTTCTACTGCGATGGGATATAATACTACTGCCAGTTGATATGCTTCTACTGCGATAGGATATCAAACGCATGCTAATTGACTTATGTCTACAGTATGAGGATTTGTTTCTACAGCGAGTGGAGAGTATTCTCTAGCAATAGGAAATAGCGCGTTTGCTTTGGGAAATAATTCTATAGCGTTGGGGTATGGAACCTATGCAAATTGAAATTGATCCGTATCAGTGGGATATAGCACAACAGCTAATGGATATAATTCTACTGCATTGGGTTCTTCAACAATTGCTAGTGGAGGTCAATCTACTGCAATGGGTAATGGATCTCAGGCTATTTGAGAATATTCAACTGCGATGTGAGCAAGCACTATTGCTAATGGATATGTTTCTGTAGCGATGTGAGCAAGCACTATTGCTGATGGAAATTATGCTACAGCAATGGGACATCTGACATATGCTAATTGAAATCAATCAACAGCAATGGGAGAAACAACAATAGCTAATGGAACTAATTCTCTAGTTCTATGAACATATAATCTATGATTTACCGATAGTGTATTTGAAATCTGAATAGGAAGCATCTGAAATTCATGAAACGCTCTTACGGTACGAAATGTCTGATGAGTAAAGGTAAGTGATTCTACTGTGAGTTGTGCTGGTGATAAAATCTGAACAATCAAATTCGATTGAACTCATTTTCAATGATGTACATCGACAGGATGGCAACGATTTAATTAATACTATGCCATTCTTATCTTAAAAAAACTTTATCTTACTATACAACACCCCATGAAACACATCACTAAAAAGTATATACAGAAACGACTGCTCTGAGCAGGTATTTTTCTCTGATGAGTCACTACCGTATATATATTCGCACTATTCGCTTCTACAGAACTCCGTTTTGATGATGCACTTACAGGACAATTCTGAACGGGTATTTTTACCTATCGTGCAGATATCGATTTCTCTTATGGAGGAAATAAGAAAATCTGAATGTATCTCCCGAGGATTTTGGAAGTGTTGTCTACCCCTGAAGTGGTAGTTTTGGATTGAGGAAACACAGGGTTGTGTTATGGTAAGATCAGATGAATATATTATAATAATGAGAGAGGTGAAAGAGTACGGCCTTTGGATCAGAATACGCTTACAGGATTACAAGCACTAGATGCTTCTTATAGTGGCATGCAATTGAGCGGAGGTTTATTCACTCGTTGTACGGGTCTTGGTGGTACCCTAGGAAATGTATATGGACAACTTACAATAACAAACCATACTACAACATATTATCTGATGGGAGGAACTACGTATGATTTTTCATGAAATATCCATGGGACATGATTGGCTTGATCACTCCAACGGATGAACAATAACTTGAGTGGATATGTCTGGGATAATTATGGTGGAATCGGTATTATACTACAAAGTACGGGATGTATAGATTCTCGAAGTCCAGACACGAATACTGTTTGTGCATGAGCATCACTTGTCCAAACCAGCACGTGTGGAAATACGCAAACTGTTATTTGAACCAAAAATTGTACTGTCCCAGGATGAGCTCTTATGCTTACCAAAGATAATTGTACATCAAATATCACCTCAAGCTTACCTTGAGCAAATGCAAGTAATATAGATTATTCACCAAGTTATTATGATAGAAGCTGTGAGGGTCCAAAAAGCACAATAAAGCATGGAAGTGCAGCACCTTTGTGTTCTGCATATACTCCTGAGCTCAACTGAGCATATGAGTTTGCACGCAGTTTTGATATTACGACAATAAATACATGTGCGAACGTAAATATGTATGGTAAGCTAATCAGAAAAGATTTAGCTAAGATGATGGTCAATTTCTCTGAAAATGTATTTGCTAGAACTGGTATCATGGTAGATGATCCAAGATGTGAATTATTCAATGATATCTCTGGCGAATCACTACAAACAAAAGAATACATCAAAAAAGCTTGTAGATATGGTTTGATGGGATTGCACTCTGATGGAATCGTACCAAAAGATCAATTCAATCCTTATCAAGAAGTAACGAGAGCAGAGTTTGGTACTGTATTATCTAGATTTATATGGAAATGAGATTATAATACTGAGGATGCTACACTTTACTATTCCAAACATCTTGATAACCTCAAAAAGATAGGTATCATGACAAAAATAGATGTTCCGTTTATGAAAGAATTGAGAGGATGGGTGATGCTTACGATGCAAAGGATCTATGATAAAGTGAAATAAAAAAAAATAAAAAATGCCCTGCTCTATTGCAGGGTTTTTTTTCGCTTGCAATCACATTCCTATTTTATATACATTCCGTCTTGACATCAGTGTATGTCATGTAATTAAATTAATATAAACCAATACAAAAAAACAAAAAAAATGAACAAATCACAATTAACAGTTACCGCAGCAATCGCCGCAGGCTTGCTTTTCGTATGTATTACAGACTCTCAATACAAAGGGATGACTGTGGAACAAATCAAAGCTAAAGTTACGGATGAAACAAAAGCAGCGTATTTAAAATCTGAGGGTGTTGCTATTGATCCAAACAATCAGATTGAATGGAGAAAAGTTGCCCGCATGGCAGTAAAACAATGTGCGGATTTACATCCAAATTGTGCTGCAAACTGGGAAACTTTCTGCAATCAGAATCCCGAAATCACTAACTGGTTGCACACTATTTGTGGCGAAACAATTGTAAACTATAAAACTTACAATTATTTCGAATTCAATGTGATGCTTGCTATCAACAATGGCATCGTATTAAAAAGCACTACCGGTTCGCAATGGAACAAAAAAGAAACAGTTGATTATTTGACTACAAAAACCAAAGAATTTTTTGTATCAACTACCATCACTCCAGCACCAATCAGTGATGATATGTTGGAATATGTTGTTGCAATGACAATGTTCAATATCAAGACGGCTACGCCTGAAATATTGAAAAATTACACCGGTTCTTCCGATTGGAAATCAACCAAATCTACTGTGGATACCTGTTTGATGACGTATTATGCAAACACACAGACCTGGCCGATAAACAACCCGGACTATGTTAATTCCTATTCAAAAGAAGAAGAATTAGCTAACGCTTAATTTACCGGCAATAAACTATTATTATTTCATTGAAGGGGGTGTATAAGCCCCCTTTTTTTTATTGCTAAAAAACAATTACACCTTTCTTTCTACTTGACATTCTACTATACTATTTGTATAGTAGAACTTCTGGTGTGAAAAGATAGCAGCAGATAAAATAAACAAAAAAACAAACCAAAAAAACAAAAAAATTATGAAAAAAAATCAGGTAATGGTTCCACAACTTGCTATCGCAGGAGGAATCCTTTATGAAATCATCACCAATCCTGAACGCAATGGATTGAACGTGGAATACATCCAAAACATGATCAAGTCTAAGACAAACACCAAGTGTGAAGACATGAGCATTGACTATCTTGATACGAACGTTGCAGTGGACTGGAAAACAATTGCTTGTGTAGCGATGAAAAGATGTACGGAAGTGTACCCGATAAATATCGTTATCGATCTCAAAAGATTCTGTAATCAGAATCCGGAAATTACAGCATGGCTCGATGAAGTATGCGAAAAAACCGAAGTGAATGATTCTGAATACAGTTATTTTACCTTAAAACTGATGTTGGCGATCAATAACCAACTGGTTTTGAGTGAAATGGGTCCTCAGCTTACCAAAAAGGAAACCATCCAATCCCTTATTGGGCGTACTAATAAGTTTTTTGAAGGCTCAAGCGTCAGCCCTATCCAATCCATCGATGATGATGTCCTGGCATATATAGCGGGAACAACAGTGATGAATATCAAAAGCACCCCATCTGAGGTATTGAAAAATCATACCAAACAATCATCTAATTGGAGGATGCTGATCAATAATTACCTCATCAAGTATTCTACTCACTATATCTCAACATGGCCAATCAATAATTTGGATGCCGTTGAATCCTATAGCAACAAAGAAGAGGTTAATTCCACTACGTAAAATCTACAGATAAAATTAGTATTTGAAGGAGGCGTATACGCCTCCTTTTTTTTATACTTGACATTCTACTATACTATTTATATAGTAGCTATTCTGTTATGAACGAATCATATCAGATAAATAATTAATATAAACCAAAAAAAACAAAAAAAGATCATGATCAACAAAAAACAAATTGGAGTTGCAGCAGACATGCTTTATGATTTCATCACTGACACAAAACACGAAAAAATTACTTTGGAAGAGTTAAAAAACCAGGTAATCGCTGAAACAAATGTAAAATGCAAAACACTAAGCATTGCAGCAATTCAACCAAATGCTACTATTGATTGGCAGCCTATTGCCCGTATGGCAATCAGAAAATGTACTGATCTGAAACCGAACAATTTCATCAATCTGACTATTTTCTGCGGTAAAAACTGGGATATTACAGCATGGTTATATACCATCTGCGGTACAAAAAATCCGACTGCTATCGAAAAAGATTATTTTACGTCACAATTGATGTTGGGTTTCATCAACCAGTTGGTATTGAGCTTTACTGAAGTTGAGAAAGGCAAAGAAGAAACAATTGCTTATCTGATCAAAGCTACCAATGAATTCTTTGAAAACACAAAAATCAAAGGTACAACAAAAATTGTTGATGATGTCCTGTCAGATATTGCAAAAACAATAGTAGACAACATCAAAACAACAGCGCCGGACATGTTGGAAGGATATGCTAAAATCATTGATTGGCAAATAAATAACTGGTCCAATCTTGCTAAGCATGCCGAACACATGGTTGCCATCTGGCCAGCATGGAATACGCATAAAAAAGAAGAAAAAACTACCGCTACAACTTAATCTTGTGGCAAACAATTAATAATTTAAGGGGGCGTATAAGCCCTCTTTTTTTTATTTAAAAAAAAATCGCAGCCTCATACAGGTGCGATTCACTGGTATAAAAACATTAGTTTTTACGCGATGATCAGCCGAAGATTTTCACATATCTTATTTTGGATCTCTTCTTCAGATATATTTTTTCTATATGTCTGGATAGTCGTGTATGCATTTCCAAGCCCATCATCTTGGATACTATAATATTTTTGGCTATCATATATCCTTATGAAATGTCCAATCGCATCATAGTTTTTTGAATTAAAATCTTCAAAGCTTCCATAATAGAAGCTAAGACATTTCCGTGCAAATCGTTTTATGGATCTCTCCATGATATCCACTTTTCCATTTCCTTTCAATCGTCTCATCCTTCTTATGAATTGGACGATTTCTTGATGTTGCATTTTTTTGGTGAATCGCTTGTGCATCACAATATATGTTATGATTATGCCAATCAATCCTCCAATACCAGAGCCTATTAAAATTAGATACATTGAATGTGTCATGGTTTGTTTCTCCTTTTCTTTTGTTTGGGTGAGTATATTTTGTTTTTTGATAAGAATATATATTTAATCTCAAAAGTCAACCAACAAAAAAATCCCGTAGGATATGTTGCATTGCAACATCTCTACGGGAATATATTTTTTATATGTATGGTCATTGCGATCCGCCTGGGCGGAGAAGCAATCTTATTTTATTATTTTTAGATTGCTTCGTCGCTTGCTTCTCGCAATGACAAATAAAAATAATTTCTAGTATTTCTCACATTTCACCACATAATAATTTTTCTCGTGATCACAGGCAGGACATTTTTCTGGTGGAGTTTTTCCTTTGTGGATATACCCGCACTTGGTGCACATCCATTCGATATCTTCAGCCTTTTCCGCTAAAGTGCCTGCTTGGAGTTGATCACGTATCGCTTGGTATCTTTCTTCGTGATGTTCTTCTGCGTGAGCTATGCTGAGAACTCTTGTAGCGATTTCTGGAAATCATTCTTCTTGAGCGATCTTTGCAAATCCAGGATAGAGGTTGGTATTTTCATTATGTTCGCCATCAATAGCGTATTGAAGATTGTCCAGAGTTGTTCAGCTTTTTACAAAAGCAACCGCATCTACAATCACTTCATCCATATCTTCTCCCATCTTTTTTTTGACGATCTGGATCATCTTAAAGAACCGTTCTGCATGCTCTTTTTCCTGATCTGCGGTCTCCTCGAATATTTCTGCTATCTGGAGATATCCTTCTTTTCTGGCTATGCTTGCATAGATTGTATAACGGCTTCTTACTTGTGATTCTCAAACAAATCCTTTGGTGAGAGCATCTAAAGTTTTTCTCATCGTGTATTTCTATAAAAAGTAAAAATATTTAGTTTTGGTATACCGTTCTATTTGTGAAATGTTAGTCATTTTGATGGTCAAATTAAGTCCAAAAAAAGTCCTCTAAAATTTGCACATCCTCCTCCAAAAATTTCTCTTATTTTTGGTTGAAGGATGGGTAATTTCAGTAGTTAAAAAAGTCCTCTAAAATTTGCTTTTTTTTCGTTTTCGGGATATAATTAATTTATCTCTCTTTGTTTTTATATATTAAATTTAAACAAAATGAAACTCCATCAACGTCTTCGCTCTCATCTCAAACTCCACCACAAGAAATATCTCTTTGGTGTGTTCTGATCTTTTGCTATCGTCAAGATGGTAATACTCTTTGCTGGATTTTTTGGTATCCTTCGTTACTGATGAACTTTTGCTATAAACAACGAATTAGATTTAAATAGTGAGAATATCACCAATTATTGTTCCACCGATTCAACTTACTGTTATTTAAATGATTATGGTTTTACGAGCATCGCTCCAAATACCTTCATCAATCATACTATGTTGACAACAATATATCTATATGCTAACCAACTTACCTCTATTGATGCTGATGCTTTCAACTGACTTTCTACTTTAACATATCTTGATCTTTCCGATAATCAATTAACGACATTACCAGAAAGTATATGAAATCTTACTGGTTTAGTAGAATTATATATGCATAATAATCAATTAACTTCATTGCCGGAAAGTATCGGGAATCTTACTAGTTTAAATTATTTATCTGTCTATAATAATAAGTTAACTTCGTTACCAGAAAGTATATGAAATCTTAGTAGTTTATTACAATTATATGTATTTAAAAATAACTTAACTTCATTGCCGGAAAGTATATGAAATCTTAGTAGTTTACAACAATTACAAATCTATAATAATCAATTAACTTCATTGCCGGAAAGTATCGGGAATCTTACTAGTTTAAATTATTTATCTGTCTATAATAACAAGCTAACTTCATTACCGGAAAGTCTGACATGATTAACCCTTATCACCACTTTTAGCAATAATTTGGATATCTATAACAACTGTTTAGATGCAAATACTATGAGTTGAGAGCTTTTTACGTTTGTTGATGAAAGACAGAATAATAATTACGGAGATTGGAAGACTATTCAAAATGCTTGTAGTGAATTTTCATGCACCGAATCCATGGATGTGCCGCAAGCAGAATGTCAGGCATTGGTAGATCTATATAATAGTACAGACGGAGACAATTGGAATAATCACGATCATTGGTTTTGGTATACAGATACGGTATGTAACAACTGGAATGGCATAACTTGTAACTGACGACAAGATGAAAATGGATTTGATCATGTATATCAGATAGATCTCCGAGACACCAATCTTGTATGACCAATCCCAGAAAGCGTTGAAGACATGACTTCATTACAATATGTATATCTCAATGGTAATAAGTTAACTTCATTACCTGAAAGTTTTAAAAATCTGACTAATCTTTCAGAAACAAATGTCGCATATAATAATATTTGTACGGCATGACTAAGCTCCGAACTTGCCGACTTTATTGATAATTATGCATATTATGATGAATGATGACACGCAAACGATCGGAGATCATTGCAAGACAAAAACGCTTGTGATACTGATGCAGATGGTATTTTAGATACTCAGGATAACTGTCCTCTCGTAGTAAATCCTGATCAAACAAATTCAGATTTCACAGGTGATAATGAAGAAGTGATATTCACCAAAGATAATTATGCCGATTATACGCTTCCGGAAAATCAGGATTGTATAACAGATAATGTATGTATCACGAGACAAGATTCACAAGGAATATATAATGCCGTTTCGGAAGAGAATTATAATTGATCAAGCCCTGATGATACGGAATGGTCGTATGGGTCATGTTCGGAGAAAAAATCATTAACGTTTGATACATGGATAAATACTAACGATTCTAATCCACCAAATATGGTAGGAAGAGATATGTGTGTACATCTCACTACCGACGACAAA
Source organism: uncultured Candidatus Peribacteria bacterium (assembly GCA_964495905.1). Taxonomy (GTDB): domain Bacteria; phylum Patescibacteriota; class Gracilibacteria; order Absconditabacterales; family Absconditicoccaceae; genus CAJBLF01. The sequence continues at coordinate 33,031 of CAZBWN010000049.1, forward strand.
TATTTTGATATCAAGTTTACGAGTCGAACTCAGGGTAGTAATCAATGAGGTCCTGGCGGTTGATGATTCTCATATATCAGAAAACAATATAATGCAGGTGATGCCTGTGATTGTAGCGATAATGCTTGTACACCAGGAAATGATATATTAGACAATCCTATCTGTACACCGCAAGAAGACGCATGTTATCCAGACACCGATGAAGATGGCGTATACGATAATAAAGATAATTGTATCTCTACATATAACCCTGATCAAGCAGATAGTGATGTTATTGAAACAATATTTACAAAAAATGATGGTGCCGATTGGACACTCCCAGAAAATCAAGATTGTATCAACGATGATGTATGTTTGACAAGAGGAGATAATCAGCAAATATATAATAGTGTTTACCAAGTTTGATGAGAGCAATGAAACCGTAGTTTCAATCCGACAAATACAGAATGGACATATGGTGAATGTATAGACAAAAACTCATTACCGTTTGGTAATTTATATGATGTAAATGGTGGTGACCCAACAAATATGATCAATAAAAATATGTGTTTACATACCACTACGGATGATAAATATTATAATATTAAATTTACTGATTGGACTCAAGGCAGTAATGGATGATGATTTTCATATCGTAGAGCTACGGAGGGAAATGGAATAGGTGATGCTTGTGATCTTGATCGAGTAAATATTTATAATAATGAGATTTATCCTACATTGATAGCATGAGGAATAATTAATAATTTTGATCAAGTAACCAGTGACAATGTAAATAATTTCGAAAATCTTTATTTTGAAAAAGAATGATATGGTAAAATAGAATTCCAGACAGGATTAAATCTTCAAAGCCAAGAAGTTATAGAATTTTTACAAGAATTACCAAACCATATCTCTATAGAAAATGGGTATGTAGAATTTAATCCTATAGGAAGTGGTGAAGGTTTTAACACCTCTGCAAAGATCAGCATGTATTTTGATACCTTGCCTTTTGGAACTTTGGATGAGACAAATCCAGACAATATAGATACATATATTATCGTCAAAGATATTTCTGGAAATGTGATTACTTGAATGTTAAATAATCTCTATTGTACAGAAACAGAAGTTGGACAAGATTACTGTACTTTTGATACTCAACATTTTACCTCATTTGAATTTTCTTTGCCTTGTGCAATGACTGATGATAAGATATCTACATGATCAGCCACTTTCCAATGTGCTACTAATACTGGATTTACTTTGGAATGAACAGGGATATTGACGATTGTAAGTGAAGAAGATACTGATAATATCATTGAAATACCAGGAGATATAGGATCCATTACCACAAGCGGTGGTGATCGGGATGGTAATATAAATGCTCCAACTACAGTAACGGGGGATTCAACAGGAAAAGCAACAACATTTGAATTATCAAATTTTCTGCCGGCAAATACAACTACCACAGAATATTCACATAATATAATCACTACAGTAAATGTAGGTTCAAATGTAGAATTACGGGCAACAACTGGGTATTTTACTATCAGTATAGATGTTTGAAGTACATATAATAACACAACAATCAATGTATATAGATCAGAAGATGGATCAACTTGGGTAGAAAATACACCAGACAATACCTGCCTTGTAACAAACAATATTTGTACATTTAGAACAGATCATCTTTCTTACTTTGCTCCAACAAAAATTGTCGCTACAACAAAAAGCTGAGGTGGCGGTTGAGGTGGTGGTAGTATTGGTTTGGTAAAAGATGTCTGTACATTGAGACAAGATTGTTCATCGAGTTATTATGATGCTGTATGTGGACCATGTCTGATAGATGCAAAAGAAAAAGAAATCACTGACAATGCTATTCACTGAAGCGCTCCTCTAGGTAATGCTTCTGGTATCATTATCGGTTCCACTTATTCTCAAGAATTAAATGATGCTTACCAACGAGCGTATGATATAGGGATTACTACTATGCCTACCATTCAAAAAGCAGATCTGGAAGGTAATGCATATAGAAAACATTTTGCAAAAATGATCACTGAATTTGCTATCAAGGTTCTTAAAAAACAACCAAATACCAGCTTAGCATGTTCATTTATCGATATCACCAAAGAATCAGATGAAATGAAATTTTATATCAAGACTGCTTGTCAGCTAGGATTGATGTGATGGAATAGCGATGGTAAATCTGTTAAAACAACCTTTGATCCTAATAACATTATGACCAGGGCTGAATTTGGGACTGTCTTATCTAGATTGCTTTATGGCAATCTCTACAATACCACTGACATGAGCAAACCATATTATCAAGAGCATTTGGATAGTTTGCATGTAAGCGGTATTATGACAGATATCAGCAAACCAAGCAAAAGAGAAATCAGAGGATATCTCATGCTGATGCTTATGAGAGCAAAAGATTCTAATACATCCAAATAATAAAATAATATAAGATAAAATTGCCTTCTCATAACGAGGGGGCTTTTTTTCGATATCAACGACATCAAATATAACTTATCAGTACTCTATCATTTTTTCATTATTTTATTTTCCATATTATGTCAATATATTGGTTTGATATTTAACTTCTATGTATCAATAACTTATAGGTTTTTACCTACTATCACTTGAAAAAAATCAGCTAATCATCATTGTAATTTGTGATTAAAAAAAATCTTAATTTTGTTTTTTATATTTTTTTATAGGCAAAATGAACAGGTCGGTAAAAAAGTTTTTTACTTGGATACTCACGCTATTGATTGTGGTTACGCAATCACCATTAGCTGGTATCATCAATCAATACAGCCCAGTTAAAATTTCTGGAATAGAAAGTAGTAAGGTATTTGCTGGCTCTGATGGAACCTATGTGACTTCTATCTCAAGTGGATATCTGATGGCAGCATCAACATCTTTTGATGTAACTGCTGTTGTACTTGCAAATATCGCAGGTTGACAAACCATCAAAGCCATTCTGAGTCCTGACTCTAGTACTGGTCAGAATTTTACTGGTAAACCAACCACGACTGGTTCTCTTAATTCTTGAGATGTATTTTGGAATTGAACAATCAATGTTTGATCCTACTTCCTTAATTTTACATGAAATACTTTGTATTTACATATCCAAGTACGAAGTTGAGCTCAGCCTATATGATGAGGAGCAGAAGCAATTATGTTCATGACATGAGATGGTGGTTGAGGTGGACCAGACTGGTCTCAAATTTATACTGCCATCGGTAATACACTTTCTGGAGGAGGTATCCTGAATAATCTTAATCAAGTAAATAGCGGCAATGTAACAGGATTCACAAATTTAGAGTTTACTAAAATGTCGGGAGATATTGAACTGGGGGGCATTTTGTTCGGCACTGGTATTGATCTCACTGACACGTGAACGCAAAACTTCCTTTCTGGGGAATTACCAAACTCTATTTGAATACAGTGAGGACAGATATGGTTTAATCCTGGAGCAGGATTTGCTGGAAAAAATGCTCAACTCATCATGCACATCCCATCTTTTTTCTCAGGCATATTGGATAGCATGAACGCAAATGATTTTTACGTCAGACTATGAAGTGGTGGTGCACTTACTGGAAATAGCATAATTACTACAGTCACTCCATGAGGTAGCTGTTTGCCAGGACCCTTAGGTTGTGTTCTCTTGGTAAGTGTAGATCACTTCACAATGTTTGGAGTCAAACCTATTCTTACTGATGTAATTATGCGATCTGATGCAGGTACATGAGCATGGTCAGGAGATACTGTCTATCTATCATTTACGGGAAGTGAAGCATTGACGGGAGTAACAGTCACTATTGCAGGAAATACAGCCAATCTTCAATGATGAGGACCTATTCGAGCTGCTTCAGGACTTCTTCTTGAATGATGAAATGAAGGAGATAATATTCCCTTTACGATAAATTTTACTGATTACTTTGGTAATAGCTGAAATACCATAACTGATGTCACTGCAGGATCACATGTGAAATATCATCTTTCCGGATGATCATGACCGAACCGAGGAGCTCTCTATACTGTTATATGAGCATCTCTTTCAGGGCAGGGCATCAAAAATAATTTTAATCAAGTAAATAGCAATAATGTAAATAGTTTCACAGGATTGTTTTTTGCAAAAATGTCTGGAAGTAATGAGCTTGGTAGAATTACTTTCAACACAGGACTCGATCTGACAGACACAGGAACACAGAATTTCCTTTCTGGTGAATTACCAAGTGCTATCGGGATGCAAGAAGGTGAATTATGGTTTAATCCTGGTACAGGATTTGCTGGAAAAAATGCTACCCTAGAAATGCATATCCCAAGTTTCCGAGAACCCTATTTATCTGGTATGAACGCAAATAGTTTCTACGTAAGAGAATGAAGTGGTGGCGCTCTTACAGGAAACAGTATGATCAGTAATGTAACTCCAGAAGGTCCATGTGATCCAGGACCAATGGGATGTGTTATCCTACTCGATGTGTGACACTTCACACTGTTTGGAGCCAAACCTATTCTTACTGATGTAGCTATCCGATCCAGTGCATGATCAGGTGCATGATCAGGAGATACGGTATATCTTTCATTTACAGGAAGTGAAGCAATAACAGGAATAACAGTCACTATTGCTGGTGTTACAGGTACTCTTCAATGATGAGGAACTACACGAGCTGCTTCAGGACTTCTTATTACAGGAGGAACAGAATGAACAGATATTCCATTTACGATAAACTTTAGTGACTATTTTAGTAATAGTTGAAATGAAATAACAAATGTTACGTCAGGATGATGATCTGTAAAATATCATACATTATCAACGGATGCTACATTAACTGGTTTAGCACTAAGTACATGAACATTAAGTCCTACATTTGATAGTAGTATAACAGGATATATAGTTAATCTCCCATATTCATGGTCTTGAACATTGGTAGCTACACCTACCAAAAATTATTCATCAGCAACAGTTACTTGAACTTATTCTGCTTCATTGGTAGTAGGACAAACAGGAACTTTGACTGCAGTAGTTACAGCTGAAGACTGAATTACTACTAAAACATATACGATTATCATAACGAGAGATGCTCCTTCAAGTGATGCTAATCTTGCATCATTGACTGTAGACAATTGAACCTTGAGCTGAGCGTTCAGCAGCGGAACAAATAGTTATACCGTT
>CAZBWN010000050.1:0-26500 GCA_964495905.1 uncultured Candidatus Peribacteria bacterium
TCTCAAAAAACAAGCTGCACGATGTAGCGAGTTTTATAAAGAACTAGACCTTTTGCATACTTTTGGGTCAATGCCAAAAGTATGTCTGCGAAGCAAAAAGAATAGTGAATATTTGATATTTTTAGCAAGAAAATATATTGATATTGATTTTTTTACCTGTTTATCTATAAAAACCAATCAAACAAAAAAAAACAAAAAAAATATGAAAAAAACTCTACCACCAGGTCTTTCTAAAATGAAAGAAGAATTAAAAGTAATGGCAGGTAATATCCGCAAAAAAAACAAAAAATTAAGAGAGGCTCAAAGAAGAGTGAATCGTACTAAAAACCATGAAAAAAAAGATGAATATCTTGAAAAGTGTCAAAGTTGCTCTATAAAATATGCTAAATTGCGTAATACATATAGGCATATGCACATAGCATACTCCGAGCTTTGTGGAAAAGAACGGAAACAAATAGAAATAGAATCAAAAACACGAAAACCCAAAAATCTCTCGGAAGATCTTATTGCAAAATTCAAAGCAGAATATCTATAGCCCTACCGTATCTGGTAGAGCTTTTTTTTAATAAAAAAACCCTCAGATACTGAGGGGGAAATAATAGGATAGCGTACATTAAGGTCTTACGGGTTCTGTAATTTGACAGGTTTCCCATGCTGTGGGATTGATCATGTCTTTTTCCTCAACGACATTGGCCAGGTGGGGAAGCATATCATTTTCTAAGTCAAAATAGCGATATGCTTTTGTGTTTTGCGGTTTAACTAGAGGAGGGTGATAGCGTTTTTGCACTTTACGTGTTTCAGTAGTTCCTCCCAAAAATTTAAATTGGATGTACTTGTGTGTCGTGGGTTCCATAAGATTTTATTTTTTTATTTGTTTTTATTTGTGTAGTGAAAAAATCATAAGACCTATCCAGATAAAAATCCAGACAATAAGAACACATACTCGGAATACATGATCTACAGTTGTCAGTTTTTCTTGTACCAGCTGTTTTTCAGAATTAAATCTAGATTTCCGTGAGGATAAAGTAGATCTCATGTTATAGTATCGTGGGTATTTAAACTGTAGATAATTTTTCATATATTTTTTTATTTATGTTTGTTTTTATATCTTTTTTTTAACTGACGATAGACAAATCGCACGAAAATTCCAGCTAAAATAGCCAAAACTCCAATATCTACAGCGCTGCTATATTTCATCACCAATTCCCGATTGTTTTTGAGATATTTTCCGACGAGCGTGAGAAAGGTATTTCGGAGTCCTGCACCGATGGTCGTGTAGATCACGAATTCAGTCAGATTCATTTTTCCCATTCCCGCAGGGAGAGAGATAAGATGCCTGACAACTGGGATAAATCTACTGATGAAAATAGTGATATGTCATCTTTTTTTGAAGAAATGCTCTGTAGCTTCCAATTCTTCTTCATCCAAAAGAAAATATTTTCAGAATTTTCTGATAAACGGTTTACCTCCATAATATCCGATAGCATAGGACAATAATGATCCGATGATGCTTCCCAAAGTACTGATGATGATCACCCGATGGAGACTAAACTGTTTTGTCGCTACCAAAAATCCTGCAAACGGCATGATCGCTTCACTTGGTATAGGGAAAATCATACTTTCCATGATCATTCAGATGAAGACAGTGATATATCAAGTCTGATGGATAAAGGCTGTGATATAGGTTGCGAGAAATTCTGTGATTCACATGACAAATAATTAAAAGATTAAAAGATTATTAAGATTGGAAGATTGTTTGGTATAAACATTTTATGAACTTTTTAATATTTTAATTTTAATAATTTTTTAATGCATAAAAAATATCGATATCATTGTAAAAAGCAATCAAAATACTACTATTACTCAGATTTATTTTTTATGCTCTGTCTTATGAAAGTAGTTATTCTCGAAAATATCCGCTCGGCGTATAACGTAGGAAACATTATCCGCACAGCGGATGCCTTAGGATGGCAGGTCCGATTGACCTGATATACTCCCTCACCATTGGATACCCAAAAAGTCGTAAAGACCTCACTGGGTGCAGAAATCAATGTCGGAATCAAACAATTCGGTCATACTCCGGAAGCGATTGCATTTGCCAAAGAAAAAAAATTGCTCGTCGTGGCTGCAGAGATCACCAAGGACTCGATTTCACTCGATACACTCTGAAAAGATACACATGATGGCTTGCCTGCCACGGCAGGCGTGGCAGTGATTTTCTGAAACGAAATAGATGGAGTGCTTGAATCAACATTAAAGCTCGTGAATCAGGTCGTGCATATCCCTATGCAAGGAGTGAAGGAATCCCTCAATGTCGGGCAGACTTCTGCTATTTTTATGCGAGCATGCAATCAAATATATACATAACAAAAAAACATTGCTTTTTTACTTTAAATATGTATAGTATTTTTAAAACAAAAATAATTAAAAAATCAAAAAAAAATAAAAAAATGGCAGATTCAAACAGAAAATCGGGGACGGGTATTAAAGTGACTATCACAAATACTTCATCGTCCAAAAAACAAACAATCAAGTCAGAAGTAAAATCAGAGTTCTCAAAAGTGATTCCTGAAGTCGAAACTGGACTGAGGAAAATCACAGAAAAGACTCTTGAGAAGCAATCAATTGCAGCCCAAAAAGCAATGAAGTTTCCTACGATGATCGATCCTAGTAACCTTATAGGGGTTAAAGACAGTAATTTGACATTGGATCACTGTAAAAACGGTGATATGGACAGATGTCAGGCTCCCTGCGGTGCCTGTTTACAGGTAAACAATCCTGCAGAAATAGTCGGTGTTAAACTGATCTATGGAGAAAAATTGGATGTATCCGCTTATTTGGCTCAAAATCCAAAATTAGCAAAAAATGCTCAATTAGCTGCACATTAAAATCACACAGTACAAAGCTTCCGGTATCCGGGGCTTTTTTTTTATTCTATACGGACTTGTTATTTACCACAGAATATGTATAGTATTTAATCAAAAACAAAAATAATTAACAAAAAAAAACAAAAAAAAATGGCAAAAAAAAATTCAAAAGCTTCAAGCAAAAAGTTGAAGCGTGGCAACAACGAACTTCCTGAAAAAAACATCGGGGAAGCGTATAAAATGGAATCTGCAATTCTGCAGGTACTGAAGGAAATTCCTCTTGATGAACAGAAACGTTTAATTAAGGGTTTCTGTGAGGGAAACAAGAAATGCAAAAAATCTATACAGCAACTCTCATCGTGGGACAAAGATGAGGTAAAAAAATTCATTTTGGAACATGATGTGCTCAATTATTTCTCAGAATATAGCGAAGAAATTGCAGCATCTATGGTTGAACTCGTACCTAACGAAGATGTTGATATTCTTGATGAAGAATGATGTATTAAAAAACCCCGGTATGTCCGGGGTCTTTTTTTTTATTTGATCTCCAATGTCGCCACCATTTCATCTAGTTTTTGAGCAAACTGATCAAATGTTGCTTCAGTGGCAGTATATGTGATGATATAGACCGCTTTGTTTTTAATCAGATATATTTGTTCCCACTTAAGTTTATTTTCTCACTGCGTTCATGTATAGATAAGTTTTTGAGCATCAATATCATTCACTTTGATAGCAGTATTGCTCACTTCACTAAATCCAGGGATGAGTTTCAGAAGTTCTGGTTTCGTAATCGCATAATATTCATCAAGAGTATAGTCTTTATCTAACGCCTTTTTCATGATACCTACATTTTCTTTGAGCGTATCACCTTCAGCGAGGGGAGTGAAGAACATGGCTGCTGATCCATAGACATCTTCTTGGAATGTTCGTGTACCAGGAAATTGGATTGAAAATCCATTTGCTTTATTTTCATAGGGTTGTCGTTCAGCAACCTTTTGGACAGGTGCAGTAGTAATAACTTCAGATGGAGTTGTTTCAGTTACAGTAGTGGTAGTTACCGGAGTAGTAGTCGATAATCTTTTTGCACATCCAAAGAGGAAAAGGAGGCCTGTTATCAGTACAAGAGAAAGAAATTTCTTCATAATATTTTTTTTGTTAAAGTGATAAAATATAGTAGTAGCATACAAAATTTTACTCGTTTTGCAAGAAGATGCTTTTTTTTGCTATCACAAGAGTATTTTGAGATTCTTTTCGTGAAGGAATGATATTTCATTTGCTAAGATATCAGATTTTTTCAGTGACGAATCAGCTCAGAGAAATAATTTTTTTCAATTCAGTCAGGGTATAGATATGATAGAATCTCTTATGGATAGTTTCTCCATTTTTTCGAGGGATCATAATATCATTTCGTTGATGCTTGCCAAATGAGATGACATATTTTCGTAGTGAAGATAAGAGATCTTTTTGATATTTTCTGAGGAACCGGAGAGAAAATGATCGGTTGCTCATGAGAAGCTTGCCTTCATATTTCAATATTCTATAGATATTCTTAATTACAAAAAATCTTTCTTTGAGTGTAGAGATATGTTGAAAACTTGCGACTCCGATAACGAAATCAAAAGATTCCTGCTTGAGTCACTTGAGATGATGGACGATATCATCACAGACAAATGTTGTCTGGATATGTTTTGCAGCAGCTTTGTCGCTTATCTGTTTTTTTGCGAAGCTCAGGAGATTTTTGGAGATATCTACACCGGTATAATTGATTTTTATTCACTTGAGATCTTTAAGGTAAGCGAGTAATCTACCGCTTCCACAGCCAAATTCTAATATACTTATAGTCTTTTTTCCGCAATTTCTGATTTCGTCCAAAAAAATATCCGCATCATCCCGATGCTTATTTCTTGTCTGATAATATTTTTCTGCTTGAGCATCATAAAACTTTTGAAGCTCGTCTTTTATGCTCATATTAATAAGAGTTAATGAATAATGAATAGTGAATAATGAATAATGTTGGTATTTTTTTTATTTGTCTCCCTTTTTAAAGGGAGAAGCCGAAGGCAGAGGGATTTGTTAAATATATTCCATCATTTTTCATTATTAATTTTTAATTATTAATTATCGAAGATGTTTTGTCCAATCATATGACTAGTAGCCTTTATCTCTTGACGGGATTTTTCTTCCAAATCTTCTAAAGTGAAATTGATCTCATCACCCTCAATGAATATTTTTTTGAAATGCATGAAATAGAGGAGTACAAGCGCGGTCATCCTTACATCATTTTTACAATATTTTTTAAATTCTTCCAATGCTTCCAGATCATTATTGTCCATATATTTTTTGTATAAGACTTCTCATTCAGCTCATGATGTCAGCGTTTTAGTCACATTTACCAATGCTGCGGCTATTTTATTCAACCCCAATCTTTTACCGGTCATCGCTTGTACAAAGAGGAAAAGATCGATGCTTTTTGCATTCAGTTTTTTGATATCATCATCACTGCCTCCGACATTGTATATAGAAACCATATTATCAAATGCAATACTATTGAAGCCTACGATATAGCCATCAAAGTCCAGCATTTTTTGGACAAATGCTTGGAGTCATTCCTGATCTATATATTCATAGGTCATCTTATTTTCTGCAGTAGGATACATGGCATATGCAAGCAAAAATTTAGTCTCCTTGAGATTTTGGATATTGGTATCCGTCTCGATATCGTAGACCATATATTTCTTTCATCAGATAGTCGAATAGTTTCCTGTATTGAATTCGTCTAAAAGGATCTGTTCGATGGATTTTTGTCAGATGATTTTTTCTTTTTTGAGGATGAAATTTTTTACCATACCCTGAAATTCCCTTTTGCCTGGTTCATCAAGGATGAGTTGTACTTTTTCTTTTTCATCCATAAGGACAAATTCCTCATTATTATTTTGGAATCTAAAGGTGAAATCACCTCTCGTCATATAATAGATTTCATTTCCTTCTCTGAATATCTTTTTGAAAAGATCGCTAGGCATCATACAGCGTTCTTTTTTGAGGATACTATAAAAATTACTGAGAAAAGTATTCTGGACGGTTTTTAGCTCGTTGAGGGTAAATCTTTTATACATTTTTATGAATACAGAATTTTAAATGCAGAATTCAGAATTAATACATTATTAATATATCTTGCATCATGAATCTAGTATCATGAGTCTATTATTGTGTTTTTATAAATGCATTGTAATTCTGTCGTGCCGTAAGGTCTGCTTTTTTGATCGCAGTCAACGGATCGATGACGAAAGAATTTATACTGTTTTGATGTGCATCATCAAGCGGTAAATTGAGATTTTGTATGAGATACGGTTTATTATTTATACGTATATCTTTGAAATACCAAGGTCCAAGGGTATTAGTGCTCAGGGTATAATTCACGATAAAATTGATTCATCCAAGTGTGATATCTACAAGGATAGTTCAATTATTGTCAGCGATATCATTGGCTTTGATTCATAGATAGTGTTGGATCTTTTCAAAGACGACAATCGCATTCGTCGTTCCTTGATGTACTTGTGTTGTCGCTTTATACATCAAGATAGCTTGGATAGTATCTAGGAGAGAATAGCTATTTCAGATGATGGTGCTGTACGAAGTCTTGATGAGGTTTTCTAATGTCTTATCAGAGAGCGTGATGTTTGCCACACCACCGTTATTCAAAGCGAATTCATAACGTATGGTATTCTGATCTATAGTCACACCCGTATTTGTACAAGTGACAAGAGTGATATTTTGAATTGTTTTTAATCAAGGACAGAGGTCCGTAGCAGCATTAATCGGTGCATTTGTCTGCCCATAGAAAACAAGATTCTTGGAGATATAACTATAGAGTTCTCCGATAGAAAAGTTTTGGATCAAAAGAAGGTTTTTGATGACATCATTGATTTCTGGCTTATTTTGGAGGTCTATGCTTTGGACCAAAAGCATATCATTCTTATAGTCCATAATGATATGTGTCTTGATAGTTTCATTTTTATCAGGAGAGAAGAATTTGAGATATCCGACGATATCGATAGTCGTATCGGAGATAGTCTGTTTCTCTATAGTCAGATAAGAGATGCTTTGCAGTTTCTTTTGGATTTTTTCTGCTAAACTGATAGTGATATTGACTCAGGTATTCGCTTCTTGTTCTACGATGAGTGTTTTATTCTGTATTTCTGTATTGAGGCCTGAAAAGCCAAGCATCGGTTCTCATTCATTCAAAGTAGTGATAGTGGTCAGAAGTGATGCGATTTTGTTTCCTCAGATATTCTGTTGTGAAACACTTGATTGGTAAGCGATTTTTTCCAAGGTCAAAGAGAGATATTTATTATTATATCGATAGATTTCATCCGTATAAAAAGGCTCGATAGTATTGTTTTTGGAGAGTTCTCTTACAAAATCGAGATAGCTGGCTATTTTGTAGGTATCTGTCCTATTGATGAGAAAATCTTGATAGATCTGTTGTTGATAAGAAAGTAATTTATAGGCGTTGAGTAATGTATCCTTATAGCTTATTTTTTCGAAGGTCTGATTTTCCAATGTCTTTTGGATTTCCATAAAAGTAGCGGTTCTTTTGAATAAGTCTTCATAGTCCTGACCGCATAAGCCAAAAAGTTCTTTGATGGCATCATTTTGATCATTAGCATATAACAGATATTTGGATAATCATCCGCAAAATCTTTCTTTTTGATTGGCATTATTTTTGATCGCATCGAAAATATTTTTGAGTCCAGGATAATCCAGAGCGAGAGTATAGACAAAAAAACTATCTAAGAAATTATTGAGATAATGATTGCATGTGATGCTGGAGATCTTGCTTTCAGATATGCAACCCAGATTGAAATCTTCCATCAATGTCTTCGATAAGGGCAATTGTACACGGGTAAATGGTTTGTTGACAGAAATCTTTTTAGTGAAGACAAAAATATTCACAAAATTCTCTAATTCACTGGTATCATACTTTCCACCAGAAAAATAACTCATGGGTTTGACCGGGAGGGTGTTGTACATATAAAAATATTTTGGCACGACAAATCATTTATAACTGATAAGATTACTCACAGATTTGATGAATCCCTGTTCAGTTTGAAAATCACCTTGGAGGACATAGATGACGAGATCATTATTTTTGACGTCCTGCTTGAGGAATTTGTTGAATTCTGCAATGAGTCTTGTTTTCTGTATCAATAGGTTATCGTTAGTCTGAAAGACATTGATAGTTGCAGACTGAGAAATCACTCTCTGGAAAATGAACAATGCGATTATGAGTGCAACAAAAAAAATAAGATAATGAAATATGAATCCAGATATCTTTTTATATTTATTTATGATTTTTGTTTGGATATCGTTCATTCTATCCCTAGGCTGGTAATAAAGTATTTTTATTGTACTCTTAAGTATACGGTTTTTCTCCCCATTTGTCAAAATAATCTTTGCTTATGATAAGGGAAGAAAAAATATGTTTGAGAAAAAGAGAGAATTGTCAATAAAACGCTTGCAATTGTTCCGTTTTTTTTTATATACCTGGGGCATTATTTTTATATGTTTACTATTTGTTATTATGAAAAAATTACTAACTCTTGCATCTCTAGCAGCTACTGTTGTTCTTTTCGCTGGTTGTTTGAATAAACCTACAGAAACTGATGACACAACAACTCCAACTGTAGAAACAACTGTAACAACTGAAGAAGTTGTACCTGCTGTTGAAGAAGTGACTCCAACTGTAGACACTACTGTAACAACTGAAACTACTGTAACAACTGATACTGGAGCTACAGCAGAATAATTCCTTATAGATAGGTTGAAATCCTCTATAAAACAATTAAAAGGAGAACCATAAGGTTCTCCTTTTTTTAATCTCTTTTTCAAAATATGCGTTTAATAACATATGTACAGACACGCCACCAGATTTCTAGAAGGAACTTTGTCTCCTTCGTCAAAGAATGATATGTCGCTATCAATGGTAAACCTATCAGTTCCTATACCCAAGAGGTGGAAACAGGTGATAAGCTCAAAATCAAAGCACCTAATTTTAAGATAGAAGAAGTCATCCAAGAGGTCCAGAAATCATCAACACTTATCTTGCTCAATAAACCTCTTGGATACGTAGCTTCCAAAGCTGACCTTCACAATAAGACCATCTATGAGATATTACCCCCGGAATATATCAACTACTATTATATCTGAAGGTTGGACAAAAATTCTCATGGATTACTTCTCTTGACTGATGATCCCGCTTTGGTCAATGAATTTGAACACCCAAAATTCGCCATAGAAAAGGAATATATAGTAGAACTTGATCAGGAATTGGATGTCAAAGATATCCAGAGAGCTCTTTCCGGAGTCAAAGATGAGGATGAAATCCTCAGAGCCATCAAAATCACCAAAGACAAGAAAAAATACCATTATGCGGTCATCCTCAATGAATGAAAAAAAAGACACCTCCGCAGGATGTTCAAAGCTATCGGATACCGCGTCATGGATCTTGAAAGAGTTCGTGAAGGGAAATATACGTTAGGGGATTTGAAAATAGGTGAGTGGAAGGTTATTTCGTAGAGATAATTCGTGAATTATCTCACAAGAAAACCAATTCATGAATTGATTCTACGAATAAAAAAAATCGAGCTAATACAGCTCGATTACCAAGAGATACCTTGGGATTATTTTGGAACGAATTCTACAAATTCTTTTGTATCGTCATTCCATTCATAGAGATGATAATCACCTTTTTTATATTTCCACTTTTTGACAACAACGATTTTTGTAGAGATCTCTTCCCAGAGATTATTTACCCCTTCACGGAAATTTCTTCCCCGTATCCATCCTGTTTGGTCGACTAATGATTTTTGTACAGTATAATTATTTATTTCATCATTTTTTTTTATTAGACCAAATTCAATTCCGACAGACCATTTGATATTGAGTATGATTTCTGGGGTTTTTTCGTCTTTTTCGTGAGTAAAACTCATAACGATGATTTTTCGTGGCTCTGATGTTTCATGTGAACCAAGCTCAAATAATTGTTCAAGATATCCCGATTTTTGTTGGAGTTGTAGCCCCATGTTTACATAAGGTGTTTTCATATTTTTTTTTGTTTTTAGGTTTGTTGTATATGTGAGATTTTTATTTTTCTTCTTTTTTATAGTCATTTTTCGCTCTTCCTTGATTCTTTTCCATCATCAGATTGAAACATTCTTCTAGCGATATATTGTTCTTATTGGCTAAGCAGACCAAGGCAAAAAGTTCATCGCCGATTTCTGTCTTGAATGCTTTCAGATTCTCTTTCGTAGGTGTTTTTTCATAATCTAGCAAAGCTTCTTCTATCTCTTTTTCTTCTTCTATCATTTTTTCAAAAATCTTTTTATCAGGAAAATATCCATGAGGATGCTGAAGGACTCGTTGATCTACTTTTCTTTGCGCTCAATCGAATGTGAGTTTCATGATGATGGTGTAGCAAGTAAAATTTATTTCAGATCTTTTTCGTAGATATTGATTTCAGAATAATCGTGTGTTGCTTCTACTCTGTGATTTCATATGGAACTTCGAGTTTTCCATACTCATTTTCCATTGTTTATTTTGACTCTTATCCATCTATTATGATGGATTCATCATCTGGCATAGAGAAAAGCATTGATACGTTGTTGCTCATCTATGTCCAGTGATTGTATCTGGTCTAGGTAGAGATAAAGATATTTTTGGTCCTCTTGTTCCATAAGCTTACCAAGCCCATCAAAAGTGATAGCGCTTTCAACATCTAAAAGTATTTTTTTGTATTCATCAGTAGTGTTCGCTTCTAAGAATTTTTTGAAGAATTTTGTATATTGGCTCAATATTTCTTCCATATCTGGTGTCTTGCCTTGTATATACTCATTTCGATCCTTTCTGCTGGGTGTGACTATGCTATGATTTCAGATTGCTTGAGTTATAGCAGTATTCTTATCCATTGCTTTTGAATGCTTGATATATTCTTTTAAAATAAAGAACATGATATCATCTTCTCACCTTTCTGAACAATCGATGTAGACGATAGGTGTTTTTTTCTCTAAAGTCTCTATGAGTGCATGTTTATATCCTAATTGCATGCGTTGCGAAACCGTATTTTCCAGTTTGGTGAGGTTATCAGGATTTCGTTCCTGTTTCGTAAATGTGATAAATCCATCTTCATCTTTCAGATGTTTATATCCCGGATTGATCATAGTACATTGTTGTTCTTGAAGATACATATCTATAAATAAATCATTTTTTTTCATATGGCGGAATTATGTGTAAAAATTTATTCTAAATTATATTTGGACTTTATCTAAAGAGAACTGTGTTATGTAAAAGTTCTACAGAAAGAGAAGTTCATATTCTATCAATACACGCTCTTCCATTGGGATTTTTACAGATATCAAGGAAAAGCTCGAATAATTGATTAGAAATATTGATTCATAAAATTTTTGTTTGATTGCCAACGTCCCATAAGGGTTCAGGGACGATATATGCATCATCTATTTTTATAGAAGTATTGTTTTCTTGGAGTTCTTTTTTCTCTTTCAAATGTTGAATGTTTTGATCGTTTAGTTTTACATAGATTTGTCAGAATTGCCCATCGTAAGAGATTTCCATGATAAAGGAATAATGAACTAAAATTTATTTCAGGTCGTCCTTGATCTTGCTCTTCATCTGAACAAATCTCTCTTTCCCAAAACAGTCTGGCAGTAATTCTACAGAAAATCAAGGAAAATAGTCTTTGCAAAGATTGAATAATTGCGAAATGTTTTTTGATCATCATTCAAATACTATTCACGAGATGTTTTGTAAAAATTCGCTTTTGGAGAGTCAAATAATATATTCTCTATATGTATCCAAACCATCTTTTCCTCATCATAATAGTGCTGGCAAAGGTTCTTTTTTGACTCGATCAGGATAATTTTTGTAATCTTGTTGAGTTCCATAAGGCAAATTTGCAGTAATGATTATGTGCTTGTTAGGCAATATATCTCTTTGTATCAAATCTTTTTCTATTTCTGCTCGGGTGGATATTCAATAAGGTTGTTGTTCAAAATCATGTCAATGGATTTCTATTGTGTATTTTAAATCATATCCCAGTGCCATATCAAGCTTTTTTTCTTTATCTTGTTGAGAGATGAATAAAGGAATAGCTCAGGTTCAGGTTCATATATCTATAAGGGTAGTATTTGGAGTCAGAAGATTTTCAATGACATATTTGGAAAGAGATAATGTTTTGATTCTCGGCAAGAGCTGTCATTTTATCTGTAGAACATGATCGCCTATATTCATTTTGCCATTGGTGATTTCCAAAGGAGGCTCTCGTTCTATATATTTTGGCATAGAAGATCATAAATAATTTCATGCATTACATCTTGTATAATGTGATGATTCGGGATCATAATACTCACCTGTCATCTGTAAATGTCAGATGAAATCTGAATTTTTGCATCAACTTTTTCTATAGAGATTAGCTAGTTCATAGTGTAGGCTACTTACAAGAGATGGATTATGTCGGAATTTTGGTGATTGAAGTATTTCTCGCAAGTGTGCTGAATATATTCACAAAACACTTAACAATTCTTGCACTGCAGGATTGTCTATGTTAGTATATAATATATCGTGTGAATTATCTGTGTGCATACAATTAAAAATATATAAATAATATTATTTCAGATCGTCTTTGATCTTGTTCAAAAGCTGTAATGCTTGGAGGGGAGTGATGTTATTTAAATCATAATTTTCAAGTAAGGACTTGATTTTTACATAGGCGAGAGCATGTTCGGAATTGGGTAAAAGGTCGAAGGTGGAAGGTAGCAGGTTGTTATTCTGTTTCTTGTTCCCTGTGTCCTGCTCCTGTTCTAAATTATTTAGATGCACTTTTGCCTGTTCGACAATTTTAGTGGGTATTCCTGCGAGTTTTGCTACGTCAAGACCGTAACTTTTGCTTGCTCAGCCTCTGACGATCTTTTTCATAAAGATGACTTCTTTTTCCGTTTCATAGACGCTTACAGAAAAATTCTTCACGCCAGGTAAACTTTCTTCCAGCTGGATCAGTTCATGATAATGTGTTGCAATCAATGTCTTCGCTCCGATATTCGTCACAAGATATTCTAGGATCGCTTTTGTGAGTGCAAGGCCGTCATACGTAGCGGTTCAGCGTCCGAGTTCATCGAAGATGATGAATGATTTTTTGCTGGAATTGTTCAAGATATTTGCGACTTCGATCATCTCAGTCATGAAAGTGGATTGATTTTTTGCGATAATGTCTCCGCTGCCGATACGTGCAAAAATTGCATCAACCATCCCAAGCTTGCACGCTTTCGCAGGCACGAACAATCCGCAATGCGCCATCAGGACAATCAAAGCGTTCTGTCTCAGATAGGTCGACTTACCTCACATATTGGGTCATGTGATGATATGCAAGAATCATAAATCCTCTTTCATTCATTGTTCATTATTCATTATTCATTTTTCATTGAGACGTAAGTCGTTGGGTATGAATTGCTGATCGAGCGGAAGATATTTTTCTATCACGGGATGTCTTCATTCAATAATAGTTAAGGTATTGTCTGCGACGAATTCAGGCTTTACAAAATGTTTCTCTTTTGCTAGCAATGCTTGTGAGACAAAAATATCCAACCATGCTATGTATTCAGAAAATTGATGCAGCTCTTGTGTTCATCACAATATTTTTTGTTGTGCTTGTTTGAGTAATTCAAACTCTAACGCACGGAGATCATCTTTTGCTTTTAAAATGCTTACTTCTAGATTCTCTAGATACGGAGAGGAATATCTCTGTCCTCACGTCAACGTATTTTTACGCACGATCTTAAATTTTTCATTATTCATTGTTCATTCTTCATTAATTTTTGAAAGCTTGCTTTCAAAAATTTCTATGTCTTTATTTGTCACTTCTAGAAAATATCATTGATTCAAAATGAATTTCACTTTGACGTTCGGTATCCCTGCGACTTGTGCTAATTCTTGTTGATACTGCATGAGAAGCTCATCGCTATGATAAGCAATTTTTCTCAGTTCGTCTATTTTATCTTGATATCCATCACGGATGAAATCCATGGTATCGGTGTATTCTTCATCGTTCTTAAACATCTGTTCGAGATGACTGTAGAGATGTTGGAGATATCATTGCGTAGTTTCACTAAGTCACAAGTGCCTCAATTCATCAAGCAAAAATTTATTTTCAAAAAATATCCTCAAAGTCGCTCTGAGCTTGATGAAGGTATTTGGCAATAGTTTTTTGTACAGGATGATACTTACGAGTTTAGGGATATCGCGTACATGGCTCAATAACTGGTGAATATATTTGCTTCTCCATTCAGTATATATGTTTCCATCTTTCAATCGTTCCATGTTTCCATTGTTGAGATAGCGTTCTATAGTATCAAGTCTCCAATTGATCTGATTCAGATCCTTGATCGGATTGGTAATCAAGTGACGAAGAAGTCTTGATCCACCTGCAGTTTGCGTGGTGTCCAAGATATTGAGCAAGCTATATTTTTCACTGCCCTCATAAGTCGATGAGAGTATTTCCAGATTTTTGATCGTGACTTCATCCAGGATAAGATAGGTATCCTGACTATGAAAAGAGATTTTCGTGATATTGGTCAGAAAATTTTTTTGGGTATGATTGAGATAGTAGAGGAGCAAGGTTATCGCGTTCAATCTTCAGTCCTCAATAGCTTTTCCATAACTTGCGCTTTGCTGCACCTGGGTAGTGGAAGCGAGAAATTTCTCTGGATCAGGTGGTAATTCTCGGAGTGAAATCAAGCATTTCAGATACTGTTGGATCGGAGCAGAGACGATATCTTTTTCTGGAAAATTGATATCAAAGACAAGTTCCACTGGTCTCGTAGTGAGGATGAATTTCTGCATCTCAGCGACATCTGTGAAGCTTTTGGTCCGGTACTCACCGATGCTGAAATCGCCCCAAGCGATATGATAATTAGCTCCATGAGTATGAGGTAGGAAAGTGATTCCCATTGTATACATAAATTCTTTTTTGGATTCTTGGATATAGGTCCCTGGCGTGATGATGGAGACGACTTCTCTTTCCACGATTTTACCCGGCATCGGTTCAGAGGTCTGCTCAGCGATAGCTATCTTGTAGCCATGAGCGATGAGTTTGGTGATATATTTATCCGCACTATGAAAGGGGATTCCTGCCATAGGGACGACATTTTCTGAATTCTTATTTTTGCTGGTGAGGACGATATCCAGGACTTTACTGCAGATCTTTGCATCCTCAAAAAACGTCTCATAAAAATCTCCCATGCGGAAAAACAAGATACAGTCAGCATGTTCTTTTTTGATATCTAGATATTGGATGATTGCAGGAGTAAAGGCCATTTAACACAGAATTGAAAAGTTGAAAAAGGGAAAAATTGAAAGATTTTTTTTGTTTTGAGTATAGATTTTATTTTTCCATATTTCCATGCTTCCACATTTCCATTTTAGTTTTGTTTTTATATAAATTATTAGTGAAAAGTCAACAAATAAAAAAAAGCGTCCCGATATATCGGGAACGCTACTACATTGCATTCGAAAATTATTCCATTTTTTTGAGTATACCTCCAATGATATGGGGTTCTCCTTTATCATCGAAAATTTGTACAAGCTGCATATCATTACCATACTCTGCACAATAAAATGCAGCAATATCACGATTAGGAGTATCCTCACCGATGTGATAGGAAATGGAGTCAAGTATAACAATGGCTCTGAAATTTCCAGGAGTCGCTTTTTCGTTAGCTTTTGAATGACCCAACTCTCTGAGTTTGGTCTTTGTTGTTGTTTGTTCGTTCATAATAGATATTTTTTGATTTATTATTTTTTTTTGTTTTTATATATAAAAGCACAAAAAAGTCAACAAAAAAAGAGCCCCGAAACGGATGCTCCCTAACTTCTGATTTTTACTAATTAATTTTTAGTAGGAGTTTTAATGTCCTGAGATAGATCCCCATTTTCTTTAGATCGCTTTTTATTCTCGCTTTACTCGATACCATGCCATCTGAGGGATTGTTGTAATGATCGACTAACCGTATGCCAAAGATGCCTTGCATGATGTGTAAGCGAGCCTTATTAGCAGGTGTAGGATAGAGAAATTCATCTCTTTTATTAGCAAGATAGAATTTATTTTTTTTGATATCACCTTGCATAACTTTGATCCAGCTATTGATCAATGATACATTGGTGCCTTTTATTTGTAGATTTTCCATGATAGTTTTTTTTATGTTTATATCCAAAACATATATATTTATGATAAAAAGTCAAGAAATAAAAAATTAGCAATTATTTTAGAAAAGTGAAACGGAATCGTAAATGAAGAAGCAGTCAATGCTTTTTTGGTTCTTTATAAGATGTCCGAGCCGGGTACATTCTAAAAAAGCAAACTAAATGGTGTGGCGAGTTTTATAAAGAACTAGACCTTTTGCATACTGGCGCCTGTCCCGCAAGGCGGGAGGTCAATGCCAAAAGTATGTCTCCGAAGGAAAAAAAATATGTTTTTGAAAAAAGAAAAATTGGATTGCTTCGTTCCTCGCAATGACAAATAATTTTTTAAAATCGAAAAAAAATTAAAAAAAAGCCCTCCGAAAACGGAGGCGCTTGTCAGTGATAAGTTATTACTGAGTTATCCCATCATAACATACAAAGTAGCAAATAATTTTTTTGCTTTTGCGTTGTGCTGTTCGTAGTCTGCCATGTTTTTGTTGGGCAGATCCTGATGTAACAAAGGAAGTAATTTCTCCTTCCAGATTTTTGCATCTTCTGGAGTGAATGCCCGGTAGTATTTTATACCCGGATGTTTTTTTACTTTATCGATGTATAAAGTTTTGCCACGGCATGCATCTGAATGAAGCTGTAAGATTCTTATGGGTTGTTTTATAAGATCTATAATAGTTTCACCTGTGATTACCATGACTCCCGTGAGAGTTCCTCTATGTACATTTATTGCATAAAAAGGATGTTCTTTATCGTCATCGGTTGCAACCATCATAAGAAATGGTGTTTTTGGAAGGTTTTTTGATTCAAAATAGTGTTTTGGTTTCATGGTTTTAGATTTTTTTAGGTTATTTTTTTGTTTAAGTGAATACTATAGTTATTTATGTATAGAAGTCAAGTAAACTTATTGAGATAGCAAGCACAAGATTTGCAAAAGCGGAGCATTCGGCATATACTTAAAAGTGACGAGTATTTACCCTTTGAATATGGTATACGATATGCCAACAACAATAAGCAAAAATATTTTAGAGATCGATGGCTTGCAAGGGATAAGCCCAAATTTTGAACAACTCAAAATTATTCCCAAGGAGACAGCTCAAAAGATCGAGACGTTGATTTTTGCAAAAGACAAAAATACGTTCAAGATACTTACGACAAATAACTTCTCAACATGACTCGCTTCTTTGCTCAAAAGCTTAGAAGACAAAGGATATAAATACGAAGTATTTTATACCTCATTCGAAGGATTTACCTATGCGATGAGCTGGTATGCTGATATGGAAACCATCGCTGAGCAAAAAAGACAAGCAACAAAAGAGCAGAAACAAGCCGCAGGAAAATGAGCAATTGCGATGATGCAGAAAGTTTTTGAAACAAGGGATACGATGGAGCCAGGTGATTTCATCATGGAACTCATCAGACTCGCATTTCAGACGTGAGCATCAGATCTGCATTTCCAACCGCAAGAAGATGGCTTGATCGTGAGGATCAGGATAGATGGAGTGCTTCAGGAATTGCTTCAATTCACACACGAAGATTTCAAAAAATATCTCCAGAAGATGAAATTTATTTCTGGTACCAAAATGAATATCGATTACCTTCCTCAAGATGGAAGATTTTCATTTCAAGCGACAGATATCAACGGTCAACAAAGAAAAGTCGATGTGAGGATCAACTTCATGCCGGGAGTAGAATCGGAAAGTACCGTGCTCAGATTCTTAGATCCGACCAAGGGTATCAGTACATTTGAAAAAATAGGATTTACAGAAAGGACCTATACGATCCTCAAAAGGAATCTAGAAAAAAATATTTGAATCACCATCTTTACGGGACCTACCGGTTCATGAAAGACGACAACGCTCTATACGATTTTGAGTTATCTCAATGACGGAAAAAGAAAGATCATCACGCTTGAGGATCCTATTGAATACGAAGTGAAATGAATCCAACAATCACAGATCAATTACAGTAAAGGATATACCTATGAAATCGGGCTCAAAGCTATCCTCAGACATGATCCGGATATCATCCTTATCGGTGAAACGAGATCACAGGAAACTGCTGAAATCGCCATCAATGCCGCGTTGACAGGTCACTTGGTATTCACCACATTGCATACCAATTCTGCCATAGAATCCATCCCAAGATTGACAAGTATGGAAGTCAAACCGTACATGCTGGCACCTGCCTTGAATCTCATCGTAGCGCAGAGATTGGTCAGAAAAATTTGTCCTAAATGTGGAACTAAGAGAGAAGCTAATTATGGAGAACAAGCAGAGATCAAAGAGACACTCAAGACGATAGCTGATCTTGATCCAAAATTCGCCATGCCTTTTGATGGAAAGATCACTCAAGCCGTGGGATGCGACGAATGTAACGGAAGCGGATACAAGTGAAGAATTGCGGTTATCGAGACTTTTGAAATCACAGATGATATCAGAAGGATGATCGTGGACGGAAAAATCGGCATAGATCTGTATGCCAAGGCCAGAGAAAGCGGCTTTCTTACGCTCAAAGAAGATGGCATGATAAAGATGCTGCAAGGCAATACCACATTGGATGAATTAAGAAGAGTTTTATAATCCT
Source organism: uncultured Candidatus Peribacteria bacterium (assembly GCA_964495905.1). Lineage (GTDB taxonomy): Bacteria > Patescibacteriota > Gracilibacteria > Absconditabacterales > Absconditicoccaceae > CAJBLF01. Next base: position 18,708 of record CAZBWN010000050.1, read on the forward strand.
CATCATATTCGCATGAAAAAAATCTTAGCACCTCAAAAATCACCAGATATTAAAGATGCACCTAACTTTACGAATGTAGAGGAGCTCGTCAAACAAACTAATGAAAAACTCAATGATACTATGATGTATATTGGTGCCATCGGTCATCGGTATCGATGAGATTTGGATTTTGTGCTCAAGACAAGAAAAGAGGCTGAGGCATTAGTCAAACATAATAAGGCGATATTCTATCATAAAGATAAAAATACTGATTTCTTCGTCTATAATGAAAGATCAGGAGATTTGGTCCCTTTCAAAAAAAAGGATTATCTGACTTTTGATCACGGATATCTGGTTTTTGACGGGAAGGACTATATTTCATATGACGATCTTGGAAATGAAATTTGAAGATTCCCTTTTGCAGATAAACCGCAAAATTTAAATTAAAAAAATAAAAAAAATAGGATTGAAAACAATCCTATCTCGATGATATATATTACTATTTTTTTTCTTCTGGATAGAGATCCATTTCCATGATAGTGATATCTTTCAATTGTCTCTTATTTAGTACGATTGTACCGCATTGTGGACAGATATCAATGATAACATTTTTGAGGTCTTTGACCATTTTTTTTGTCATTTCTTTCTGATCATGAGGACAAAGCAGAGGAATTTTCCCATCGCTTGCTCTTTTGATAGATTCATCATAACTGCAATTGTCGCAAAAGGGCACACCTTTTTTACTTTTTCGTGTTTTTACTGTATTGCAATTCTGACAAAGCTTTTTTTTTGGTACAAAGATTAACATCATCAGAATAAAAGCAAGAATAATGCTTCCAAACGCAAGAACAGCATGTCCCATCGGGCTGTTGATAAAATTTTCCATATATTCTATTTTTTTAAGTTTTTTGTTTGAATAGACTATAGATATTCTCTATAAAAAGTCAATATAAGAAAAAAGATGGAATCGCTTCCATCTTCTCCCACAAAAGTCTACTGTATTATGGAGTAATATATAATTGGTATTATAATATACTATAATAAGTTAAGATCTTTTTGTTAGTAACGACTATTCAGCAGCCACAGCAGCAGAACCAGTTTTTGTTACATCTTTAGCTTCAAGACCTTTTCTTCCTTCACCTACGTCAAATGTTACAGTGTCTCCATCAGCGATAGATTCACCAATTACATTTGTTCCGTGAACGAATACATCTTTTTCTCCATTGTCTGGAGTGATGAATCCAAAGTTTTTAGTTCTGTTGAAGAACTTTACGATACCAGTTGTCATTGAATAATATTGGGTAGTATATAAAATGTTGGAGTTAATATCTCCAGGCAATACTATACCTAAAAGTTCTGATAATGCAAGGGAAAATTAAATAAAGGTAAAACTTGTTGACAAATTAAAATAAATGGGTATAAATAGAACAATTAAATTTTTAATTGTTTTTTAAAAAACATGACAGACAAATTAGATTCAAGTGATCATCAGGAAGAAGAAAGTAATAAATTACCAGACAATTGAGATGGATTACACGTTCATATGTCTTCTTTAAGTGGTGAAACGCTACATGAAAGTGATAAAATTTCCAAAGAATTGGTTGATATTGTTATTAATACACCCAAAGAATTAGCTGATATCACAGCTAAAATCTTATATAAAGAATTTTGAACGACATATGATATCGCAAGAGAGGAAAAATTTCTTAAGTATCATATCACCAAAAAAGACACGATATTACAATTAACAGGACCTGTTACACCTATAGAATGAAAAAAAATTCTTGGAGAATGACAAATAATTGTTACCATAACAAAAAAAGATGGAAAATTTCATATTCGTCTCAATCCAGACGGGGATGATTATATATATTATCAAGCAGAGGGTCTATCAAATGAAGATTTGACGGCTGAAACAGATACATTAAAAGCATTTTTGGCTGAAGGAACTGTTCCACCACCAACAAGCAAATTTAAAAAAGAAAATCCTTTTGGTGATGAGAGCGACGAATCTATTGATGATCGTTTAGCAGGATATTAATATTATACCTCAAAAAATAATCATAAAAAAAATCCCCGTAGAGATACGTTGCAATGCAACGTATCTACGGGGATTTTTTGTTATCCTGCATACGCAAAAGAAAGCGTATTGTATTCATCAGTATCATACACACAGATACCTTCTTCATGCCATAAGACAAATTCCTTCACTCCCGCATCTAGGGTCATCTTGCTACAGATAGTGCAATACGGCTTACCTGCCTTTGCAGGTTTCCCTTCATCATCGATACGGATGAAATACAGTCTCGCTCCTATGATCTTGTCAGGATTATCTATTAAGGTATTCATAATCGCTCTTTGTTCTGCATGGACACAACACGTCTTATCAGTCACTTTTTTATTATAGGAGTTTTTATCACAAGAACATCTTCTCTGGCTCTCCTGTTCTCCCGAAGGACTATTGAATCATGTTCCGATGACTTCATCTTCCCAGACGATCACACAGCCGCAGCGAGCACGTTCACACGTAGACTGTAAAGCTATTTCTGCTGCTTCAGTGATATATTTGAGCGCTTGTTGTTCTTCCTCGCCAGATAGATATCTCATAAGAAATGATGAGTACAGATAAAATGTATTAGTCTTTTTCTTTCAAAAGAGGTACAAGCATGATCACAGAAAATATTTGGATTATTCCCATGATGATAAAGAGTATCTTGAATGATGAATATGTTATGATGAGTCATCCTATGATGACTGCGATACCAGTGAATAATTCTGACAATCCATCAGCCAATCCTCGGGTAAGTCCGTTAGTCTTTTTACTTTGATATTGTGAATACAATGCATCCCACGTAGGAGTCGCCATTGCTGCAGCAATTCCGAGTCCCGCTTGTAAAATCAATAATTTATGGGGTGTATCTACGAAAAGATAACAGAAGGTAAGTATGGCATTGAGTACGTATCATCGAAACAATAATTTCTTTTTGTTGATATGTTTGTCTGATAATTTTCCTAGAATGACGACAAATACGCCGGTTATGATAAGATAGGTAGCCCATGCTCGTGCGATATTAAGGACATCTCCACCTATCTTCTCAGTGAATACTACAAATAAGGGACCCAACATCCCTTCACCAAAAAACCATATTACATCCGCTTTCAACAGCGACATTGTTTTTTTATTGAGCATAAGAAATTCCAAAGTGGTTAAATATCTAGACTCTCAAACTTGCACCAGCACTTTCAGCTGCTTCACTGATATATTTGAACGCTTGTTGTTCTTCTTCGCCAGATACATATCTCATGAGCTATTTTTTTAAGTGTAAAAAAAAATCGTGCATTTATGGTGTATATATTTCAGTTATCTTATAGATTTTTTTTGTATCATGTTCTATCTCTATGATAGAGGTTTTTCAGCATCCATAATATATAGGATTACCGGTATCTGGATTGATACTGGTCCAGTCACTATTTCCTCGAGTGTTAAATTCTTCTCGTTGCACATTTTGTAACTCTTGTCATCACTCAGTATTGTATTTGAAAATTTTGATTTTGACGGTATTTGAAACTTCAAAAATACTGATTCATGAATTGCTGTTTATGATTTCAGGTGCTCAGCCTGGTCCGATCTGTCCATTTTCAATAGCATCTATATTGAGATAGTTTTTACTTCAAATACTATATACTCCTGTTAGATATCATTCGTTTTTTGTGATAACAGAGGATGTGTCTTTGATTGTTATGCCACCTGTTTCTATTGCATTTCCCGTCTGTAGATCATTAGTATGCTGTGCTTGATTGTTTCCAACCAGCGAGCATCCTGACAAAACGAATAAAGACAGCGATAATAGCAAAAACTTTTTCATATATGCTTATATATAATAAATATACTAAGTCCTTTTTTTATTATTTATTTTTTATTTGTCATCTCGAGCCTGCCTGAGGTAGGCAGGCTTGTCGAGAGATCCCTTAAAGAGATTTCTCCACTCACTTTGTTCGGTCGAAATGACAATAATCGTGTTTTTTATAATTTTTCCACCTTTCCATCCTTCAATCCTTCAATCTTTCTAAGCTCTCAAGCTTCCACCCACAGCTTCTACTGCCGTGATGCTTTTTTTCATAACTTCATTGATCTGTTCTGTAGTCATGTTTCAATCTCCCGTCATTTTGATTTTTATAGAAACTGATTTTTTATCTTCACCGAGATTTTTGCCTGCATAGACATCAAATACCTGTATATCCTGTACTTCAGGTACTTTTTTTACAGCGGCAATCACTTCATCAAAATTTTTGCTAGCATCCACTACGAAACACATATCTCTCCAGATAATCTGGTCTTGCAATGTTTCATACGTGTAGACATGTTCGTTTGCTTGTTTCAGATTTTCCACGATATGTGTGATGTTCAATGCAAGATATACAGCACTGCTTGTCTCTCAGATTTTATTGTTCTGCAAGATCAAAGGATGCAATGCCCCTACGAAACCGATGGCGACGTCTCCTATTTTGACGAGAGCTTGTTTCTTGGGATGATACTGTGAAAATGCGGATTTTTCAAAACTCACCGTACCAAGCTCCAATTCTTTTGCGAGCATCCTCACGATATTTTTTGCTTCTAATATGGGATCTTTGTTCCATTGATCTACGTTTTTTTGATACAACATCACTCCAAGTTCTGTCTGTTCACTCACAAAATCTGAAGCGAATTTGCTATTTCCTTGTTCCTTGTTCCCTGCCCCTTGTCCCTTTTTCCAAATCTTCCCGATATCAAATATCTTGAAAGTATCAAAAAACTTGCTGTTTTTTGCGGTATGAGAGAGGAGTCCATATCACATGCCGTTCCTCATATAAGGAGCTTCTGGATTGACAGGATTCTGTAACATATAGCAATTATCTTTATCGCCACCAAATTCTTGCAAAGCTTTTTCATTGATTCGTGGATACGTTTCTGTCTGATTGCATCAGATATTTCTCACGAGAATATCTTCAAGTTTTCTTTGGATTTCAACATATTTAGTATATGGCGTATATGAGGTATCACTCAACAGAGGAAGATTTTCTATCTGATCATATCCATAGATTCTTGCTACTTCTTCATAGATATCCTCTTGGATGTTCAAATCATCCGGAGATCTCCATAAAGGACAAATAATTTTAAATTTTGAATTTGAAATTTGAAATTTAGAACCGTCTTCTCAAGTAAATCCAAGTCAACCAAGTATTTCTTCCACTCTTTTATCAAATCATTTTATTTTTTTCCCAAAAATAAACTTCTCCATAACTTTCATATCAATTTCAATCTCTTTTCTACCTTCCACCTTACACTTTCCACTAATATAGTACGAAAGTCCTCCGATATTGAAGTTCCCGAGGTCTTTCTTGTAATAGTTCAATTCGTCCAAGAAGAGTGTCAGACAAAATAATGTATATCGTGGATTGATATTCTTTTCAAATCTCAATTCTGCATCCGTTCTGAGACCCAGTCTTGTTCAAGTTTTTCTCACCGCTACTGCATCGAAGTTCGCTATCTCCACCAAGATATTTTTTGTGCTTTCCGTAATTCAACTCTCCAAACCACCTACGACTCCTGCGAGTGCAAGCACTTTTTTCTTGTCGGCAATCACGATATCGTTTGCTTTCAATGTATGTTTCGTTTCAAAGAGATCAACGAATATTTCTCCGTCTTTAGCATTTCTGACGATAATATCACCATCGACTTTGTCTGCATCGAAAAAATGTATCGGTTGTCCGCTGATGTTCATAAAGAGATTGGAGAAATCAACTCGGTTGCTGATAGGATTAGTCCCCAAGTCTAGCATCTGCAATCTAGAGAAGAATGATGCTTGCTGGACAGTTATATTTTTGAGATGTAGCAAGAGATATGCGTTCAATCCTTCACTTTCTCCTACAACTTTCCTTTCCGGTTTTGTACTATTTTCTAAAATTTGCATGATAGCATCTGGCGTGCATTGTGTGTGATATTCCTTTATTTTATTGAAATTTATTTTTTGACCTTCGACCTTCGACTTTCCACCTTCGACTACGCCATATATGGCGTTTAATTCGTTAGCTGCACCAAAATGTCAGGTAAGATCAGGTCTATTGGTCAATGATTTATTATCCACTTCCATCACTCGGTTCTCTAACCAGGGAAACTTATCTTTCAATGCCATTCACAAGTCTTTATCTGAAATATCTTCAAGGTCTTCGGTAAGTGACCGGATATTATGTTTATCTAGATCTTCATTGATCCCGATTTCTTCCTTGCTGCAGATCATTCCATTGGATTCTAATCCTCTCATCTTTCTTGGCTCGATAGTGATTCCCAGTTTAGGAAAATGCGTCCCCGGCAAAGCAGCCGGCACATATAATCCAGCAGCGACATTAGCTCCGCCACAGACAATCTGGTATTCACCCTTAGCTCAGCAATCAACGATACAGACGCTCAACTTATCAGCGTCAGGATGTTTTTCACAGCTCTTTACATATCAGATGACGATAGTGTCGGCGATAGTCCTATGATTCACCTCTTCGATTTCACAGGTCTTGAGGATGAGGTTCTTAGCGATATTTTCTGGAGTATCATTGATGGAGATAAACTTTTTCAACAGGGGTGATGAGTATTTCATATTTTTAACTAAAAAAATAAATCCAGACTTCGTGTCCACAATAGTGTATAAATAACAAAATCTGATGAGAAAAAAAGAGGAAAACTTTTTTTGTTTGTCCTCCTTTGTAAAGGAGGGGAATCCCGATCTATCGGGAGGGAGGATTTAAGGTCAAATATTTGACAAATAAAAAATTCTGACTATAATTGAGACATCACCCATTTACCCACTTATATACACACCATGACACCTCCAATTGATTGAATGGAAGTCACTGCAGAAAACGCTCCAAAGATTTTAAAGACAGATGAATTTAGGGATCTCAAAGAAGAAGAATTAGTAATTTTGTTGAATGCAAAAAGACATGAAAATCTCCTCAACAAACCAAACATGACCCCAACAGACAAGGCGAATATGGAAAAATCCATCAAATTTCTCATAGACAAAAAAATGGATACTGAAGAAAATTTGAAAAAACTAGAAGCGATAAATTACGGATCAAATTATATAGAGATCTGAGGAGTGAAACGAGCAAGACAAAATCTTAAAGTAGAACCAAATGGAGAGAATATCTTCAAACATGGAGATGAAGTGTATTTCAAATTTGATGCATTGAAAGAACAGAATAAACTCCTTGATAAGCAAGGAATGAAACTGCCATGAAAAGATGATTTCACTAAAGCATTGAAAGCATTGCCATGAGATTTCACAGAAAGTAATTGGTATACCTGAGCAAATATTTTATGAAATATATTAGATTTGCCAATGTCTGGGTTTTGTGGCAGCGGCGGTGAATTGTATAATAAAGGTATATATGGCTATGTTTGGTCGTCTTCAGAGAACGTTAGTACTGATACGTGGGACTTCGGATTCAGTGAAGATGGAGGTAGACTCGGTTGGAACGATAGAGGCTACGCTCGTCCCGTCCGTCCTGTCCTGAAGTCCGCTTAAGCGGACCAAGTAACCTTCCGTCATGGTGGGCAAGCATGTTTATTTATTTCAATACAAAAATACACAAGGGACAAAGCACAAAGCTTGTCTCTTTTTTTATATTTTTTTTGTCAGAGTTATTAAAAAAAACTTTATCACCCCCAGATGCATGCCACGAGATAGTGAGCAATTCGTAAATCAAGTAACCAACCGAAACGAACCGAAATGGGGACCGCCCCGGTGGTTACCGGGGGAGGGTTTGAGGTGAGTCAGAAG
>CAZBWN010000051.1:0-6643 GCA_964495905.1 uncultured Candidatus Peribacteria bacterium
ACTTCTATGATCTCTATATTCTTATCTTGCTTTTTCTTCTGTATCTTATCAGTGATAAGGACATTAGTCCAAGCTAATAACGTCAAAATCACTCATAACACTTTAAATAGATCTCAAACATAGATATAACTTGTCACATCATTGAGAAGAACAGTATCACCTATAATAATCAAAGCTATACCAAGGACAAACAAGGTAGCTTTAGTCATCCTGAAATGAACAGGATATATTCCAAAAAGGATGAATAAAAATAAGCAGATCAAAGCGAGGATCAGATAATATAAACTATTAAATTCAACAAATCCAGACTGGACTATCACAGTGCCTTGAAAAAACAGATAAGCTAAATATCCAAGAAATAATCATGAAATAACACTTATAATGATTCTTTTGATGATATCTTTCATAATTTTGAAGAAAAAAATAAATATCGAACAAAGGTATATATATCTTTCAAAAAAATTCAATCTCTAATTTAAATCCTTATCCCTTGTTAATATTTATTAATATATTAATTTAATTTTAAATAATCAATAATATATCATAAAGGGATTTTATCAAAAATACGTTAAAACACATAAAAAAGTATATAAGAAGCTTATTCTTATAAAAACGATATCTTATATCCAAATGTCAGATTGTTAATAAACACTATACACTATAAAAATATAACATATAATTTTTATTTTTTTAAAAATAGACTAGATAAAAAGAAAAAACTCCCCTATAAGGAGTTTAAGATATTTTTTTAAAAAATGGTGTATCAAAAAAATGTTAAAAACTCTAACTTATAATAAATTTACGATAATCCTTACTAGTGCATATGAAAATACAGCTATCAAAATACCGACAAGAGCTCACATCAATAACTTATTTGCTTCTTTCATTTTTGCTGCATCTCACTGTGCAGTCATAAGATTTATTCATCAATAAATTAACACTCCCATACATATAGCTCCTATAGAAAATCGTAAATATTTATTAATGGTCTGGATAGTATCAAAAAGAGTAGATTCATCTCCCTGTACGGTTGTCGGTCCTGTCACTATTACATCTTGTTGTCCTTGACTAGAAGGAACTTCTACTACGATAGCAAATGTAGAAAAAAGGGTTGTAAGCCCAAACATCGTAAAGATTATTCCGTGTAAAAAATTTTTCATCATATATATTATATAAAATAAATATTATTGCCCTCAACCAAGAGAACTTACAGTCACAGAACTAATAAGATTGATGATACTTAAACTCATAAGAGCTATTAATATACCCACTACGATCAGAGTTATATTTTTTTTTGCATCCTTCACTTCAGCTCATTTTGAAGATTCTATAATCCACATGATCCCATTAAAGATTATCATAGTAACAGAAAGGACTATAGTTATCCTCAAAAGAAATTTAGCTATTCTTACAATCAAAGGAGCTTCTGTAGTTGTTGTTATTACTGCTGCATTCCATACTCCTCCAAGAACTTGTGTACAGAAAACATGATCATCTCCAGCAGTATATTGTGATGTAGTTAATTGTATATTTATATCATTTTTACTTATAAGTTGTCAATTCACCATACATCCTTCTCATAAACTTATATTAACACCCACTCATTGTCTCAAAATTTCATTACCTACAGCGTTTTTTCCTGCTCAGAGATTAATGATAGTTTCATTGGTCATAGCAGGTTGAAATGCTTGTTCCAAAAGATCTTGAGCATACGTCGTATCAGTGAAAGTATATATCACTACTGAAGTTATGAGTAATATAAAAGTGAAAAACATAAAATGAAATGTTCTATATGATCTAAGATAGGATATAAAATGATGATGGATTTTTTTCATAGATTTTATAATTGATTAAGTAAATTTTCTGCCTGTTGATCTTCTGTTTTATCTTGTTCTGCTTCTTGTTTTTTTATTTCTTCCATTCTTTTTGTATAGATCATATCTTCTCGTTTTTGTGTGTATTTGGTTTTAAGTTCATCTTTTTTTTGTTCATATTTCTGTTCTATTTCAGTTAATTTTTGTTTTTCTCTTGTTAATATATCTCTTAATTTATTAATTTGTTCTTTATTCATCATAGGTAAAAGATTGAACCAAGATTGTTTTTCTTCGGGATTATCCATAGATTTAGAATTCAGCACCAAGATAATTATATCTGTCATAGTGGTGAGAAATTCATCAGATATGATAAATTTTCCTGCTTTTTCTCGCAGTTCTTTTGGTAGTTTTAACTTAATAAGATCAATATTTACCATGATTTTTTTGTTTTTTTATATAAAATTTTTTTTATTTTTTTGAATGATTTATTTTTTTTATTACATTTTCATTGGTGTTACCATTAATATTGGATAATAATTTTTCCGCCTCTTGTTCTTCTTTTGCATGATATTTTGCTGCTTTAGATTCAATGATAGGAACCTTTTTCATATTTTTTTTCATTTTTTCTATTTCCTTAGCAGAGATATGATGTTTATATGTGCCTCATATATATGCTCCTGGGGTATCCATTTTTTTTAGGATTAATGATTTAAAATGAATAATGAATAATGTAGGTATTTTTATTGATAAATATATTCCATCATTATTAATTATTAATTATTAATTTTTCATTATTTTTTTTATTGTGGTCCTGTTCCAAACAACCATTCCACTTCTTTACGATCGATAATCTGTTTATCAATCAATCTTTGGGTATATTTTTTGAGATTGATCATACCGATGAGTGATGAGGTTTCGATGATGCTATCAATTTGGTCAATTGCCCTTTTTTTGATATTATTTTTGATAGAGGTGGTATTGATCATGACTTCAAATATACCTACTCTGGATTTATCATCCTTCGTCTTAACCAAAAATTGAGATTGGATTCCTATCAAGGATTCAGCTAATCTATCACTGATACTATCTTGTATTTCTGGTGGAAAGAATGAAATATATCTATTCACGGTATTTGCTGCAGAATTTGTATGAAGCGTAGAAAAAACCAAATGTCATGTTTCAGCAAGACTTAATGCTGATTCAGCAGTTTCTCTATCACGAATTTCTCCTACAAAAATGATATTTGGGTCTTCACGCATAGCAGATCTCAGTGCATTAGAAAATGATCGGGTATCATGTCAGATTTCTCTCTGGGATACGATACAGTTTTTTGGTTCGAATATGAATTCGATAGGATCTTCTATGGTGATGAGATTTTCATTTCTTGTTTCATTGAGATACTGAAGCATAGCTACAAGAGATGTCGATTTACCGGATCCTGTAGGACCTGTAACTAGATACAATCATTTTTTTGCAGAAAGGATATTTTTTTTGATATTATCAGCAATATCAGAGAAGATAAGATCTTCAAGTTTTTTAGCTTTAGCATTGATTTTTCTCATCACAACACCGATTCTCCCTGTTTTGAAAAATGCATTTACTCTATAAGGCACACCATTTTTTGATACATAAGCAAAATCAGATTCCTTATCACCGAGAAATTTATCAAATCTTTGTGGATTTCCTTGAAAAAGCTGTCTAAGGACAATTTCCATAGATTCATTACTTAATTTTCCAGCAGTTTCTTCTCTAATGATTTCTCCATTGCTTCTATAGGCAATGCTTTCTCCTCATGACAAATGAAGATCAGAGATATTTGGATTTTTTTCTATGAGAGCAAGGATCTGTTCTATATCAAATGAATTTGCCATACTTTTGATTAAAAAATTAAATGGATACATGATACATAGTTAATTATAATCAGAAATATGAATTTTGCAAATTTTGGGGGTATCAAAAACAAAAAGATTTGACTTCTTATAGATTTATATAATCAAATAAGCGAAATATGACCCAAGTAGAACAAAAAAGAACGCATTTTAGCTTGATGTTCAGCTAAAATATCCTATACAATATAAACCAACAAAAACCTTAGGTTTATTTTTTATTTTATGGGAAGAAAAATATGTTTTTGAAGAAAAAAGCATTCAGAAACAAAACAATAGGAGAACTCAATAATTATAACTCATATAGGCCATTTTCTTGATCTGCTGGAGTTGCTAAATTTTTGATTATCCTTTGTTGTATTTTTCTTGTATTTTTTGTAGGAAAATATGTCATCATATGAGCACAAATACTTTGAGGATATATCGGAAAATCAACAGTAAATGTGATGTCTAAGACAATGGGCGATGATATGATAAAAGATGATTTTTGAAATATAAATGTCATGTTAGTAGGATTTGGAGGAGGTGCTCATGCAGGATGATATCTTGCTGACTCAATCATGGTGGCATCATTCAATCCAAAACTATGAGCAGTCACTATGCTTTCTGTACCAAGAGATCTTTATGTGTATAATAAAGACGAACATACCATAGGAAGAATCAATGCATTATTTTCTCATACTGTAGGGAGAAAACTCCAATTTGATACCTGAGCCAAGGTACTTGCAGACAAATTAGAAGAAATTATGGGAATCAAGACCCCTTATTATGCTTTGATAGATTTTGAAGGGTTTAAGAATGTTATAGATACGCTCGATGGTATTATTGTAGATGTACCTGAAATGCTTACTGACACAACCTTCCCCAACGGAGAATCACAATATATGACAATACATTTCGATACAGGGATAAATCTTATGGATGGAGAAAAAGCATTACAATATGCAAGATCCAGACATTCTACCTCAGATTTTTCGAGATCACTGAGACAACAGCTTATCATCCAATGAATCATGGATAAACTTAAAGAGAATGGATTAGGTAATGTAACAAAACTTAAAAAACTTTATGAAGAGTATACCAAAATGGTGACTACCAATATCTCTCTCAAAGAGATGCTTGGTATGATGCAATATGCAGATAATATCAATCATATATTTTCTTTTGGATATACCACGGAATGTTCAAATATCGCTTATAGATTTTCTTATCCGGCTTGTTTCCTCTATACTCCATCAAGAGAATTATTTAATGGAGCATCAGCTATCATTCCTGATGGATGAGTAGCGACTGATGTTTGATTTTATGATTATACCAAAAATTTTGCATTTTTTGTTGCCCACAACCAAGAATATCTCATAGAAAATCCAAAAATAGAGATTCTTAATTGAATTGACAAAAAATTTGCTAAAGCGACGATCAAAAAATCAGATTGATTCGCAAATCAGGTTGCTGTGAAACTCAAAAAATATGCTTTTAATATAATAAATGTACAAAACTTTTCTCAGATACTTTCATGAACGACTATATATATCCTAGGTACATGAGAATATAAATATACCATCAAAAACCTTAAAAATCTTATTGCTGTAGATGAAGTGATAACTACTCCAGATCCGCTTTTAGTGCAACAATATACAGGAGTTGATATGCTTCTCATAATGGGAAACAATTATATCACCCAATTAGTGAGCAAACCATTCAGTTATTATAAATAAATATTAATTAATAATTTATATATAAAAAAAATACCAACATTATTCATTATTAATTTTTAATTATTCATTAATATTTTTATGTTTCCTGAAGTCCTCAAAAAGAAAAAAGATATCATCATATATCTTAAAAACTTATGAATACCTACTGAAAAAGTAAAGGATGAGGAGCTTATGATGCTTGCTTTTGTCCATAAATCCTATGCTGCAGATTATAAAAACATCATGACGCACAACGAAAGATTGGAATTCGTAGGTGATGGGATTTTAGGTGCAGTGATCAATAAGCTTCTTTTCATCAATCACCCAGAGATGACAGAAGCAGATCTCACGCTATATAAAATAGCTCTTGTCAGGGAAGAGATCCTTGCAGAAATTGCCAAGGATATTAACCTCAATGAAATTGTCTTCATCAGTAAATGAGAAGAAAAAACACAGGGAAGACAAAAAGATTCAATTCTTTCTGATACCTTGGAAGCGGTGATTGGATACCTTTATATAGACCTCGGAATCGAAGCTACACAGCAATTCATAGAAACGCACATATATAGTAAATTAGAAAAAATAGTAAAAAATCCAGTAAAAAGTTATAAGACCATGATCCAAGAAATAGTTCAAAAAGAACATAAGATTGTGCCAGAATACAAAGATATCGAACATATAATAGATGAAAAAAAGAATGTCATAGAATATAAATCAGAAATATATATTGTCGGGAAAAAAGTCAGTGAATGATTCGGTCCCAACAAGAAAAAAGCACAAGAAGAGGCAGCAAAAAATTGCTATATGTTGCTGGCCAAAGAAATTAGCTAGTCTTACCCTTGAAAAACCAAGACAAATACATACATTCTTAACGTTTTTTAAAATATAATTGATTCTCTGATGAAAGCACCATTTTCTATTATGAAAAGAGCATACCTACGAGTAGGTATATGAGCCATATTATTGGTTATTGCAGGTTTTTTATTTTTTGGTAATGTAAGGCTCTCAGAAGAATTTACAGGATGAGTGAAGATTACTGTTGCAGGTACTTTGGATGCAACAACAGTAAAAGATGAGATTACAAAATACCTAGTCGGTAAATGATATCAAGATACTAATGTAGCTTTAGAATCACAAGATAATGCTACCAAAATATCTCTCAAAACAAGCGTAGCTAAGGATGAACAAGTAAATGTCTTATCAAAAGATATCCAAGACTTTTTGATTGAGAAAAAATATATTACAA
>CAZBWN010000052.1:0-8090 GCA_964495905.1 uncultured Candidatus Peribacteria bacterium
CCTTTCATAAGCGATTTTAAGTTGACATTTCAAGTGGAATATATAAACTATACAGAAACAAAAACACACATATGAAAAAAATATTGCTTATTAGTACGACAACACTATTGTCGGCCTGTAATTGGGATTTAAAACCAATCCCACCAAACTCAACAGCACATACATTGGCAACAATAGCTATTATTACTCTAGTGATAGTATCTATTGCACGATATGTATATGTGCACTTCAAAAAAAATTAAACACCACCTAACATCCGTAGTTTTCTACGGATTTTTTTTATTTGTCTCCCTTTTTGTGTCCCTTCTATGAAGGGAAGGTCCCACATTTTGTGGGAAGGGATTTAAGGGAGAAGTCCGAAGGACGGGAGATTTTTTTTGTTTTTTCTAAATTCTAAATTCTGAATTCTAAATTATTTTCTATTTCTAAATTCTGCCTTCTAAATTCTAAATTCTTTTAAAGTTTATACGGTTTCAAAACATCTAAATACGATTGAAGTACAAAAACATTGTCAAATATGCAAGCGACCGTAATCGGTCCTACGCCTCCAGGCACAGGGGTATAAGAAGCAACTTTATCCTTGATAGTATCAATATTCACATCACCGACAGGTTTTCCATCGATATGTCCGTATCCTACATCTACAACAATCTGTGATCCATCATCACGAAGGAAACTTTGATCTATCAGATGCACTTTCCCCGTACAAGAAATGATATATTCTGAATTTTTGGTGATTGATTTGATATTTTCGGCAGGAGTATCGGCATTGCACGTGTAGACGGTGGCCCCTCTCTTGATGCATTCCAAAACAAGAGGTTTACCAAGAACGTTGCTTTGTCACAAAATAGCGACCGTCTTCCCTGTAAAATCATCAAGCTTGTAGTGTTCAAGGATATACAATACTGCTTTTGGTGTAGCAGGGATAAAGTCAATAAGCCCGATTCATGACAATCCCAATACAACACCACCTAATCCATCAAGATCTTTTTGTGGAGTTATAGCAGCCAAGAGTTGCTCTTTATATTGTTCAAATTGTTGAGGCAAAGGAAGTTGGATAATGATACCGACACATTCATCATCATGATTAAGATATCTGATAAGCTCCATGACCTTTCCGACAGTATCATAATTTTGATTGATATAGATACTTACATCATCAAACTTTCCCGCTTGATTCCTATCATAGTCAGCGACATGATTTTGTCCGAAGACAATGACCGGCAATCCGATAGATTCCCCATAAGCTTTCTTATGTTTTACATACGTAGCAGATGAATAATCATCACCAAGAAAAACGATAGCTACATACGCTTGTTTATCAGCAAAAAAATGAGCTCTTTTTTCAATAAGCTCTTGCTTGAAAGCGACAGACAATTCTTTTCACGACAATATCATAAATCAAAAAAACAAAAAATAAATCATTAACCATTGCTAATGATATAATAAAATAAGCAAAAAGAACAAGCCAGAAAATAAAACATACTAGATAACATTTTTATAATTTTGGTGAGCAAATAGACATATAAAGCGCAAAATAAAACAACAAAATTGCATTTTTGAACGTATTAGATATACTTATAATGAAATCATTATAGCGATTTTAGCAGAACTAAAATGTATGAATAACCTACTTATCATTATAGGTATAGCACTAGGATTACGACTGATAGGATCATTGACGATCCAAGCAGTATTTTCTTCAATACACAAAAAACATAGAGGAGAACAAGCAGCTAAACTTAGATATCTTCAGATCAAAATACCAAAAAGCGTAACGACAAAATGAGATGATGGCGGAGATAGCATAAAGGACATGAAACAGAATATCCAGATTATGAACCAGATTTATAAAAATTTTTATGCAATCATCGAAGACAAGCGAAAACATAAAAAATTCGGACACAACTATATCAGTATGGAAATGCTGATAGAGAAAGAAATGATCAGATTCATCATGGGAGTGCCTGAAGAACATGTAGAAAATATGGAAAAGCTTATTTCATCATTTTATATAGGTGCGGTAGTGGATCCTATTGATGCACCCAAACTTCTTGAAGCAGGAAAATATATGGCAGGAGGTGAATTTGTCTTTACAAAAGACAATGCATATCCTATCAAAACCTATGAATCATTTGAAGCTGATCCGATGGACAGTATACTTTCTGCATATTCCAAAGTACTTAATGACGAAAAAATGTGCTTACAGATACTCATTTCTCCTCTTGATGAAAATGCGCTCAAAGCGCTTAGAAAAGAATCCAAAAAAATCAAAGAAGGGAAAAGCAAAGGATTTATGGGAATGATATTCAAAGATATCCGAAAGGGGATTTTAAGTGGAAATCTTGAATCCAAAGAAAAACCAAAAGATGAGGAGAAAAAAAATGATCTCTCTCAACAGCAATCAGGTGATTTAGATAAAAAAACCGAAGATGAAATCTTCTCAATCAAAATCAGAGCATTGGTGACTTCACCAGAACCCAATAGACCGGAAAAGATCATTGATGATCTTGCAAGATGATTTAGCCAGTATAGTTATATAGGACTCAATGCATTCAAATTCAAAAAATCAAAAAACATCCAAGCATTTGCAAAAGAGTTTATCAATAGAATTTTTTACACCGATTATTGAACACTGACTAATCTCAACAAATGGAGGAAAACTACCATTGTAAGCATCAAAGAACTCTCCTCTATCATACACATCCCTAATGCAAAATTTAATAGGAACCCTCGCATCAGCCGACAAAAATATAAAATAATTCCTGCACCAGATAACATTCCGACAGAAGGAATCATGCTTGGATATAATACGTATGCAGGTATCAAAAAAGAGATTAAGATCAGGACAGACAACGACGATAGAATGAGACATATGTACATCCTCGGACAAACAGGTTCAGGTAAATCAACATTGATGTTCACCTCAATCCTAGAAGATATCAGGATGGGTAATGGATTTTGTGTTATAGATCCGCATGGAGATCTCGTAGAATTTGCGATGCAACATTTCCCTAAAGAAAGACTGAACGATCTGATTTATTTTGATCTCGCCAATACCGATTATCCGATTGCCTTCAATCCTTTGGATGGACCGGAAAACGACGATGAAAGAGATGTGGTGACCAACGATTTGGTAGAGATGTTCGTCTCTATGTATGGAGAAGAGATTTTCGGACCGCGTATCCAGGATTACTTTCGTAACGCATGTTTCTTGCTTATGGAACAACCAGAAGGAGGAACTATCATAGATATCATGAGACTCTTTACGGACGATGCATTCGCAGAATCCAAAATTAGAAACGTTAAGAATCCCATCATCGCAGCACGATGGAACAAGACATACAAAAAAATGGGAGACAGGGAAAAAGCAGAGATCATTCCATTTATCCAAGCGAAATTCTGACCATTTACGACAGGTACCTATATCAGAAATGTCATCGGACAACCCAAATCATCATTCAATTTCTTTGATGCGATGAATGAGAAAAAAGTGATATTAGTTAATCTTTCCAAAGGTCTCACAGGAGAAGAGAACAGTAAAATCATAGGAAAGATGATAGCTATGCAAATCAAGCTTTCAGCGCTTAAAAGAGCAAGACTTGATCCAAAGGAAAGGATACCTTTCTTCCTCTATATCGATGAGTTCCAAAATTATGTCTCCAAATCCATAGAAAGCATCTTATCTGAAGCCAGAAAATATAAACTCGGACTTATTCTAGCACATCAATATATAGATCAGCTCAGTCAAAAATGATTGGGAGGAGATCTTGATATGTCCAAAACTATTTTTGGTAACGTAGGAAATTTTTTCTTCCATAAAGTAGGACCAAATGACGCAGAATTTTTGGAAAAAGAGATGGGACCAGAATTTTCAGCGACAGACTTGATCAATGGAGATACTTTTAGAGCTGCAGCAAAGATAGTAGTCAATAACCAACCTACAAGACCATTTAGTTTTACAACAAGATTACCTTACAACGATCCTATTTTGAACATCCCGGAAAAAGTGGAAATCATGAAACAGATTTCCGCACTCAAATGGGGAACAAAAAGAGAATTGGTTGATAAAGAGATTTACTTTAGAGTTGGAGTGTAAATATAAAAAAAATTGTAGGCTTGTCTGCCTATGGCAGAGGCGGATATCATCCGCCTTTTTTTGTTACCTCACCCAGCGTCATTCCCGCGAAAGCGGGAATCCACACTAAGTAAACTGGATTCCGGATCAAGTCCGGAATGACGTAGAGAGGGTGAAAAAAAACCGCTCCCTCTCCACGCAGTGGGCAAGGTGAATTGAACTTGTTCAAGAGAGGGTGCCCTGGGGCAGAGGGTTGGGGTGGGGTAAATTACAACCCGTACACCTCCTTAAAATTCTTTTCCACCAACAAACTCAACTCCTCAACATCCATCTTCAAAAACTGAACCACATATTCATAGATATATTGTACATTAGCGGGATGATTAGTTTCTCCACGGATAACTTGAGGCGTCAGATACGGCGCATCAGTTTCAAGAAGGATTTGATCGGATGTGATCACGAACAGACTATCTCTCAATGCTTGCGCATTCTTATACGTGACATTTCCACAAAATCAAAAGAACAATCTTTTAATTTTCAAATCTTTTAATCTTTGAATTTCTTCCGTCCCATATCCTCGACAATGAAAATACACAACCAAATCAGTATAATTTTTTAAGATTTCAAAAGTAGTTTCAAAATCATCCCTAGAATGGATGACTACGGGTAAATCAAGCTCACGAGCAAGATTGCAATGTTCAATGAACAATTGTTTCTGTATCTCAAGGGTCTCTAAGCTATTAGGATAATGCATATCAATACCGGTCTCACCGATACCGACTACATACGGTGTATTAGCGATACACAACTCTTTGAGCCATTGCATTTTAGCAGGGATATTTTCAAGAGTGATATTTCATTCTACACATTCCGAAGGATGCCATCCCAGCGTCGCTTTGACTATTATGTTCTTGTATCTTGTATCTTGCATCTTGTATCCCTCTGTTTGTTTTGCTATTTCAATCGCTTGCACATTATAAGACTCGCTTGCTCACGAGTTCACAAGCCCCGCTCCTCCTGCATCGATAAATTTCTGCAGATACAATTTCCAATCTTGAAGTAAAGGCTCAGTATTCAAATGCGTATGTGAATCGTACAATTTCATAGTCTTTCAGACGTAAATTTTTAAAAAAATGAGTTGCTTTAATTATATAATTTCGTACATATTAATCAACGAAAAATATCGTTAGAAACATATAATTCGTAATTCGTAATTTTTAATTGTTAATTGTTAAAAAAATGTGATTAGTTATAGGAATATTGATGTTTATGTCACTTGTACTCATCCACGAATTGTGACATTTCATAAGCGCAAAAAGAAATGGAGTGAAGGTATTGGAATTCGGTATCGGTATCCCACCCAAAGTATGCAGACTCCGAAAAGATAAATCGGGTACAGTATATACGCTCAACCTTTTGCCTTTAGGAGGATTCGTTAGACTCAAAGGAGAGGATCCAAGAGATGAACAGGATTTTAATGCAAAAGATAGCTTCATCAAAGCAAAATTAAGAAATAAGATATTAATTTTGGTCGCTGGAGTAGGTATGAATCTTATCCTCGCATGGGTGATATTTACAGCTATCTTCACGATGGGGACACAACCTATCTCTATACTTCCAGAAAATGCATTATCTTCTCATCAGAATAGTTACTTGATGCCAACAGTGAATTTCCTTCGAAAACAAGGATTTATTAGTGGAGAACTTGTCTCTACTCCAGCAAAGATAGAAAGAGTATCAGCTGATCTTCTTGGACAAGAGATGTGATTGCTTTCATGAGATACTATTCTTTCCATCAACGAAGAACCAGTTGATGTATGGAATATCGGAAACGTTCTCAAAAAAAATATAGACAAAGACATATCAATACTCTTTATGAGAGACAAGAAAAAAACAGTGAGTAAATCTCATTGTCCAGCTGATAGCTGCATACTTGGACTGACATTTTATGCTGAAGCGCTCGATCTCAAACCTATTAAATTTCCATTATATATAGCGATGTGGGTGGCAGTAAAAGAGATCAAAGCACAGACAGTCCTCACTTTCTCAGCATTAGGTACATTAGGGGCAGATCTGCTTTCATTCAACGGAACTAGGATAAAACTTTCACTCAATAAACTTACAGGACCCGCAGGGGCGATCAAATTCTGAGAATCATTATTGACTGTAGGATGACGAAAACTCTATCTCGGATTCGCAGGTATGATCTCACTCGCACTTGCAATATTCAATGTCCTCCCTATCCCAGCATTGGATGGAGGAAGATTATTAGGAGTATTAATCCAAGGGATCGGTAAACTCAAACCAGAAAAATATTTCAATGTAGAATGATATATCAACCTTGTATTTTTTATAGCGCTTATGGCACTCTGAATATATATCCTCCTCAAAGACCTTATTAATTTCCGACACATAAAAATCCCTTTTCTATGATAACAATATAGCCCTGCATAACCGCAGGGTTTTTTTAAAAAATATATAAAAAAACTAGACATAACCCCCAGATGCATGCCACGGGCACACTCCAAAAGTATGTCTCCGAAGGAAAGAAAATCTCCGAAGGAATTTAAAGTAACGCCCAGCCGGCAAGGCGGTGGAAAAGAAAAAATAAGATTTTTTAGAAAAAACTCCCTTATTACGGGAGTTTTAATAATAATTACTAGATGAAACTATTTCGTACAATTATCAATCATATTCTTATACTTATTTGCATCACGCATATACCCAGGCAAATTCGCATCCAACGTATCAACTCATTCATTCTTAAGCTTAGCATAGGTAGCTTTGATCTGATTAAGAACAGAAGAATCTACACACTCTTTATTTTCCGCCATATTGATAAGCTCTTCATAGGTCTTTTCATAATCATATTTTTTTTGGAAAGCATCAGAATCAGTATTGGTCAGTTTATGAACATACACCACTGCTCTCTGCCAAAGCACTTGGAAACCGGAAAAAATTGACGCCTTTTCAGCGGGATGATTTTGGATATATGAGAAAGAAAATCCTAATAAGATTAGCCCGATAATAAGTTTGATAAGATTATTTCTTACAAATACTTTTTCTTCTTTATTCATTATATCTATAATAAAAAAAACATAAAATATCTCTTTTGAGGATTTTATCCCGCATAGCGGGATATAAACGACTGATTAATACGGTTTTTATGATATTTTTCAAGCAGTTCTGATGATAAATGTTTTTCCTTGCTTTCTTCACGATAAAACGATAAAGTGACAAATATATTTATATTGTTTAGTTATATAGTATGAAAGTCGCCTTCGTACATTGCCGAATCAGTCCAGGATGAGCACTTAGCGTACTTGAGGATCTTATCGACGAACAGAAAGATATGACGCAAGCAACCGTGTTCACGCTTTTTTCTGATCGCAGACAACTCAAGACACAGCATCATACACTCAAAATAATCACGGCCCTCCCTTCACGAGTAAATACGTTTTTTCTCTGGTGTGGCACCCACGAGATTTCCGTTCTTTCACGACTTTTTGATTATCGCAATCTCATGTTTTTTTATCCCCTGCTTATGAAAGTTCTTTCCAGAAAAATTAAAAAATACAAGCCCGACTATATCATGATTTCTTCTTTCGCCATAGCAAAAAATATCACTCCGGTATCAGGTGTTCCGATGACACTCTATCTCCACTCCCCTATGCAATATATCCGGACGCATTATAATGAATACAAAGAGAAACTCACAGGCATCAAAGGCAAGATATTCAATCGGATAGTGCCCAAGCTCAGGATACGGGATCTTAAGTATACTAAGTTTGATAAGGTCTATGCCAACAGCAAATACACAGCGGAAGAAGCTAAAAAGCTCTATGACATGCAGCATATAACCATAAAATATCCCCGCATTCCCAACAAATTCTTCATCCCCGCAGTCCAAGAGATACCCCAAGAATATTATCTCTATGTGGGAAGATTGGTGAATTTCGTCAGAGAGACAGACAAAATAATCAGATTATGCAACGAAATGAAATTCCCGCGC
>CAZBWN010000053.1:0-1822 GCA_964495905.1 uncultured Candidatus Peribacteria bacterium
TGTATTTTTTGTGTCTGAAATGATTTTATCAGAACTTGTAAATCAGATTTTATTTGGTTTGCTTATCAAGAATTGATTGATATCTGTTTTTAATTCAGCGCCGATTCTGATAGAAGATACATCTTGACCTCCTCCTAACTTGGCGAAATTCCAGAAGAATGCGAGAAATAACAGAGTCATGATCACCGGCGCAAAAATAGAGATCCGATTTTTCTTTCTTGGATGAAAGAACTTGAGAAGCAGTGAATTCAATACTACGGAGACGGAACTCATCGCCATAGCCAATCCTGCAAATTCCGGTTTTAATGTGAATCCCCATGATGCTAACACACCCGCAGCGATAGGTATTCATAATATGTTATAAAACAATGCGAAGAACATATTCTGTTTGATTTTCCCCATGGTCTCTTTGCTGAGTTGGATTGCATGAAGGACATCGTTGAGATCATTTCTCATGATGACTACACCTCATGATTCCATCGCAACATCAGCGCCTGATCACATCGCAATACCGATATCGGCTTGCGTCAGTGCAGGGGAGTCATTGATTCCATCTCCTACCATTGCAACTATGTATCATTGATCTTGAAGTTCTTTTACTTTGGATGCTTTATGCTGCGGTAATACTTGCGCCATGACATGATCTATTCCTACTTGGCGAGCTATTGCATGAGCTGTCCTTTCATTGTCTCCTGTAATCATATATACGATAAGTCATGCTTTTTTGAGTCTCGCAATCGCTTCAGCAGAACTTGCTTTCACCGTATCCGCTACTGCAACCATTCCGAACATTTCCGTATCGTTGGCAAGCAACATCACTGTCTTTCATTCAGATTCTAATTGTTCCATCTCTTTGAGATTTTCGATAGGGATATTCCTTTCTATCAATAATGCCCTAGTTCCAAAAAAATATGTCATACCTCCTATTTCTCATTGGACTCCTTTTCCTGGGACAGCTTGAAATTTATTTACTGTTTCCATTTTCATTTTCTGAGTTTTCCCATAATTGACAATCGCTTCTGCTAATGGATGTTCAGACTTCGCTTCCAAAGCTACCGCTATCGGAAGGATATCATTTTCGTCATATCCATTCACTCACACGATATTCGTCACTTTTGGTTTTCATTCTGTGATGGTTCCTGTTTTATCAAATATGATTGTAGTCACTTTACAGAGTTTCTCTAATGGCTCTCCTCCTTTTATCAAAATTCACATCTCAGCTCATTTACCTGTCCCCACCATCAATGCCGTCGGTGTTGCAAGTCATAATGCACATGGACAGGCGATGACGATCACGGCAGCAAAATATAATAATGATGCAGTCATTCCTGCACCGATAAAGAAGAACCAGATAATGAATACGAGCAATGCTATAGCGATAACGGTTGGAACAAATATCGCTGATATCTTATCTGCAAATCATTGGATAGGCGCTTTGGATCATTGTGCTTCTTGGATGAGTCTGATGATCTGTGCAAGTGCGGTTTCGTTTCCGATTTTGGTCGCTTCCATTTCAAAGCTTCAGAGCTTATTGATTGTTCAACCGAATATTTTGGATCATGGATTTTTCTCTACGGGTATGCTTTCTCATGTCAGCATTGATTCATCTATGCTTGAATGTCCGGATATCAAAACTCAATCGATAGGTACTTGTTCACCTGGTTTTACGATGATGATATCTCATTTTTTCACTTGTTCGATAGGAACATCTATTATGACAGACCCTCTTTTTATTTTAGCGGTTTTTGGCGCTAATCACATAAGTTTTGATATGGTCTGTGATGTCGATCACTTCGCTTTCGCTTCAAGATATTTTCCTAAA
>CAZBWN010000054.1:0-6141 GCA_964495905.1 uncultured Candidatus Peribacteria bacterium
TAAATAATATATATTTTATACATATTTACTATAAGAAGTCAATACTAGCTTTGAGTGATTTTTCCACTATTAAAATATATATATCTGAACTACAAAGGAGGGTTGGTTCCTCTTTTTGGTTTCTTCTCGAGATTGGGGAATATTCTCTAACTCGTCGCTATCTGCCTTTTTTCACATAAGTGATGTGTTGTGGTACGGGTTCTCTGATGATTACATATTTTGTCCTATGTTTGTCTATTTTTTTCTTTTTTTGAGTTTGTATAATTCTTACGATGTTTATGGGGTAATCCTTTCGGACATTGTATTATGATAACATCAAAAAAAAGTAATAAAAATAAATTAAAGTAATTTTTATCTGTATTTTTTCTAAAATGAAAATTGATTGTTACGCATTTTCTCCATACTTCTAAATATCTTAGAAAAGCTTCTGGAAAAGCTATTCAGCCACTTACTGATATTAGGCATCTTATACAATTTGAAAATCAAAAAGAGACTGACAATTAAGCCAATCTCTTTAATGAGAGGAAGAAAACGCTTTTAGCTCTCTGCTCCTCGGGTTAAACGGATATAGTATACATAAAATTCTTTAAAAATCAAATCATTTTATCTTTTTGGTTTATTCTCTATTTTTTTTCTCTATTTAAAGAACGCTTCGCTGGACATACTTTTGGCGCCCCAAAAGTATGCAAAAACTCTTTCCAGATGCAGTACTCAGGACATATATTTCGAATATACATGACCTACTGACTCACCTCAAACCCCACAAGGGTGGGTCCCCATTTCGGCTCGTTTCGGTTGGATACTTTATCTATGAATTGCTCACTATCTCGTGGCATGCATCTGGGGGCTGATATAAGTTAGTTATTTTTTTTATATAAAAAAAAGCCCGGATTACGGGCTTAAATTAGTTTAATAAATTGAATCTATCAGGATTCTGATAGTTTACTACAAGGTGTTCGGCAATATGCTTTACGGCGTTTAACTCTCCCGTAAATCTGTAGAAATCCCGTTTTGCTATTTCAAATCTTTTCGTATTGTTCTCTTCCCTGCACATTTTAATCCAATAATTTTCTATCATATCTAGTATTTTTGGATTATATTTTTGCCAGGGATTTTGTTCTCCGTGTATGAAAATAGCTATTTCATGATTAACAAGTTTTGAAACTTGTTCTACATGTTGGCTTGGTAAAAAAAATGATTCAAATGGTCTTGATACTTCTTCTATATCCATAGAAATACTATTTCCGTCTGTTTCTAACAGGCCCTCTAAGAGAATCATTGCTTTTCTGTCTAATATTATTGTTATCTTTCCTTTTCTATGACAACAATAGACAATCGATTCTTTTTCAATTTTTTTTTGTTTCATATTGATTATTTTTAATTTGTTTGATATTTATTTGTAAAATTATATTACATATTTACTATAATAAGTCAATACTAGCTTTTTTTTTATAATACTCACATTTTCTTGGCATTATCTAACATATCAGTTATATCCTTATCTTTTAGGGACTCATATACATTATTCCATAAAGCTAAATTGACTTCAGCTCGCTTTAGATATTTTGATTTTGCTAGGTCTGTATAGAAATATATTCATTCATTTAACAGTTTGTTTTGTTCTGAAGTTATTTTGCTAGCCAATTTTTGGATATCTATCTGATTCTGTTGTATGTAATTACTCGTAAATAGGATAGGTGTTATCGGTAATGCTTTAAATAATGTATCTGCGTCACTTAGTGCTTTTCATTCATTAGAAATGGTGTGATTTCTTATAGCGGTATGGGATTCCATGATTATCGATTCGATCCTTTCTATTTCTGATTCTGTATATCCTATTTCAGATAAAAGATCATGGCGATACTCTTTAGCCTCTTCAGGTTCAGAAAATGCTTTGATTATATAGTTCAAATCGTGTACTAAAGCTGCAGATTCCACTAAAAATACATCAGCATGTATTGATACGGCAAAATCAAGAGCTTTGGTTTTTACAAATACTACATGATGCCATCCGTGAAAAATTAGTTTCTTACTCTCTTTCGTATACAGCTCTTCTAATCTCAACGTTAATGTTTTGATTTTATTTTCATTGCTCATATTATCTTAATTTTTATATGATAAAATATATTTTATAGCTTTTGGCTTTGTTCATTATCTATCTAAAACATTATTTAATCAATCTGATTAGCATATTTCCAGATAGATATTCAATCTTTATTATCTCGATCAACCTTGATTTCATCAAATCTTTTATCCCTAAAATTATTTAATATATTGATGTCTTCTTGATCTAAAGTAAAATTTAGAGAATCTAGATTCTCTTTTGCAATATTGATGTCTGATGTCTTAACCAATGCTCATATTTTTTTGGATTGAATAATCCGGTTCAATAGTATTTGATTTTGTGTTTTTGAATATTTTTTTGCTAGATCTCTTAAAAAAGGATGATTGTTATTAGCGATTCTATTGCGACGGAGTGGTTGATAACAGATAAAACGAATATCATTATCTTGGCAATATTTTATTATCCCGACATCTTCATTTATTTTGCACTCAAGATTATAGAGCCCTTCAAATGTTTTGATTTCAAACTCATTATTGAGGATTTTTAATTGGTCCAGGCTTAAATTACATGCTCAAAGGTATCTTACCTTTCATTTTTCTATAAGCTTTTTCATATGATAATATGTTTCCTGTATTCATAGTTTTGAAACTGTTGGAGTATGCATCTTATATTCATCAACAAAATCAAGTCACATAATCTGTAAATATGTATCGAGTTGTTGTTCGATATCTTCTGGTTTTTCAACAAAGTTTTCAACTTTGACGCTAACATAAATACTTTTACGAGGTATGTTTTTCAAGAACTTTCACAAAAACTTCATAGTCTGTCCTCATGCATAGATGAAGCTTGTTTCAACATAGTTTTGTCAATTCTTATGCTGGTACATCAATGCTTCCATATCTTTTGAATCATCAAAAAGGATGCTTCAATCTTGCGATTGAGACTCATATCTATTTGCTCACAGTCAATATGTTCAGATAGCTAAAGGGTGTAAATCTTTTATTTCAAGCATTCTTTTGGATTGTATTACAAGCTAAAATATATAGATTCCGTAGTCATTAATTGTTTAAAATTCTTATTGAAAAGGGTCTAAATTAAAAAAACTAAATTAATTCTATACACTCAGTTTCCAAAAAGGTATGAGTTCAAAATGAAAATCTTCTTTTGTTTTTTTCTCTATGCTTTTTGTTGTTTGTATATATTTTTCTACCTTGTTGTGATATTGCTCGTCAAACCTATGAAATATCTCTGGCGTTGTTGTTCTGTCTCATGTTTTCACTTCAATAGGAATCAACTTTCCGTCGTTCTTTTGGAAAATAAAATCAATCTCACTCATATTTTTTTTCTTATAGTAAAATACTTCTCATGCATCATATTGTCTTCATAACGTTGCATGAACAAACGTTTCTGTTATCTTTCCGTCAAAATCTATGGATTCAAAAATTCAGGTAAGATAATGTAAAAGGCCTATGTCATGGAAATATATCTTTGGCAGAGAGGTATATTCTTTGCTCTTATTGGTAAAATAAGGATAGACTTGCTGAATTACGAAGGATTCTTCCATGAAAGAAATCATTTCTTCTACTATTTTTCTTCAAAATCAGATGTATTGCGCTAATTGTTCAACTTTCGCTAAGGATCAGGTGTTGTGTGCTATATATTGCATAAGACGTAGAAAATCAGGACGGTATTTGTTATCCAAAAAATATCCAAAATCTTTTTGTATCCGAGAATATACGATGTCTTTGATATTTTGGATTTTCTTTTCTCTGGTATTTGCGTGGACTACTGCTGGATATCATCCCCATGTCAGATATTGTTTGAGATGTTCTTGAATCATCGCATAGGTGATATTTTTCATATTATCTATCTTCATGCCTTGAATTTCTAAATATTCCTGGAAAGAATATCAAAATATATGGATTTTTTTTCCTCTTCCTACCATGCTTGCTCAAAGGGTCTTCTGTCACCAAAATCTTGATCAGGTAGCTATCATAATTGCTTTGGTGCTTGTATTATCGTGATAGCTTTTGAGCAAACGATCTGGATCATTTCGTGATTGCACTTCATCTAGCATGATGATCCCCTTTTTATTTACATCAAAATTAAATTCTGTCTGTATCCACGTGCAGAATTCTTTGAGATTGGAAAATCTTGTTTCAAAATAGTCCTCGCAATTGAGATACAAACAAGGAATGTTATCTTTCTGTTGTTCCTGAAATTGTTTGAGAAGTGTAGTTTTCCCTACCTGTCTCGCTCATGTGAGAATGATGGTTTTTTCGTGTTTCAGTGCTTCAGTGAGCGTTTTTAAGTAAGATTTTCTTTGGAAAATAATCATTTATGGTGTGATAAATTATAAAAGTTTGTATTTTTTCACAGTATAATCTTATTTTGAAGAAATGCAAATCTATTTGTAGAAAAACAAATATGATAAAATCATGATTTTTTTTTAAAACGCTTCGCTGGACATACTTTTGAGGGCAGTATCACGGATTTACTTTGATCATATTGCAATAGCTAATGTCGTTATTTTTCGTCTTTTTGATGTTTTGGATGTCGTTGATTGTAAATTGTTCTTATTATTTGACTGTAATCAGGTAAAACCAATACATAGTTCGCTTTTCTCTGTTTCAGCTCATTTGCTAGTCATTTGTAGCTCACTGTTTTGCCCCATGGGGGCAAACACTCCTATAAAAACGCTTCGCTGGATATACTTTTACTTTTTTCTTTTCTATCGCCTTGCCGGCTGGGCGTTACTTTTTTCCTTCCAGGTGAAAAAAGTAACCAAAAAAACCCTCGGCACCATTAGGGTAGTATCACGGATTTACTTTGATCATATTGGGATAATTCCCCCAGACGTTGCTGGTGGTTTTCGGCTCGACCTACACTTCACGCTGATTGGATAATGGTGCCCTAAAACAACAAAACAAAAAAAGTCCCTCAAATATTTGACAAATTGCGAGGGGGGGTATACTTAGGTATGTTAACTTTATTTTTTTAAATGTTATTATCATGACACCTCCAATTTGAAAAAATCCAATTACGTTAGAAAATGTAGAAAATCTTACTGATGTAGAAATAGATATATTTCTAAATTCTAAAAAAGTTAAAGCAAGAATTATTGATAATTTGATTGCAAAAAATAATGAAGAATTAGATAAACAAATGGGAATATCAGAACTTGAAGAACAAAACCATAGAGAAAAGAGTGATAAAACACGAAAAATCAAAAAAGAATCTGCAAAAATATGGGATTGAAAAAAGTATACAATAGAAAAGATTGAAGTAAAAACAAATCCAGAATGAGATATTAAAGAATATGTTTCATGAGTACCAAACCACTTGATATGAGAGCAATTGTTTAGTAAAAAGGCATTAAGAAGATTAAAATGATCGTTTGGAAGATTACCAACAAAAAGAATGATTCAAAAAATAATAAATACACAACCATGAGAGACTATTGATGAAAAATATGTTAATTTTCGTAAAAAATATATTGAACATAGACTTGCTGGTAGTTTAGAAACGATTGAGGAAAATTTCCATGATATCAATTGATTAATGCACTGCTGGTTGGATGGATATGGTGATTGTGCAAACTTTGGCCAAGATACATGGGCTGATGATCATACTTATGTTGATTCTTTCTATTCTGTTTGTTTTCTTAAGGAATCTCTAGTTATAAATCCGGATGTTGTTAGTCAAAAAGAAGAGTCTAAATGAAAAAAAAATAATAAATCATGAAAAATAAAAAAAAATTTAAATATATGGGATGTAATAATACCAGGCTCTAGATGAAAATTATAAATAATATAATATTTCAAAATATATCTTAGGAGGCACATTGTCTCCTATTTTTTTGCTTTTTTTTAAAAAGATTACTTTTTTTTTATATAATATAAAATATCATCCTATACAATGCACGTACTACTTTATCCCGCATATTAAGCCTTATATCCAATGTGGTATACGACACTGATTTTTTCTTCCGTTGATCAAAAATAGTTATGAGTTTATCTACGAGTTCTTTTTCTTTGAAGAAGGCGCCTATCTCGAAGTTATGGCTGAATGAAAGA
>CAZBWN010000055.1:0-2342 GCA_964495905.1 uncultured Candidatus Peribacteria bacterium
CCATACTATCATAGGTACGCTGATCGTATTCTTCGGGATATTCATGATCATGAATGGCCGACGTATGTTGTGATGATTATCCGCATTTAGAGATATCAATCAAAGCGCTTCTTTTACAGGAGAATATCAGCAAGTAAATATCTGATTTGATGGGTTGGCTCTTGTACCTGAAATCACCACATTGAAAGCGGGAGGAAATTATGAATTGATAGTGACTCCTAGCGATAACTGAAAATGATGTATGGTAAGCCAGACTATACCGAAGCTGGATCGTACCGTACATACTATCATAAAATGACAGCCTATCATATACAGATTCACCGATATGAAAGCAGGGACATACAATGTTGTCTGCTGAACCATGGGTATGTATCAATGAAAAATAATCGTACAATAAAACTTTTAAATTTAAAATTTAATTACACATGACTCATAAGACACACAATACACATACAACCCACAAAGAAAAAAATTCCAATTCAGGACGAATGATCCTCGTTTGAATACTTATTGCAGGGATATTATTTTATGGTATTTCCTCTAGCAATCTTTTTGCATGATCCAAAAAAAATATATACAACACAGTAAGTCCTACAACAACATCAGCTTCTTCTTGCAATATGTGAGCAAACGGATGATGATGTGGATGTGGATGAGGTGCAAGAAAGACAAGCACAGCAAATTCATGTGCATGAACTACTAATACAGCAACTACTACTACAGCACCCGTGACTACACCAACAGATACAGACGATTCATGAATCGTCTCAACAGTTGCATACGAAACAGTGAATGTCTGACACACCGCTTTTGCTCTCAATCCGGAAACAGTGACATTAGCTGCAGGTAAAAGTTATAAACTTATCATCACTCCAACAGAAAATGGTGGATGATGTATGGGAACCATGACAATTCCTGGTATTGATGAAAACGTATATCCTATCAAAGCAGGACAACCTATCACCATCACTATAGATAATGCCCAAGCAGGGAACTATGAGGTTATCTGCTGAGCTATGGGAATGTATCAATGAAGTATCATTATACAATAATAGCATAAATCAAAAAACATTTGTTTATAAATACATTTGTATTTGCAAATCTAAAAAAAATCGATATACTGTATACCTACACCACAGGTATAGGTAAATAAAAACTTTTATCTTTTTACTATTAGTATCATGGCTACAACAAAAGTTGAAATCAATTGTGATGCATGTGTAAGACTCATCAAAACATTACCTGGCATCAAATCAGTATCCGTATCAGGAAAAACAGCTACAGTAGAGTTTGATGAAAAAAAAGTATCTGAACAAAAAATCAAGCAAAGCATCAAATAACAAACACAACCATACGATAAGTAGTATGGGAACTCATTTATCATTTATACTATCTCTATGACAAAATTACTTTTATCTATGCCCGATATCCATTGCAAGTCCTGCGAGAAATTGATTCTTGCGAGTTTGAATGGAGTATCATGAATCAAGTCTATTACTGTCTCTTTGGAAAAGAAAGAAGTGGAAGTGTCTTATGACGAAAAAAAAACTGACAAAATAAAAATCGCAAAACTGATCAGCGAATGAACAGGATATTCAGTTACAGAAAAATGAAAACAGATTTCTGAAGCAATCCCAGTTCAAACAAGTACGCCAGACGAGCATTGTGAAATGCCCGTAGAAAAACCTATAGACACCAACAGCAAAATGGTATCCATAGATATAGAATGAATGCATTGCAGCAGCTGTGCCTTGTTGATAGAAAAATCACTCAAAAAGACACCAGGAGTGCTACAAGCTAGTGTTAATTTTTCCTCTGCACAAGCTATGGTCAAAGTGGATCCAACCGATGTTTCTGAAAAAGATCTTATCCAAGCAGTCAAAAATGCCGGATATGAATGATCCATTGTTGACCAAAAACACGCCATCAATGAGACAGAAAAAAGAAATCATGAAACACAACATCGATGGAAAAAACTCAAACGAGCGGCTATATTAAGTGCTCCTATGATCCTTTTTATGCTGTATGATTTTTTACCAGGAGTACTTCCCGGTGGAAGTTTGATTATGCCACGAACAGCAATCATATCTTTGATATTAAGTATTCCTATCCAGTTTATCATCGGTGCTGACTTTTACAAATGAACATGGTCCGCACTCAAGATGAAGACATTCAATATGTATTCATTAATCACGATAGGAACCAGCGTAGCGTTCTTATATAGTATATACAACCTATTTCTATTCTTATATCAGACAGGATCGATACTAGGATTGGACGGAGAAAAGATTCCAAATATCTATTTTGAAGTCGCAGGATTATTGATTATGTTCGTTTGTTTA
>CAZBWN010000056.1:0-77903 GCA_964495905.1 uncultured Candidatus Peribacteria bacterium
ATTTTTTTTATCCATCAGAATTTATTTTAAAAGATTGAAAGGGAATCGTAAATGAAGAAGTAGTCAATGCTCTTTTGGTTCTTTATAAGATGTCCGAGCCGGGTACATTCTAAAAAAACGAACTAGATGTTGTAGCGAGTTTTATAAAGAACTAGACCTCTTTGGTGACTTTCTGGGTCAATGCCAGAAAGTTACTCTCCGAAGGAAAAAAAATGTTTTTTGAAAAAAAATAAATTGTTTTGTTTCCTATATAAATCAATGTTAGAAAGTATACAATAAAACTCTAAGCATAACGATTACAGTTTTTTTATAATTGCAATTTTGCTCCCAATCCCTATAGTTTCGGCTGAAAGAAATTCAAGATAATTAGCGAGACAGATTAGAAATTCGGGATACATATGATTCCAAACTTCTAATCTGTCTAATTACGAGTATTTTCTTTTAACTTTTATCCTCATTATTTTTTTCATGGCTATCAAAAAAAAAGTATTTGAAATCCACGCTCAGTCATTTGACCGAGAAGGGAAAAAACTCTCGTTTGAAACGGGAAAATTAGCAGTCCAAGCAGACTGTTCGCTTAAACTCCAATTCGGAGACAATGTACTTTTGTGCTCTACCGTAATGGAAAAGAATCCAAGACCAGACTCAGATTTTTTGCCGCTTATGATCGATTTCAGAGAAAGTTTTTCTGCAGCAGGAAGACTTGGAGGAGCTGCGTATAGAAGAAGAGAAGGGAGACCTTCCGATTCTGCAGTACTTTACTGTAGGCTTACAGATAGAGCATTGAGACCTATGTTTCCAAAGGGAATGATCAATGACGTAGTCATCAGTATCACGCCACTCGCTCTTGATCAAGAATTGGATCTTGGAGTTGCGACTATTATCGGATCATCAGTATCTGTAATGGCTGCGGGGTTACCATTTGATGGACCCGTAGGTGCAGCACAGATCGGATATATCGATGATAAATTCATCATCAATCCTACGAGAGCTGAATGAGAAAAAAGCTTGTTCTTATTACTAGTAGCAGGTAAAAAATGATCAATCAATATGATTGAAGCGGAAGCGAATGAAGTACCAAAAGATTTGCTCAAACAAGCATTTGAAATAGGTCAAAAAGCTATCGATGCATCATGCGATTTTCAAGCTGCATTCCTTAAGACACTTACGATAACGCCTAGAGAAATTGTTTATAATAAGCCCTCAGAAGAACTTATCGCGTATATCAGCAATATCCTTACCAAAGAAAAATTACAGCCACTTACGGGAAATACCAAAGTGCCTTTCAATGATATCTCTTCTGCTCTAGAAAAAGAGGTAATGGAAATTGCCAAAGAACATATCGCTAACAATGAAAAAACTGATTTCACACAGACTAAGATCAAAATGTGAGTATTCAATGTAATCAAATATTTTCTCCGTCATCGTACTTTGGATACAGGAAAAAGAATCGACGATAGGGATCAAAAAGATATCAGACCGATCTTTTGTGAAGTAGGAGCATTACCTAGAGTGCATGGATCAGGATTATTCCGGAGAGGTGATACGCAAGTATTGACGACAGTGACTTTAGGAGGACCAAAAGAATATCTGATTCTCGACGACATGGAAAACCATAACGTACATCAGAGATATTTCCATCATTACAACTTCCCTCCATTTTCTGTAGGAGAAGCAAAAGGTACGAGAGGAGCAGGAAGAAGAGAAATCGGACATGGAAGATTGGCAGAAAAGGCGTTGGAGAAAATGCTTCCTTCAATGATAGATTTTCCCTACACAATTAGAGCTGTTTCTGAATGTTTAGGTTCAGGATGATCTACATCTATGGGATCTGTTTGTGGATCGACATTATCGCTTATGGACGCTTGAGTGCCTATCAAGAAACCAGTTGCAGGTATCGCAATGGGACTTATGACTGAACATGATGATGACGACAATATAACTAAATATATGGTGCTTAACGATCTTATGGCGACTGAAGATTTTACAGGAGATATGGATTTTAAGGTTGCAGGAACCAGAGATGGGA
Source organism: uncultured Candidatus Peribacteria bacterium (assembly GCA_964495905.1). GTDB lineage: Bacteria > Patescibacteriota > Gracilibacteria > Absconditabacterales > Absconditicoccaceae > CAJBLF01. The sequence goes on from CAZBWN010000056.1 coordinate 2,030, forward strand.
TCACTGCTATCCAATTGGATACGAAATTAAAAGGGATCACTATGGATATCATATTTGAAACTCTCGATAGATCTATCGAAGGATATAATGAAATCATGGACCTTATGATCCAGACTATCGCTGAACCAAGAGCTGCAGTAGGACAGTATGCACCAAAAATACAAATCATCCATATCAAACCTGATAAAGTCAGAGAAGTCATCGGAAAAGGCGGTGATGTGATCAATGGTATCATCGATGCAAATGATGGTGTGAAGATTGATTTTGAAGATGATGGAACGTGTTATATAGGTCATAGAGATCAAACAGTCATTGATAGAGTGATAGCAATCATCATGGATATAGTGGCTGATCTCGAAGTAGGGCAAGAGTTTGACGCGAAGATCAAGAGAATCGAGGACTACGGATTGTTTGTAGAGCTTCCAAAAAAGAAAATGGGACTCTGTCATATCTCCAATCTCGGAGAAAAATTGAGTACACCGCTTACTGCACATTTCAAACTCGGTCAAGTCATCAGAGTAAAGATCAAAGGTATCGATCCAGACGGTAAAGTAGCAGTGACTAAAATTTAATTTTTAATATATCTCAATGAAAATCATAAAATCTTTTTTCAAAAATCTGCTAATTTTAATTGCTGTATTTATTGTGTTAGCGTTTATCAATCGATGGTATCTCGGGGGATTCTCAAAGCTTGAAGCTAAAGAGCAGAATATGGGTCCTTATACGATAGCGTATACTCAGTTCGTAGGTGAATACGGCAAGGTATGACCTTCGATGACCAAAGTATATGAAATACTTTCTGGTGCAGGTATTGTATCTTCTACAGGTGCAGGCATCTATTATGATAATCCAGTAACAGTTTCATGAGCAAATCTGAGAAGCGATGTCGGAGCAGTGATTGACCCGCAAGATGCAAAGAAACTAACGAGCAATAAAGATATTAAGATCACTACAATTCGTGCGGGAACCAAGATAGTTGTTGAATTTCCTCTAAGAAATATAGTATCCTATATGATAGGGCCTATGAAAGTCTATCCTGTCATCACAAAATACAGGGAAGAAAAATGATATACCAATACATCTCCTATGATAGAATTGTATGATAATGAAGCAAAAAAAATCTACTATATCGCCGAAATCACAAAGTAAATCATAAAATTACGATTTGTACAGTCAAAAGACGCTCAAAATGCGTCTTTTTTTTATATTTTTTGCAAAAAAGCAGAGGAGTGGATATACTTAATTATAAGTCTTTTAGACACTTATTATCTGCAATGAACAAATACAAACAACATGAGTTACATCCAGAGTGATCAGAAACACATCCAAAGGAGCATCATCATTATGAGAGCACCGAAGCTGAAATTGTTGATAACTTAAGAAAACAATCAGAAACAATGAAATCTGATATAGCAGCATTCAAAAGATTAGCTCAGTGTTTTTATAATTTTAAAAAAATTAAGGACAGTGAAAAAAAAATGGATGAAAAAAGACAAGAAAAAATGATTCCAGGAACTCTCTATAACTTGATAAAATATGAAGGAAAGAATATGTTGATTCAGTTAGAAAGTGGGAATTTTGATAATGAAATGTTTATGAAAAAAGAAAAAGAAGAAGAAAATGGGCCATTTTCTAATAGTCCCTTACCTTTATTTGTTGTAGGTATAGCAGCAGATGAAACAAAAAAAATATCCTCTCCAACCACATTTCTCAATAATAATGCAGTGATTATCTCTCATAAACCATGAAAAATAATGCCTCCTCCATGAGGTGGAGAACATCAAGCAAAAGAAATTGATTATAATCCTATAACTATCTATCATTATAATGAGGCATTTAATAACCTTCAAAAAGCATTATTCATAAGGATGTTTGATAGTGGAGAAAAAATAATAAAAAAAAGAATGGAAGAAATAAGTAAACTCCAGAAAATTTCTGAAAAGGAATTCCTTATACTAAGGAGAAGAAAAGACGAATATTATACTGATGCAGAAAAAGCGATTTTTCAAATGCTCGAAGATATGAGCGATGAAGAGAGTGATATGTATACAAATTTACAAACATTTGTTATACCGCAAAATTCTTAATTCGTAATTTTTAATTTGTAATTAAATGAAAATGGCCTTAAATTTCAACACGTTCAAAGTAGTGGATGTAAAAAATCCTAGTAAAAACTGTACAGAAATCTATTTTTCTGATGGTAAAGAAAATGATCTTAAAAAGACTTCTCTTATACTTTTTGAACAACAGGTGAAATATATTCTCACCGAACAATATGATACTCATAAGAGAGTGAAGATATATATCATGGATGATGATGGTGATCCTATCGTGATAGATTTTCATCCTGATGAATACGCATTTTTTGAAGCATTCTTCTTGGCATTATATAACAAGAATATATAAAATTAAATTTAGAATTTATAATTGTTGTCATTGCGAGGAGGAATGAAATGACGACAAAGCAATCTAAATTAAATATTAAGATTGCTTCTCCCGCCCAAGCGGGATCGCAATGACAAAATAAAAAAATACCAAAATTATTCATTATTCATTTTTAATTATTAATTATGTCGAAATGAACCTTACTGCCATCAAAACAGTTGCTGAGGATATCAAAAGCATCAAAATCCAGTGAGCGACGAATATCGCCAAAGCAGGAATAGATATTTTGGCCAAAGAGATAAAAAAACAGAGTTTCAAATCCGTTAAGGAATTTGATTCTTTTTTGAAATTAGCGGTAGTGTTGCTCAGACAAGCGAGAGCTACAGAACCCATGCTATTCAATGGACTCAAATACTGTTTAGCGAGTTATAAGGCTTTATTAGATAAGCAGCCTGCCCGCCCCTCTGGCGGGGCTGATCTCAAAACAATCACGACTAAATTATTCCAAGCATGCAAAAGCTATCTAGGTGATATCGAAAGAGAGGAGGCTTTGAGGCCATTGATCTGAGCAAAGCTTATCAAAAAAAATATGAACATCGTGACCCACTGTCATTCTTGATCAGTAGTGAAATTGCTCGTGACAGCACACAAGCAAGGCAAAAATATCCATGTATACAATACCGAATCAAGACCATTATATCAGTGAAGAAGGACTTCTCAAGATCTGTTGAAGGCAGGGGTGCCTGATACGATGATAACAGATGATCTAGCACCGTTTTTCGTTGATAATCTCTATGATTCGGATATACATATTGATATGCTTATTATAGGTTCTGATGCGATTAAAATGGATGGAAGTGTCTATAACAAAGTAGGAAGCTTCTCTCTGGCATTAGCGGCTTGGCATTCCAAGATTCCCGTGTATATCGTAGGAAGTCTGACCAAAGTGGATACAGAAAATACGGTAAAGATAGAACAGAGATCTGGCAAAGAACTTCGACCGGATGCTCCCAAGGGACTTGAGATCATCAACTATGCATTTGATAAGGTTCCGGCAAAATTCATCACCGGCATCATCACTGAATATGGGATCATCAAACCCAAAGATATCAAGAAAGTGGTTAAGAAGAATCTTCCATGGATGATAAAATAATATTTTAAATTCAAACAAATGAAAGATGGTGAATCAATTTTCGAGAGAATATTTTTGGAAGAACATAATAAAAAATTCCTTGAATGAAAAAAGGGATGATCTTTCTGATAAGATAAAAGAGATAGTTTGAGATAAGGCAAAAGATATTTTTGTCGTTTTTGATAAAATATACAATCAAAAATTAGATATAACAAAAAAGGTCTTTTGAGAAAAATACTGAGTATATGCACTCTATCTGTTAGACATCTTGAATGGTTTACAGCAAGACCCCAAAATGGATGGAAAGAATAAAAAAGAGCTGACAAGGATGAGTAAGATTTTACAGTCTGGATATGATAAATTGTTAGAAGATAATATGACAAAAACATCTGTAGATGATATTCAACGGTTGAAAGGGATATGATTTTTGGAAGAAGATATAATAAGATTATTGGATAGGAATGATGGGGTTAAAACGATTAATTTGTTAAAAGAAAATTATAAAAAAGCATATATCATACTAGGAGATGTGAAATATATCCATGAAATCTTAAACCAATTCAATGGATACGAAAAATTAAAGACATTGATAAGCAAATGATTGAATATCCAAAGCATAGTACCATTTAATGGACATCATTTATTGCAGATAGTAAGAAATACGGGACGAGAAGAGAAATTAGAATATTTTGAAGATAAAGATAAGGTTGAAAAATTAATTAAAATATGATTTAGTGCTTATAATTTATCATCAATAGTGAGAAATATAGGTCGAGAAGAGAAATTAAAATATCTTGAAGATGAAGGTAATATAGAAAAATTTAAAGAAATATGATTAAATGTATCAAATTTAACACAGATAATAAGAAATATAGACCGAAAAGAGAAGTTAAATTACTTTGAAGACAAAGAGGAAATGGAAAATTTGAAGAATTTGTGATTTGAAATATGAGATTTATCTACCATAGTGACAAACGGAAAGCGAGAAGAAAAGCTAAATTATTTTAAAGATAAAGATAAAATTGAAAATTTGAAAAAGATATGATTTAATGGATCACATTTAGCAGAGATAATGTCCTGATGAGGTCGAGAAGAGAAATTAGAATATTTTGAAGATAAAGATAAGATTGAGAATCTAAAGAAAATAGGATTTGATGGATATAATTTATTACAGATAATAAGAAATGCAGAGCGAAAAGAAAAATTAAATTATTTCCAAGACAAAGAAAAAATGAAAAATTTAGAGAAATTATGATTTAAAATGCCAGAATTGTCACAGATAGCAAGAAATGCAGAACGAAAAGAGAAGTTAGATTATTTTGAAGACAAAAAAAACATAAAAAATATAGAAAAATTAAAGAAATTTTGATTTGAATCATTATATTTAGCACAGATAGTAAGAAATACAGGTCGAAAAGAGAAATTAAAATATTTGGGGAGTAAAAAGAGAATTGAAAAATTAGAAGAAATAAGATTCAAACCCTGACATTTAGCGGAGATAGTAAGAAATTCAGGTCGAAAAGAGAAATTAAGATATTTTGAGAATGAACATAAAATGAAAGCTTTAGAAGAAATGTGATTCAGGCCATGACATCTAGCAGAGATAGTATCGTGATGAGGTCGAGAAGAGAAATTAAAATACTTTGAAAATCAGAATAAAGTTGAGAATTTAAAGAAAATATGATTTAATGGATCGCATTTATCTCAGATAGTGGTATGATGAGGTCGAAAAGAGAAGTTAGAATATTTTGAAGACAAAGAGAAAGTCGGAAAATTAATGAAAATGTGATTTAATGGATATAACCTGGCACAGATTGTGGCCTGATGAGGTCGAAAAGAAAAGCTAGAGTATACTCTCAATCATGGTAACGAAATCTTAAAAAAGATTTCTCATGATTACTATGCAAAAATATGTCAAAAGCATGATCGAAAAGCATGATTTCAAGGATTATCCAAAGAGGGTCCTATCACCAGACCAAAATTTGTAAAAAAGATAGTGGAAAAGAAGTCTTCATGGGAAGAGATATCTATGGAAAATGAATTGATATAGATTTGACAGATACAAAAAAAGTAGTATAATTATTATAGAGAATATGGAGAAATGAAAACATGGTCATTGCGAGGAGGAATATAATGACGACAAAGCAATCTAAAATAAAAACTAAGATTGCTTCATCCGCCACAGCGGATTCGCAATGACAAACAATAAAAAAAATATCATCATCCTTCAACGTTTCAATCTTAATAACCTTCCAATCTTAATAATCTTTTAATCTTTTAATCAGAATCAATGGACATCAAAGAACTGAGAGCTACGCTCAATTCACATCAAGCAGCGTATGTAAACTTGGATTTGCCCAACCCGCAAAATGGTGAATATATGCTCTGCGCATTTCATCTCGTGCCGGGAGAAGGTTTGAACTTCCTTCAGGCTGCCTGTGAAGTATCAGCAGAATCAAGTACGGGAACAAATTTTCTTGTAAGGACAGAGACACCATTCTCTCGTGAAATGAATTCACTCGTCTATAAAATAGATCTCGAAAGAAACCTAGTTTGGATAGCCTATCCACGAAGATTATTTGACCGTGGAGGAAATGTTCAGAATATTCTGACGTATATCGTAGGAAATGTGCTTTGAATGAAACAGATCAATGCATTGAAATTACTTGATGTCCGGTTTCCTTCATCAATGTTAGAACAATATGACGGACCAAGTTACACTTTGGATGATATGAGAAAATATCTGGATGTATATGAAAGACCGATTTTGGGAACCATTATCAAACCTAAGATGGGACTCACTTCTGCTGAATACGCTGAAGTGGCATATGACTTCCGAGTGGGTGGTGGTGACTTCGTCAAAAACGACGAACCACAAGCAAACCAGGATTTCTGTCCGTATGATAAGATGGTGAAACATATCGCTGAAGCTATGGCCAAAGCAGTCAAAGAGACCGGGCACAAAAAAGTGCATTCATTCAATGTATCAGCAGCCGATTATGATACGATGATTTCAAGATGTGAAATGATCAAAAATTCATGAATGGAAGCAGGTTCATATGCATTTTTGATTGATGGTACAACAGCAGGATGGATGGCAGTACAGACGCTCAGAAGAAAATATCCTGATGTCTTTATCCATTTCCATAGAGCAGGACATGGAGCATTCACCAGACCAGAAAATCCGATAGGATTCACCGTATTAGTATTATCAAAATTCGCGAGACTAGCAGGTGCCTCAGGTATCCATACCGGAACAGCCGGAGTAGGTAAGATGGCAGGAAGTCCTGAAGAGGATATCACTGCTGCACACAATATCCTCAACTTAGTGGCTGAAGGGCATATATTCCATCAATCACGAGGGACTATTCCAGAAACTGATGATGACTTCATCAGAGACATCCAAGAAGATATCGCACATCATACCGTATTACAAGATGACTCACGAAGAGCAGTCAAAAAATGCTGCCCGATCATCTCAGGAGGGCTCAATCCGACATTATTAAAACCATTTATAGATGTGATGGGTAATGTAGATTTTATCACCACGATGGGAGCATGATGTCATGCACACCCGGGGGGAACACAAAAAGGTGCAACCGCTTTGGTGCAATCATGTGAAGCATACAAGGCATGAATAGATATCCATGAATACGCAAAAACTCACAAAGAACTAGCTCAGGCAATTGAATTCTTTGAAAAGAATTTGAACAAGGATATCAAACACGCCGAGAGAAACGAAATAAGCTAATTTCTAAATTATAAATTCTAACTTCTAACTTCTAAATTTAATTATTTTGTTTCTAAATTCTAAATTCTAAATTAAATGTTTTAACCTTTAAATTATATTATCATGATTATTAATTTAATTTACATGTTCTTGATCGTAGTATGAATTTATTTTGGTGTCGTCAACTATCTCAAAACCAAAAGATGGGAGATATTTTTGGTTCTATGAATTTTTTTATTCTCTTTGGGTCTTGAATTTGACCGGATGAATAGGGGATCCTATCAATTAGATGTAAATGATATCTTATGGACTACCAGAGATATCCTATGGACATTCATCATGATTTTTTTCTTTCAACATATGAAAAAAATTTTTGTATTTGATGGTACTCCATCCACAAATTCAAAGATAAAAACAAAAATAATCTCTAAAAAGAGATAGATTTTATTTATGAATCACAATAAAAATGAAGAAAATCAAATCCGCAAAAAAAGCAGTTTTTACGGCAAAAACAAAAATAATCGATATCCATGAAGGAGACGAATTAGTCGTATTGATCAACGAACAGGATGCATGGGAACATGGAATTACGAGTATGGATAAAGTATCTCTCATCTATGAAGGTAAAGAATTTGTCTTTGATGCAGATCTGAGCAATACTTATGTGCAACGTGGAGAAATAGGGATATATGAAGATATCCAAGAAAAATATAAGATACAAGGCGGACAGCTTGTCACGATAGCATTCACCAAAAATACTTCAGAATCTCTGGAAGCGCTCAAAAAATGATTGACGGGCAAAAGACTCAACCAAAAAGAGATATTGGCGATTATGAAAGATATTTCAAATAACCGTTTTACGGACATCCTGACTACGTACTTTTCTGCGATGGGATTTTTCTTCCCTTCAAAGGATGAGGATCTTTATCGGATGGCAAAAGCGATGGCAGAGAGCGGTGAAATGCTTCATTTTCCATGAGTAGTCGCTGACAAGCATTGTATGGGAGGCGTACCCGGAAACGAAACGACGATGATTATAATCCCGTTGCTTGCTTCACTAGGCATCAAGATGCCGAAGACATTTTCCAAAGCAATCACCACACCAGCAGCAACCGGTGAATGTGTGAGCGTGCTTATGGATATTTCATTCAGCAAAAAAGAGATTGAAGATTTAGTCAAAAAAAATAACTGCTGTTTGGTACGAGGTGGAGGATTGGATCTCGCTCCCGCTGATGAAAAACTCATCAAGGTAGCATATCCGTTATCTATGCAATCCTACTCAAGGACTATCGTCAGCATCATGGCAAAAAAATATGCGATGGGTATCAATCATTCGCTTATCGATATCCCCGTTTGACCCACAGCAAAAGTGCCTGATATGAAAACAGCAAGAATATTGAAAAAGAAATATGAATACGTAGGAAAAAAACTCGGCATGAAAGTTGATGTAGAGCTGACTTCTGCATTAGAACCCATCGGTGCAGGTGTAGGAGCAGTATTGCAAGTGAGAGAAGTCTTGAGAGTCTTGCAGCAGCATGCAAAGAGACCGATGGATCTTGAAACCAAAGCGGTATTTCTTGCATCCAAGATCATTGAACTTGTCGGCCTAGCAAAAGGTAAAGACGCAGAAAAACTTGCTTATGGACAGCTTATCAGCGGTAAAGCGCGAACGATGATGCAAAAAATAATTTCAGCACAAAAGGGTGACCCTACAGTCCTCTCTGAAGAATTAGGATTAGCGAAAATCCAAAAGGATATCATAGCGGAAAAATCAGGAAAAGTGAAATATATCGATATGAAAGTCGTAAACGTAGTCGCGAGAACGCTCGGTTCTCCACTAGATCTACAAGCAGGTCTCTATCTCCACAAAAAGCTCGGTGATACCGTCAAAAAAGGTGACATCATCTATACGATGTATGCAAATGACCAAGGTAAAATCAGTCTCGCAAAAGAGTTTTTGGATGATAAGAAGATGTACGAAATCGCATAAGTGATTTGGTCATTGCGAGCCTGTCCGCCGTGGTGGAGAATGTAATGACGAAGCAATCTAAAATAAAAAGACAAGATTGCTTCGTTTCACTCGCAATGACAAAAATAACAAACTCTAAATTCTAAATTAAATATTCTGTTTCGTTTCTAAATTGAACCCCGCAAGGCGGGGCTGCCTTCTCCCCTTCGAGGATAAATAAATTTTAAATTCTAAATTCATTTTATATGACCAGTATCATAATGTCCATGGGACCAGCAAACAATAGTGAATCACAGCTTATCAGATGTTATGAAAATGGTATCAGGATACTGAGGTTTAATTTTCCTCATTACACGCAAGAGACGACAAAAAGAGATGCGGATGTCGCACATAGCGTTGAACAGAAAATCGGAGGGAAGTTCCAATTGCTGCTTGATACCGAAGGACCGGAGATCAGAACAGGTGCATTAGAAATACCTATCGAGTACAAGGTAGGAGAACTTTTCAAAATATATACCGACGAAAGCAAACGTGATCCCAAATGATTATTTTGTGATTATCCGACTCTAGTAGAAGATGTGAAGATCGGGACGCTCATCAAAATCGATGCAGGACTGCTTGAGGCAGAAGTCGTAGAAAAATGATCAGAATATATAGTGGTGAAATCGTTGAATGATTTTGCTGTAGGATCTAGAAGGCATCTTAATCTGCCCGGTATCCACTACAATTTACCGGGTATCACAGCGAGAGACAAAGAGAATGTCCTGTTCGCTATCAAAAATAATTTTGATTATGTCGCATTGAGTTTCACGAGAAAATCAGATGATGTCAGGGAGCTGAGAAATTTTCTCAACACCAACGGCGGAGAACATATAAAAATAATTTCCAAGATAGAGAATCAGGAAGGGGTTGATAATATAGATGATATCATCGATGCGAGTGATATGATTATGGTTGCTAGGGGAGACCTAGGGACTGAATTACCCGTAGAAACGATTCCTGGACATCAGATGCATATCGTCAAAGAGTGCAAGATAAAAAATACACCTGTAATCGTAGCGACACAGATGTTGGAGACTATGATCACCAACCCGATACCTACGAGAGCGGAAGTGAGCGATATCTTTTATGCGGTACGCGAAGGCGCTGAATACATCATGCTTTCATGAGAGAGCTCAGTCGGAAAATATCCTTTAGAATGCATCAAAGTCATGAACAAAGTTATCGCTGAAGCAGAGAAATATAAGTAAATATTTTTAATGTTAAGTTCTCAGTGCTAAGTTTTAAGTAAAAAAAATACCAACGTTTTTCACTATTCACTTTTCACTATTAGTTAAATTTGTTATTCCCTATATCGTTTCTTAAGTCTTTTTAAAAGGGCAAGGATATGTGCATGTGCTTCTAGCCCGATTTTTTTTAGTTTTTCAAAATTACGTGTCCGGAAATCACCGAGATATGATCATCATATCACGAAATCCACGAGCCAGTTATTGATTTTTTTTTCTAATTTTCTAAGCATTACTAATTCACTACGTTCATGATAAAAAAATAGACAAATGTCCCGATTTATCGGGACGATAAATGCTTCGCGACAAATATATTTTTTTCTATTTTTAGTCTATTGTTTAGCTATTATTCGTCCATTGTTTGTCCATTATAATAATAAAAAACCCCTTGTAATTATCAAGCCTAAAAATAAATTTTATTAAAATATTTAAAAACTAAAATATTAAAAGATTCTGTACTTAAATAACTGATAAGCTCAATATTTAAATCTTAATAATCTTTTAATCTTTTAATTGTCATACATAATATGGTAAAGAAATTCATTCTTCTATTAGTCATAATCTCGTTAATAGGGAGCTTTACCTCCGCTTTCCAATTTTCCGGTTGCGAAGAAAGGAGATTTACTATGACTGCATATTATTCACCGCAAAGCGGCCAGGTATTTTATTACAAACCAAGCTTTCAAGAAGAGGTGACGCTCAACGGCCAATGATATGTCGGAGCCTCAGGCAAAAAAGTGTTCAATGGTATGCTCGCATGACCTGCATCATATCCTTTTGGATCCATCATCTATTTTCCAGGACTGGGTGTAGGAGAGATCGCTGATAGAGGAGGAGCAATCGTGCTTTCAGGAGAGAGAGGGCAAAGCAATGATCGTATTGATGTCTGGATGGGAAGAGGCGAAGAGGGGCTTATCAGAGCACTTACTTTCGGTAAAAAAACAATGACTGGATATTTTTGTGAGAGCTCGATAGTAAAGATTCCGCCTAAAGATTCACTGAAGCGAGACCATGTTCCCGTGCTCAAAAACTTTTTTGATATCGCATTGCGGATACAGCAACTTGAAGAATGAAGAAACGATATGCGGACATGGACGCTCCAAAAATACTTAGTCAAACTTGGATATCTCAATAAGAAATATCGGAATTGAACCTATGAAACCCATACCAAGAAAGCACTCTGTGCCTACCAAGTCGCGAAGAAAATAATCTGAGCAAAAAATCATGATTGCTGAGTCTTTGGCAAGATGACGAGATATACGATGAAATTGGATATGCAGGATAAAGGGCTTTTACCCGCTGATTTATACGCTACAGGAACATTCGCAGCAATCATAGATGGAGCAAAATACTACAACGGAATGCCTACAGCCTTAACTAAGAGTCCCCCTGATAAGGGGGAAACCGAAAGGGGGTTTGAAAAATCTGTGAAGATTTTTTTGTTCTATAGAGCCTACACCAAGTGACAGCAAAGCTCAGAAATCAAAATCCTCCAAAACTTCTTACAGTCACAATGAATGTATAGTGGCGCTATAGATGGCATCTATCTCAAAAAAACTACTGACGCAGTCTATGATTTTCAAAAAAAATATTCTCTGATCTCCGAGGACGATCCATTGATATTGAGAGGATTCCTTTGACCCAAGACGAGGACTAAAATTAATGAATTAAGAATTAAGAATTAAAAAAACACATTATTATCTCAGAATACTGTTTCCATCTTTCAATGTTTCAATATTCAAATAAGATCTACATCTTTTCAAAAAGAAATTGTCCTCTATTGTCTTGGATGAATTTTTGGATAAGTCTGAAATTATGTCCTTCAAAAAAATTTATAAGTCCATCAGCATCATAGGTATAGATATTCACTACCTGTAATTCTTCTCAAGGCAAGATTGTTGTTGTTTCGTTTTTTATCGTAACGCTGGCTTTTTTGTTGAAAACAAAACTATATTGATAATTAATTGCCTCTAGGTGTTCTATATTATGCGTTTTGAGTACAAATTCTCAATATTCCTTTGTAATGTTTAATCATTCTATCGGGTTGAAAAAAAGATTAGTCATCTCATTGTTTGAGATATAATCATAATATTTATCAAAATCTTTGAGGTTATCTTTCGTGTTTTTTCCTGATCTTAGGCGGACATCAAGCCATATTTTTTCTCATGATTTGAGGAGATTATAGAGGATATCTATGATATTATTAGGATTGATATTACCAAAAGTGTTACTAAAAAATGTAAATATTTTGATATCATTGTTGATCGTCAGTTGACTGAGTTCTCTTTTGAATTCATTGGTGGAGAAATCAGCACAGATGAAATTTTTATCGATATCTTTGATATCTTTCATCCTTTCTATAGAAAGCTCCAACATATTTTTTGACGAATCCACTCCATAATAATCGATATGATAATCTTTATTAAGATGTTCAAAAATAAATGATTCTATATTAGAATTTCCACATCATAGGCTGATGATAGCCATTTTTTTATTTTTTGAAAAGATATATTTTTTCCCAAAATCCACAAACAGGTCATAAGGATATTTTCCATAATACACTTTATCAGTACCGACTACATCATAATAGTTTTGAGCTCAGTTCTGCATGTAGAGAAATTTTTGTTCTAGTGTCCTATTTCTGAGACAATAAGAGAATTCATCACTCAACGTCGCATCTGAAATGAGATTATATATCTGATTGTTCATGATACCTACATAAATGATAAAACAGCTAAATGATTAATTATTTTTGTATGAGATACAAGATACAAGACACTATGAAAAATTAGTATGTATTTTGAGTTTGCTGGTAAATCCTTCAAAAACATTTCATTTCTTATATTTGAAGACAACCAGAAAATTGTCATGGGCATCTTGTTGAAATGAGATGATATCGATTTTTTCATCAAAGTTTTTACTCTCAATCAGTTTCTTAAATACTTTTTTATTGTTTATCTCCCAGAAGATACGATTGGAATTTTTATATACAAGATTGAAGGTATCATTATCAAAATCAAAAAATGTTTGGTTGAGGAGTGCCTCTTTTATATCCTCAGGCGTAGTGATACGATTTGCAATCAGATAATGATGAAACAATTCATGGCATACTTCAAGTGATTTTGGTTTGTTCCTATATCAGCCAAAAAGTTTTTTGAGCGGTTCATAGATAGCTTGGGTTTCAAAGCTCATTCTGATTTGTTTACGAGGTTCAAGTCATCACAAGGTATTGATATTGTGCTCTCTGTCATGAAGTTTGAGCCAGATGCATCTGATATCATGCATTCCTCCATGGAGAAATTTTTCTATCCTATCGTGAAATATATGCTGACGATCATGCAAAAAATAATTTGTAGTGTCTGTCACAGAATCGACGATAAATCCGACATCTTCCCCAAAAAGCTCATAAATGGTTGAAAGCGGGATATTTTCATTGTCCTCAACGCAATCATGTAAGATACTTGCGACAAAGAGATTAATATCATTAAATTTTTTGGCTCAGAGTAGCGCTACATTGAGAGGATGCTCTATAAAAGGATTTCAAGAATACTTCCTCTTTTGTCCTGTATGAGCATGAAGGGCAAAATCACACGCTTTTTGGATAATAGCAAAATGCTTCAAAAAATATGGATATTTTGATGGTATGGTATGTAAGAATTTTTCTACTACTTTTGCTTCTATCATACGGGTATCCCAGATAAAATCATACATACTATACATATATATCACAAAATTGAAAGAGAAATCTGGGAATCTATATATTCCGGTGAATAGGATTTGACTTTCGATAGGAAATAAACATAGTAATCCGACAAAAAACAAAAATAATAACCAAAAAAAATTAAAAAAACATGGATACATTAAATCTTACGGACAATGTCCTGGTGGTAGTTTCTAACGAACATGCCTTTTACAACACAAATGGTATAGTCAAAGAGATAAACGCAGACAGAGTCAAAGTTTCTTTTGCAAAAGAGTTTGCTAGTCTCTTTGGATATGAAGATCATGATAAACGGATCAAAGAATTCGACAAAAAAGAGCTGCAAAAATTCAACCTGGATGATCACCCACACATCAAAGTTAAAAGATTGTATGGAAATCGTTATCACAAACTTAATACAAAGACATATAAATTTTCTCCAGAAAATGATTGTATGTATCGAGGATGTAAGGAAAAAAACCAAAAACGGATTTTATACAACACCTCCGGAAGCGTAGGTGAATTCGATGTATGTCTTAAACATGCCCAAATTGATGGGGATTATGGTAAGGCATTCAGGATGAAGGATAAATACCAGCATCTGATCAATGAAACGTGTAATTAAAAACCTATTTCAAATCCTCTCGTATTGAGAGGGCTTTTTTTAATGTTAAAAAAAGCCCAGGAAAACCTGGGTTCATAAGATACATAGGAGATTTAATTAGGCATATTTTTAGAATCGCTTGCAAAAAATTTTTTAAACTCTTTTTTTTCTTGGATTGCTGCCGTCCAAAGATTAGTTACTTCAGCATTTTCGAAATCCTTAGGATAATTTTCAAAATACACAATGATGTTGTCGTAGTTGGGAACGCGTAGATTAAAACTAGCTAACAGTGGCTGGTAATCATTGTACTCTTCAATAGAAAGATGGCTTTTTATCATAGTTTCAATAGTTGAGAATTTTTTATGTTCCTCAATCATTTTTTTTATATTGCCCTCATCTTGTGGAAGACAATTATTGGGTATACAGATACATAAAAGAAAGGCTTCTCCTTTTTGATCGTATAGGGCGGATACTGTGATATATTTTTGCATAAATATTTGTTTTTGTTTTGATAGTTTTTACATATTCAAGCATAAAAGTCAATATATAATACAAATTACTTGAAAATTATAACCAAATGGGTATAGAGAGAGTCAAACAAAAAAATATAAAAATATGGGATTATTAGAAAGCGTACTAAAAAGAATGTTTGGAACAAAAAAAACATTATCTTCTTTTGATAGAAGCATCAACAGTCAAGCGAGACAAAAGAAAAGTTGGGATTATAGTCGAAAACTAGAGATTTATAATACCGTTATTGCGATTATAAAACAGTTCGTACTCGTTCATCGGATTGCTCTTCAAAAAAATCAGTATGAGTACACTATTATCTATAGAGGTATTGATCTTCTTACATCAACAGAGATAGATGAATATTTAAGAACGGGTGATCTTACTCTACGATTCAAAAATCTTCATCTCCATAGAAATGGCGCAGTCTTTAGTATAGATAAGATCAGTTTGAAAGAATGTAAAAAAGCAAACATTACATTTCATGCCAACAAAAAAAGACCACAAGAAGAAATGTATTAAAAATTTATCCAACTCCTCTCGTATTGAGAGGTTTTTTTTTATTATTGTTTTATTCTCTTTTTAAAAAGACTTTATCACCCCCAGATGCATGCCACGAGATAGTGATTTGAACCAAGATAAAATAACTAACCAAAACGAACCGAAATGGGGACCGCCCCCCAAAAGTATGTCTCCGAAGGATATTAAAGAAAAAATATAAATATAAAAAAAAGCCCGGAAACCGAGCTTAGAATTAATTTTTTGAGATAATATCTTGTGACTTAGACATATCTTTCAACATATCATTTTTTCGAGACAAGCCTTTGATTTTTCTCATTTGTGCAGCATTCAAAAAGGCGACAATGATGATACTGCATTCTTTTATGATCTCCTGAAAAGAGTCCAAAAAAGCTTGTGCTTCCTCACGCATGTTTTCCTCTGTATCAGGGAGCATGACGCCTATCAATGTACCCAGATCTATTTTTTTTGATTCTATGAGATCTGTGATAGCTTTTTCCTGACTAGACTTGCAATGGATGGGTGCACAGAAGGTTTGGACGGGTTTCCCAGGAATCTTGCTGTTTACGGTAGTAATAAATATGAATTTATCCATAGGATTAAGTTTTTTGTTTTGATAATTTTTACATATTCAAGACTAAAAGTCAATATATAATATAAATTACTTGAAAATTGTAAGAAAATGAGTATAGTAAGAGTCAAACAAAAAACAAACCAAAAAAAACAAAAAGCCATGAGAAACTTAGGAATAGTATTAGAAGGAAATCCAACTCCTCAATTTGGAAGCTTAGGAATAATACTCGGGTCACTGTCAAAAGAGAGTGACATGCAAAGTCAAACGATGCAAAAAAGGAATTCAGATGATGCTAAAAAACAAGAGATTAAGGACACTGTTGGTGCTGCAATACAACAGTTCTCAATTGTCCATAAGATTGATCTCAAAAAAAACCGTGATGAATGTAGAGCTATTCTTAGGAGTATTGATTATTTGCTTACATCAACAGATGTAGCCAAATATGTTAAAACTGGTGACATTTCCATATGTTACAGGGATAAGGAGCATCTCAAAGGAGATGATTTCATCTATACTATAGAGAAGATTAGCTTAAAAAAAGAAAGTAAAACAAACATTACATTCAATCCAGGTCAAAAAGGGCCACAAGAAGAAATGTATTAAAAAAATCTATTCAAATCCCTCTCGTATTGAGAGGTTTTTTTTATAAAAAAAAGCCCGGAAACCGGGCTTAGAATTAGTTTTTAGAAAATGCATACGATATATTGTTTTTTTGACATGATTGTTGGATTCTTCCTATTTCAGAAGCGTCCACAAAACTCACAACAAGAGAAGTACATTCTTTAATGAGTTTTTTGAGCTGATCCAAAAAGGGTTTAACCCTAGCAAGTGATGTTTCCTCTATATCACGTGTTATGATAGCTATCAATACATTAGGATCATTTTTTTGTGATTCTATGCTCTGTTTGATAGATGCTTCATCATTTTCATTGCAACGGATAGGCGCAAAAAAAATGTATATAGGATGTTCCTGACTCTTGGTGTTTACGATTGTTACAAGGATAAACTTTTTCATATAAGTATGTTTTTTGTTTGAATAAATATAGCCATTTACGATATAAAATCAAGGATAAAATATATTATACAATAAAATAAAAGAATGTCATTTTTTGTTTCATAAAATAGGCTATTTTTTTGATTAAATGCACGTGAGTACGTATACTTAAGATAAGACTTTTACTGCCATAATATTCTGATGGACGAAAAGAAAAAACTCCTCATCAAAATCCTTACAAAACTTATACCTTACCGAAATTTAGCTGAGGGGATTTTGGCATTGATGGAGAGTAGCTATGCAGACGAAAAAACCATAGATGGAATCTTATTGCTCATGAACCAATCCATCACAACTGTCAAAAACAAAAAAGTAAAAGAAAAATTACAAAAGGGTACTGAGTTGATAAAAAAAATACAACAAAAAGAGAATGATGAGAAAGACAAAGAAAATATAGAAGATCTTTTAGATGCCATCTAGTCGTATATGCCAGGAGAAAACCTCAAACAGATAGATAAAAATAAGGATGTGATCATCACCGGTCAAGAGATCAAAGATTTTTTTGATGGAAAAAATAAGGATTTCCTTCCTGATCCAAAAAATTTGCAGGATCTTGCAAAAGAAATGGACACAAATATAAAAGAGAAAAAAATGGGATATTATATAGATGAAAAGACATTATTACAAGCGTATACAGAGATAACAAAAAAAATAGCACAAAATAATGAATTGACTCAAGGAGATATGAAATTGTTGAAATTATGGATGTATATCAAAGAAGGGAAAACCGATATCTCTTTTGTAGATATAAAAGAGTATAAGGAAAATACAGCTATTTTTTCAAAAATAAAAGAGATAAATCCTTATTATAAAAAAACCATAGAGATGCCATCAGCGTTTATTGAAAAAAGCGATTCAGTGGAGATGTCTCAAAATATGCCAGTACTCAACCAGACACTTACAGAAACACAGAATATGATGATGGATTTTCTTGCAAATATGAAGGTGACTATGATATCAGCTAGCGATTATAAATTATATAATTCTATCATCAAGGATGTCTCAAAATTCTTGCAAAAAAACACATTAAGATTTTGTTCAAGGTATGAGGATTATCAGAAACAGATGAATGTGATGGCTGATTTTTTCAACACAACCATCCATAGCAATGGTGGCTTATCGTCAGGTGATAAAAATCCTGCTTATGACTATTTTTATAAAAATGCTAATTATATATCAGGATCAGATGCTGTAGGATGTGAAGCATTCATTAAATTTGGAAATGTACTCAAATCTCTATGAACAGTACAATCTCTCAAAGACAAAGAACAAATCAAATGAGAGTATTATTCTATCACAAGAGAGATGCTTGGAGGTGGATTTTATGGTACCAAACAATGATTTATGTGATCATTCTATTGAAGCGAAAGTATGGGTAGTCTCAAAGATGATGTCATGCATGCAGAAGATATCCAAAAATATCCAGATCTGAAAATCGTCACGGATTTTCTCAAAGACATGAAAGAAAATACACTCAAGGACGGTCAATCTCCTATGTCCGTAGAAAAAGAATTTGCTACGCTCATCAAAAATCTTACGTGAAAAGTTCCAGTGAATTATATCTTACATCTCCAAAAAACATTCAAAGATGCTAATATCCAGGAAGAATTGGATGAGATAAACAAGCAAATAGATAAATGAAGCATAGTGACAATCTCAGTTATGTCAGTGCTGTGAGAGGAATGTAAAAAAAACAATATTCGTATCACTCAGCAAGAACTCATTACATGATGCGAGTATTACGTACAGCACGGTGTTTTCCCTCTCAGCATAATGACACTGTTTGAGATGAATGGCAGGGATAGAAAACAAGTGAATATATCGGTCCTAAGCAAGATAAAAGAAACTACTACCAAACAACAGAATATGGCAGTATATCAGAGATTTAGTAGCTGTATGTTGGTTTGAGCTTTGAAATACGATGATGGAAAAGGCAGAGCAGACAAACTGAGCAAGAGTAATAATTTATTCAAGATATATAATGATATAGAAGGGATAGGGGAGAGATGATGATTTTCAGATGCGGGGATACAGAAACGAAAATGAATCGCAGACCAGATAGTCATCACTATCGCTGTGACTGCATTTTCAGGATGACTTGGTTCTTTGGCTGCAAGAGGTTTGTTGTGAGGAATTGAAGCAACAACAACATGAGGAAGGATTGCTTTATTCGCAGCAAAAATGATTGTAGAATGATCTGTCTTTCATACAGCGAATACCATTACTACGGGAGTATTATCAAATGATTGGGAAACGGCAGTTGAAGAACTCAAAAATCCTGCTGCACGAGCAAAAAGTGTTTTGTATATGGGAGTGATGAATGGAGTAGGAAAAGCATTAAATGCAGGAGTATTGAAATTATGATCACCACTACTCAAAAAAGGAGTTGATCCAAAATATTTCATGCAACTCAGCAAAGGGTTGCAGATACCGACAGAAATTGCGGGTATGATGGCTACCGATCAAATTGTTTCTCTGACCTTTGATCAGAAACTACAAAACATCACGTTAGAATCAATGGTGCAAACAATCACATTAGTCATAGGTCTAAAAGCTGCACATAAGATCGTTCCTATGGTTCCATCAGAGGGAGATATCAAATCCGACAATGTAATTATTACAGGACAGACCATCAAAGAAGGAGTGGTTACGGATATTTCGTATACACAAAAAATAATGAATAGTATAGATGCCAAGGCAGATTATTTAGCACAATTATTTAAAATCAAGAGTGGTCTGAGATCAAATGTAGCAAAAAATATTCTCAATAGTATAGATATTGATTTGAGCAAAGAGCCAGGAAAAGATTATTCTAAAACATTAGAAGAAGTTGGAAAAACTATCGAGCAATTACGTCAAGAAAAGAAATTGTCTGCGAATTTAGAAAAGAAATATAAAGAGATAACTGAAAAAGAAATGACAAATAATAGAACGCTTGAAGATATAGATAAAAAATTTCTTCATTATTTTAAAGAATTTCGCGAAAATTTCAAACCAGGTGACAAAATATTGGAATTAGGAGCAGGCAAGGCAGTAGCACTTAAAGAAATTGAAGAAAAAAGGCCATGAGTAAAGATTATTGGTCTAGATAAGAATGATATGTATAAAGATTCTGAAGGGCAAATTCGTAAATATGATTTGACAGATGGATTAATAAAATGACTTAAACAATTTGAACTAGGAAAAGAAAATAGTCTGGATTATCTGTATTCTTTCTATGCTCTACAATATGTTAAGGATGCACCTCAATTATTGGAAGAGGTATATACAGCATTAAAACCATGAGGCAAAGCAATGCTTCATATATGATTGAGAACAACAATGGATAATACCTATCGATTTGCCTTACAGAAGGAAAATTCTTCTTTAGTGGACAAATGAATATTGTATTTCCATACTATGGCACAGGATAAAAACGCGTTTAGAGCACAGGAAAGATTTGTTATAATCACAAAACCAAAAGATGTTGAGGTAAAACAAATTGAAAAAATTCAAATTCCACAATATCGAGCTTCAAAATGAATATATGAAAAAGATGATAATGGTAAGAATCGAAAATATTCTAATGAACGATATAGATATAAACTTCTATCATATCCTGATATACAAAAATTATATGAAGAGTGAGAAAAAGCAAAAATGGAACTATGAACAAAGAAAAAGAACTGAGAGATAACAACAAATGAATATATAATACAAATACAGGATTTAGAAAATAAATATCCGAAATATACTGATGTGAGCGAAGCTAAAGAAAGGGAAGTGATAAAAAAATATGGATATGAACTACCGCAAGAAAAAATCCAGTGATATATTAGTGGATTATGAAAAGATATGCAAACCTGAGGAAGTAATGCTCAGTGAGTGTTTTCTATTGAAGGAACGAATCTCGTAGCAGTAGTTAAAAGTAAGTGAAGTTATACACATGAATTACCTCAGAAAAAAATTATGGAATGACTGACGACATCTAGAGTTCCTAAAGTGATGGATGTTTTTGTCCATGAAGGAAAAACCTATAAGATTATGGAAAAATCTCCAGGAAAATCTTTAGAAACATTGACTCCACAAGAACTAGCAGATATTCCCCAGACACACTATGACAACTATATCAAAGATATTAAGGCAATAGAAAAAGCGTGATTACAGATAGATCCTTCCAAGGCGAGCAACGTATTTTACGATAAAGATACATGATTCCATTTTATCGATCTGGGAGTTTCAGAGAGTAAATATTCGTTATTTGATAATGCAAAAGATCTACAATTAGGGAAAGGGATATTAGACGAAAATAAAATAAAGAGCGCATTAGAAAAACCAAGATTCAATCTCAGAAAAATGAATCCTGATACCCAATGAGTTCTTGATAGATTACAAACGCAATATCCAAAATTACAACCATTATTCGATTCGATGATCGTAAAAGACTATAGTTCAGAACTAGTTCAAAAACATCTAGCTGATCTCAATCTCTTACCGACAGAACTTATCGCCAAGATCAGAGAAAAAGATATCGTATTTTTTATAAGTGATGAATGAATGACGTCATGGAGACAGAATGCAAATCTAAAATGAGAAATCCCTCGTGGATGGGAATCGACATGACTTACTTGGAATGATGTAGCATGAATGGCAGACGAGGCAGGGTGAGTGCATGCAGGGAAATGAGCACATGGATCTAGTTCATTGATATTACACGAGTTATGACACCAGATAGATTTTAAAGATATAATATCTACGAAAGATATCAAAATTTTTTACGAAAAGATCAAAACAGAAAAAACTTTGGATGCGTATCTGCTCCAAGAAGGGGAGGCGTGATTGCAAGAATTTTTTGCAGAGACCTTTGCAGATTTTTATAAAATCTCAGCATATGAATTCAAAGCAAAATATAGTGAAGAATATTATGAATTCCTAAAATCAAAGGTGTGACTGCCGATAGAGGAGAGGTTTAATTTTCAAAAGTCTCCAGTAGTTCAAGAAACGAAAAAAGAGAATAGCGAAAATATCTTAAAAAATCAGGAAGGCATAGATTTTGTGTTTCAAAAGAATCCTGAGTTAAGTTCTATTGGATCTTCAAAAAAATATCTAGAATATTTGCAGACAATTTTTCCTGAAAGTAAAGTTAAAAATATTGTATGGCATGGAAGCGGAGCTAAATTTGATAATTTTATTATTTCTGAAGAGGGTGGATTGATGGGAAAGTGAATCTATTTTAGTTCGTCTGTAGAATTTGCTAATAAATATGCTAAAGCAAGTTTTGAACATACCAAGAAACATTCAGAAGAAGCAAAAAAACTGTGAATAGAAATTGGAGAATTTATATATCCAGCAATTCTTAATATAAAAAATCCTCAAAATATAAAATCAGGTTGAGAAATAGATAAATCCATAATCAATCACGATGGAGTTGTCTATGAAGGTTACGGTGAAGGTTCGGAATATGTTGCACATAATCCATCCCAAATTCATGTTTTAGGCTCTAAAACTGATGTTGAGGGTTTTAAAAAATGGACAGCAGAAAATAGAACTATCTCTCTAGAAAATATAAAAGCAAATGCTAACATTACTGATCCAAAGGTTAGAATAGAGACAGCAAAAAAGATTCCATGATTAGAAAATATGACGCCAGCACAAGAATGAGCTATTTTAGAAGCCCATAATATTTGATCTGATCGTGAATGATCTGGAGTATATAACTATAATCGAGCTGAAATAAAAGAGAAAGCTCAGATTTTGGAGAAAGCGTGATTTACTGCTGAGCAGAGGAGGGTATTGCTAGAAAACGGTATCTGCGGAACGGAATCTCCATTACAATCAGATATCCAAAAGACGGCAGATGAAATGCAAAATATTGCACTAACTTCTTGACCATCAAAATTTGAAGGCCAGCCATTCCGCGCTCAGCGTTTTGAAGAAGTAGTCCGTGAAGCATGCAGACAGAAAGGGATAGAGCCATGAGAACTCAACATATCTCACGAGTACGCATTACCTGCTTGACTGGACTATCCTGTAGTACAAAAATTCTGTACTTATCTGAGCGAAGTGTTTCTCAACAAATCACACAATCTCTCTGATGTACAGAAAACAGAATTAGAGACTCGTGCAAGAAATATATTCAAATCCATCAAGGAATTGAATGAGAATGAACTGGAGGTGTTTGACACAAGAAACATCTTTAAATTGATAGATATCTTACATTGAATAGCATCCAAGTATAATAATGAGGATATCTATTTCTTCTTGGAAGGAAATATGTCTGATCATAAAAAAAATATTTTATCTGATTTCCTCCAAAAGTATCATATCCAACGATCAGGGGAGTGATATGTTCCATCGCCGTACACCTTAAATAGGGTGAAAAAAATATTGTGAAATTAATACTATATAATGTTGTATCTGTTTTTTTATTGTTTTTTTGGTGGCACCATTACCAAATCAGCGTGAAAAGTAGGTCGAGCCGAAAACCACCAGCAACGTCTGGGGGAATTATCCCAATATGATCAAAGTGAATCCGTGATACTGCCCTAATGGTGCCGAGGGTTTTTTTGGTTACTTTTTTCACCTGGAAGGAAAAAAGTAACGCCCAGCCGGCAAGGCGATAAAAAAGAAAAAAATAAATTCGGGTTTATACAAAAAAACAATTAAAGGGGATACATTATGAGTTGATTTTTATCCTCATAAACATAATAATTTTATATCTATAAAATTTATCTATTTGGATAAGAAATGAACAAGAAAATCATCTTCTGAAGTCTCAAGCAAAACATAGGTATCATCATAGGTGCAGCGTTTGTAGCATTTGGGATATTCTATATCTCCAAAAATCCGGATCTTTTCCTGGCAAGCGTGCTTTCTCTCCAAGAAAAAGCGTTCATCGTAGAAAAATGATGGGATATCGCGTACAAGACCAATAGCGGATATGTAGATATCTTCATGTCAGAGAAATTGGAGACTCCCGCAAGCATAGATTTTACCATAAGTTTCGACAACACTACCGTCACTATAAATCCACAGAATTTAAGCGGACAAGGAACACGAACATATGCAAATCCAGTTATGAATGATATTACGATCCAATCATTGCCAGGACAAGACGTCGATAAGAGTCAGAGTATAATTCTATTGCCATTTACAGGAGAGATCAGAGATATCTTATTGAGCGAAGCGGTAGCGAAACTCAGTGACGGTACAGAAAAAAATCTTTCTATCGGATCACTCAACGAAATAACTTCACATTCAGAATAATACACTTTATCCCTATCACACATTATGAATTTTTCACGTAAAGCACTCACCGCAAGCATAGCAGCAATCAGCATGTTAGCAATAGGATTCCTAGCGCAAAATACCGTATACGCTGCTGATCCTGATGCATTTATCGTCGAAGTGATACCGAGCTCATTTGATGTAAATCAAACGGTGGATATCACGATAAAAGCAGTAAAAGCAAACGGAGATATCGTCAAAGAATATCAATGAGATGTTTTTATCGAAGTTGAAGGTATCGTAGATACCGCAGATTATACCGTTCCAAGTGATGGACTCTACACATTTCTTCCACAAGACCAAGGAGTGAGATTATTTTCCAAAGGATTGACCATCAAAAAAGCAGGAACATTCACTATCAAGGTTTCCGACATCATCAATGATACTATCATAGGACAAAAAACGATTATCGTAGGGACTACAACACATGGAACGACAGCTGAACCGATAACGCTTATTTCTCCAGTACCTGGAGGAATAGAAAAAAATAGCATCGTTAACGTTATGGCGATTTCACCGACATTACCCAATGCACCCTATGATATCTATATCAACAACAATTCAGTTTCCCAAGGGATGACAAATGCAAATGGAGATATCAGCGCCTATGTAAGCGGGATAACCGAATGAGACAATATCCTTCAAATAAAGATTCTGAATGCAAACAACGAAGTGATCGGTGAATCTCAAATCATTTCCTTCACCTATCAACCTATCAAAGACGGAGTATTCAATAGCATCAAAATACAGCCGACAGGAACGATCAAACAATGAGAAAAAGTGACATTTACCGTAAGCACAAGTGATAGCGTAACTTCTACTCAGTTAAAATTGAGTGATGGGAAATCGATTCCTATGGACAAACAAAGCGCTTGAGTATTCACCAAACAAGTGCTCATAGATACACAAGGAACTCTTCAAGTAGGAGTGGATCTTATTGTATTAGGACAGACAAGAAGCTATACAGGCGTAGCGACACTTGTTGTAGAAGCAGGGATCGCTATAGGAAAAATCAGACTGTATTCTGATAGCATCGATAAAAGCAAATTGAATGTAACGCGAGAGACCATAGGAACATCACCTCAATACAAAATAGATTATGGAACGAGCCAAAACAATCTGAATCTCACAACTACAGTACAAACCAACGAAATCATCATAAATAATCTCAACATAGGAGATACCTATTTTTTCCAGATAACTCCAGTAGATAACTCAGGTAATCCACTTGGAACTCCATCAGAGATAACGCAAGCAAAGATATGATCAGACGTAAGTTGTACAGTAGTGGGTATAACAGTTACCGGACAACAGATAGGAGAAAAATATTATTTAGTCCGAAAAGGCATCAATAACATTGATAAATATGTCGTCTATAGATCGGATTTTGAAACCAGTGATATAACGACGATGCAGAAAGTAGGAGAGACAACAGGAACTATGTTTGAATATCCATTCAATAAACTTTCAAAAAATACCAAATATGCATACTATCTTATTGAAGGGATCTGTAAAGATGGAACCACACTCAAAATAGATAACGTAAAAAAAATAGTGGTAGGCCCAGCAGAAAATATTTTGCTTATCATCTTGATAAGCATGTTTGGATATACTATCTACAAACTTTATGGCTACTCCAAAACTTAATGAAAAATTAATAATGAAAAATTAAAAATGTAGGTATTTTTTTATTTGTTTTCCTTGACAAAGGGAGATACCCGGAGGGAGAGGGATTTGTTAAATATAATTCCATCATTATTCACTATTCATTTTAAATTATTCATTATGTTTAATTATGTCCGATATCAAAAAAAAATATAATCATTTCTCCATAGAATCAGAGCTTCTCAAAAAAAACTATTTTCAAAAACTTTTTACGACCAAAAAAGATGCTACCAAACGAGAGACGGTGATAACACAACTCCCAATCACGATAACGAAAGAGACTTCATTAGCTTCGATCAGCGGGCTCATCAAAGAAGATGTAATTGCTACGTATCAGATGATGAAGTGAATGAAAACGAAATTATTACCCATCTTTGATACAGAAGGAAAAAATATAAAAACAGAAAATTATGAGAATCTCCTTACCAAAGCATGAATATTTTTTGGTATCGATACGGACAATGTCGTATATTCAGAAAGAAATACTAATTTCGTCAGAAATCTCTTTGTAGAACTCGTAAAAGAATGACGTATTTACGAAGATTGTTCTATCAATTATCGAAGCATACAAGAGCAAAAAACATTGGGTACGGATGAGGTTCAACACAAAAAAATGGAAGTAAAGCAATATAATCTCAGATATTTCGTAGACACAAAAAATATATCAATCATCGTACCGACATTGTGGCCAGAGACTATTTTTGCTGATGTCGCGCTTGCAGTGCATCCCGATGACAAGAGATATAAGAAACTGATAAAAAACAAAGTGATCATACCTATCATCAACAGGACTATCCCGATCATCGCCGATCCTTCCGTAGATCCGACCAAAGGGACAGGAATCATAAGGATAACTCCAGCACACGACAAGCAATCACTGATGATTGCACAAAAAAATGATCTTAGGATAGACAATTTTGCTATAGATAAAAGCGGATGTTTTACCAAATCAGCAGGTGATTTTTGTGGTAAAAAAGCAAGCGAATTCGTAAAAAATATAATAAAAAATCTTGATGATATCCACAATCTGGAATCTACAAAGCATATTGAAACAGAAATGATAGTACACAAAAAAACATGAGAGAAACCACGAGCATTGCTTTCTGACCAGTTATTCATCAGAATAGATAAAGAATTGATAAGCATCCAATCAGCCATCCAAGAAAAAAAATTGACTATCGTCCCGGAAGAATATGAAGATACCATCACAAATATGATCCAAACCATGGAATATCGACCCGTGACCAAAGAAGATTCCAAAGGATATTGTTTGCCATTTTGGAAGAGTGAAAGCGGAAAAAATTATTTTATATCTGACAATGAAATCCTCAATCTGCCCGTAAAAAAGACCAAAAATAAATTCACGGTACTCGCGCTCATCATATTCAACCTCATCGTAGATGGACGTCTCAAACAATATTTCAGCATAGAGGAATGCATAGATGTCTTGCTAGGCAAAAGCCGTACAGGAGAACAAAATACACTTGAAGCGTATATAGAGCTCTTTACAGAAACATTACCAAGATGATATAGCAAAGAGCTGAATGAATTGAAAAAATTGATAGAATATACAGAGAAAGACATCGGTCCTAATAAAGGGAAATGAATGGGTCACTTCGAAAAATTTTCTGTAACACTAACAACTTGTCTAGAAAAATCCATCGCCATCTCAAGCAGCAAAAAATGATTTTATACATTTGATATCGATACCTTGGTAGGTAATGATACCTGACTTGTCCAACAAAAAGAGAAAATAGAAGAGATATTAGGGAACGCAATGATCTTGATCAAGATGATGAATGCATTTAACGAAAGCAAAAAAGAGCCAAAAAAAATATTTTACATCAATGAAAACAAAATTTCCGAATTTCTCAAAACTATCATCATAGGATATAATGTCCAAGATAAGATTTTATTCGATACCTGTTACATCCAGCAAGAACAAAAAATAAACAAGAAGAATAAAGAGACATTTAAAGAGCTTATAAAAAATTTCTGAACAGATTGCACAAGACTTTATGCGATAGATCCTAGTCAGGAAATAGGAGAATATGAACAGTTCATAAGCAAGCTCCGAAACGCATCCAGATTCGTAGGACAACATTTGTACGATAAGAAATGAACAAGAAAAATAGCTGATTTTACGCAATTGACAAGTTATTTGGAAAAAAGAAAAGCTAGTCTGAGCGAGTTTGAGCTTTGGATCATCTACAAAACTATCGAGCTCCAAAAAGAATACGAAGAAGCTATTGCAAAAAATACACTCCATGAGCTACAACAAAAGATAATAACTATCATCAAAGAAGATTTTTGTGATAAATATCTAGAGATACAAAAACACCAAGATACAGAAAATGGAAGCAAGGTGACGCTACGATGTTTGGGAAGCCTATTGAAACTTTTACATCCATTCATACCGTTCATAAGCCAACAGATACGAGAGGTATTAGGATTTGAATGACCGATATTAAAGCAACAGATAGAAGAAAACTTTGCGGGCATCAGCAAAAATTACAAAACACAGCTTTTCATGGATATCATAGATAAGTTTCTAAGTATGAAACAAACATACAAATATGCCAAACATGAAGAGATAGATGTCTGCTTTTTCGCACCCTTAGATTTCTTGCAATATCTCAGAAAACAAGAAAAAATAGTGTATAAACTGATCAATGCATCATCGATAGAATATCTCGAAAACGAAAAAGAGCTCAGCAAATATTATACAGAAAACATAATAAATATTACCATAGGTATCAAAATGCAGCGTAAAGAACAGATAGTAACAAATAAAAAAGAAGATATACGTGAAAGCTTACGTGCAAAAGAGCAACAACTCCAATTTCTAAGGACACTCATTCCTGGACTCTCAGCAAGCGGTGTAGACCCGGAAATCATCAGAGAAAAAAAGAAAGAAATGACTGCTATCAAAAAAGATATTGAAGAACTCCAATACGAGCTTCAAAAGGAAAAAGCAAACAGATAAGAAAATTAAGAAAAAAACTCTCCTAGGCGGAGAGTTTTTTTTTGTGTCTTGTATCTTGAATCTTGTGTCTAATTATTTCCCAAGTATCTTTGTGATTTCAGCTTCAAAAGTTTCAGTAGGATAAGCACCAGCTATCAAAACAGAAGTACCTTTTTGATTATCTACAACGAGATTACCAGGTGTTCCATTGATACCGAATGCATTACCTTCTTGTACTTGAGCAGTTACATTTGCAATTGTTTCTGCACTTGTAAGACAAGTAGTGAACTTAGATTTATCAAGACCAAGACCTACAGCGATTTCAGTTACATTATCTGTAGTAAACTCATTGAGCTTAAATGCAGCAGCAGTATATGCATAATATTTATCAGCACCTCCAAGTTTACCAGCACAGACAGCACCTTGCGATCAGATAGGAGCTGTAGGATGAAGCTGTGGCAATGGCATCTGTCTGAATACCATATTTACATCATTTGGATATTTCTTTACAAGATTTTCAATAGTCTGAGCATCGTAATGTCTTTTACAGAAAGGACAAAGCATATCAGAATATTCTATGATAGTGATTCTAGCATTCTTATTTCCCAAAATATATCCATCTTTTTCAATGGCAGCAAATTTAGCAGCATCTCCTTGTACAGCAGGAGTTGCATCTGCCTGTGCAGGTGCTTGTGCTGTTGTATCTGGTTGTGCAGCATCTCCTTGTGCTGTTGTATCTGTAGTACCCATAGAACCTAAGATTTGCTCGAGAGTAGCTTTTTGTTGCTGTTTATATGCATCAGCATTGTACAATTGTACAGCGAGATTCATATTTTCAGCTCCTCCTACTTTCAAAGTCTCTAATCGATATGCGTCTCTTTTAAAGAATGAGAGATATATTCCAAGAAGTACATTAAGTACCAAAAGTCATATAAGAAGCATTTTTATCTGATTATTCTTTTTTTCTGTAGTCATAAAAACAAAATTTATTAAGATAAAATAAGACGCCGAAATTTTTTGAAAAAAAGTTTAACGTCGTTTGTATCCCGAGGGATAAAATTATTGTGTTACAGCAGGTAATTCTACTGTTGGTGTTTCTGCTGTAGGAGCAGCTTGATTCATACTACCCAAAATCTGATCTAATGTAGATTTTTGTTGTTGGATATATGCAGGTGAGTTATACAATTGTCTCGCCATATTCATATTTGTAGAACCTCCAGCTTTCATTGTTTCCAACCAAAGAGCATCCCTTTTGAAAAATGCGATATATATTCCAAGCAAGACATTAAGCGTCAAAAGAACTATAATAAACATTTTTGCCTGATATTGTTTTTTTTCTGTAGTCATAAGAAATATACATTTACGAATATAAAACTATTTTGTTGTAGGTAAAGCAGCTTGTGCAGCTCCTTGTTGATATTGTTGCAAAGCTTGTTCAATCTGTTGTTTTTGTTGAGCTTTGAATGCATCTGATTTGTAGATTTGTTGAACCATTTTGTAATTAGCTCTTCCCCCTACTCTATCAGATTCAATTTTAGTTTGATTGGATAAACACCAAACGATCAAAATAGTATTAAGAACAAGAAGACCAAGCACCAAAAAATGTTTCATTTTAGGACACATTCCAGCAGCACAATTATCTTTTGCTGATAGTTTTTTAGTTTCAACCATTACAGCAGGTGCTTTAGTGATTTTTTTTGCGAATGCCATTTTTTATTTACATAAAGATTTAAAAAGACTTGTCTCAAGATATGTATTTGAGGGAGTAAAACAAGTTTTTAGGGAGTTAAAAATAAATTTTGAATTGACAAAAATAAAAAATTAATAAAAATTAGTAATTAAAGATATGTACGTCATTTAAGTTCGGAAGGGAAATGCTCCTGATCTACATCACTCGTATCATATCCCTCCACACTTCCATCTTCCAATCTTGTAATATTTGAATCTTTTAATATATGATCATGTGCATATGTATATCATTTACCATACCCCAATTCTTTCATGAGTTTGGTAGGTGCATTACGTAAGTGAAGCGGGACAGGCAAATTACCATATTTTTCTACATCCTGCCTCGTAGCGATTGCAGTACGATAGGCTACATTATTTTTCTTTGCTTTTGCGAGATAGATGGTGAGCTGAAAAAGAGCGACATCACATTCTGGCATTCCAAGCTTGGAAACAGTATCATAGACTTGATTGGCAAGCAACAAAGCGTTGTTATCCGCAGGTCAGATATCTTCAGATGCGAAACGCAAAAGCCTTCTCGCGACATACAAAGGACCTTCACCGCCCATCAGCATCCTTTGTACCCGATAACACGCTGCATCACCATCAGAGTCACGAAGCGATTTATGGATAGCAGAGATGATGTTATGATGTTCTTCTCCGTCCCTATCATAATAGATGCTTTTTTGTCCTGCTTGCAGGATGATCTGATCAGTGACCACTCCATCTTTTGCAAGAAAAAGAGCTGATTCCAAAGTATTTAATGCATTACGCAAATCTCAGTTCCCGAGCTTGCTGATGAGCAAGATTTGTTCATCAGTAAGCGATATATTTACACCATCTTTAGCGGTGGCCAGATGTTTTTTTATTAAAATACTTTGTTTTTTGATAAATTCAAATATTTCTTCATCTGACAATTTTTCGAAGACAAATACTCTACATCTACTGAGGAGCGCATTATTGACGGTAAAGCTCGGATTCTCTGTAGTCGCTCAGATAAGGATGACTGTGCCCTTTTCCACATACGGCAGCAAGGTATCTTGCTGGGCTTTATTTCGACGATGGATTTCATCAAGGAAGATGATGGTAGATTTTCCATATTGGAAATTAATTTTTGCTTGCTCTACAAGTTTGAGCAGATCCTCTTTTTTGCTCGTGACTCATGAGAGATAAAAAAAATCTGCCTGCAGGGTCTGCGAGATGATATGCGCTATCGTAGTCTTACCGCACCCGGGAGGGCCTCGAAATATCATAGAAGGCACTTTGCCCGATTGCAAAAAAACGCTCAGTGGTTTACCTGCTCACACTAAGTGCGATTGTCAGACAAAATCCTCTAAGCTTTGGGGTCTCAAATACGATGAAAGCGGTTCAAATGACATAACAAAATAATGAATAATGGAAAATGAATGATGAATGATGTTGGTATTTTTTGGTATTTTTTGGTATTTTTTTATATTTTTTTTATATATATTTTTTCCTAAATTATTAATTATTAATTATTCATTATTAATTATTTTCTACTATTTCTAACTTCTGTTTTTCTCATTCAAGTTCCAATTGATCTATTTTGTTGAGTATCTTATCATCTAGATAAAGTCGGACTTTGACAGATCATAACACATCCAAATCCAAAACATCAGCAGATTGGATGATACCGATTTTTTTAGTTTCAGTAGACAAGATATAATTGAGTTTATTGTTTGCACCAAGAAAACATTCGATACCGATTCATTGGATATCATATTCACCAGGATAATCTACAAGCGCATATTCCAATTTTTCATAACGCATATCAGTACCAGGTTCCAATGCGAGGTTGATATACTTAGGATCAGCTGTTTCAAAGCCGAAAAGAAATTTGTTTTCAATCAAGAACCCATTTTTGTGTTTGATGTTTACCATTTGATGTGTATTTAAGTAATAAAGATGTTTATTTTATTTATTTTGTCTCCCTTTGTAAAGGGAGAAGCCGAAGGCAGAGGGATTTATAAACTGTCCTTAAATCCTCCCCCACTTCGTGGTTCCCCTCCTTTACAAAGGAGGACAAATATGTTATTTTTTTTACCCGAAGAAATTAGGATTGATCAAACGTAAGATAACACCTGACGCTCCAAGAAGAGCAATACCGATAACAACTTTCATGATCATATCCATTCATCATTTCCTATTGCCAGTAGAGATCATGATACCTCAAACGATAATCAAAACAAAAGATAAAATCAAGATAACAGTCACTAATATTTTGGTCAGACTTCACATCAACACCGGAAAAGCAGTTTCTCCTGTTACAGCCTTCTCTTCACCAGGTCAGACATTATTCGGATTATCTTCGATACAATTGCCGATAAAAGGAACTGATGTATTGAGTGATATTCAACAACACACATTAGGATCACTACAAGGTTTACATATACCATCAACATCCTTAGTACCTGAAGGACATGAACATAATTGAGTTATAGGACTCCTTACTGCTCACTTAGGAGTTAAACAAGCTCAAGCTTCTGGTACAGGTGCAATAGGAGTTGTTGTTGCAGGAGTTGCTGCAGGAGTTGGATCTGGATCACAAATACAACATTTATATCATGCAGCAGTACAATTAGATCATTGCGATGGACAACTTTGTGTTGCAACTCAACATTTTGGATTATTTGGTGAATCAACTTCACAAGTAAATTGATGACCTGTTCGTAAATAATTAACATATTGAGGATTAGTATTAATATCATCACATGTAGCAGCAGACGCATAAGAATTTCCAAATCACAAAAAAACAAAACCAAACAATGCTATGAGAAGGAAATATTTTTTCATAGAGACTTTGAAACAGTAAAACAAATGTCATCTTGAGCGAAGTCGAAAGATATAATAATTATTTATATTCTTCACTAGCGTTCAGAATGACAACTGTAAATATATGACTTTACCCTATCATTTCGTTAATCACATCATTTACCAATCCCCCATCAACCTGTCCTTTGTAGTTAGCCATCAATTCTTTCATCAAGAGTCCTCTCTGAGTTCTAAGGTCCGTGATATTATGTTCAGATATAAGTTTTTTGATGAGTTCTGTAGTGTGTTCCTTGCTCATAGTAGCAGGCAGATAGAAATCAAGCAAAAGCTTTTTCTGTTTTTCTATCTCTAGATCTTCTAATTTATTTGCTCTTTCTAGGAAACCCATGGTTTCCATGATCTCTTTGACTTCTTTTTTGAGGATACCAAGGATATCGATATCTTCAAGATCTTTTTGAAGCTCTATTTTCTTATTTTTGATCTTTGCAAGTATAAGGTTCAATACCATTTTCTTAGTCTCGTTTCTCTCCTTCATCGCTTCTTTATAATCATGCGTCAAACGTTCCAATAGACTCATCTTATATTTTTATATAGTAAATTTTTCCAACATTATTCATTTTTCATTATTAATTATTCATTAATTTACCGAGGAGGGGACTCGAACCCCCAAGCCTTACGGCATACGAACCTCAATCGTACATGTATACCATTCCACCACCTCGGCATGACTAACCTATGTCTAGCATAGACGGACCAAGAGTACTAATTCCCGGTCCAAATTCAATCTTATTGTCAGACAATAACTTTGGATGCTATGATGACTCTTTTGTCATCACCTTTCTCATAAGCAAATCCTCTTTCAAATTCTTTGATGATATTACCTTTTAAAGCTTCATCCTCTACCGGTTGCACACTTACAGGCTCATGCAAGAAAGAATCAGGAGCTAATCCTAGAGACTCTATAGAGTGGATATGTAGGTTTTCAAGTGTCTTGAGAAATTTATTATATACCATCTGGACTCATTTTGTAAGCGGATCTTCTTGATGTTCGTCCGTAATATTTTCAAGAGACTTCCTCAGATCTTCGATAAACGGCAAAAACTTTTTGACGACTGATAGAAGCGATTCTATTTGCATGCTTTCACTAGATTCCTTGATCTGTCTTTGATATCTATCAAAATCCATCTTGAGATTGACATATTCATACTGAGATCTTTTGGTAATCTCTTCAAGTTCTTTTTTCTCTTTTTCAAGCTGAGCGATCTTGTTTTCAAGCTCTAGATATTTTTTGTCATCTTGCCCTTGTTGCGCCTCTTCAAGCTTCTGCTCAAGAGTATCTTTTTCTTTTTTTTCTTCTTTTTTCATGAAAAATCAATTAGTGGAATAAAGTATTTATTTCTAAATTTTTTATATTTCTAAATTTTTTATATTTCTAAATTCTAAATTCTTAATTCTGAATTTGTTTATAGTACTCCGCAAACGTCTGATCATTACTCGCCAAAATCGTAGCTAATCCCGTTCATAGATATCTTCGATGTCGTCATTCAGCCATTTTACCATCTATCTCTATGCCCTTTTGATACGTATTGTGGAATCAAAATCTAGCTGCATTGAGTTTGAGCCAGTCATAATATTTGTTGGGTTTGCCATTGAAATCAAGCGAATATCATCTGCCTCACCTAGCGATCACTTTGATATCCAGTGCCAAACCTGCCTGATGTTCACTCGTACCCACTTGCGCACATTTTATCAATTTGCATCACTGTTTGATGAGATAGTCTTGGAAGCTGAAACTTCTATATGCACTTGATATATATAATCTATCTCCGCTAAATGCATCTCGAAAATGCCAAGCCATATCAGCAAATTCAACAGATGCTTGTTCTCTCAGTTTAAAAGCCTTAGAATTATTTGCCGTAAAATTAGAATCAATCGCAACCAAATCCGTAGGT
Source organism: uncultured Candidatus Peribacteria bacterium (assembly GCA_964495905.1). GTDB lineage: Bacteria > Patescibacteriota > Gracilibacteria > Absconditabacterales > Absconditicoccaceae > CAJBLF01. The sequence goes on from CAZBWN010000056.1 coordinate 37,859, forward strand.
ACATATGAAGTATCAACAAACGGTTGATTATCATTAAGATATTTTTGGAAAGAAGTATCATCAGTAAAATCAAATCCGGGAGCCTTATGTGACATTCAGAAACTAGGAACGATTTCATGATCCGTAACAATCGCTGCATGCGCATAATTTTGCACCAATGCCAAAAATAGCATACCAAAAGAAAAGGCAAAAAAAGATGTCAAAAGTGCTATTCCTGTACGTGGTCCTATGATAAATTCGCTTAACGATAAAAACAATCATCTAGTATATATAGAATCACTTCTGTTTTTCAAATTAAGATATCAAAAAAAATCTCCGGGCAATACCCAGGAGATTATAATAACAATTTAGATGATTTTGGACACAGCATCCCAAATCTTTGCATGAATGTTTTCAATCGTATCATTAGCATTGATAGGCAGCCAGCCATATTTTTTTGCTAGATCCTGATGCACTTCACGGACCTTTTCCACTAAAGGATTGTCAGTCTCATGTTTGTGGCCAGATTCAATCGCTTCAGTGAATCTTTGACCATCAAATATGAATCCAAGATCTTCTTGACGAAGGAATTTATGCAGGTATTCAAGAAAATTTTGGTCTACCCCTGCTCCGGTACCCCATGCAATAGCTGTTGGAAAATAATCCTCAGCAATGACATTGATCCCCTGATCAAGTTTTTCTTTAAGAACAGTTTCGTACTGAAGCCTTTCAGCAAAATGAAGAAGCTGAAATTCTCTCGGTGAAAAATCATGAGGATTACCTTCCCTGAGATAACCATTTATCAGTTTACCTGTAGGTTCAAGGTCATAATGAGCATATTTTGTAAATTCGACCTTGATCCCTTGTTGTTTTAATTTTTCGATGAGTAATTTAGCCTGAGTGGTTTTACCCAAGTTATTAATCCCATAAAAAACGATGAATTTTCCTTTCATATATATATTTTTTTAAGATAAGTAATATTTTATTTTTATTTATGCTCCCGTGATATCCAAAGAAAGAAGAAAGTCAAGACTTTAAAAAAAACGCTCCCCGAAGGAAGCGAAATTTTAAGATAATAGCTTATTAGTAACTATAATCATGATATTCCGGAATAAAATCTTCATCCTGATCTTCTTCCTGAATCGGTTTATTTTCTAATATATTTTTAAGATCCTCCAACACCCCCGTATTTTTTATTTTTGCTCAAGTAGATTTTTTGGCAGAAGGTTGAGAGAGATTAGGAGTATTTTTATATCCCCTTTCAGCATTTCTGAAACGATTATCCTTACCGCAATTTTTTTCAAAAGCTTCTGCTACCCTATAAAGATCTGCATTTAAGAAAATACGTTTATTCGTCACTATTTTCTGTCTTTGCTGTACTGCTTTTTTTTGTTCTTGAGACATACCCAAGAAAGAGATTTGCTTAAGTTCTCTATCCAGATAATTGACACACTTTTCTCGTGGCTCAAGTTGTGAATTATATTTTTCATAATCCTGTGCATATGAAGCACCGCCAAATGAATGGATAAGAACATCTGGCGTAAGGATAGTATTTAAATTGTTTTTGAAAAAATCTTTCCAAGCAAGCAATGCATCCTCAAATTCGTGAGGAATATGGACATGACCTAAATTACTGCAAATCTGACCGACAATACTATAATACAGGATATCATCACTATCTTCTTTCTTACCAGGATTTTTTTGGCACCATTTAAGTCTTCTGATGAGATCTGTCTTATTTTCTCATGAAAATCCTTTGTCACCAAACCAGTTGAAGAACTTATCCATATAAAATTTGACTTCTTCTGGAGATTTTTCGTCTTTGGGGATAGCATTTTTCATGTCTGTAAAAAATCATTGCATAGTCTGTATTTGATCTCCATCTCATTTAAAACCAGCATTATCAAATTGCATCATCGGCTTCACAGCACTCTGACTCTTGGTCAAAATGGATCAAGAGACCGCTGTAGGGTTTTTTGATACATCAGAATCCAGACTTTCTTCCTTTTCATTACTGTTATCAAGAAATTCTTTAATCAGAGTTTTATCTAAGGATGAAGTATCTTTATCAGCATAAATTTCAAGTAAGGTCTTTTTTTCTTCACTATCTTTACCGGTAATCTTAAAAAATTCACTTAATTTATGAAGATTATCATCTTCTTCCAACCACTTTGGAAAGTTCTTCACAAAATCTCTCGTACCTCATGACATATCCCTATAAGAAAATTTACTAACAGAATACTTAGTCTTACCAGTAAACTTACCACCACTAAAAATATCCAGCATCCTCTGTAATTTATTTTGTTGATTGATATCTTTTACTCGGATACCAGGGACGAATCATCTTGTTCTGCAGATTTTTTTTATCTCTCATTGCGTATCAGACATGGTCATCGTCAAAAAGATACCAGAAAGCATCCCGGCCATGACAGCCATCTCAAAGATTTTCCATTGGCCCTTATTCGTAGCTTTTACTGCCATTGTTTTGAGAAAAGAAATAGCCTGTGGTGCTCTATCAGGAAGCAACCTGAAAAACTCAGCCCTAGCAAAATCAAAACTCGCATCTTTTTTTACCTCGACAGGCATTTTAAAGAATTCACCGTATCATTTATCCAATTCATTGATGAAGTTTTGAGAATATTTAGCGTAAAAGTAATTTTTAGTCTTATCATCATCTTGTATTCCAAGTTGCCTAGCATCCATCGTATGAACAATATATTTCATTTCAAGCTCTACAATCTCATTTTTTTTACGATCAATCCATTCGCCGTCATTGGTAGATGCACCTTGTTCAAGCTCTCTCGTAAGTTTTTCACGCATAGCTAAATATCTTGCTTGATGATCAGGTCACATAAGAATACTGACTCGCATACCTTTTGCTGCAAATTCAGGATTTCTATTGTAAGGTCATTTTCCTTTAGAAATCATAGCAAGTAACATTGCTGCAGCCTTGTAATGGGGCTTGATAGGCATTCCTCAAGTAAGCATCGGTTTGATATACATATTATATATTTTTGAGAAATCACCATCTTCATAAAATTTCTTCCGTTTATCAACCTTTTTCCAAACCCTATTATCTCTTTCTGCAAAAGCTTCCATTCCCATAGCATTAAATGATGAGGAAATTCTGCCAAAGGGACTCAAAAAACCTCAAATCTTATTCCATATCTGACCATTTCCTGTCAAAGAATCGGTGAGTTCCTCAGTTCTTTCATCATCATATTTTTTGATGCTATCAGTGATTTTACTTATTCCATTTTTGAAAAACCCCATGATATTGTTTATACTATATCCATATTTTGCAGTAGGTGTTTCCTGATCTATGATCTTTTGTTTGGTCTGCATCTGTTTGGACTGTTCTTCACTTTTTGGCTGCAATCATTTTTCTTTGATGAATATCAGAAAAGTAGGATAATCCATATCACGGGAATATCTGTTCATCACATCTCAATGTTTGAATTCACCTGAAAGCGTAACCGTATTGTTGGCGTTATGCTGTATTTTGTAAAGACTATAATTGGCAGCGACTTCTTCATCATATGCTTCTCAGACCCCAGCCTCATACCGACCGAAGTGAGTCACTTCCTTATTGATATAATCACCCCTAGTAAACTTAAATTTTCCAGAATCCCGTTTTACATCTCCCAAATATTTTTTATCAAGATCTTTTGCCAATCCTGTTGATTGCACCCTCTCGATCTGATCCTGCATAGAAATTCATTTAGGATCAGGCATCTTATAGATATCACCAAAAGTTTTTTTGATATCCTCAAACGCTGAAGAATTGAGAGGAAGCTCTTTTGTCGCTCCTTCATTTTTTCATAAACTCAATTCTCCACCATGGATTTTTACGGTAAATGTTCATTTGGATCTATCGATTTTTATGATTTCCATTGTCATCCATGCATTTCATTCCATTTTTGGAGCAACCTCACTTTCACCGTAGGTAGTGAATAATCTCGTTCACTCTACAAACCCGCCCGTATCATTATCCTTATTTTTATATTTTTCTTCAGGGAAGGTATATCATTTGAGTTTTTTCCAATCATCGATAAATTTTTCATATTCTGATTTTTCTTTGGATTTTTCTTCCTCTCCCGCCTTGCGGGATTCCACTTCGTTTCATTTTCATTCCTCGCTTTCCTCTCCTTCCTCATTTTCTTTGTCCTTATACACTTCCAATGCATCAAATTTTTTGGTGAGTGCATCTTGCTGCTCAGGAGACATAGTCACATTCAAGCTCTGTTGTCCAAGTATATATCCAAAAAGCAACGCCCCAAAAGCTTCACCATTGAGATTGAGTTTTTTGTCCAGAATTTCTATATCACATTGTTTCTGTTCTTCATCCTTGATCACGACAGGAAGATCTTTTTTGCCTTCTTCATGCGGCCAAGTCACTAAGGTTCTTGTATCGCTCGGTGAAGTGATCGGTTCAGAATACAGATATAATTCTTTTCCATTACGTTCCTCTTTATCTATATTATACTCATCAAGAGGACAATAAGCGGAAAGATATCCTACCACAGTTTTTCCATCCTTTGTAATGCTTACTTTATATGCATCATTGACACGGAATTCTTTTCCGCTTTTGGCTTTGAAATGGGTATATAAGGAATCAAATACAGGACTATTCTCAAAAAATGCAGCGTTGCTCTCAGTGAGCTGAGCTAAAAAATTGAGAGGGAGATTTTTTATATCTTCCAAATCACTGATCCCTGTAAGCTGCGCACGAGCACTCGCAAAAAATTCCTTTTTGAGGAATTTGAGAGAGACATCTCAATGGTCAGTAGGGATTTTGATATCCATCTTTTTGAGATCAAAAAGATCATCCATAAATTGAATAAGTTTGTCTTGATCGACTGAGAGCAATTCAGGTATCTTATTTTTGATGGTATCTTCAAGTTTATGTTTTACGAAAAAATTGACGATGAATTGCTGTTGATCAGCAGACAATACAGAAAAATTAAAATTATTTTCTAGTAACTGAGTAAATACGTCCGCTAGTCATTTATTCTTTGTTTCGAGAAATGCCATATAAGCATGCCATCTACGGTGTTCTATTTCTTGTTTCAAAGTTTTTATTTTTTTTCTGAGCTCTTTTTTTTCAGCTTCAGAAGCAACATCATATTTTGCATCACATGCTACAATCTGGGAATCGATACGCGCGATATCAGAGAGAAAAGAAACATCAACAGCACCGATAATCTTATTATCAAATGGATATATATCCAGGATATCACTGACGTAGGGAGGGAATTTTTTGAAAGTATCCCCTATCGACTCAACATAATGATCAATAGTATCTTGAGTTTTTTGCATTTCTTCAAACAGCTGACGAGTCACAAATGAATTGAAAACACGTCTGAAATATTGTTCTTGTTCTGAAAATCATTTGGTATCAACAAACTTGCTTCATGATTTGAGAAGCTCTTTTTGGATATCACCATTAGTTACGATGATAGTATCAAGTTTCTTAGCAAGAGATTCATCGATTTCACTAGCATGATCAAGAAGAAATTGCCCCCATTGATTCTTAAAATTAAGTAAATTTTGATAGGGACTGAAAATAGAGATAGGCAATGGAAATTGCTCATCAAAAGCGATTCTGAGGCTACCCTTGAGTTCTTTTCTTATCTTGGTGAGTGCTACCGTCACCATTATCCTTTCGGTAGGATTATATTTTGGTATCAAAATACCTTCAATTTTTTCAATAGCAGAATCTCCAAGTACGATTCCTTCCTTTTCAAGGAATTTTTTCCAGACAAAGTAAAGATCATCAATAGTCTTCAATTTACTGTCCGTATCAATGATATGATTATTCATATCAAAACCAGCAAAACTTGCAAAACCACTGAAAGCGGTAGCAGGAAGATTGTTCTTTGTATCATCACAAAAGGTATGCAGATCAGATAAACTTTGCTGCATGACATGTTGTTCAATATCTCCATTCGTGAATTCATTATTGAGTTTACCAGCGTTTTCCTTGATATTACCGATAGAGAATCATTTATCCTCAATCGCTGTGATATAATTTGGTAACTCTTTTTTGTCTATCTTATCAAGCAAATTTGGATATTCTTTTTTGAAATATTCCCAAAATTGTTCTAAGTATGGCTTATCACCATAGATTTCTGTTCTTTTAAATTCAGATATTTTATCAAAACCAGTAAAAGCATCTTTGAGTTCATCCAAAAAAACATCTGAAATATTATTTTTTTTTGATGTATTTTTTGAATTCATTTCAGGATTTTTTTGTTGATCACGATCGATAGGTTTTTGGTTTTTTCTTTTTTTATCTTTCATACCACCAAAAGGTCAATAAATAAACAGTATAAGTATAATGATTTATCAAAAAAAAGCAAAATAAGACAACAAAAAAACACTGGTGTATCACCAGCATTCTTTTTGCTTTCTAAATTTTATTTTGTTTTCTGAATTATAAATTCTGAATTCTGAATTCTATTTACGGTTGAAAGAGCGTTTCAGGGACAAATACCACATTTTTCACTTCAGGAAACTGTAACGCAGTTTTTTTGATGAGATTTGAAAGGATCAGCATACGAGCAGATCATCCATCGGTAAATCCAGGAACTTCTGAAAATTGGAGTGTCAAAACGCCATCAACAGACAAATCAGTGGAAAGTAATCTAAATCACGCATTTGGAAATTCTGTGATGAATCATTGTTTTTTTTCGTTAGGAGTCAGATTTCATTTGATCAATTCATTGATCGTATCTACAAGAATATTAGTGCTTGCAGGGAATATACGATACACAGGCAGAAGAGAAGAAAGATTTACTTGCTGTTCTGGAGCTAACTTTTGATCTTCTGTCTGATTGAAATAATATAAGGCGACCTTAGTAGGAACAGTCGTTTGGAATACAGGATTTTGTACCTGAGCTTGTTGTATCAGAGCTTCAGGTTCAGATTGAAGTTTTTGATTGATGACATCAAGTTGTGTTTTGATGATATCAAACTGATCAGTAAGACCGTCAGTGACTCCTCCCGTGAGACATACCTGTTGAGAAATACCAAATCGTGAGCCTATTTTGATACCCAATGATTGATTGAACAATCTCATGTATGATCGAAACAAAAAAATCACGAGAAACCAAAAGAAAGTAGTCCAAAAAATCTTTTTCATGAAAGGACAATGAAACAATAAAAATACAAATATTGAAAGATTGAAACATTGAAAAGTTGAAAGATGACGGTATTTTTTTAACCTTCGACTTTCGACCTTCCACCTTCAACTGAAATTGTATTAATTCCCAGTACCCGTAGTAACAACAGGAGTTGGAGTCGGTGTAACCGTTGGAATCATGCCACCTACAAGCGTATCAAGTTTGGTCTGCATATCAGTAAGTGTTGTTTTGATAGTATTGATACTATCAATCACTTCGTTTTGAGTACCTGTAGTAGGGACAATCTCTCCGCTAGTCGTAACAGTTGTTGTTCCAAGCCAAGTGCTTATGTTTCCTGCAATATTCGCATCAAAAAATTTAACATATATTCCAAATCAAAAAACCACCACGAGCCAAAACAAAGTAGTCCAAAGAATTTTTTTCATGATTTTTATTATAAAAAGTAAAATAAGAATGAGGAAACTTTAGTGTTTTTATCACTAAAATCAAATTAAAAAAAAATCTTCCAAAGAAGAATTTTTTTAATGGGGAGACTTAATAATTTGCGCGTAATTGATTCATTGAAAGAATTAGCCCTTTGTACAGCGCATAAACGGCTAGTTTTACTATAAAGAGAAGTTTTGTTGGTTTTTTGGTTTCATCCTTGTATTTCGTTGTTTTCTATGTCTGGATTGCCTCAACCCCAATTATCAAAATTAGGACCGTCATTCTTATCAGAAAAATCCTGTTTAAGCATCTCTTTAAAGAAGTCTTGAGGAAGTTTGAATATAACTTCAATTCGGTATGGGATATATTGATTGTCCTTTTTCTTTCACGAAATAGACTTACCCTTTTCTCTTGGTTTTGAATGAATAATTATCTCATCAATAATGTAATGTAAGAGCTTTTTTGTGTCATCTTTATTACTAAAAATTTTATCCAAATTCTGGCTTAATTCCTTTAACACAGAAAAGGATTTGATATATATCTTCTCATCAACTTGTCATCTTATCTCAATTTCTGTTTTGCTGATTTCTGAATTTATAGTTGATATTTCTTTTGTCTCTTCAGAGAGCTTTCAAAGACGCTTTTTGAATTCATCTTTATCAATAAGTCACTCTGTTAATAAATCGACTAAAATATCTTTTTTACTTAGTATTTTGTCTCTCTTTTCTACAAGTTCACATAATCTTTCTTCTAATCTTCTCTTCTTATTTTCATTAAATTTGGAATTTTTAACAAATTTTTCTATAAGCTCTGGCTTTTGAATAAGTGCTTTCAAATTATCAACTATAAAATCTTCCAAGTCGTTTTTTCCCAAAGGAATAACATCACATCTTGGATTATGCTTTCTTCAATCTTTACCATTACATTGATAACAAGGACGACCATTATCTGTCTTTCCTTTCCACCAAAGCATTCATCTTGGTCTATGCTCCTTACAATGGTCACACTTCAAAAGCCCTGAAAGGATATAATTTTCATTAGAATTTTTATAATCTCATTTTTTTTCAAGTCTTTTTTGTGCTTTTAAGAAAGTCTCCTCATCAATAATAGGCGTATGTGTAAATTCTGATGAAACCCGTTCTTCTTTGGGAAGAGCCTTTTGTGTGCCTTTTCTTTTTTTACCAGTTCTAGTGAAACTTTTTTGTTTATCCTTAACGAATTTTGTTTTATTATAGTATAATTTTCATATATAAATCTCATCACCTAATATCTTTCTTATTGTATTATCTCACCATTTATACAGGTCTTTTACTCATCTTCCATTTTTCCCTTGTCTTACTCAAGGAATTGAGACCTTTCAATCGCTTAATCTTCTACAAATTTCTGTGACTGTAAGTCAATCATATACATACCAATCAAAGATTTTTTTGATAATGTCTGCTTCTTTTTCATCAATACTTGATGGTCTTTTTGTGTCTGGGTCTCTGATGTATCAGTATTTATCTTGCATCCAAGTACCTTTTTTCATAGAAGAACTTCTTCCATCAGATGTTCTTTCTAAGATTAGCTCCCTTTCAAACTCAGCAAAAGCTCACATCATAGTAAACATAAATCTTCACATTGATTCGCTAGTATTGAATATCTCTTTCGCTGACCTAAAACCAATACCACTCGCTTCAAGTCTTTCTGCTATCTCAAATAATATAGTGGCTTTTCTGGCAAATCTATCTAATTTATAAACTATTACCGTATCGAAAGGTTTGTGTGAGGTACTTTCTATGTCGTCAAATAATTGAGATAATGCGGTTCTGTCATCAATTTCATCAGCACCACTTACTGCCGAATCGGTATATATGTATCTCTCTCAAGCAAACTCTAACTGGTCATTATGCAAATCAATGTATTTCATAATGGTCTCTTTCTGCAAATCCTCTCAGTACATCTCTGCCTGTTCTTTTGAACTTACACGAATATATAGAGCCGCGCGTTGTTTTTCTTTTATCTCTGCCATTGTATAAAAACACATTGAAAAATATAAATTTTTTACGCATAATTATATATTTATATAACTTGAAAACAATTCATTTTCTACTAGTTTTCATCATATTTTATATTCTTTTGGAAATAGCATAACTCTATTTGGTTTTCTGAAATAAACAGATATTTTTATCTGAAGTTATATTTTTATTGTCCAAAAAAATTATCATTGTTTCTTGTAATTTCTCTGCCAATGATAATTGGGATTTCTCAGCATACTTCCTCTAATCTTTTGATTCATTACTTAGAAAGCACTTTCTGGAACTTTTTTTAATAGTTTGCGCTTGTATTTTTAAGACAAATCAATAGTAACTGGCTATCCACCAACTATGGTGGCTGTAGCTCAGTTGGTAGAGTAGCGGACTGTGACTCCGCCTGTCGCGGGTTCAAATCCCGTCAGCCACCCCATTCCACCTAGTAAAATTGAAATCGCATTAGGCGATTTTTTTAATTATTCAAAAAACTTAATATCAACCAATGACATACTTTCTCAGTTCAATTCCCAAATACATTCATATTCAGTTCTAAGTTGTGCTCAAAAAGAATTTTGGGAATCAACAAAGGAATCTGCGACCATTGTTTCTCATTTTAGCCTAAATCTTAAACTTACCCAGGGAAAGTCTGCAGAGCTAGGAGACACTAACATACTTTTAACTCACTCCTTACATTCATATGTTAAATCACTTTTTTCCGCGAGAGTAAGATTGTTTATCTTATCTTTCAAAAGTTTTTCTGGACTATTATTGTATATTTCATCTCTTTTTTTAATCTCTTCATACTCTTTTTCTAGTTGAGCATTCTGCGCCTCTTCCTCTTTATCTTGTTGTATTTCCTCGGCTGTTTTTTCTCTTTCTATGATAAACTCCTTTTCAGAAGACCAAAACTTATTTTGTCCCTTGATATATACTGTTGTGGTTGGCATATCTAAGGCAACAAATTGACTGAAATGAGTTGTCCCGCTTGATGGCAATTGAGAAGTATATTCTCCAAATAAATCTTTAAAATATACTGTATCAGCATTATAAACATTATACTCCAAGGTTGTTCCAGTTCATTTTATTACTCAACTTAAATTTGAAATCATTTGTATTTCTACTTGTGGTGTCTTTTCTTTTTCAATAGCTTGCTCTGCCGTCCGTCTATTTTGTATTTCTTCTACATTGCTAGCCTCTCGTCTATCTACTAGAATTGTAATATATGATATTAGTGCCATAACTATGGGTACGAAAAGTATGACAGTAAATATAATCCTTGTCTGGAATTCTTTGAAGTTTTTAAATCTATTTATGATTTCGTTAAGTGTTGTTGCGTTGCCACCTTTCCATATCCACGCTATCAATGGGAAAGCTAAGGCAAGAAACAATCCTCAAATCATTCCATTCCACAACAAAAGTATCCCTATAATCCCTATCATTGGCAGTCCTACCACACAAAGAATACTATGATTAAAATTTTCATCTAACCAAGTTTTATGGGTTTTGGATTTAGTCATTTGTTTTTTGATAAAACTAAAAAAGGTGACATAATCGTAAGAGTCACCCGCTAGAGTAAACAGCCCGATAACCTTCAACAGATACATCGGTCGACTATGCCACCTTGTTTATCCGTTAAAAAATTATTAGACTATTTTGTAGTCTTGGGCTGTATTTATAATTCACTCTAGCGGGAGTATCTTGAGTGTATTTATATTCTCTAAAAATTCAATTGGATATGATTGCAAAATCATCAAAAACTCCAAAATCGTCAAAATCCTATTCGCGTATGTGCTACTTTTTTTTCTGTAGGTATGGGCTTCTGAAAAATCCAAAGTTTTTCACATGTTTTATTATAAATTGGATATTTTTAATCTTTATCCTTTTGTTTTAATGGAAAAGTATCATTGAAATTTACAGTTATATAGTTATAAAACTATGAAAATAGAATACGTGTTCATGTTATATTAATAGACAGTCTCATTTAGAGAACCCTATAGACCATATAACAAGAATTTTATTCAAAAACCTTTCATAATTATGAAAAAATGAACTATAAGAAAAATATGAGTATCGTTATTTTCTAGTGCCTGAGTTGCAGAGACTTATTTGAAAGACTCGTGAATAGATGTTGTTGTGGCAAATGAAATTGTGAAAGATAGGGCTACATTACATCAGAAAATTTACAAAGACACACTGATGATTCAATGAGACATTATGGATAAAGAAGTTTTTAGTAAAATACTTAATAAGTCTTGAAAAGATATAGATTTTTTAATTGCATGACCGCCATGTCAATGAGTAAGTGTAGCAGGGAAAAATAGAAATTTAAATGAAATGTTAAAGGATAGTCGCAATTACCTTATAAAAAGGGTTATTGAATTTATAAAACTCAAAAAACCCAAATATATTATGATTGAGAATGTCCCTGCATATTTGAAATTGAAACTTCCCCACAAATGAAATCTGGCCACAATCATAGAAATACTACAAGATTGTTTTTGAAAAGAATATAATGTGGAATCCCGTGTTTTAGATTCTTCTGAATATGGTGTCCCGCAAAAGAGAACTAGAGCAATTATAAAGTTGTATAAAAAATGATTATTACGATGACGACCAAAAAAAGAAAGAAAAATAACGGTTAAAGATGCTATCTGACATTTACCGTCCTTGGAATCATGAGAAAAATCATCAATACCTCATCATTACGCTAGACAACATACAAAAGAACATGTTTTATGGATGAAACACACGCCAAGTTGACATTCTGCAATTGAAAATCTCAAATACTTCCCAGCAAAAAAAGATTGAACTCGTATAAGTTCATATGGTTCTTCTTATAGAAGAATAAAATGGGATGAACCTGCTCCTACAATTACTATGAGAAACGATGCTATTAGTTCTCAACGTAATGTACATCCATGAAAATTAAAAAAAGACTGAACATATTCTGATGCGAGAGTCTTGACCCCATTAGAACTAATGATTCTTTCTAGTTTGCCTAAGAAATGGGCTATTCCAGTCGACACGCCAGAAAGTTTAATTAGAAAATGCCTTGGAGAATGTATTCCGCCATTACTTGTTAAAAAAGTTGTAGATTGTATTTGAAAAGCGTAAACCTCACTGATGTAAATTTTATAAAATTTCAAAAAGAATTATTATGACAGTACATAAGAAAATTAAAGCGATTTCATTATTTTCAAGTGCTGGAATAGGAGAACTATATTTTGAGGATGCTGGTATTCAGGTTGTAGTAGCTAATGAACTTATTGAAAGAAGATGCGCTCTGTATAAGTATTTTCATAAAAACACTACCATGATTCCCTGAGATATTAGAGACGAAGAAGTTAAAAAAAACATTATATCTTATATTGATAGCGATGTAAGACTATTAATTGCAACGCCCCCCTGCCAAGGATTAAGTAGTTTGTGAAAAAATAAGGTTCAAGAGCATTACGAATCTGATGAAAGAAATTACTTAATCTTTCATATATTTGATATAATTGATTACTGAGATTTGGATTATATTTTAATAGAAAATGTTCCTAAATTTTTAAAAATGATATTCCCATATAATAAGGGATATTTTACTCTTGAAGAAATTTTAAACCATAAGTATTCAAAAAAATATGAGATAAGTGTTAATGTTTTGGATGCAAAAGATTATTGAGTGCCACAAACAAGACAAAGAGCAATTATTAGAATGTATAAGAAACATTTGACATGGGATTTACCAAAAAAAGAGAAAGTTATAACACTTAAAGAAGCTATCTGACATTTACCATCCTTGGAATCATGAGAAAAATCCGATAAGTATTTACACTATGTATGATTAGTTAATGAAAGATATATTGAGGCCCTAAGATACACACCTACTGGGAAAAGTGCAATGCAAAACACAATATATTATCCTAAAAAGGAAGATTGAGAAAGAATGAAATGATTCCATAATACATTTAAAAGAATGAAACGAGATGAGCCTGCTCCTACCAGAACGACCTTTTGCTGAAATGTTAATTCTCATAATAATGTACATCCATGAAAGCTAAAAAAAGACTGAACATATTCTGATGCAAGACCTCTGTCTATGTTAGAAAATTTCATAGTTTCATCGATTCCTACCACATTATCTTTACCTGATGGAATCAGTGAAACTTTCTTAAATACGGTTGTGGGGGAATGAATTCCTCCCTTAATGTTAAAAAAAATACTTTTACCAATAACTCATTAATTTAGCATGGCACATAGAGTTGAAACTCCCAAATGGATATTATACAGACATACTAGTGATTTTTGATTAATTTGTAAAGTTGCAGGATTTCTAAAATATGAATGTAAATCGTCAATTTCTATTGAAGAAAAAATGAATCTCTTACATAAATTGCAGGAAGCTGGATTGTATAATGAGAGAAACCCTGAATTGCCTCTTGATTCTATTAATCACAGAATAAATACATTAGCAAACTATATGTTTTGATATAAAGATGTTTTATTTTGAGAAAACAAATTCTTGTTTAGTCCTCTATGAAACCTGTTTTTAAAACATATTAATGATTTTTGAAAGTTAAGTAAGATATTCCTCACAATGTTACGATGAATGCAATATGAACACCCTCATTGAGGCAGTGACCCCATATTCCAACTATATCCTTTCCGTCTGATTTTTAAATTATTAACGGATGCAAGAATAGATTCCAAACTCTTTGTATCCGAGGTAGCATATTTGATAGTATTTATGCAAAGCATAGATAACGCTTCCTATGAAAAATTAGTAACGGAAATAATTAAATTTAGAAAAAAATCTAATGAGGAAATTGCGCACCTTTTCCGTGAAAATGAACATGTCTATGTTAATGCAGTATATGAATGGGATTATTACACTAGCAAAGTACTGAAAAGTGCAGGGATAGTCATCAAAAATGAATGAGAGACTATTTGTAAGTTAAAACATGGCAAATCAACTTATAGGACACTAAAAAACAATTCAGTAGAATTAAATTCGAATGTCCGTGACTATTGTTTTAAGCTATTAGAAGAGAGCCCTTATACGGCAGAGCCCCTCAAACTTAATGACCCTCAAAGATTAAAAATAGATGTTATTAAGGAAATCTACAGCTATTATCCTACAGCCTTATTACGTGAGATAAAAGAAGAAAATTTAGAAGTAGAAAACATTCTTCAATTGCCAAAATTAATAGAACAATACTCAAACAATAATGAATGAGAGGAAGCCTACCTATTTGAGAAAGTTCTCACAGAATGATTTAATATGTTTTATAATGTAGAAGCAAAGCTGATATGATGAGCAGGGAAAACAGACATAGAATGTCTATATTTAACCAAAAATAAAAAATTTGCTGTCGATGCAAAATCCACACAAAATAAACTTTCCTGAATAAATGCATGAAGATTGAATCGTCACAGACAACTTATATGATGAGAATATACAATTGTTATTACTCCAAGATATGTGCCATCGGTTAAGTATGATATCATTTGAACTCAAATAGTTCTTGTTCTTGCAAGTACATTTGCTGAATATCTTTATAATCATATAAATCAAGAAAATCATAAGATAGATTATGAAGATTTTGATTCAATCATAACCTGAAATCTCTGAACTGATATTAGTTCGTATATATCTAATCTTACATTAAGTAAATTTTGAGTTGGATAATGCCAAAAACATTTTGAATAATTATTATTTAAATATAAAGTTATGTCCTTATCTGAATGGTCCTTGTTTGGTATCTCATTAAACACAAGTACGAGCATAATTGCATTGGTGCTTTTTTTGCTTGTCAGTTGGGTAATAGGATACTTTTTTGTAGAAATACTATTCTGAAGAACATACATCTTTCACTCTTCGCTAAGAAGATATAGCAAACCTTGAAGCGTTCTCACTCTTCATTGTGTGATATGGTGAATCATCATCAATGTGTTGTTTCTTATGATATCCAACTGGATACAGTGGATTTACCACATACTTCAAAAGAAATATATTTTTTCCTGAAACATAGCCACCAAAATTATTGAGTTTCTTACTTTGAGTGTGGAAGCAAAACTGGACATACAGATGATAGTCTTTGCTATCATATATCTATTTTTTCTTGGGCTGTTTACATTAGTGGTTGTATATCCTTTCATCAAAATTCTAAATAGAATTGCTAGATGACCTCGTCATAGATGATATTCTTAGTTAAAATTATTTTAAGTCGGCTTATCGCGTTGGTGCGTATTTTTGGACATAAAGTGTCAGGTTCCAAAACAGACCCTCCGAAAATTTGGGAAATTAGTTGTTATGCCTGTGTAGTTATATAACTTGAAAAAGTGCTCAATCGTCATTATTGAGGCACTTTTTTTGTAAAAATTATTTAGAGAAGTAATGGTCGCACATTTTCACCGTTTCATACAAAATGTCAATCCTTGCGAATTGTGAGATATGTATTATCAGAACTATGATTTCTTTATTTTTTGTCTGTGAATAGTAGTGGGTCTATTTTTCCAAAAATGCCCAACTACCCAATTAACTGCACATATTCAAGGTTTTTGAAAATATGTCAAAGTTGTTTTATAAAATCAAATTTTGTCTATAAATCTAACTTATTACACACATCTTTTAGTTCGTTGTCTGTAATTCATAAGTACCTTTTCGTCACTGAAAGGGAAGAATGGTTCAGGCGATGCTGAATAAGTGACATATCTATATTTTGTTGTCTTGCTTGATAGCCCCAAGACTTACGCATAGAGTGCGTTCAATAACTTCCTTTCAGATTTATTCTATGGCACCATCAGGAGACTAATCTTCGTGCCATACACGCTGATATTGGTTTATCTCATAACCCCTCACTTCTACTTTCAAATTTCTTTTGACGAAAGAAGAGATGATTGGCTGTGTTTTTCATTATGAATGGATAAGTCGCTTTATAAAGTTTCAGTGTCTCTTTTACTTTGGGGGTTATAAATATCTGTCCATTCTTACTTGTCTTCTGTTCCTTGACCCTGAAATCATTTTTTACATTTCCATTCTCATCAAACACATCGCCCACAGTAATTTTCAATAGGTCTGATATTCTCAGGGCACTGTTAATTCACAACTCGAATAAAAGCAACTCTCTAAACTTTCAATCTGATTTGAGCAACTTTTTTATTAGCTCAATGTCTTTGATGTCTCTTATTGGCTCTACAATTTTCATAGTAATTTATTCAATAAAATAAAAGTTTTTTTTATATTTTATTGAATAATAATGGCTGCCGTCTATTTATCAATAGCCAAAATGTCCTTCCGAATTAGAATCTCAAAGGTTGTTCAATTTAATAATAATTATATTGAATAGAGAATTTAGAAAATGGAAATGTAATGTTAATTGTATTAATAAAGCATATACTTATAGTGAAGATAATAAAAAAATTTTACTATATAAGTTTATATTATGTCACTTATATCACTAACTATTCCTGAGTTATTAGAGGAAAATAAAATAGGCAAGAACATGACGAGCCATATCGTTTTAGAGACAGATGTGGTAGAATGTGATGTAGAAGAACATAGAAATTGAAGGCATATATTCTATATTGCTAGACCAAATAATGGTCTTCCACCTATTCTTTTAACAAAAGACAAGGTTTTAGAATGATATGAATATGTTCTAAAAAATTTAGATATAGAGAATTTTTCACTGATAACCCTTCATGTAGCAAAACGAAAATGGATATTACATCCAAAAAAAGGTCATCCATGTACAAAAGCAGATGTTGATTCCATTCCTATTTCACGAAAAAACAAATTTAATTTTCAAAACTGAAAAATAAGTGATAATGGCTTAAGGCCACCTCAAATTTGATGAATGTGTGCTATAACAGCTCACCGATTATCTGACAATAAAATTCCTGGTACTGTAGTAATGCCTACATGAACAGGGAAAACAGAAACAATGCTTTCAACTATCGTAAGCAACCAGTGTGATAAAGTGTTAATTATTGTGCCATCGAATGCATTAAGACAACAAACTTACAAAAAGGCTCTAAATTTGTGAATCCTTAAAAAAATAGATACAATTCAAAAAGACACAATATTGCCAGTAGTTGTAGCTGTAGATAAGAATTTATGAGACAATGACACAATAGAGCACCTGATAGATAATTGTAATATTATGATTTGTACACCAAATATAATGCAAAAACTTTCAAGTGAACAATTAAATTTATTTTCAACTAAATTTAACTATCTTTTTTTTGATGAAGCACATCATATAGCGGCACCAACACGAGAGCGTCTTAAGAGAGAATTTGTAAAAAAGAACAAGAAGATACTACAATTTACTGCGACTCCGTTTAGAAACGATAAAAAGAGCATATGAGGCAAAATTATATTCAATTACTCTCTAGGAAAGGCTCAAGAAGAATCTTATTTTAAGACAATAAATTTTAAGCCAATATACGAATTCTCTGAAGATAAGGTAGATGAGGCAATCGTTAAAAAAGCTATTGAGCAGTTAGAAATTGATATTAGAGAACATGATTATCAACATATTATTATGGCAAGAACAAACGATATACCGAGTGCTGAGGCAGTAATAGAAATTTATCGTAGATATTGAGCGGATTATAACCCTGTTATTTTACATAGCAAGCTCAAAAAAGATGAAACAAAACAAAATTTAGATTTGCTGAAAAATGGGCAATCGAAAATTGTTGTTTGTGTAGATATGTTATGAGAGGGAGTTGATATTCCCCAATTAAAGATAGCCGCATTACATGATGTTCATAAAAGTCTAGGAATAACATTACAGTTTATTGGAAGATTTGTGCGTGATTCATCATTAAATATATGAGATGCTACTGTTGTCGCTAATATCGCAGATATAAAAGTAAAAGAAGCCCTGAAATCATTATATTCAGAAGATGCAAATCGAAATTCAATTTTAAGGTATTTATCAGAAAATCAAATTGAACGTGAAGTAAAGTTACAGGATATGGTAGATGGATTCAATTGAGAACTAAAAGATGAATTACCATTACAAAATCTTTTGCCAAAACTCAGTACGACTGTCTATAAAATAGAAAATTATGAACTAGATGTTGAAAAACTCATCATAGAATTTAGCAAAAGGAATGAGGTAGTGTCCTCAGTTAATGATGCAAATAATGTAATAGTTATTATAACAAAAACATATCAAAATATAGAGTGGGGTAAAATAAGAGAAATAAATGACACTATACGAAATATGTATATATTTTATATGAATACAGAACAAAATTTATTATTTGTAAATACAACATCAAAAGACATTCAAGAAAGATTTATTAGGGTTCTTAAAGAAGATGCCACAAAAATATATTGAGAAGATGTTTATAAATCATTTCACGGTATCAATAGAATGTTACTATATAGCGTTGGCTTAAAAGAGAAATATCTTTGACCTATTAGATATAAAATGTATTCTGGCATAGATGTTAAGCCCGCTATCTGACAATGACAAAGAACATCATCAATTAAAGCGAACATTTTTGGTATGTGATATGAAAATTGAGAACCAACAAGTATAGGCGCTTCTTATAAATGAAAAATATGGGCCAGGAAAGTTGGGTCTTTGGTGGATTTAATAGAATGGTGTAATCTAATAGGCTGAAAACTTATTGATTCGAGCATAAGTACAGAAGATGTATTAGAATGAACTTTAAAACGAGAATTACTGAAGAATCCTTGAGATATAGTCGCATTACCTGTTTTTATAGACTGGCCTATATTGCTTGAAAATATTCAGACACCTGTAGAAATTAAATTAGGTGAAAATGTTTATTTGTTGGATGAGCTCTGAATACAAATAGTTGAAAGAGCACAAATTGATGAAGGAATTACATTTAAAATTTTTGGAGAGAATGTTGAATTATTTATGAATTTTATTGTTTCTGCTCCTTTGAAAGATGAGACCAAACCTAATTATTCATATTCTATTATTTGAGGAACAACGCCTGCGACAATAAAAATTGGTAGAAATACTTACTGAATTGCTGATTTTTTTATGGACAATCCTCCTTGTATTTGGTTTAGTGATAGTACCCAATTATTGAATAATTTGTATATAAAGTGAAATCAAGATATCGTTCCATATGATAAGGAAAAAATTGAAATACTTGATTGGTTAAATGTCGATAAAACAAAAGAATCTCAATGACATGAAAAAACACCTGGTACAATACAACATTATATGATATGAAGATTAGCTTCTACCTGAGAATATCAGATTATTTATAATGATGATTGACCTGCTGAAATAGCAGATATTTTAGCATTTAAAGTTAACGATACTGAAAAAATAATCGACATAGAGCTTTATCATTGTAAGTATTCCAGTTCTGAAAAGGAATGAGATAGAATTAAGGATTTTTACGAGGTGTGTTGACAGGCACAAAAATCAGCACATTGGAAAGAGGGCTGAAACCAGATAGAAAAAATAGTGAAACATCTCTTAAAAAGAGATAATAGGTGGCAACATAGTTATTGAGTTAGTAGGTTTGAGGTTGGTGACGAATCAGATTTAAAAGAAATTCAAAAGAAAACCAGTATATACATAGTAAAATATAAAGTTATAATAGTGCAACCATGACTATCTCGTAAAGTAGTATCAATGCAGATACTGTATTTATTGTCTACGACTGAATTATATTTGGCTGAAACGGTACAAATGCCATTAACCATAATCACAAGTGAATAATTTAAATATCAAAAAAACACTCATTGAACTGAGTGTCTCTTTCTATTTGAAGTCATCCTACTGTCTCTGGTAAGCTGAAATAACTCCATCTTCATCTTCCGTCCTTAATCACATACCCATAAAAAGCATTCGCTTCTGGGTAGTATTCCGAGACTAACCATTCCCAGTCATTCCAAGGAGCATAGAATTTGGCGAGTATGAGTGGATTTTTAGTATGAATCTGTTCGCCAATTTGCCTAAATCTACTGATAAGTTTTTCATCTAATAGTTTCATTTAGTAGTCTTTAACTATAAAACTACTAATTTTTTATAGGAACTAGTACATAAATCAAGTACGATTGTAGTTAAAATTATTTTAAGTTAGAAATCTCTGATATATTTTTGGGATAATTAGTTCTATAATAACAAGATAATATGTATGTATTATTTTTTAGACTTTTTTGTGTCCTTTAGAAAATCTTTAAAAATTCCATATGCCTCTAAAAATCTGTATTGTTTCTTTTCCATAACGTTCACGTATTCACCTAGATTTTCGTCTATTGTCTTATCAAATTTCATAATATATCGTATTATTTGTTTTAAGTCTTTATTTGTCTTTATCCTTTTAGTACTTGTTATTGCTGGTCATACTCGATAACCACTAATATCTCTCCATTTTTTCAAAACATCATCATTTTTATACCACTCTTTTCAGTCTTTCCTTTTTGAAATGGTTATTGATAATTCTTTTTCGGTACACAGGATTATATTTATATGTGGATTCCATCAATTTGTCTTGTTGTACGTTATTTCTATTGAAACAAGCATCCCATCACAATTAAAAATCGAATTTTTCCTACGCCTTATTGCGTTTTTATAATCATTAGCTATTGTAGTTTTATGTATTAGGACTTCCTTTACTAAATCAGATAATCATCGACCTTTTTTATGTTCTATAGTAAAAACAAGAGAATAGTATTTTTTATTCTTTAGTGTTTTTTTATGATTTTCTACATAATCATAAACATTATTGCTTTTATTATATCTTCTTATATTGGCACATATTTCACAGTATTTGTGTTGTTTGCAAAAAGAATGCGGATGTGGCATATAGTTTCCCAACTTATTCTTTACTTGGGGAGCTCGACAATCTCTTATAGTTTCAATTTTCTTTAATAATTTGTTCCTATGTATTCCATTATATTTTTTGGAAAAGATATGTTTTTCCATTTTTTTAGCTCTATGTAATGTGCTGTCTTTCATTTCTGTATTACTTTTGAATTGTGCTTTCAAAGACAGCATTAGAAAACATATAGAATATAAATTAAAAAAACTCAACCTAGCGAGAGATGAGCTTACTTATTCATAATGAGGTCAGATAATCATTGTACATTTTCTATAGAAGGCTTTCCACTGAAAGTGATTTTCATATTTTTGAAAATATCTTTATCTCCGGTATATCTACTTCCTTGATACTCAAAACCAGACACTTCTCCGTCTTTGTCAGTAGTAAATGTTTTAGTTTTATAGTCTTTTCCATTTTTCATCCAAGAAAAAACATCATCGTCCTCATGTTCTTCTACTGTTGATGGACCATCTTCAAAAGATTTAAGGAATTCTTCGTCTCGTTCTTCTATGCTTTCATTAAGAATCACAGTGCCTTCTTTGTCATTAACGATTTGATTTTTGATTAAATGCACTTCTACCATCTCTCCTTTTTAATGACTTAAGTAAAACTAGGTCATAACCAATTCTTAACCTAACTAGAGTAGTTAATTCATCAATTACGCGTAATTTATTTATAATGGGGCGGCTGACGAGATTCGAACTCGCGACCCCCTGAGTCACAGTCAAGTGCTCTAACCAACTGAGCTACAGCCGCCATATTGTACAAATGTTTCATGATTGATCCAATGATCAATATGTCCATTTTTTTTTATCATTCTTTCTAATTTTATTGCTTCTGTCTTCGTTTTTTTAATAAAATATCATATAATATACAATGTTCACATTTTTTTTGTTGTTGGTGTTAATCATCCTATATGTTCAGCAAATCTTTTCTCAAGATCATTTGTATATCATATATAATACTTGATATCTCACTTTAAAATATAGACATAATACATTTTATCTTATTTAGAAAGTGAATACATCCTGAGTCATCCCGCAGTACTGCGGGACTCTAACCAACTGAGCTATCCCGCAGTACTGCGGGACCATAATATATAGAAACTAACGCAGAAAGAATTGTATTCTTTTCCTTCCCAAAATCAAGAAAAATTATAATATTAGAAATAACCATTTTTATGAAAAGCATATAAGACTAAGGTTTGTTGAGCTACTATACAAAAGTACCCAGGTACTACCTAACAACTATCTAATAGATACATAGATAGCCATCTATAAACGACTTTGAGCTTTGAGGTCTTCTTGCAAATAGACAGGCGATAAGTAGACTAAGCAGGTAGTAAACTACCTTTTGTTTTTTTGTGATATTCCTATGGAGATAAAAATAGATAAAACAGCTTCTGACCAGAGATTTGATAGATTTTTGAGGAAACGGTTCAAGAAATATCCGCAAGTTCGCTTGGCGGACATTTATAGTAATGTCAGGAGATGATTAGTAAAAGTCAATAAGAAAAAGGTTAAAGAACAATATAGATTAAAAGTAGGCGATGTTGTTGAGATAAACGATAATGTTAAGATGGGAAGCGAAGACTTATCGTTATTGGTGAGTCAAAAAGACCGCAAACTAGAAAAAGTAGACATGAAGAAAGTGGAAAAACAGATTATCTTTGAAAATGACCATCGGATCGTCTTTGATAAGCTCCCAGGGATTCCTATGCACCCAGGGAACAAACACCGAAATGACCTTTGCATGAACGATTACTTAGACAAATACGCTGAGCAATACAAAACCGCGACTTTCAAGCCATCATTTGGATATAGACTTGATAGAGACACTTCAGGAGTCTTGATTGCTGCAAAAAGTTATGAAGCGCTACAATATATAAATAGCATCATCAGAGAAAGGGATATCGATAAATATTATCTAGCGCTTGTCGCAGGGAGATTTCAACGTCATCTGATTATCAAGAAACCATTGACCAAGACCTATGAAAAAGAATTTGACAGATCACAAGTCAAAGTGGATTATGATACAGGATTGGAAGCTACGACCGAATGTCGGTTAGAAAAAACCATCCAGCATCCCTTGCTGGGAACAATCTCATTATTGAAAGTGAAAATCCACACAGGAAGAATGCATCAGATCAGAGTGCATCTCAGCAGCGAATGATTCCCTGTATTGGGTGATGCCGTATATGGAAATGCAGCAGTAAATAGGATTTTGTACAAATGATTGGGTATCAATAGACAATTGCTTCATTGCCGAAAATATAGTTTTCTAGATCCATTTCAGAATGATCAAATCACATTTGAAGCTCCCATTCCTGAAGACTTCAAAAAAGTATTGCTCTGAAAAAACGATCCAAATCTTGTAGTATCGGTTGCTAAAGATATAAAATCAGTAACTAAAGAGATAAAACCAAGAGATAAGGACACAAAAAGATCATACAAAGATGTGAAAAGAATACCAAGACGCAAATAAATAAAAATATATTTTTGTTTCTATCCCGCCTTGCGGGACTTCGCTTCGCTCGATTTTGTAATCTTTTAATCTTTAAATAAAAAAGCACATGCTTAACAGATTTAAAGCAGGATTGGTTTTTGGTTGTTTCGTTTCATTCATCCACTTGGTATGGGCAGTAGCAATAGCTATCACACCCACAGGAATGCAGAAATTTATTGATTGGATATTTTGATTACACTTTCTTCAACCCGTGTATGTAATCACCCAAGCGACTCGAGGGAAAGGCATTTTACTTATCATCATGACTTTTGTTATTTGATATATTATGGGAGTAGTCTTTGCATGTTTACGAAACAAGTTTCTTGGAGACAAAAAAATAAAGATCATAGTACAATCAAAAGTTAAAGCCAAAACTAAGAAATAAATATCTGAGTACATACAATAGCCCGTAAGAAATTGCGGGTTTTTTTGTTTGTTATTTTGTCCTCCTTTTCCAAAGGAGGGGTGGTGCGAAGCACAGGAGGATTTAAATCCCTCTCCCCTTCGGGTTTCTCCCTTTAAAAAAGGGAGACAAAAAAATAAAAAAAATCATTCGCCTAGGCGAATGATTATATACATAGAAATATATATTATTGTTGTTCACTCTTTGAGGAACTAGTATCTACACTTTGGAGAAGTGAGGTTCATTTACATGTTTTCACTTCAGTTTGATACGTAGACCATGCATTTTTTGTAGCAGTACTCAATGCAGATTTGAGACTCGTTAGAGATGTCTTATATGTTTTCCATACAGTTGAGATAGTAGTTTTAATTTCTTTTTTTGAAGTTTTGTCCCATGCAGCAAGTAATGTTGTTTTTCTAGTATTCAATGCGTCTAAAGCACCATTTTGATAGATAGTGAAAGCAGAGATCAAAGCTGTTTCTTTTGTTTCCAAAGCGGTTTTTATGCAAGTCACTACAGCACCAGAAAGTTGTTGGCTAGCAGGAAGTACATCATTTGTTTTTATCTCCGTAGCGATAGCTACAGCACCAAGAATCAAACCGATAACAGGAAGCGCAAATAACTTTTTCATACACTAAAGTATACAAAAGTAAAATAGTTCGGTATAATGTGAGGAGAATATATAAGGAAATGAGGATTTATTGCAAGCTTTGTGCATAATGGGTAACGAGATAGACTCCCCAACCCTAGAGTAGAAAAAAATTTTAACCTGCTCCTTGTTCCCTGTTCCTATTTAAGAGAAAATTATATTAGACTTCGGTTCAAATTCATCCAAATCCTCTTCATCATCACTCATGCTTGCCAAACGCTTTTCACACTTGTCACAACGTTTGACAAAAGGATCATTGAGCAGAAGGGATTGGACTACTATATCTTCGATATTGATGGTTTCGGCTTTAGAATCTATAAAAAACAATACTTCTTCAGAGTCTGGTGCTTCTTTCTTTTTGACATCATCTTCAAAAATGAATCTTCCTGCATAGGAAGGGACATATACTTTCCTCATAAATGAGGCTCCGCAGCTATCACAAGTTTCATGGAAATTAGCAGTGACATCAGTGAGTGTTCCCAACAAAGAAGTATTATCCAAAGACTGGATAGTAAAACCTCATGCGATACCTTCAGCATCCAAATTTGGTAATTGATCAGAAAATTTGTGTTCAAAATCTATCTGATCTTCTCTTCCTGTTTCATTTAACAAATCAGCAATTTTGATTTTGAATACCTTATCCTTGATAATCGCCTTGTCTTTCATTTGAAGTTTAAAAAAATATAAGTAAAAAGAATAATAGAGTAAGTATACTGTTTTACTGAAATTTTTCAAATCTGATATTCATAACAAAAATGTGAAAAAAACCAGGTACTATATGATGAATCAAAAATAACACTCTCACGTTTGCACAGCAGCAGATATGTTTTGAACTACTCAAAAGCAAGGTACAACCTGATCAAAAGGTCATGGTAGCCATAAGTGGCGGAGCAGACAGCACATTGACTGCATGTCTAATGTACAATTTCTTTTTAAAATACAAATATGATTTACAAAATCTGTTTTTTATACATTGCAACCACAATACCAGGACGAGTAACCTCGCTGATGAAAAATTCATCACCACATATTTTAAAGGAATGCAATATAGCATAGTAAAAAGAAAAAACAATAAAAAATCGAGCGAAGCAGAGTTGAGAAATTGGAGATATGGAGAATTCAAAAAACAGATAAGAATACATGGTATCAATCAACTTATTTTCGGACACAATCTCACAGATCGCATAGAAAGCACATTTCTCAATCTTTTACGCGGAGCGAATCTCAACGGATTGGTTGCTATGCAGACCCAAGAGACCCACCATTTGCTTCCGGACACACAAATTCTAAGACCGATTTTGACACTCACAAAAGATGATATCCTACATATCTGCAAACACAATAAGATTCCCTTCATGACTGATCCGACAAACAAGGACACCACAACAAGCCTCAGAAACAAGCTCAGAAACAAGGTATTGCCTGAGCTCTACAAACTCGCGCACAAACAGACAGCGACGACAAATTCATATATCGAAAGCATGAAAAGCATCTATGAACAATTGGAAAAATCACACGGAGAAAAAATTCTAAATTCTGAATTTTGAATTCTAAATTCTATTAAAAAATCCCCTCATCGACACGCAAAATTCGCCTACCAACGGAGGATCGATTCCAAAGATATTTCAAATGAAGCAATCATGGATACGTTGAAAACACTAGGTATCTCAAATAACATCACGACTCCTCTTCTCAAAGAATGGACATCATTCTTACAAAAAAATGAAAGCGGATATAAATATTTCAACAAGACCTATCTGTTCAAATCACACGGGAATATCTATCTTATTTCCGGACCCTTATTTTTTTGGCAGAAGACAATTGATATGTCGCATAGACTAGATACTTTAGGAGATATCACTCGAGAAGGACAAAAATATGAGATCAATAAAAAAGAATATCTAGGAGCTACACTCAGATTTGCAAAAAAAGATGATATATATAGAAAGAAAACACGAAATGAATATTGCATCAACCAAAAAATCCCGATCTTCCAAAGAAATTTCATCCCCCTCATCGTCAAAAAAAATCAGATTTTAAAGGTTTATAAATAGTCATTGCGAGGAGTAAGCGACGAAGCAATCTAAAAATAATAAAATAAGATTGCTTCTCCGCCACGGCGGACTCGCAATGACAAAAAAATAAAAATATTCCATCATTATTCATTATTCATTATTCATTTTTAATTTTTAATTTTTAATTATTCATTAATTTTTCATGTCTACTCTCAACACCTTTCGATGAAAAATCCTGCACATCATGGCAAATGTAAGCGGATGGACAGAGTCACAATCAGAAACGATACTACTAGCGATTTTGGGATATATCATCGTACTACTACTATTGATAGCTATCCATCGTAAAGGGCTCAAAAAATACAAAAAAATTCATGAAGATCTCATACTCTCATACGATACAATGCGATATAAAGTCGCTAGAGCTCAATATGGAAACCCAGCTCTCCAAGACAACAAAGGAATCAGTACAGCTATAGAGGGAGATCACAAAGACTATCTAGTAAATACCAAAGCGATCAAACAAGAAATACTTTCTATAGAACAAAAACTTGGACAAGAAATCATCTCAACAGAACAATGGATAACCATCGAACAACAAGCAAAGAAAAAAAACAGGATTATGACGTGTGTAGAGATCATAGGACGAGTCACTACAATACTTACCGTAGGTATCTACAAATTATTCTGGTAAGATAAATTACAAACTCTCTGGAAACAGAGGGTTTTTTTTGGTTGTTTATTTGTCCTCCTTTTTAAAGGAGGGGTGGTGCGAAGCACAGGAGGATTTAAGAACAATATAAATTTACAAATCCCTCTGCCTTCGGCTTCTCCCTTTACAAAGGGAGACAAAAAAAAGAGTAAAAAAAAACCATCCACCTAAGCGGACAGTTTTTCTATAAATAATATTTCTTTTAACGTTTAGCTTTACCTTTAGCCCTTACCTTCCTATATACAAAATAAAGAACAAGTGCGATTGCTAAGACAACCAATATATTTTCTTTTGGTCCCGTAGCAGGAATGTTTCATATCCTTGGATTACTTGTACCACCACCGATAGGAGCGACAATTCCATTGGCTACAAAAGTATAACGATATTCTGTTCCTCCATTATTTGGGATGACATTGATGATATATTCACCATTTCTCGTAAGCGTGAACGTATAGCTTTCATCACTCATATTTACGCTTGAAAGCCTTTCAAAAGCTTGACTAGTTGGATTCCAAAGAAAGATATCAAGCTGATTTGAACCATCTACCGCAGTCCATCTCAATGTCGCTTTATTGCTTGTTATGCTATGGGTGACATGTGCCAAACTCATGTTTGCACCAGGAGCTGCATGAACAATAGAGGTATCAATAGGAGTTCCTTCTCCGGACGTTTGTGTTCAAAGCTTAAATCGAAGTTCATTGGATATCTCTCCAAGAATCCCATTCTGATCTTTTGGGATGACAGAAAGATAATAGACTACACTTGGATTGAGCATATCTTCAACTAATCTAAGTTCCATAGTGACCGTAGTATCCATAGTAGTGAAATCAAAAGTCTTTTCTTTGGATTGATCTAATAATGCAGGATTCTCTAAAATCTGAGATAATGGATATTGGGAATACATCACCGTATATTTTTTTATTTTTTGTCCAAGTTCATCTTGGATCACCGGTGATTTGATCACAACTTTATCTACAGCAATTGCATCAATACTGATTTTTTGACTGACTGCATATCCAAATGGGATCTCACTATTGAGGTTATCCATCCAATCTCGTAAATCTCAAGTAGCCGCACTTGTAAGACCTATCATCCCAGATAACAATACGATAGCCACAGATATTCTAAGAAGCAACTTCATTGGTTTTTTAAATTTAAGATTTAAAATTTGTTTTTAATTTTAAGGCCTTCTACATTCCACCTTCTACTTTCCACATATTAATAGGAATTTCCTTTCCAAAAACAAAAAAAAATAAGGAAATCAAAGGCACTTTCAGTGAATAGTAAAAGAAATAACTTGACTTATATAATATAGATATATTATTTTATTAAAAAAAACAAAATCATCTTATTTTTTTTAATAAAATCATTTGATACAAAAAGACCTATAAGAACTTCTCAAGAATATCAATAAAACAAGAGAATAAAAAGTAAAAATAACTAGACGAGAAAGGCAATATTTTGATATATGACAAATTATGGAAATATCCAACAAAATAGTGCATATACTAAAATTTGCAAAAATCCAAAAAACCATTATACTTGATGTATACAAAACAAAACAAAAACTTTTATACTTATTAAAAGAAAAACAGATGGCAGAAACAAAAGCAGAAGCAAAAGCAGTTAAATCCACCACGGCGGACAAGCCAGTAGCCAAAGCTACTGCGACAAAAACTGCAGCTCCCAAAAAAGTGAACAAAGATGAAATGATGGAAAAACACCAACAAATGGTGCATTTCATACAGAACCTTTTGGGGAACATGGAAAACGAAATGAAAAGGATGAGACTTGCGCTCAATCAACTTGCAAAATTTGATCCTGAAAATCCTGAAAGCGTAGAGCACAAAGACGCTGAACAAACAATGGGAGCTGAAGAGCTCAAGAGTTATTCAGAAGAGAACGCTGAAGTGGTGGAAGGAAAATTTGATGGATACTTCATGATCTGATCAGATCAGAAAAAATATCCTGTGCCTATGAACTATTCAAGCAAGACAAAACTCGTACCTTGAGATTTCCTCAAGCTCAAAATATTGGAAGATGGAAAATTCATCTATAAGTTGATCCAACCCGTAGAAAGGAAACATGTCAGAGCAGTGCTTTCAAAGACTGATGACAACAAATTCGTAGCAATCACAGACGATGGAAAAAATTATTTCCTCAATCAAGCTGCCGTAACGTTCTTCAAAGGGAAATCAGGTGATGAATTATATATCTTGATCAACGACAAAGAAGAGATGAATTTTGCAGCTATAGAAGCTATCATCAAAAAATAATAAGTATCATTATATTGTTTTATCAATTAATAACCCACAAAAATGGAAACAAACAATCAAGCAAATTTTCATCCTGTCAACGATGATGTACCGATGACAACCGGTGATGAGAACAAGATAAGCAAACATGTGACTAAACACTATAGAAAATATCTTTTCTGAATAGGAACGTTTTGCGGATTCATCGTTTCTCTTATTTTACGATTATCGTTTGGTACAAGTACTACGACTATTTCAACAATAGCAGGATATGAGACACCAACAACAATAGGGAATGCCGCACTTGTCATATTTGATCAGATGGATGCCATCGCTCATGAAAAAGATAACTTTTTCCATAAAAAAGGAGGGATTTATACCTTTGATGATGATACGATATTCAAAAAATATGATACTATATTCCATGTATTGGATAATGGATATCATCGATCTTTCAATGCAGATGAAAAACTGAAGCGAGCAGATAAGCTTCAAAGATTCTTTAAGATGCAGGATGCACTTTTCGCTTCAACAAGATATGAGGATTCCTCACAAGATATGCTATTTAAACAATTAGATGCAGGATTCACTCAAGCATTGACAGGGATAAACATAAAAGATTTTTCAGGGATAGATATCAGGGGACTCAATATCGACGAGATTCTCAATATTGATGAGACACCGATAGAAACTGGTAAAATAATCACAGGAACGATAAATACAGGAGTGATAAAATAAATAAAGAAATATATTTATTTATTAAATAAAAACAGACAGATGAATAAAATCAAAAAAGATATTGTAGCACATATACAAAAACACCACAAAAAATATATATTCGGCACAGGGGTAGGATTTGGATTAGTTATAGTAAAAATCATAGCAATAAGTGGAGTCTTATTGGGGATGACAGCAATAGTAAGCAGATCTAATACAATAAATAACGAAAATGAAGAAATTTTCCAAGCAATTACAGTATTCAACAAAATGGACGACTTATTACATCAACGCTGTCCACGCACACATCAATTATGACTTATCTGACATGTAGCAGGGTTTGATGAAGCCGAAAAAATGTTCCATAATGCAAAGAATCTGAATGAAAAATTCAGAGCAGCAGCCTTACTCAATGAAGTAGTGCAGAAACAAGATGAATTTTTGCATAAAATGGGAGGGATAGAACCAGAAGAAGATGAGATGTGGCATCTACTAGATATACAATTTCACGCAATCAAATAAAAACAATAAGATATTTATTTATTAAATAAAAACAAACAGATGGAGAAAACAAAAAAAACTATCGTAAGTCATGTAAAAAAACATGAAAAAAAATATATATTCGGCACATGAACTATAGCATGAATAGGTATTTTCATCGTTGGTGTATTATTATGATCGCTGATATCATGAAAATGATCATACACAGCCAATGAAGAGCTGGATATGTACAAATCGCTTGATGTTTTCAGTAGAATCAACGATATAGCACATCTAGAAATAGAAGAAGCTGAAGAAGAATGAAATCCTTTTACTGAAGAAGGAAAACAGAAATTCAATGCATTAGATCTAGAATTTTATAATGCTGCAAATATAACTGAAAAATTCAGGATAGCAAAAAAAATAGTGGATTTCCTCATCGAACAAGAACAATATCGCCCTGATGTAGGTACCGGAGATACAGACGAAGAAAGAGATGAAGAATTTATTGAGTTATTAAATGAATTTAATCAGATACAATAAAATCAAGGGAATATATGATAAAAAGGGCAGATTGCTCTTTTTTAAAAATATCTGATTTTATCCATTGATTTTATCATGCAAAACATAATACCAATGATATCAAGTACACCATTTTTAAAAAAAAACAAAAACCAATTTTAAAAATAACATAACTCATGAATCAAATTTATGCAGTTATACTAGTATATTTTCTCATCACTTTTTTGATAGTCCGATATTTTTCCAGAAAGGAATCGCTGCAAGAATACTTCCTCAACAACAAATCATCAGGACTGCGACTTCTTATTTTCTCCAATGTAGCTACACTCATAGGAGCTGGAGCGGTATTAAGTGCGGTTTCTGCTATATATGATACAGGAATATCATTTGGGATCACTAATATCATTTCTTTTCTATTTGGAGCGATCATCCTTGGAGTCATAGCAAAAAAAATCGCCGAAGCAGGTACAAAATATCAGATCTACAGTATTGTAGATTTTTTTAAAAAAAGATTTGATAGGAAAAACGAAATACTTGTCCTTATCGTACAACTTCTTTTGCTCATCATCCGGACTACCGCGCAAATAGTAGGGATTACCTATCTCATCAATGCACTTACGGGCATAAATTATTATGTAGCGTTGGGGATATCAGCAGGCATTACCGTACTCTATACTGCAATAGGAGGACTCAAGATAGACCTCATCACGGATTTCTTACAATTTTGGATCATCCTTATCGTATTTATCATCATGGCGTTTTTTGGCTATCAGCATGTAGGGTCAATCAGCAATCTCATAAGCAATCTGCCAGCAGGACATCTGAATATATTTAATTTCTGAGGGATAGGATTCTTTATCGGTGCAATAGTATTTGGCGGATTGATTTATATCCCTAATACTACGCATCGGCAAAGGATACTCTCTGCAAAAAGCAAAATAATAGCCAGCAAATCATTTTATCGATCACTACCCTTTTTAGTCTTTCTGATGGGGATAGTGATCTTCCTGGGATTAGTGGCTTCGGTTCTGCTGAAATGAATAAACCCCAACACCGCGATATTCGCATTGATACAAGAGATCATGCCTAACAAACGATTGATCTGAGTGTGATTCGCATGTATCTTGGCAGTCATCATGTCATCTGTAGACAGCCTTTTGGTCTGATGATCAACGATCATATACAAAAATATAGTACCCAACAAAAATTTTACAGAAAAAAAATGAATCTTGTATGCAAGGCTTTTGACGCTATGATTTGGAGCCATCTGCATGATGATAGCGATAGTGATACCGGATATAGTGACGCTATCACTCCTCTGTTCCTATCTTGCTCTGATATTCGTACCCGCAGTGATAGCAGGATTCTATGCACCTAAAGTTTCAGCAAATGCAAGCTTCTATTCCATACTGATTCCAGCGATTATCTTATTGAGCCTCTATTTTGTCATAGGAAAAAATACCTTCATCATATCCACATTGTTGTCTATCATCATAATCATATGTTATGACAGGGTATTCAAAAAAAACAAAATAGCATAAGAGTCTGATTTTTATTATTTAATTAAAAAAAAATGACAACAGAAAATGAACTCAACAACAAACTCCCTATTAGTTTAGAAGAGTTGAAAGAGAAAAAAGAGAGATTGAACTCTCTTAATCTAGAAATCTGAAATATAATAGAGATGACGCCAGAGGTATGGGAAATAATAGGGACTCTGTATAAAGAGGATCAGGTGCTTACAAAAAAAATAGAGGTGCTTGGTCATAATTTATTCAAGATAGAGTTTGTTTTTCCTGAATATAATCTTTGAAAAGTGATGCCAGACCATGTTTCTATCGTCCAGATGCAATTAGCGATAGTACAAGGATTGTTTACATCAATCGGATTTGCCATCAAACAGAACGGTGTCAATTCACCTATGAGCTATGAAACATTTCTTTTGAATAGAGAGCATACGCTCTATCGTCGTGATGAAAGGACTATGAGAAAAAAACTTAAGTTCAAAGAGAAATGCTATCTTATATTCAAATTACAACCGGTCATCAAAAAATGAACGAAAATCTACAGTATCGTAGCGGAGATCATAAAAGATAAAGAAACATTTATGGATGGGAAGGTTGAATGCGTACTGCAGGATGAATATCTTTTTGATGAAAGAGAGAAAAAAAATTGTAAAGAGATAAAAGAAAACGAGAATATTCTCCCAAACACTATGGCTGGTAACGTACTTACAAGATTTGAAGCGAATAAAAGCATCAAAGATACGATGAAGATGACTGATGGTTGAGATAAAGAAAAAGAGAGAAAAAACGAACCATCAACAGAATAAGAAAAATACGATATAAAGCCAAAAAAAATATTCTTGGAATATTCTTGAAAAATTCTTAAAATTTTCTTTATTTATATATATATATTATTATACTCGAAATGAGTATTTTACAATTTGATCCACTTATCATAAAAAGAGGGATAATTATCAATTCAGCAAACTTACAAAAATTCTTCGCCAAAGAATATGAAGATTTCTTCTCTACAAATAATCTTATCGTAAGTAGTCCACAAACCATCAATCGATGAAATATAGCACATCTAAAAGATATTAAAGTAAGGATAGTCCAAAAAATGCCGACAAAAACATACGTAGGCATCAACATAAGAAAAGATGATATCATAAATTTTAAAACAATCACAAGATTCGTACATGCTAAACAAAGATTTGAAAATAATAGTCTTGAGCTAATTGTTGGTCCAGAACTTGCTGAAAAAGCAAAACAGAAAATAAAGGAAAAATTGTTGGAATATGGATTCAAAGAATGATTGGATATATCCATCCTTTCAGAAACAGAAAAAGATACAGGAACTCAGACATATTCGACAATAATATTACTTGTATCTCTTATGATACGTATCATATCAGGAAAATTAACAATCAATGAACTAAATGATTATAATGTTTTTGTAGAATCCGGAAAATTTAAAGAGGTATATATGGTTGCAAAAGAGATATTTAAATCTGTTTCACCCATACCCAAAGAACACTTGAATATGACAAGTATTTTCACTGCTGGAATAAACAATGGAAATATATGAATAGGATTGGAAAGTAAAGAATACCTACAATCCACTTATCCCAAGATAATGAAGATAGAAAATGATTTTTGTATAGAAAATACTAATTGAAACCTAAACAGGAATATAAAAAAAATGATAGAATTCAGTATCATCAATTTTGGTTGATTTTTTAGTGAATTTTACAACACAAAAACATATCTTAATATATCAGAACAATGCGAAAAAATATTCAAACAGTTTAAAATAAGCCATAACAAATGATCTGTTTGTGCAGACATGATAAATCTTTTATATTTCAAAATATTTCAAACAGCAAAAGAAGCTTTGTTATATCCAAATGACGAATATATTGTAAATAATTTTTTTCTACATATAAATAAATTATGATTATATCAATCGTTTATAGAGGAATATATGGATTTATATAACGACATCACATCAACCTTCAAGAAAAACATAATTTTTGAAGATGAAAAAATAGGACTCATACCTATTTCCAGCACTAAACTCTGAGGGACATTTTTATGTATCACCAAATCAGAAAAAAGCAGAGAAACGTTAGGAAAAATGATAGATGAACTTCATGAAATGTGATATGGAAAAGCATATTTCCAATATCTCTCATGGGAAGACGGGATAAGTGAAGAACACTTAAAGATAGAACAATATCTAGATCAAAATTATTTTTCTTCACATATAAAAGAAAATGATGTCATATTAGAATATGGATGATGATCCCAAATATCTTATTGAAAAAAAATCATAGGAAACCATAGAAGAGTACTTGAAGAAACCAAAGATAGCATTATTTTTGATTCTATTGATGGAAAGATACATCTCAATAACGAGATGACAAATCATAATGAAATATTTACACAATCAGGAACAG
The DNA here is from genome assembly GCA_964495905.1 of uncultured Candidatus Peribacteria bacterium. Taxonomy (GTDB): domain Bacteria; phylum Patescibacteriota; class Gracilibacteria; order Absconditabacterales; family Absconditicoccaceae; genus CAJBLF01. The sequence goes on from CAZBWN010000056.1 coordinate 73,463, forward strand.
TTGAAATCATAAAAATATTGTTTGAAAATATGTGAAAATATGTAAATAATTCTAAGCTCCCATCATCCAGTTACAGTAAAAACAAAAATGAAATGGTAGGGAAGATCATTTGACCTTTGCAAGAACTTATTGGAAAAAAATATGATAAAAGATTAGATTTAGAATGTACGGGAAGCATCACTGATTTTGACCTTAAACTTACACCCAATACCATAAATACCTATCTTATCAAAAAAATTTAACTAAATTTATTTATCAACATATCATGACTATCCATCATAGTCTTAAAAAAATTCATCATATTGCTAAGAAACATATCCACAAAGTAAGTCATCATATAGCAAAACATCATAGGAAATATCTAGTATGATCGATGGGATATCTGACGGCTCATCTTTTTTTTGTAAAAGTCTTCGCATTCAAGGTAGCTATAATAAAAGTCATATTGGCCGTCCTCGCTATCATTGGTATCTATAACTGGCGCACCAGTTTTGCCGATATCTTACCGGTATGTGTGAATGATATCAGTCTTATTCCGAATTCCAAATGCGAAGTGAATTTCACGAATATCAAAGACGCCATAATATATATAGAAGACAAAACAAAACTCACTGATGCTACCATCTACGATTCCACCGATTATCAGACACTCAGCCAAACTCTTCACAATTATTGTCCAGAAAATCAAAGTAAAGAAACAGATCAACTATTGAAAACCACCGCGGATCAACTCTATTCCTCGCTTCCGCAGGACAAAGGCAAAAGGATAACAGGATTGTATGATCTTTTCGCAACCTACAAAGTACATACCATGCAAGCGAATGAGGATACGGAGATAAGCGGTTTATGTCAGGACAAATATATCGACTATATGGTGATTGAAAAAATAAAGAAAGATTTCTTTATACTGCTAGATACAGCGAACTTGGATGCTACACAGAATTCAGTCTATGATAGCATCGATAGGAAAGAGGACAATATCCTCTGACCCCTGATCGATAACCAGACAACGGCCACGAAATTAAAAGACAACAATCAACAAAAAATTACTACAATAAATAATTTGGAATATGACCAATATTTCAAAGACAAAACATATAGTAAAAAGATAAGCGAGAAAATAGTCAGTTTAGGAAATATAATAATCAATATAAGTATACAGAAATTAGCGAATGAGAAAGTGATAAGCAATTCAGATATTCAAACACTAGATAAAAAGATCACTGTGAAATATATTCCCGATTGTAGAAAGGTCCAGTGACTTACGACCGTAGCAGAAACAACAAATGGAACAAAAAGAATAGGAGCAGTGATGCAGGATATCATACTCAATATAAATATCTGTTTCAATTATCAATATATCCAGAATCTGACGAATTACATAGAACAAATCACGGTCCATGAATTGGGTCATTATATTTTTTATATCAAAGACCAAAATCCGCGATCATTCATAAATATCTGCCGGACAAACGGCAAGATAACATGTTCCAAAGCAGATTTCGTATCACCGTATTCCCAGACATGACCTGATGAAGATTATGCAGAATCATTCTTGCATCGGTACCTGGGAGATAGTGCAACAAAAAATACATATAAAGGAAATTATTATTCTGGGAACTATTTCTCCGGTTACTATACTCTCCAAACGAACGAAATCCTCGCATCAAAATTCAGCTACTTCGATATGTTATTCAAATAGATTTTTTATAATATAAGTCTAGAATTTAAGTTCTATTTAGCAACTCTCTGAAGCATAAGCATCACATATCATCTCAGCTCTTTAAGATCAGGAGTAGCATTAGAGATAATAGATGTAGCTTTTAAGGCAGCTAAATGATTTTTATAATACGGAGTTCATCCATCATATAAATTTCCATATAATGATCTGGACAAAACCGTTCCAAATTCAGCTCTTGTAACAATTCCATTTGGATTAAATAGAGAAGAATTTATGCCCATAATACCGAGTTGGCATGCTAATTTTATATAAAATCTCATCTCAGATGTCTGATTGGCTATATCATTAAATTCACAAACTGCTCAAGTATCAGGAGTTTTTTCAAGTACTTTTATCGCATAGTTCACCATAATCTTCGCCATATGTGACCTGATAAGCTCTCCATCCATATTCGCTTTTTGGATAGTATCCATAGTCGTGATACCATTTTCAAATGCGAAGAGATATGCAGTATTGAGTTCTGTAGAATACGGTGAATTAGTGATATTTCATATTGTCGTAGTGACTCATACAACCTCACCTCACAATTTTTTGATTACTGTTTTTGGTGCATCGCAAAATCAATCATAAAAACTAGTGGATAAGTCTGCATCAGGACAAACATCTTTTGATGGTGATCCTCAACCACCACCTCAACCAGCACTATTAGCGACACATTGACTCGAGCTTAATGTATAATTCGAATTACAGGTAATCACACAGGTTGTAGCACTGACAGAACCATTGCTGACACTGGAAGGACTGCATGGCAAAGCCACTTCTAGTCCATTATTAGAAATACCATTTGAAGAATCGATACTTCCATTATATTCTGAAGCATATGTAGATCCCAAAGCCAATGCTGTGAAAAGTCAGATTAAAATTATTTTTTTCATCTTGATATAATAAAGAATTAAAAGATATTATGCTCCTTCGACCTTATAGACTTTACAGACCTTTGACTTTATGACTATATTATTGTGTTATAATCCCATATGTAGTGCTATATACTCCGGCTGCACCACTTGGTATCTTATAAAACAAATCTACATAGAATTGTCTTCCTCAAAGATTTGAATCTGAATCTATTGCACTGATATCTGAACTCAACGTTGTATATGTATCAGCGAGAGTTAATGTTGTACCTGTGCTATAATCATTTGTTCCATTTTCAGTAACTCTCAACAATGTATTGTCAGCTGTAGCCATAGTTGTGGCTCCGTTTGTTCGATTAGCAAATTTAAATTGGAGTTCGATTTCAGTAAGATCATTTGCTGTCACATAGAATCTAAAGTGGTATCCATTAGCATACGTTCCACCCACAGTAGGACCAGAAGTAGAAATCCTATCGATAGAATGTATTTCTATTCCACTTGATGTTTTTGCAGTTTTGAATTCCAATGTATCAGTGACGATATTCGCGCCCTTAGTGAATTTAACTTGCACGACATATGTTTTATTGGCTGTAAGCCCAGTTATTGACTGACCGCTAGATAAAGTGATCCATGATCCATAGGTTCCATTTTTTAGTTTTATCTTATATTGTGCAGTATCTGCTGTGATGTCTGTAATCCAGTTTAAAGTCATAGAAATATCCACGAGATTGGACGCATACAAACTTGTAATGACAGGAGCGTCTTCTGTCTGAGTAGTGAATGCGCTACCATGATATTCACTAGCAAGAGCATTATTTGAAGAATCTTGAACTGCAGTTGTAGCTACTATATAGTATTGAGTTGTATATGACAAAGATGATGTAGGAGTTATAGTCACTGTATGAGTGCCAGAATCATAAGACACGGTCCCAGTTACTATGCTACCATCAGATACCTTTTTCAACAATACACTTGAACCAGTAATACTAGAAGAATTCATCGTCTCGCTAAATGTTATTGTCGGAGTTGTAGATATAGAAACGCTTGTAGACCCTCCGATAGGAGTAAATGAAGTTACGGTTGGTGCTGTTGTATCTCCAGCAGAATTAGCAATTACCTCATACGTGAATGAATATTCAAGTGAAGAATTACCGCTTCAATCCACTACTTTTACAAGATAATTATATGCTCACAATCAAGTTCATAATGTAATTGTCGTGACTGCTCATGAAGCGATTGCTCACTGACTCACTCCATTGATATACAATGTCCCAGTTTCGTTTGCTGTCACTGTCAAACTTGCAGCAGCTATTGCTGATTGTGTGTATTGTGCATTTAAACTTGTTGGATTGAAGATCAATGTTGGTGCTGTCGTATCTCATGCATTAGCAACTACCTCATAAGTAAATGATTGTTCCAACGATTCATTGCTTGATGCATCTATTACTTTTACATTATAGCTGTAAGATCCGACTCCAGTTCATAATGTAATTGTCGTGACTGCTCATGAAGCGATTGCTCACTGACTCACTCCATTGACATATAAGGTTCCACCTTCATTTGCTGTTACTGTCAAACTTGCAGCAGCTATCGCACTTTGTGTGTATTGTGCACTCAAACTTGTTGGATTAAAGGTCAATGTTGGCGCTGTTGTATCGGTATTAGCGACCACAGTATAGGTTATAGTCTGAGTAGTGATATTTCATGAACCATCGGTAGCTTGGACTATGATACTATAGGTTCCAATCACTCCTCATTGAGCAAAAGTATATGTCCATACTCCACTTGAACTTTCTGTCGCAGCATTTCAATTTGCTGTAACTGTCGAAGCAGTATTATCTTCATT
>CAZBWN010000057.1:0-1651 GCA_964495905.1 uncultured Candidatus Peribacteria bacterium
TCTTCAGGATTTGATGACTTTGAACTATGTTCAGGATGAAACAGAAATATTCTCTCCTGGTCAAGAAGTGTTTATCAATATCACTAAAGAAAAAGCATATGAAGTAGGACTCCTTGAAAAGCCTAAGCCAGTTATTATTCCGAAATCTACTATCACCTATAGGCCTGTTATCAAAAAATCTAGTATTGTAACTATTAAACCAATAAAAAAACCAACTGTTCTTGTTTCTACTACTGTTGCTGATGATAATGAATGAGATACTCTACAAAATGATAAAAATGGTATTATATCTCAATGGACATACACCAAACAAATCAAAAATAGCTTCTATAGGTGACAATGTACATGGTATGCTGCTATTTTAAGACCAGATATATTTCAATATATCAATGAAACAACTCAAAGCAGACCATTTGGAGGTAATGCTAAAGATTGGTATAAAAATGCACAATTAGCTGGATTAAGAGTAGGAAAAACTCCTTCTGTGGGTGCTTTGATTGTATATAATAGTACGATGTCATCTAATGGTCATGTTGGAAAAGTTATCAGTTATCTTCCAAGTGAATGAAAAATGATTATCGAAGATATGAATTATAGGACAAAACTTGTAGTAACCCAACGTTGGGAAAATACAAATAGCAGTAAAATTATTTGATATATTTATGGGAAATAAGATTGTATCTATCCATTGAAAATACATCATATATTTTTATAAGAGGTCTACTGTAGTACATGCAGTAGATTTCTTTTTTTTCACATAGAAATTTGAAAATTTTATTCTTTGCATATATTCATGAGTTATTTCAATCAAAAAAGACTCTATTCTCCAAATTTTACTGGAGGGTCACATACTTCATCACATCATCAATATGGTGAATCAAACAGAAAAAAGAAAGTATTATTTTGGTTTCTTGCCACTTTTATTTTTTTTGTTGTCGTATTTTGATTCTGGTTTACCAGAAATATTTTGATTGATTTGCCAAATGTAAGCAAAATCAATGATATGATATTCAATGAAGCTACAATTATTCAAGATAGAAATTGAGAAGTACTTTATAAATTGTTTGAAGAAAATAGGGAATATGTCTGATATTCTGGTATCAATCTCAATATGGTCAATGCTATCGTGGCGCTTGAAGATCAGCGTTATCGAGAACATAATGGACTAGATGCTATGGGGATGATTAGAGCAGCATTTAGTGCTGTCCTCAATCCTGGTTCAAGAGTCCAATGAGCATCAACTATTCCTCAGCAGTTAGTAAGGAATCTTCTTTTGACCAAAGATAGAAAAATTACGAGAAAGATCAAAGAAATACTTCTTACTAGTAAGCTTAGTGGTGTCTTGGAAAAAACTATCCATAAAGAAAATGGTGATCTCTCTAGTGCAGAGCTTCGTAAGGAAATGAAAAATAGGACACTGGAATTATATCTTAATTATATCTCATTTGGAAATAATGCTTTTGGTGTAGAGGCTGCTTCCAAAACTTATTTTGATAAATCTGCAAAAGACCTTACCGTTTTAGAAGCATCTATCTTAGCATCTATCCCTAAGGGTCCTTCATTATATAATCCTTATAAAAATAGGGATTTGGTCGTAGGTGAATTTATTGTAAAAGATAGATATGGTAATCCGGTCCTCTTTTCTGGAGAT
>CAZBWN010000058.1:0-5222 GCA_964495905.1 uncultured Candidatus Peribacteria bacterium
TCTCAAAAAACAAGCTGCACGATGTAGCGAGTTTTATAAAGAACTAGACCTTTTGCATACTTTTGGGTCAATGCCAAAAGTATGTCTGCGAAGCAAAAAAAATATTTTTTTAAAAATAAAAAATAAAAAACACAAAACAACCAAAAAAACAAAATAAATATATAATACTTGACTTTGAGAGATAAAAACCTATCATAATGGTGATTTTTAGATATTTATATAAAAAGAATCATGACTAGCAAAGAACAATTTCCAATCCAAGAAGTGAAAGACATTTTAGCGGGTTTGCAAGATGAAAAAGCGAAAAAATCGATTTTAAAAAAACTCTATACACCGTGAAATAAAGAGATTGCTGAATTATTGATACCATATGAGAGATCTGTTGTAGAAAAAGAGCTTATTTTTGCTTTACAAACAAATGATCAAGAAAGGATCATGGAAATGGCAAAAAAGGAAATAGAGTATTATTTTAAAAATTGATTTCATATATCCCTTGCAGGAAAACTTGAAACATGGAATAATCCAAAGATAAATGAATATGTTCTCTCTCAAGTACAAAATGGAGCAACAGAACAAGATTTAAGAAATAATCTCTATGTACTAGAAAAAATAGGTACTCAAGAACAGATAAAAAAAAATAGAGAAGTTCTCTTAGAGATGCAGCTCAAAAATACTGAATATCCAGATAATGGTGCTGATGTATTAGTAGAACTAGGCAGATATGAGGAATCCATAGACAGACGTATAAAATATTTTTCTGAAGATCAATATTATATGGCTAAATATGCTCGAATAATTGCACAGAAACATGCCCCACACAGACAAGATGAAATAGCAAAATTAGTAGTAAAACATTGAATCAAGAGATGACGAGAAGATGTATTCTATGAATGCAGCATATATCTATGAGGAAAAAATAAAGTTACCTCTGTTATCAAAAAAAGCATAGATGAAATCTTGTATACAAAATGATTTCTTTCAAAGACAGAAAATGAAATCTCATCTCTGCCAAGATATTTCAATGAAATAGCCAAAGTGATGAAAAAATTAGGATGATTTGAAAAAGAGATTGGAATATTATCTGCAAAGCTAGAGGATGTTGTAAACAAAGAAAATGGCCTTTTAGCGGACAATTACAAAGAGATGGCTCGTTTCTATAACATCATAGAAGAGAAAGAAAAATGTTTAGAACGATTTCATAAAGCCTTAGTGTATGAAATTAGCAAATGTCACCCCTCTCACGCAGAAGGTACCCTAAAAGCGATTGAGGAATTATATGGAGAATGATTTTTTGAAGATAAAAAAATGCAAATGCTTGAAAAAAGTTGAAAATTCGATGAAGCAGCTAAAATCGCTGAAAAATTATGATTAAAAGAAAAAGCTGAAGCATACAAGAAAACAGCTGAGATATTGAGTTGAACAGAAATAGAATAATTACTTGTTATGGTAATCTTGAATTGAATCTCCATTACTAAAATGATTATTCTTCATATAACAAAAAAACTCTCCGCATAAGCAGAGAGTTTTTTTATGTAAATAATAATAACTACGCAAAACTTTTAGCAAATCTCAAGTCTCCATTAGTGAAATATCTGATATCTTTAATCCCATAACGAACTGCTGCAAGTCTGCTGATACCCATCCCAAAAGCGAATCCTGATCGTTGAGTAGAATCTACTCCTGCTTCTTTAAGCACATTGGGATGTATCATTCCAGCTCCAAGGATTTCCATCCAGTTGGAAAGTTCCTTTTTTCATGTTATTTTATTGTATACCTCATATCTTACATCGATTTCAAATCCAGGTTCTACGAATGGGAAATATCCAGGCCTCATTCTTGTCTCTACATTCTTATGAAGCACAGCGGAAAGCAATTTAGTTATCATTTCCTTGAAATGAGCGACACTGATATCTTTATCGATAATGATTCCTTCCATCTGATAAAACATGGTATCATGCGAAGCATCCATATTTTCAAATCTATATGTCCTTCCTGGAACAACAGCTCTCAGAGGAAGTCCGTATTTTTTGATAAGATAATTTTGCATAGATGAGGTATGAGTTCTGAGGATCAGATTTTCCCCACTAGAGTCTTTATCATTGAGATAGATAGTATCATGCATTTCAGTTGCAGGATGGGTAAGCGGGATATTTACTGATTCAAAATTTTCAAATTTAGTCACTATTTCTGTCCCATACTCCATGATGAATCCCATAGATTTACAGATGTCTTCAGCATCTCTTCTCACCTCAGCAAGAATTGAATACGAACCCTGTTCACTAGGGATATCCAAACTGATATCTACAAGATCTTTTTCAAGCTGTTCATTGATCTGTCCCATCATGAAGTGTTGTTGTTTCTGTTCGTAAGCAGCAGTCAATTGCATCTTGATATCAGAAAGCTTAGCTCCCTTATCTTTTTTCTCTTCAGGAGAAAGCGCTACAAGGATTTTAAATTCTTCATTGAGAAGTCATTTTTTACCAAGATATATCTGGAAGAAATTATCAAGCTGAGTCATATCAGAGACCTTTTCCAATTCTCATAAGGCATGTTTCAATTCTATCATACTATTAGACTAATAAATATAAAATAATTACGAATTAACAATTACGGATTACGAATAAATAAATAATTCTGACAAAAATTCAATGACTTTTATCGATTTTTATCGACCGAAGGTCATTTATCGTCCGCCAAAGCGGACATTTATCACGAGCGAAGCGAGTTTCATCGATTTTGTCCATTTTGTCAATCCAAATAACCTACAGTAAGGGAATTGTTTTGCAAAATAAACTTTTTGAGGATATAATAAGATATATGAACAAAAACTTTTACATCAACAAAGCATATGGAAAAAAGCGCTCCCTTGATAGAAATCAAAGACCTCAGCCGAGGATATCGAGACAATCCCACACCCTTATTTAAAAACTTGAGTTTGTCATTGGAAACAAATCAATTTTTTGTACTTACAGGAAAATCAGGGACAGGAAAATCCACATTAGTGAAATTCATCACAGGAAAGCTCACTCCACCAACAGAAACTATATTTTATAACCAACAAGATATCTCTACATTTACAGACGATGATATTCAGATTTTAAGAAAAAGATTGGGAATAGTTTTCCAAGATTATCAATTATTGGAAGATCTTACGGTCAGAGAAAATATAATCTATCCACTTCATCTGTATGAACTCGGAGAAGCAGTCATAGATTCAAAGCTCAGACAAGTATTACAAAAAGTGAACGTTAAACATCTCTTGGAAACGCCGGTAAAATTATTGAGTGCAGGAGAAAAACAAAGAGTATCACTCGCAAGAGCGCTTATCCATGATCCGGAATTTATCATCGCTGATGAACCGACAGGAAACCTCGATCGAGAAAATACACAAATCGTAGCGGATATCCTTATCGAAGCGAACAAATCATGAAATACCGTATTTTTGATCACACACGATATCCATCTCTTAAACTATCTCAAAGCTAAGCATCCCATCAAACTTCACCTCATCAAATAGTTTTTTATTTCTTCTAACTCAGGACACTCAGATGGCAGATAGCAAAAAAGATATTATCAGTACAAATATCATGGACGAAATATCTACACTAGATATTGCAGGATATCTCAAACAAGAGGTGAAAGATTTTTTGAAATATCTGCATTATTACAAGATCAAAAATATCCTCCAAAACATCGATGCACTCAAAGAATATCTTATCTGTCTCGATCATCAGAATACTAACCAAATCCATGAATTGGAATACAGAAAAAATACGGAAGTAGTAGCAGGTGAACACGATATTTTTTATTATATCTCTACCAAAGGGCTTGAAAAAGTAGGAGAACACAAAATCCATCAAAAGATATGGGAAAACGATTTCAATCTGAGCTACATCATGCAAGGGATCAAGGGATTCCTCGTGTTGACTGCTGACGAATTCTGTAACGCCTCCCCTACCAGGATGTCAATCAACAGAATGCTCTGGCAAAAACAATTGCAAAACACAGCAAAAATGGAAACTACAGAAGAGAATCCAAGCATAGACTAAAAAAATATTACAACAAAGCAAACCTCGACAAGGGGTTTTTTTGTTTTTGTCCTCCTTTTTAAAGGAGGGGTGGTGCGAAGCACAGGAGGATTTAAGAATAATCTATAAATCCCTCTCCCTTCGGTTTCTCCCTTTACAAAGGGAGACAGAAAAAAAATATAACTTTCCTTGAAAATTTACAAGAAAACCCTATAGTCGATTAAACAACAAACAATGAATTTTACACCAGTGACAGCGTAATTTCAATATGGTAGATTTCGATCAAAAACTCTCAGCTCTGCTCGATGTGGTTATTGATAACTATATCAACAAAGGAGAGCCTGTGGGTTCTAAGTTTTTACATTCACTTGAAGACGCTGAATATGCTCCTTCTACCTTGAGAAAATATCTAAATTTGCTTGAAAAAGCTGGAATGGTCTATCAACCCTACAACTCTTCAGGAAGAGTCCCTACCGTTCAATGATTGACGACATATATAGAGAACTATCTTGTCGCTCAAGAAGAAGAGAAACAGGACGAAGTGATCAAAGTGAGAAGCGGACTCAAAGAATTAGTAGAGAGCATCTGAGCTTTGGCTGACGGTGTTGTTGTTGGATTTGTAAGAAATGATGAATATTATTATCTCTGAATCAATAACCTTTTGAGAGACGATATGGTGGACGAATACCATACCACGAGAAGTATCATCCGTTTCATCGAAGAGAAGAGAGTCGTAAAATTCATCGATAGTAAGATCCTCAAAAAAAATCAGATATATTATACTTTTATAGAGGACCAAAAAATACTTATCTCCTGTTTATACACCAAGATAACTATTGAAGATTATGATTGCATGCTGTGTATCATAGGACCTACGAGAGTGAATTACAAAAAAAATCTAGCGATTTTTCAAAAAATATTACAATCTTTAGATAAATAATTTTCCTATCATGTGAGATATAGAAAAAAAGAATATAGAGAAAAGCCATGAATGAGAAAAGAATAAACAGTCTGAAAAGATTGAAAAACATGAGTTGACTGAAAAATCTGAATTATCAAAGCTCAAAGCGGAGATAGTGACTGATAAAGAGAAAAAAGAAGCAGATAAATTAGTTATTGAGTGAGTTTCTTGAGCCAAAAAGGAAAAAACACAAGAAACAATAAAATCACAACCGAGCATCCATGAAGCAGTCA
>CAZBWN010000059.1:0-4814 GCA_964495905.1 uncultured Candidatus Peribacteria bacterium
TTATAATATCTATGATTCATGATTAGTATTGATGATGAATTTTGATAACGTTTCCGCACTTGGTGAAACAGAGGGGACAATCAAAGATTTCTCTCAATACGGAAACAACGGTAGTGGATATAATGGAATAACCTGGACAGGAAATGGAAGATGGAATGGCGGATATAATTTTGATGGAATAAATGATTATATAGCTATCAATGACAATACTACACTTGATACAACTACTAATTTCACATTTTCAGCCCGAGTTAATAGTAATAATATAAGCCAAGAACAAGTAATATTTTCAAATACTACAGGTACTACAGTAGGTTGGCATATTGAGGTATTTCAATCCAAGCTAATAATGCAATTTTACCCATCCCATTTATATCTACGATCTACAAATGCCATGTCAAGCAACACCTGGCATTATATCACTATCACATATAATAATGGTACAGTGACATATTATCTTGATGGTATACAAAACGGAACAAATACAACAGGTAGTTACACATTTTGAGCACCTACAGGAGTAAATAAAAAAATATGAATATGGTATAATAACATACTACCATGGACAGGAAAAATAGATGAAGTCCGTATGTACAATCGTGCACTCAATAGCGGAGATATCCTCCAGATGTGGAGATCTAATTTTGCTAAATATGAGACAGGAAGCTGGCTCTTTACGGATGATAGACAATGTATGGTAAATAGTACCTACACCTATACTTGATATGTACTCAACGAGAGACAATTAAGTGCTACCACAGGAAGGACAAACACAGTGAATATACCAAATCGTAGCATATCAACACATACAGCACATTTTATAGGAACTGCATGATTTTCAATGATGCCAACAAGTCTTTCTGGACAATTTACCGGATATATTGAAGTGAATGACTGGAAAGGGACCTCATGACGATATACTACTATACAAACTCCATTGAGAATAAGTGGCGCAAATTATGGTGGATATATTGATAATAATAATATTTATTTTATGAGTACAGGTATAAACGTTATAACCGGAAGTAACAGTAATGATATATATATATCATCAGCATTATGAAGTTATCAAACAGGAAACACTCCAAAAATATATATGACAAGAGATCCCATATCTATCCAAGAATATAGCTGTCCTTCTGGGGTATATGGAAACCAACCTTATTTAAGGGTAGATATCCCTGGATGGCAAAATCCAGATATCTATAAAGGTAACTTAGATATTTATTTATATGAATAATATATTATATATGAAAAAAATTATTAGATGAATATGTATTTTATTTCTTGTATCTTGCATCTTGGATTTTGGATCCAATACTTTTGCACAATCATCAAACTTATGAAACATAAATATGAATTTCTGTAATGACAATCAAAAGACGAACGAGATAGATACCACAATCAAAGCAGGAGAAAAAGGTCTTATATGTACAGAGTTTACAAACATATCCAATGAAAAAACGACTATCAATATAGAATTTGTAGATGCAGTGATCACTGATGATGCATTTAAAAAAAAAGCATGTAATGCACCCGATAGACCCAAAACAGAATTTGGTGATTTCATACAAGAGTATACGCATACTATAATGCTACAACCATGAGAAAGCGTAAAAAAAAATTATTTTGTAAAATTTCCTATATGATTTCAGGGATTAAGCCATTGATGTATAGTCTATAATATAATAGAAAACCAAGAACAAAAAAATGATTTTTTGAACATAATAATTCATTCAGCAAAATTTATTGATATGCTTGTAAATGAAGGTGATCTCATAATGAGTACTAGAATATCTTCCGCACCAAAAATCATAAAGAAGGGGAACGGATATATCGTACGTCTATGAATAGAAAATGACGGAAATATCGATGAAAAGGTAACTATAAAATGAACCATCAAAAACATATTAGGATTTCAGAAAGAATTCAATTTTGAGGGAATAATATATACAAATACAGGAAAAATATTTGAATCAGATCAATTCATACTCCCCTTCTACAAATGACCATTTACGATTACGACAAAGGTAAGCTACCAACCACAATTTGATTTTAGTGCTATTAATCAAAGTGAATCCATTAAAAATATCCAATGATGAAATTTTATCAACGAAAATATCGTAGTTGTACGAGAGATACAAGACATACGATTCATAGGAATCTTAGGAATGATAGCGATACTCCTTTGAATGATTTTCAAAAAAAGAAAAAATCCCAAGTCATAACAAATGGGACTAAAGTCTCACCCGGTGAATATATTTCCACCCGGGTGAAAACAAACTATAACATAGAAAGCAAAGTTTTCAATTTAAGCAACATAGACGGATCAAGAGCATCAGAGTTGGTTGATGAAAGTATATCACTTTCATTACTAGCTTTTGGAGTGAATCCAAAGCTATCCACAAGCAATTTAGCCAACTCAGCTCTAGAGATTTTTTGCTGATCAGCTTGTGCTACATCGTAGACAAACTGGATATTCAATGCCTTACTCAGTATCTGATACACTTCGTGTTTAGTGATAAAACTATCTGGCTCAAAGTACAATTGTCCTGCTTTACTCATAGTGATAGGATCTATCAGTCCATGATTGGTAGCATAACTGAGCTGAGGAAGATAAGAAGCTGAAGATTCTACATCAGCAAATTGGGAGGCGCCAGGAGCAACAAACAAAGACTGACCCTTAGAACTCAAGAGCGCATTAACAAAAAGGATAGTAAAATCATAATGATGGAGGTAGTTATCAGGATAAAACTTAGTAGTCTGTGTATTAAGTATACCTAAACTCGCCAATGTATTGATATCAGAAGCAAAAGGCTGTCCGGCAACATCAGTAAACATATCTCCTATAGGGACAACAATCTCTTCATCAGTAGCCAATGCAGGCAAGTCAAACATACGCACGAGATAATAGGCTCATTCAGATCTTATGAGTTTATCGTAGGGATTGCCATCAATATCAATCTTTTCTATATTTTTGAGGGAATACATGACTTGTTGAATCATTCATTTGGTCATCAGACCATCCCTAGAAGTCATTCAGAGAATATTTTGAGAGGTCAGCGATTGACCTGTCTTTTTTTTGTAAAGTTTGGTAAGTAAGGAAATGAAATCATCCAAACGAAAATAATTTTGAGGATAGAACTTCTGACTGGGAGTGAGAACATCATAAGCAACCAGCCTATCTATATATGTCCTATAAGGATCATTTTCGATATCAACAAAAAAACCTTGACGAGAAATCGCAGGCTTGACTCAAATTCATTGACTGACATCAATAGTACGAACAGTTGCTGATTCATGAAAAGAATCAGTTGGATTTGTGGTTCAATCGATCAAAGAACGGACTTCTAGAGCTACTCATGAAAATCTCTCTTTAAGTTTTGTTCGAAGTTCCGAAAGATCTTGGTTAGACTGTGTCGACACGACAGGATTGACTGTAGGAAATGAAGTGATTCCAGGTGTGGTGCTTGCCCAAGTCGGTAATGCGATTGAAGCGGCCACAAAGCCAAGGACTACAGTTGTAAACATCTTTGTTTTTGCTTTTGATGCTACACTCATCAGTATGCACAAAGAATAAAATTTACTCACGTACTATACTCAGAAATCTTAATTTGTCAATACAATCTACAGTATTGCAATTTACACCCAAATCATTATTCGTTAATTTATTTCTACATTCTGCATTTTACATTCTGAATTCATTTAACCATGAAGTATACAATAGAACCCATAGCAGGAATAGATGTACTTTTCGCTCCTATGGAAGACGCGTACTCAACTACTATAGAAATTATGTGTAAAGCAGGAAGTATCTACGAAAACAGAGCAAATAATGGAATCAGTCATTTCCTAGAACATCTCTTTTTCAAATGAGGGAACAAATATATCACTCCAAAAGCTGTTGCTGAAGCAGTAGACAAGTTTTGAGGAGAATTCAATGCCTATACCGGAGATGAATATGCAGGATATTACGTCAAATGTGCCCCTGAATTCATCGATAAAGCAATTGATGTCCTAGCAGATATGATGAATCATGCAAAATTCCCGATTGAAGAATTAGAAAGAGAAAAAGGTGTAGTCATCCAAGAATTGAAGATGTATGAAGACAATCCGATGTCTATGGCTATGCAAAAACGACAAGGATATTACTTCGGAGACAATAGTTTTGGACGACCGATTATCTGAACGGAAAAAAATGTATTATCCTTCACTCAACAGATGCTTTTGGATCATAAAGCGGACTTGTATACCAAAGATAATCTCATCATCACGATTGCAGGTAAAATCAATGATAAACAAGCTATAATCGACCAACTAACCAAAGAATTCGCCAATATTCCAGCAACTAAAAAAGGTAAAAAACCAGCATTTATTGAAACATTACCTCAAGAGCATACTGCATTTTATGAACAAAAAAACGAACAAGCTCACTTGGTCATTTCTGCACCTGGATATAATGGTGATGATGAAACCAGATATGCAGCAAACGTATTGGCAACCATACTCTGAGGAAATATGTCATCAAGACTTTTCCAAAATATCAGAGAGAAACAAGGACTCTGCTACTATATCAAAGCAAGTCATATGACCCAAGAAGACACCTGAACATTCGTCATCAGAGCAGGAATAGATAAGCAAAGATTAGATTTTGGGATAGATAAGATTTTTGAAGAGATAAAAAATATATCTGAATGAGATATCACGCAGGAGGAATTTGAAAATGCTATCGGTTACAACGAAGGTCAGATCCAGATGGGGATAGAGTCCTCAGATGAGATGGCGAGTTTCATAGGAAATCAATATCTGATATA
>CAZBWN010000060.1:0-6882 GCA_964495905.1 uncultured Candidatus Peribacteria bacterium
AAAACAAGCTGAATGGTATAGCGAGTTTTATAAAGAACTAGACCTCTTTGGTGACTTTCTGGGTCAATGCCAGAAAGTTACTCTCCGAAGGAAAAAAAATATATAATTTAAAAATAAGATTTAGATTGCTTCGTCATTACATTTCTCGCAATGACAACAAAAAAAATAATTATTTTATACGTATCTCCACTATCCTCGTCTTATACCCCACCTTCTCCAAAGCAAGATTCACCTCTTCTAATATCTGTTTTGTTTGCCTAAAAATCTGTATCTTGAGTGCCTGATCATCAGTTTTGAGAAAAAATACATTGAATCTGACATATCATTCAAGGGTCGGTATCCCCAAAAACGATCTGACTGCATTCAACGCCAACGCCCCTACCATCTGGCTCCCCATATGCCTGCTAGCAAGATTTTTTCTGATATATTCTTTGAGAAGTTTCATGTCTCTAGGGTAATATCTCCGTTTGCAAAATCAAGGAGAATTGATATAAATCAACTGTTATATTAACAGCCACCATTAGTCTATCATTTGGCCATATTTAGTCCATTTTTTAGTCCCTTTAGTCAATCCATGAAAAAAATAATCAGTATTTTATTATTAATAGTATTTGTAAGTAGCAATTTTTCTTTTGCTCAAACAAATAATACAAGTGAAAATATAGGTACAGTAGGAGCAGTATGCCTACAAAATATGGATTGTGAAGATTGATTAGAATGTATTTTTCCCGCTGATACAGGAGGATGAACATGTGGTACTAAACCTACGACATCCAATCCCCCTACCTCAGTCATGGGAATCTCTTGTAACGAAGATCAACTCGTCAACGGACAATGTAAACTCAATATCTATGATACTCTAGGAATCAGGAAAAGCGTAAGAAACCAAGATGATGCAACATCTGTAGGACTCTTCGTACAGGATATCGTACTTTCTGCGACATTCTTTATCGGAACACTAGTGACCGTAGCTCTTGTGGTATCAGGACTTATGTTTATCTTCGCATCAAGCTCAGGAAAAGATCCTGCTGATGCAAAAAAGGGAATCATGGGTTCACTACTAGGATTACTTATCGTAGTTTCCTCATACGTCATTATAAGACTCGTACAATACATCGCTAAGGGTTTTTAACCCAACAATAACTAACAACTTTTATCGGCCGAAGGCCTTTTGTCGCGAAGCGTTTATCGCGAGTGAAACGAGCATTTATCAATTGTTTATTTAGTTATGCATATCCATATAGTTTCTATCTTCCCTGATATATTCAAGAGTTTCACCGAGACTTCACTTATCAAAAAAGCTCAAGAGAAAAAAATTCTGAGCTTCACTTTTATCAATCCAAGGATATTCTGCCCAGGCAGACATCAGCAAGTGGATGACACCATTTACGGAGGAGGAGCAGGATTGCTCATGAAAGCTCAACCAGCCATCGAGGCAGTAGAATCTATCATTCAAGCTAATGTCCCCCTTGATAAAGGGGGGAAACCAAAGGGGGGATTTGGAAAAAAATTCAAAATAATCTTACTCTCTCCCTCCAAAGAAGTCTTCACCCAAAAACTCGCCCACACCCTCAGCGAAGAAAAGAATCTGATTTTCGTCTGTACGAGATATGAAGGTATAGACTATCGTTTCGAGCAATACATGAAGAAAAAATATCCAAAACAATTCCAAAAAATTTCTATCGGACAATACATCACGCTCGGCGGTGAAATCCCAGCGATGGTGATGATCGAATCGATAAGCAGACTTATCCCAGGAGTGATCAAAGAGGAAGCAAGCCGGCAAGAAGAAAGCTATAGCGTAAAACAAGAGATGAATAACCTAGAATATCCGCAATACACCAAACCAGAAGTAGTCCTCGGTATGAAGATTCCAAAGATCCTCATCAGTGGTCATCACGCTAATATCAAAGCACGAAGAGAGAAAAAGACAAAGACAATAAAGAGAAAGAAAAAGCAATAGTCATTGCGAGGAATGAAATGACAGCCAGCCCCGCACCTGCGGGGAAGCAATCTAGGATATAAAATGGATTGCTTCGCTAAAACGCTCGCAATGACAAAAAAATTTAATTTTGTTTACTCAGCAATGCTCGGACTGCTTTATTTCTGAAGACTAGAAAAAGAAAAATGATTCGATGGTATCATCGAAATGATTTTGAAGTTTGAAGAGAATAGTCAAGAACTACCATTTCAAATATTTATCTTCTGAGAAGGAAGTGGAGAAACAAAAATACAGGAACTCGCAAGTAAACATAAACAGATCCATTTTTTCTGACGACAAAACCTAACGACTATAAAAAGATATATAGAAAACTGCAATTACTGCCTCATGCCATCAGAATGTCTGGAATCATTCTGACTCTCAGCATTGAATGCAATAAAGCGATGACTCCCCGTCATCTGATATGCGAGATGAGGACTCAAAGATTTCATCAGCAACGAACTCGATCTTACACATCAGCATGGCACCACAACCTGAGAAAAATTATATAACACAATAAAAAACTTAAGTACAAATGTCTCCCTTGAGAAAGGGAGGTTAGGAGGGATTTATTCGCTCATAAACAATTATTCCAAGGATTCTCGAATCCTTCGTTTCCACGCGCTCGCAGGAAAATCAGTCAAAAAAATAATCATAGTGTCGGATTTTATCAATAAGATCGGTGGAATAGAGACATATATCAATGATGTAAAAACATTACTGGAACAGCATGGATACGAAGTGGAATTGTGCGGATGAAAACTGCCTTCAGGCATTATAGGAAAACTAGCAAGATATCTATGAATCATCACAGGATTAGGAAATTTTCGGGAAGCAATCAAGCTGAACCGCAAGATAAAGAAAATGAAACCGGATCTCATCCGATACAACAGCGTCATGAGATATCTCGGTCGAGCACCGATACGAATAAGCAAACACACCTCAGCAAAAAAATGGATGATGTTCCATGACTTGGGATATTTCTATCCTTTTCCGAGTCAATTGACCAGTGAACATCAGATCAAAACACCGTTCACCCTGAAGCATTTCCTCGCTTCATATCAGACAAACAACCCATTGAAAAAATTGGCGATCACTGGAAAATATTTTTCGCTTCTCCTCATAAAAAAACAATTAGAAAAAAGGATGGATACGTTCCTAGTACCTTCTGACTTTATGAAAGATATTGTACACAAGTCCTATCATATCGACAATGAAAAAATCGTAACATTTCCACATTTCATACAAGATTAAGAATAAAGATTGACATTCAAGAGAATATACATATGATGACACATCAAACAAAACAAACAAAACCAAAAAATTATGAGACAAGGAAAAAAAATAGACAAAAAAGCAACAATCAAAAAGATATTGGATTGGGGCAACGAAAGTATTGGACGCAGTATCAATGTGGATAAATTCAATGCATCCATGCAAAAACCGGATTGGGAAAAAACACTAAAAGAATTAGCCAAAGGATGCCAGGTAGAGATCGTATACCAGCAGACATTGGAAGAACTTAATCCCAAACCAGGACAATGGTACACAGCATGGACCAAGAACACTGATAAAATGTTTAATGCTGATGAAACAATTAATGTAGTAGTATTCATCAGTGAAACTAAAAAAACAGCACAGTTAGGTTCATCACATTTGATGGATACCTCAATGCTCTATGAGCCAAAATTAGTGACACCTGATGAAGCAAAAGAACATCTTGAGAAGGACTTAGAAACAATGGCATTAGCAGCTGCTAATGAAAAAGACTACAAAAAAGGCATGGCTACGTTGTTTCATAAATTTATGAAACAATTCTATGAAAAACATTTTTCATTAGAAAAAGTTAATAACAAGTAAACAAAAAGGAGGAAAAAAATGGAATTACAAAAAATTTTTTGGAAAAATGGGGAATTCAGAAATAAAAAAAACAATCAGGTGATAGTCATACCCATTGGAACTGCTAAAATATTTAAAAGCCTTGATCGAATGGAAATTCATCCGATGGTCAACCCAGAACCTGAATACACAGCAGTAGAAGAAGCATTAAAAAAATACGCAAAAGAAGATGAAAGTTATCTTCAAGTAAATGCGTATATGTTAGGGGAAGCGATGGAAATAAGAAACGAATACTGGTACCACATCTCAGTAACGTTCTACAAGATAGAATTTCATTGATTTATCAAGTAAGATATCATCACTTATATTGTCCAGAGTTTTCTCTGGGCATTTTTTTTATTTATATTTATTTAGCAAAAGCCTGGCCATAAATGACCAGGTTGAGCAACCCCATCCTTTAGGGTGGGGTATTTTTTATATTTTCATACAGGAATAATTACTCAAACGCTTTCAATTTTTCACAAACATATCTAAACGTACAAATCGCGCATTTCTTCTCACTCTTAGTTCTTGGAAAATGACTTGGAGTCAAAGGCTGGTTTTTGATGATATCGCTATCTACGAGAAATTGTTTTTGGAACTCTACATCCTCTTCCAATTTTTTGATGATACCGTCAATATCAGCTTTTTCTATCTTGCCACCTACTTGATGCAAGCTCGGAAGATAGATTTCATATACTTCTATATCTGCGTTCTCGATATTGATATTGGATTTCAAGATAAGTTTCAATGCGTAGATTTTGAGCTGTTCAGAAACACCGTCAGTATCCATTTTTTCTTGTCCTGTTTTTCGATCTAGGATAAGATATTTGTTATCAGAAAAGACGACACCAAAGTCGGGAGCTGCCATCACATTCACCTGTTTCAATGTAGGGAGTGAGGAAAGATTCAATTTCATACCCTCAAAATCCTTTTCTCTTGGACTTTCTACATAGACAGATTTCGTGTTTTTGAAATAATGCTGCACTTTTTCATTTCGATCGCTTTCCATGAAGACATTCAAGTTATTAAGCACTTTTTGGATAGATTCTTCAAGTTTATGATCTATATTTTCTCCATAATAATGTTCTGAAAGTCCGAATTTATGCTCTCTATCGTAGGACGTATAATCTCTCGCTTTGGATAATGCAAACTCTGTTTTCATCTCATCTACCACACGATCTTTGATCTTTTGGATAGCCTCTGCATCAAGTTCTCACTTTTTCAAAGCCCTCAGATAATCAGACAACAGATGATGTGTCTTTTCACCTACTCGCATATCCGTGCTTTTAAGATTTTTGAGCAGAAGCGCAGTAAGCCAGATATCCTGGTTGATACCTCTCAATGCATGAGGATAATAATTCAGATAGTATTTCTTGTTACAGTATTCTAGCACCGTAATCCTCGTAGTAGACCATGTCAATGTGTGATTGTAATTATTCGCCATTTTTTATGATAAGAGAATAAAAAAAGCTGAATTAATTTTGTTTTTCTATCCCGCTTTGCGGGACTAAATTCTAAATTTTAAATTCTAAATTAATTTGTTTTTTCTAAATTGAACCCCGCAATGCGGGGCTAACTTCTAACTTCTAAATTTCCTTATACTCATCCTCGACCCTTTTTCAATCCAACAAAAAAAGCCGGTATGAAAACACACACGGCCAAAGTAATAAATCATAATTAGCTATTCTTTTTTCTTTATGAGTTTTATCCCATATCTAAGGTAGAAAATAGCAATACTCGTACACCCGACGATAACAACAAGAGGAGCAACAATACTTATGTCGCAAAATTTTTCGCCATACCCTGTAATGATAGCACAGAGATTAAATAGAGCAAATGCAAACAGAAAGAATGCGATAAAAAAAAGAATTAACGGAGATTTTTGGGGCACTGTTGTAGAATTTTTCATAGCTTTATTTTTTTATGTTTTATTTTTTTTATTATTATATCAAAAAGCACTGTTATGTCAACAAAAAAGCCCCGAACATTCTCGGAGCTCTTTTTATATATATTTTTTTATTCGTAATTCGTAATTTATAATTCGTAATTATTGTTTAATCCTTGTATCCTTGTTCCTCCAACGTCATACCCACTACTGACTCATCATGAGTAACATCAACACCACTACCTTGAGCTTCCCTGTTGATGTATACATACATAGGCAACAACATCGGTACTCTACCGATAATCTTGTTGATATATTCACCAAGATCGTCTTTTATCTGTCTAAGATTTTCTTTGATTTCCATACGTTTCTTTTGCTTCTCGTTATATTTCGCTCTAGCAAATTCCACGATTTGGGTATGGATAGTCTTTACCTCACTGGAATAGACGAATCATCTTGATTCAATCTGGATATTTCCCACGAGTTCATTGCTTTTGGTATCAATCTTGAAGATCAATGAAATGACTCCATTCTTAGCCATAATATGACGTGCTTTGATGACATATTCACCAGAAAGATGTCATTGTCATTTACCATCGATCAAGACAGTATCCAATTTCAATTGTTCTTCACCGACAAGTACGACATCATCATACATTTCTATCATATGCCCATTTACGTTTGGCATCAAGACTCTGTCTTCATGCATTCACATATCAAGCGCGATTTTTTTATGATCATATCTTTCTTGTGCAGGCATGAAATACGGTAAAAAGAAACCTGGTTTCAATAAGTTGAGGAAAAGTTTGTGATCCTCGATACCTCCATGTCATGAAGCGTGGACATCCATCTCTTTATTGGTGATCAGATGTATATCTTTGATGACAAGTTCATCAAACATTTTTTTCATAGCGGTTTCATTACCAGGGATAGTGCTACTTGACATCAAAATAGTGTCTCATTTTTTGATTTTGACGATATTGTGTTCGTCTTTGGCCATTCTTGTCAATGCGGCAAACTCTTCTCCTTGTGCTCAAGTTGAGAGTACAAGCACTCTATTGTCAGGGATATTATTTACATCATTGTCTAGTTTGCGGATATATTGTTTAGGTGCATTGATATATCACAATTGCTG
>CAZBWN010000061.1:0-3513 GCA_964495905.1 uncultured Candidatus Peribacteria bacterium
ATCAACACTACGGGAACAATAATAATCACATGAATTGTTGGTCCACAAAATTATATCTCTTTTGTACCTACGGTTCGCCTTTCCTACAATAGCGGTCAATTACTCACTGATAATCTGACAATTCAAGAGCCCCTTGTCTGTGGAGATTGATTGCTCACAAGAACTGAGGCTTGTGATACCCAAGGAAATCTTGGTGTATTGTATAGCGGTCAAGTCTGTGAAAATCAACAAGGCATGTGTGTACTCGTGACAAAATCTATCATGAACACTGCATGTGTCAATTATCAATTTACTAATCAATTCGGATGAGTGACTACAGGTCAAACTTGTAGTTCAGTAAATACTGGGATCGCGAGTGCAAGTTGCAGCACTATGACAGGTTCTGTTCCTACAATAAATAATAATGGATATAATGTAAATTTGACATGTAAATGAGCTAACACAACAAGCACGACTCCTATCACCGTAGATTGTGGAAACGGTACAAGCATCTCATGAATATGAGCAAGCTTCAATGGAGTCTGCAGCTATACCTGATCATTTGTCGGTAATGCACAATGTAAGGTAGGAAGTGACATATCTAATGCCGCATGTAGAGTCCCTGTCGCTGTAAATGCAGGACAATGTAATTTACTTGATCCACGTGATGGAACTATCGCTTTGGTAGATACTAATGATGATGCAGAGAGCAGATTCAGATGTACGACAAATAGCGGAATCATCGCTCAAAATATCACTATCAAATGTGGAAATGGAACGCAATATACAACAAGCAATGCTTCTAGTTTGGATGCATTATGCAGATATACCAACGTAAATACCCCTCAGACCTATAATGTACAATGTCTGGTGGATGGACTGAGTGCGCCTGCTTGCCAGAAGAATCTCATTGTAGATGACTGAACATTCTGAAGATGCGGAGACGGTGTCCGTCAATGATATGAAGATTGTGATGATGGAAATCTCAATGGAACATCTAATTCTAGTTGTACAGTATGATGTGATCTTAAGGATGCATTGCCTGTAGGATGTTTCAATATCAGCAATACTAATCTTTCTGTCCAGGAAAACGAACTCCTACCTTTTTGGCGAAAAGTGGATGGCGATAAAAATGCCGTCACTACTTGTAATTCTAATAATGCAAACAAGATACAATTAAATAGTCTGCAATGTACATTTAAGATATTCAACAAAAATGGACAGGCCGGAGGCAACATCACCGTTCCTTGTAAAAACCAAAGTACTGCGGTTATCTTCAATTACTTCAGCACCCTTTTAGGTACATCATTTACCCAGGCATATGGAAAATATACTACTCTCATGAATAGCAGCATAACAAATGGCATCTATGGAGAATATAAGATCGGTCTGGAAAATGTCAGTTACAATTACTGTAATGGTAATAATTTTGTGACGTGATCACCGCTCCAAAGAGTCTGTGAGACCAACTTCACCGTCACTAAATCTTACTTGACACAAAAGAGCTCGTTCGGGCTTGTACCCAAAGCTACCAATATCGATATCTTAGATAAATTCTGGAATATCGCAGGAAACAATATCACTGATTCTACCGATCTGAGTCAGATCATAATACGCAATGCTAATGATTACGTAGGTGGAAATACTATCACGACCATGATGGATGCTTTCATCACCAAATATGAAAAACTAGCGATCAAGTGAGCTACTATGGACAATGGTATCGTCGTATATAAAGTCCCAAAACAAAATATCGTCGTCTTCAAAGGTAATTGAGAACTTGTATTTACAGAAGATCAATGATTCACTACCCCATTCACTATGATTGTGGATGGACCTAATCTTACTGTCAGATGATCAATCACAAAGACAAATGCGATGTTCTTGGTAAACAAATGAACGATCAAATTTGTGGAGCCTGCAACCGATGCATGTGCAGCTACTCAAGTAGTGAAATGAATTTTTGTAACCAAAAATACCTTTGTAGCGGGTGAGAGTCTTGTCAACGACTCAGCAAATCAGAAATGGTGTGCGTATGGTTGATTGGATGTCCAATGAGTATTGATCTGAAATGGAATCAATGATATCGTAAATTCTAGAAGATCACAACTCAATCATCGGTTTACTGTATGATGAACTTCTGATGCTGCAATCAAAGCAGAAAGAAGAAACGAGATATTCAAGTGAGCTGCAGTGCTTATCGAGTACAGCCCAAGCTTATGGAATGCATTACCTCCAGGTGCGAGCGATTTCACGACAGCATTGGATGTGTATAAACAATAAAAAAAAATAAAATCACCCCTAACCCCTCTTTAGCAAAGAGGGGAACTGTCATCACAACAGCCTCCGGCGTCTATCCCGCAAGGCGGGACTAAAGGAGGTGCCCGAAGGGCGGAGGATTCTATAAAAATACTACTATATATACAGAGGGCGTGAAATAAAAAACTCGTCTTTTGTTTTTTTTGTTTTTTTCACCCGGATGGAAAAACACTCATAATAAAAAATAGTAATATAGACTTGACATTGTTCAGTAAATAATTATAAAATTAAAGTTAATTTAAAACTTTTACCATTTCATATAGCAATCTGCATGCAGAAAATCTCTTTAAAGTCTTTGGGGAGCGTGGCTACATTAGTACTTGCGGTGCTCGTACTTTGAGGTATCTGATCCAAAACATCTGCCTATATAGATAGCGACTATCTTGTACCCTTCACACCTATGGGATGCTCAAGCATTGCTGTTTCTCATATTGATAGCTGAATGATTCTTAACTGATTAGTATTATCAACAGGAAATACTATCTATGTCATTGATAGTGTTCCGGCTTCAATAAATGGAAATATCACGATAACCAATAATTGTATCTCTCTTGTAGCAAGCGGTGATGCAATAGGAAATACTGTATTGAATTTTATAGGATGAAATTATGTTTCTAGCAATGGATATAGCAATTTTATGATTGCGTGATTTGATGCGACACATAGATTAGAAATTTTGTGAGCTGCAAGTGCAGCGTGAATCATATTACAAAATGCTTCATGAGCTACTATTTCGTATACTACATTATCTGGATTCACTGCATTGTGATGATTGGTACTTGCTGGTACGACGGGTGCTACAATTTCAAATAATATCATGACTAATAATAAGGATTGAATAAATCTTCAAGCATCTTCTTCAAACAACACTTTTTCTACTAATACATTAACATACAATACTAATGCAGGGATATGGCTACAAGCAGGATCTAACAACAATACGCTTTCAAACAATACGATAAATAACAATACGATGTATGGAATACTTTTGGAATGAGTGAGTGGATGTACAATTTCCAGCAATATTATCACGAGCCAAGTTGCAGGTATCGGACTAGCATTGTCGAGCAATACTAATCAGAATAATACTGTCTCTAATAATACTATCAGTACCAATATCATCTGAGTATATATAGATGCTGCAAAGAGTAATATCTTCAGCAATAATATCATATCATCAAACACTACCTGGTGATTACAACTGATAAATTCAGC
>CAZBWN010000062.1:0-6658 GCA_964495905.1 uncultured Candidatus Peribacteria bacterium
GCTGAATTAAAAACAGATATCAATCAATTCTTGATAAGCAAACCAAATAAAATCTGATTTACAAGTTCTGATAAAATCATTTCAGACACAAAAAATACAGGAGCAGCAAACACAAACGATTATCGAGTATTCAAGAAACCGACAATCAGATTAAGTGCAAATATCGTAGGAGTGCCAAAATTCTTTATAGGAAGCGATACTATCGCTGATGATATGGTTATCATCGAGTGAACATGAATAATGACTTCAGAGGGAGCAGAAATGATTATCGGATATACAGAAGCGCAGATGATGAAAAGAGAAGGATTATTCAAGAAACCAGGAGATAAACTCTCAAATTTCTTCGGACTCTGATCAGTCAAAATCGTATGAATCCTTGCACCTACAAATACCTTGTTAGATGAGGTTCATATTATGAACATCAGAGGATTCAATTACTTGCAGATCAAAGATTCCATCAAGATGGAAGAGACATCTTTTGATGGTGCAGAAATGTTCTATACCTACGATCAAAATAATATCCCTCTGAAATTCAAGAATCTCATCAATTCAAAAAAGCTGACATACAACATAGACGATAAAGAATATATCGCGATATATCTTGGATATGATGTTGCAACTGAGATGAGAGAAGGAAAAGAATTCAGTAAGATATATGATATCATAGAAGAAGACGGTAAAGAGTATATCATTGCATGAATAGCAAAAAAGACCTATACCTTGCTGGATATGATGCACTTTGTACCGAAAAATAAGTAAGTAATAAATAAAAAACTGTTCACCTAGGCGGACAGTTTTTTTCTAAATTCTAAATTTTATTTCATTTCTGAATTCTACATTCTGAATTCTACATTCTAAATTCTGAATTCCCTTACATCCCCGATCCTTCCATAATTTGCAAGATCAAACCGAAGATTCCAAGTGCGATGACTACCACGATTCAACCGACGAAGATCAACATCACCGGTTCAATAATCTTGGATGAACGCAAAATGATATTGTTGAGATCCTCTTGATACATTTCAAGGACATTATCCAATGAGCTAGAAAGATTTGCAGATTCTTCACCGACTTTGATCATGATAGAGACCTCAGAAGGGATCAATGCAGTTTCATATTGTAATACAGCATAAATATTTTTTCACTTATTCAATCCTACCAAAACACGTTCAATCATATCATGATATGCTGGAATATGAAGGATATCCCTCAACAGTTGGAACGTTTGGACATAACTCATCCCTGCATTCATCATCAGCTTCATATATCTGCAGAATTTGACGATATAGAAATACTTGGTCATCGTACCGATCATAGGGATGCTGAGTATCAGACGATACCGGTTCTTCTTACCGGAGTCAGTAGAGAAATATACTCAACCTATCAGTCCAAGTGCTGCAGTCACTCACAAGAGCGTCAGCCATTGATGCTGAAAAAATAAGGAGATATTCCGTAATACTCTCGTAACCAAAGGTAACTCAAGATTTTGGAAACTTTCCGCAATAGAGAAGATATTAGGTAACACGAGCAGAAACAAAGCGAACACGGCGACGATAGCTACTACGATAAGGATCGCAGGATAGATCAACGCACCGATATACTTATTTTTCATATCTCTGATATAGACGTATTCTGTAGCAAGCGATTGAAGGACCAGTGGAAGCTCTCAAGACGTTTCTCAAATCTTCACCAATGAATAATCACCCGCATCAAAATAATCAGGCAGTCTATTGAGTGCGTAGGAAAGGCTTTTTCCTCTATGAAGAAATTCAGCGACACTTTTTGCGATCTCTTTGAGCGCATAATTTTCAGAGCTATCTCAGATGAGTTTGATAGCAATAAAAAGCGATATCCCTCACTTGAGCAGAAATGATAATTCTCTGAAAAACAAAATCTTATCCTTGGTGCCAAAGCTTCCTTTGTCCATGGACTGCAAAGTAGATACGATCATACCATCAATCGGACCTGCCTCATATCAATCTGTGTTTTTTATCTCTTTCTCTGCCATAAGCTTTTTTAAAATTAAATTGATTGATTCATTCATTCGTAATTCGTAATTAATAATTCGTAATTATTGTTAATTAGTATAATAATACGCATTCAAATCTATATCCACCTTCTGTTGCGTAGCATAATTTGCGATATCATAATTGACTGTATCGATCTTGTATAATACACGATAATTCGCATCAGCAAGCACTCTTTTCTCTACGTTATCAATGAAAGAAAGTAACGCGTCTTTGCTATCAAAAGTGATGTTGAGTTGAAGCGGAACGTAGAATAAGTTTCAGAAAAATTGTTTAGGTTCTGCGATAGCAATCTTATTGATCAATCAGTTTTTTGTTTGCGTGACAGGATCTTTTAAGAGATATTCATTGATATTTGCGAGCAGAATCTTTTCGTTGATGAACATCTTAGGATCCGTCAGATTGTTGAGCTGGATATAAGATCTCGCGAATGAAAAATTATTTCTCAAAGCAGGATCTATCGCATTACAATTAGTTCTCGTATTGAGACACGTGATGATATCTCACTGTTGATTCTCAATTTTTGCAATCAATGCCTGATCAGCCTCAGATTGTAATTTCTTAGTCTGGAAGCTAGCAATCTGAAGATTGATATCGCTCACTTGCGTTTGCGTAGCCTGAAAATTGTCCCATGCAGGCAAGAGGATAGCATTACCAAAAACCACGAGAGCGAGTAATAGGAGTATGAAATAAATCCTATATCTGATACTCACGACTCTGGAAGTAGTGATCAAAACCTGATTATCTTCTGCGAGCGGATCGACTTCAACAGACTTGTATTGGAGTTGTTCTCCAAGCAATCTATCGATTATCTCGCTACTCTGCTGTGTTGCCTGTTCCTGCATCGTTGATGACGTTAGCTTCTAAAACGAACTCATAATAATTATTATCACCTACTCTATCGTAGGTCTGGATACGGATATTTTTGACAAAATCCAAGCTGGAGAATCTATCTATAAGCGATTTCACGCCTTTGTCCGCATCAGAATAATACAGCAACGCCAAGTTGGAAACCTGCCCCTTGAGCGTGATCTTATCCAAACTGACATTGAAGTCAGAAAGCACGATAGTATCTGTGGTACTCGTATCTATTTGTTTGAGGTCTTCCAGCATCTGGATCACCTTGGTGATATGATCAGACCAGGGCACATTCACTTGTTTTGATTCAAGGATCTTGACCGCCTGCAGCTTATTGTAGCCCGTAAGCAACTTGTAAGACTCCAACTGTTTGGTCTGGTCTTCAAGCGTTACACGTTTGTCCGTAATCTGTTGATTCATCAGAAAGATATCGACTTTGAGATAGGCGAAAGCAACAAGTGACAAGCCGAGTATCACAAGTAATATCTGGAAGTATATTTTCCACTTAGAATAGATTTTTCTGACGACCATCACGGATTAACTAGAAATTAAAAGACAACTCTATTATACTCAGCAAAGCTACTTTTTCCAAATTAAGGGAGGTAGGGAGCACTTCTCCTCTTACGAAAAGCTAGAAAAAAGAGAATATAGTTGACTTTTAGAAGTAAATACATATAAAATTAAAAATAAAAAAAACAAATTCCCCCAAATGGAGGTAAAAAAATGAGAATAAGAATTGGCATAATAAACACAAAAAAAATTCCTGGGTTGAAAAAAGGTGACAAAGTTTGGACTATAGGATTTTATGCCGATGGTACAGACGCAGCTGGAAATCAACCTGTTTGTATTAAGCCGCTTCCCTCAAAAAAAAAGTTAGATGAAATATCGACAGAATCTAATATGAGGGACATGAAAGAGACCGATTTGTTTCCTGGTTATCCGTGTACAAATATTCCTAAAAAATACATTGATTGGGACAAGAAAAAGAAGAAAAAGAAGAAAAAAAAATAATCCAAAGACACAACTCACAGAATCCCCAGTTTTTTACCGGGATTTTTTTTAAAAAAATAAACAGCAACCTCCTACCCCAAAGGGGACCCTCCCGCCTTGCGGGACAGGCTTTCCTCTCCTATCAGAGGACAGATGACTTCCTTACTAGGAGAACGCCTGCTCCTCTCTGATAGGAGAGGAAACGAAGGTGAGGTTGCTGGTCGAGAAGAGAGGGGCTAGAGGTGAGGTAACAAAAAAAACAAGGATTGACTTTTCACAGCAAATATATATAAAATACAAAACAAAATAAACAAAAAACACAAAAAAACAACTATGAAAAAAATTTTAACACTACTGATCGTCATTGTAGCAATGACTTTCACAACGCAAGCTCAACAGCAAACAAACGTTTCTTTCAGCATTGATGAAGCATTTATTACCAGTGTTCAAGCATCAAATATTGAACTTCAAAGGAAAATAATCGATCTTCAAAATGAGCTTGAAAAAACCACCAAAAAATCAGCCTATCGAGATGATATGGCAGCAGCATTGGAAGCCAACATATTTAATTTTAAACTTGGCACTAGTATCGTCATATTATATGAGGAAAACGGAAGAATCACGAAAAAATTAAGTGAGCTATTGAAAGCATTAGAAGCTTCATCCTCATCTAAAAAAGAATAAAAAAATCAAAGAGAAAAAATAGAATCCCCGGTTTTTTACCGGGATTTTTTTTATTTTACTCCCCTCGGCGCCTGTCCCGTCACTTGCTGCGGGAAAGGAGAGGGGTTAGGGGTGAGGTAACAAAAAACTTTTTGTTACACAAAAATAGAAATTGCCGGTTTTGGCAAAATAGAAATTGCCGGGTATAATCATATTTTAGATTATTACCTAGCAGAAAATGAAAAAAATAACAATTCCTATGAGTCAAAAAACATTTGCAAAACTCCATCAAAGAGTAGAGACTCTTGACCAGGTAGTTGAATGAAGAATAACAGAAATACAGGCATGAATTGAGCTTTGAATTAAAGAAAGACAAATCAGAAATTTACTGAAGCAATATAAACAATTTTGAGAAACATGATTAGTTCATTGATTAATCTGAAAAAATTGAAACCGTCATATCAAAGAAAAAGATAGAACTATTATTATTGACGTTATAAAACAAGATGATTTTAAAGGTTGTAAGCCAATATTCATTAAAGAGAAATTAAAAGATGATTATTGAATTGATGTATCTAAAGAGACTGTGAGACATATTATGATTGATGAGCATATATGGATTAAAGGCACAAAAAAACATCATACATATAGAGCGAAAAGATCTAGAAAAGACAGTTATTGAGAGATGTCTCAATTTGATTGATCTTATCATAAATGGTTTGAAGAAAGAGGAGAAGAATCATGTCTTTTGTTAGATATTGATGACGCTACTTGAGATATTGTATATGCCAAACTTTGAGATAATGAATGATATGAATGCGTAGTAAAATTTCGACAAGAATGTATAGAGATTCACGGCATCCCAAGGTCGATATATCTCGATAAATTCGCAACATATAAAGTAAATCATTGAAAGGCAGTGAACACAAAAGACGTGAGAACGAATTTTGATAGATCAATGAAAAAATTATGATGTAATCTAATAAGTGCACATAGTCCTGAAGCTAAATGAAGAGTAGAAAAATGTAACCATACTCTACAAGATAGATTAGTTTGGGAGCTTAGATTAGCCAAAATATCTACTATAGAAGAAGCAAACACATTTATAAAAAAAATATTTATTCCAAAATTTAATAAGCAATTTGGGGTTGTAGCAAAGAGTAAATGAAATCTTCATATTCTTCCGACCAAAGAACAACTTAAAAACCTAGATTGGATTTTTGCTAGGGAAGAACTAAGATCTCTATGACAAGATTATGTGATACAATATAAAAATAAGTTCTATCAAACAGAACAGTCAAAAGAATATACGATATATCCCAAGAAAAAATTGTTGGTAGCCGAAACAATAGGTGGAGATATACATATCCATGCTTGAAAAACCAATGAAGAAAAACTTGTAGTGTATAAGGAAATTGATTATAATACGACTAAACGCAATAGAGCAATCTATCGAAGTCAAAAAAATAAATTAGAGAAAGAACGCTTGAAAAAGGCTATAATCGATAGAAAAGCAACAAAGCATCAATTATCGAAAGAGAGACAAATTTATCATAAATCCCAGAGACTAATTGATAACTTATAAGTGACCCGGTAATTTCTATTTTCGTAACGACC
Source organism: uncultured Candidatus Peribacteria bacterium (assembly GCA_964495905.1). Lineage (GTDB taxonomy): Bacteria > Patescibacteriota > Gracilibacteria > Absconditabacterales > Absconditicoccaceae > CAJBLF01. The sequence continues at coordinate 6,156 of CAZBWN010000062.1, forward strand.
CGGTAATTTCTATTTTGCTCTAACATAACAAAAAACTTTTCTTGACTTTTCACAGGAAATAGATAATTTTACGACTTAAAAAAACAAAAAAAATATAAACCAAAAAAAAAATCAAAAACATGTTAACAGAAGGAAAACCAGAAACAAGTACAGTACAACTAGTTGTAAGAACGATATTATTATCGAAAAACTTCAATTGCTTAAAAAGCACTTTTACAAGAAAAGAAAAAATTCTTGTAGACCATTTAAAAGAATTCAGAGCTGCCTATAAGGGCAGAAATCTGAGAGTAAAAGATACTTTTGATGAGAAATCAGTTTTAATTTGGGAATCATACTATGGAAGAACGATAGCATGCCCTATCACCGAGAATGGATTTGATTGGTCCAACATCCAATTCTTTAAGGAAAGAGAAAAAGAAATGGATGGTAAAATCAAACTTGATGATAAGCCATATCGTGCTGATAATAAAGATGATAAAGGAGACGATCTTATTAACGAAGAA
>CAZBWN010000063.1:0-6415 GCA_964495905.1 uncultured Candidatus Peribacteria bacterium
AGGGACACAAAAAGGGGGCAAAAAAAAGGCCCCCCTTTTCCGGGGGGGTTTTTTCCCTCCTCCTTTTTTTTTGGGGGGGGGGGGTAGGGGAGGGAGTAATTCTAGTCTATAAACTTTTTGAAATCTTTCAAATCATCAAATGATTTATATACGGAAGCGAACCTGACATACACCACAGGATCTATCTTTTTCAATGCTCTGAGAACATCATCACCGATTTCTTTTGAGCTGATTTCATTCTTATCTATAGATCGTTCTGCTTCCAGATTATTGATGAGATTCTCTATTTGTTCCCTATCTATCTCCCTTTTGGCGAAAGCTGACAAAAGCGCCTTTTTGAGCTTCTGTCTGTCATACATCTCTTTGCTGCCATCTTTTTTGATGACAACCAATTCCGTAAATCCTTTTCTTTCAAAAGTGGTGAATCTATGTTCGCAATATTCACATTCTCTCCTTCTTCTGATGCTCTGACCATCTTCAATGACTCTTGAATCGATGACTTTAGTCTCCATACTCTGGCATTTTGGGCACTTCATATTTTTATGAATTAAATATAAAAATAATTAACAATGAAGAATGAAAAATGAATAATGTCGGTATTTTTTTTTATTAATAAATAAATTCCATCATTATTAATTATTAATTATTAATTTTTCATTAATTTTTTTATTGTGGCATCAAGAATCTCTTATTGTAATAACTGATATTCTTGAGGAATCATTTGAACCGGATGATATCTTCACTGATAATTTTCTTCTTGGTTTCTTCAATGGTTTTCTTGCCGGAAAATGATATCCAATTATCATATCCTATTTTGAGATAGTCTTTATTGTCATCGATTTCTATCCGGTGTCTGAGGATTTCATTGAAGTCCGCTTGCAGATCCATGATAGCATTTATTATTTTTTTGTGATGATATCCATCGATATTTAAGATATCTTCGACATAAATCTTGACGAGAAGCGAGGTATCGATACCCATATTTTTTGTATTGGTTTCATCTCTGAGGTAGGTGAGGTAGATGAGAAATCAAAAGAATGTCTCTCTGATAGTCGAGAAGATACCCAAGATAGCCAGGTCAGAATAATCATTTTTGAGGATGATCTTATTTTCTGTGATCACCCTATAAAATTTCTTGCTGATCCAAAAATCCAGGTTATAGATATTTTCTTTGATCTGATAGACATCCTGTTCGCTTAGTCCCTTTTTTAATGTTTTCAAAAAGCCTTTCTGTTCTAGATTTTGAGCGATATCTTCATATACGGATTCGATGAATTCATTATTTGAAGCATTCACCATACCAGATATTTCTTGTCCCATGAGTCATTTGAAGAGCTCTATGATTTTCTTATTTTTGATATAGAGCCTGATATCTTTGGGGTTGATATCTTGTAAAATCGTTGCTATGAATGTTTCATCAAAAGACTTGAGGAGTGAAATATTAGAGTAGATGTTTTTGATATCGGTCTTGTGAGGCAAGACGAATTTCTGTTTTCATGCTCTTACATTTTCTGCAGTATGTTTGTAGAAAAAGACATTTTTACCATACTGATAGAGGAGTCATCCATAGTATAATAGCGTATAATTCTTTTCATCCATCTGGTCGTCCGGTTTGCTTATCTGTTGGATGATCGGTTTTCTGAATAATCTCAGAAAGAAAGTATCGCCTCTAGAAACCCATGATCATCCGATGAGGGTGATATAAAAATTCAATATCTTTTCCATCATTTTGGATTCTTTTTTGATCCTTTCCGGGACCTTGAAACTTTCAAGATTCTCCACATCCTCTCCGATAGAAGACATCAGATCATTGAGGTCTTCTTTGACGGTTCATTTGGCATCTTGATCCCTAAATACTGTGATGATATATTTCTGTACTCCTCAGAAAAAGTTTTTTTTGAAATTTCTGTAATCCGTGATATAGAGCAGAAAGTTTTCCAATTGGCTATCATCTTTGCGAAAACTTTTGATGAAATCATCAAGTTTCTGTTTGTCCCAAATCTTGGAAATCACCGTATCTGTGATCAAAAACATATCAGAATCGATGAAGAGATATCTCAGTAAGATATCAGCAGGAAGGATAGATTGCATGATTTTGGTCTCTACAGCAGAGAAGTTTTTTTTGCCCGTATACTCTTTGTTATTTTCTACAAATTCTGCGTAGATGCTCTTGGCATCACCCTTGAGCTCATCATAGAACAACCAGGAATAGAATTCTTTGTCGGTGACGTTTTCATGGACGAAGATATCATTAAGATTTTTATAGGTAGCAAAAAGCAGAAAAAATAATTCTATCTGATTGAGCAACTCTTTTTTGAGTGCTTTGATGATGGTAGGATTCACTTTTTTTCCGGTTTGTTGGAAGACGAATTCATAAAACGAGAACATGGTCTCTACAAATCGATTGTAATTTTTTTCCCTATCCTTGTACGGAAATATCTTGATCCTGGAGAGGAAAACAAAGCTCAACAAAAAAACGGTATAGAGAAAATTAAGATAATATTCTGGTGGATATGCTCTAAAGATATCTTTGACATATAAGGCGACAACGAGTGAAAGATTGTTCGCAATATTCGCAGGAGAAAAAAATCTGTATCCATTCAAGTTCGCAGTAGAACAATAACTATAATACGTATCCACATCTTTTTGTCTGATATGCTGGCTTTCTCAGAAACCGATTTTAAATTCAAAAGGATCAAGTGTCACATCAAAAAGATTCAGCTTATAATTTTCTACGATCTTTCTATTGATGACAGAAAAAAATTCTTTCGTTGAAATGAACGAAATGAACATACTCGCAGGATTGATAGTCTGTGAGACTATTTCGTCAGGGAAAAGTGACAGAAGAACTCTTTTGAAGAGTTGCATATCAGGCTTTTAAAGCGCTAAAATATTATTGTTTTGCGAGGATAGTGATTTTATATCTCAATGTATCTCGTGTCTGTCTTGGATTGATATCAAAGAGGACTAACGTATTTCCACTCTCATCTTTTTCAGTTCCTTTGATGATGCCTTCAATATCTCCTAATTTTTGCATCGTTCAATTTTCGGGTATGATGCTGAGCTTATCAAAAATAAGCTGAGAGACTTTTTGTAAGTTATTTGTATCGTACATTTTTCCATATCATTTTTCTGGTGCGATAGTAACGGTTTTTGTATCTCCTACATTCATACCTACAACCGCTTCATCCAATCCTTGGATAACGTTTCCAGATCCTACGGAAAACATGAGAGGTGTCTGCTCGGTATTTTGATCAAAGACCTGCCCATCAGCGAAAGTGGCAGTATAGGTGATAGACACAATATCTCATATTTTTATACTATCCTTGTTCGTACAACCGGCAATCACAAAAAGAGATAGTCACGCAATAACGAGGAAACTAAAGATTTTTTTCATAAAAATAATTAAAAGATTAAAAGATTATTAAGATTAAAATATTCTGGTTTGTAGGTTATCAATGTTTTAATATTCCAAATATTTTAATATTTTAATTCCCACTTATATTAAGCATCTAAGCGCATAATTCAACTGAAATAATTATTTACTGACCTTATCGAGGATGAATTTTTTCCATGATTCCTGAGGACTATTGATGGTTTTGTCTTCATAATCAATATAGGAGGTAGTGGTAGCTCACGTATTAGCTTTTTGTTTTTGATACATCTCTTCAAATTTGATGATATACTCATTATCAAGAAGCATATTATTTTCATGCTCAAGAAAATATTTTGCATACTCGGATTTTTCGTAATTCACCAAAAAATTCTGTGTAAAAGCAAGTTCATCAGTTTTGCTCTGTTGTTCGATAGTCGCATCATGGATAGCGGTTTCTATAGAGACATAATTTACATACGTCCTGATTGCGATGATCATCGCAAAAAGATCCAGGATAAGAATCCCGTATTTGATACGATTTGGATATTTTCTGAGAAGTGCTTGTATATACTCCATAAATTTAATTAACAATTAATAATTAATAATTAATAATGGCGGTATTCTTTTATTGTTTAATATCTTCATTAATTGTTAGTTATTCGTTATTAGTTGTATTTTAGTATTGTTATTCTTGGTTGAAAATTCAAGCCGAAATAATACAAATTGGAAGATTATTAAGATTAAAAGATTATTAAGATTAAAAAATTGTGATTCCTATTTTGTTAATATTTTAATGTTCCAAATATTTTAATATTTTAATTAATATATGCCGATCCGCAAACTCCCAGAATATCTCATCAATAGGCTCAAGGCAGGTGAAATCGTAGAAAGACCGGCAGCTATCATCAAAGAATTAGTGGAAAATAGTCTGGATGCGGGAGCGACAACCATCAAGATAGATATTCATGATGGGGGAAAATCACTCATCAGTGTCGAAGATGATGGTTCGTGAATAGAGCTTTCAGATATGGATCTTTTATTTGAAAGATATGCTACTTCCAAAATCCATGGCGAACAGGATCTCTTCAATCTCATCAGTTACGGATTCCGTGGTGAAGCTTTGGCGAGTATCGCAGAAGTCAGCAAGACAACTATTATCTCCAAGACCGCATATAGCGAAATAGGGACAAAAATAACGAAATTGGGGATGGATCCGGTTATCAAACATCAGCCCGTAGGATTCTCTCATGGGACATTGGTGACTATTCAAGATCTCTTTTACAACGTACCTGCAAGACTCAAATTTCTAAAATCTTCACAGACGGAATTTTTCTATTGCTACAATTATATCGTAGATATCGCAATCATGCATCCCGACAAAACATTTATTTTTAAAAAAAATGATAAGATAATTTTTGATCTCCAACCGAGGGAATCTTTGATGGACAGGATCATGGATATCTACAAGAAGGATCGATCGAAACATATCAAAGAAATCACACATCAAGGTGAAGAATTATCGCTCTACGGTATCGTAGGAAATGCACAATTATTATTTTGATCAGCAGAAAATATAAAAATATATGTCAATAAAAGGCCAGTCCAGGACAAGATTATAAGAAAGGCACTCATGGACGCCTATTACAGGCAGATAGCACCGAGCGAATATCCGCTAGCTATCTTGATGATCGATGCCAAACCGAGTTTCGTAGACGTCAACGTGCATCCGAGGAAGCTTGAAGTGAAATTCGCTGACTCCAGAAAAGTATATGATGCGATATATTCCAATATCCAAAAAGCGTTATGAGAAAGCAGAATCTCTACGATAACTCAGCAATTTTCCAGGATGGAAAATTCATCGAATTCAGCCGCTGAATCCGTTTCCATGTTTGGCGCACAGGATTTTGCCAATGTGATGCAGGCGCATGATGCACAAGAAGGATTCACCGTGCAGACAAATATAACACAAGCAAATATGTTTTCAACTAGCGAACAAGAACATCTCCGAGACAAGGAGATAGGTGACTATAAAGTCATAGGACAATTACGAAATGCTTATATACTCCTTGAGTCTGCAGACGCGATTTTTTATATCGATCAGCATGCCTTAGCGGAAAGGATATTATTTGAAAAGATCAAAGCAGCACCAAAAAATGCTGACTGACCTGCTTCAGAAATTTTGCTTCAACCGATTACTATCGAGGTCGCAACTATTCCAAATCTCAATCAGAAAATTGATGAAATCAATGCGCTCGGTTTTGATGTCTCTATGATAGGAGAAAACAAGATCGCTATCTATGCAGTGCCGCAGATATTTTCTGTATACAAAATAGATATGGAAAAAATATTTAACCATATCTTATATTTAGAGACAATCACGTTTGATTATATCTTAGACAAAATATTTGCGACTCATGCCTGCAAAGTATCCATCAAAGCAGGGGATAGACTTTCACTGCCTGAGATGAGCAACCTTGTAAAAGAATGATTCACCAATATTCCGGGCCTTTTTGTCTGTCAGCATGGAAGACCGTTTTTCATCAAGACAGAAAAAAAAGATATCGATAAGTTTTTTGATAGGTAATTGGTGATTGTTCCCTCTCTTATTGTATCCCAAGCATAAAAAAAACCCCTCGTAGAGACGTTGTAATGCAACGTCTTTACGGAGGGAGTTTTTTTTTATATTCAGCTTGGTACAGTAATGATAAGCGTTCCAGAGTATTGACCTACTGCTTGATAAGCAGGGATGTTTATCTGAAGATCTACTTGTGATGTCTGTATTTTACATACTTCACCCACACCTCCTATTTTTCATAGGATAGGAGTATCTACACCGATAGGAGTTCGTGCATTCAATGAAGATCAAGCGTTAGGAGTACATGCTCATTGCACTACTGCTGCTGCAGGATTTTTGATAGACACATTGCTTCATGCAATAGAATGGCTAGGATTATTAGTGAAGACATTGAGAAGATCACTGGATTGGATGCTTAGATTTCGTGTCGTACCATTTCCTTGGAGATCATTACAGAACCATGG
>CAZBWN010000064.1:0-22722 GCA_964495905.1 uncultured Candidatus Peribacteria bacterium
TCATTGAGCAAAAGTATATGTCCATACTCCACTTGAACTTTCTGTCGCAGCATTTCAATTTGCTGTAACTGTCGAAGCAGTATTATCTTCATTGATAGTGATCACAACATTTGGATCCTGAGTCAATCTATAACTTGGTTTATCCAAACTCATACCACTAATTACTGGTGCTGTTGTGTCTCATGCATTAGCTATTACATCATAAGTGAATAATTGTTCTAATGAACTGTTACTTGATGCATCGACTACCTTGACCAAATAACTATATGATCACACTCCAGTTCACAATGTAATTGTTGTGACTGCTCATGAAGCGACTGATCACTGACTCACTCCATTGATATACAACGTTCCAGTCTCGTTTGAAGTGACTGTCAAACTTGCAGCAGCTATTGCTGATTGCGTATATTGTGAATTCAAACTTGTTGGATTGAAAATCAATGTTGGTGCTGTTGTGTCTCATGCAGCAACTTTTGTAAAGCTTTGTGAAGTATAGTTTCATCGTGTAGTAGCAGCGTTTTTAGCATGGATATAAATTGTATAATTTCCATTATCAAATGCTGAAATATCTATAGTTCCACTGAAATTTATTGAAGTTGTTCATGAGTCTAAATTTAAATCAGTACCTGCATCATTTGATCAAGTGGTATCAATAAAGTATTCCACTTGGATAACCGTTGTTGCAGCTGTCGCTAATCATACAACATTCAAAGAGGAACTTGTTTGATCAGGGATATTAATATTTGAAATAACAGGATTCGTAGTATCCCGTATCAATGTCATATCGTTGGTCGCGCTATTTCATGCGTTATCTACTACAGTCAATCTGATAACGAATGTTCCATCCGTATCAGAAGCGATTGTTGTCGCTACTGCACTTGATGATCAGAATGTTATTGTTCATGTTCATGAAACTTGGCTCCATGCATAACTTGCTACTCACGCCACTGATGCATCTACCACACCTGTCTGTGTAAACACAGCGTTCTTGGTTTGGTCTGTCCCTGCATCTACCGTAGGGTTAGTTTTATCTATAATAAATGTTGCTCCTGTACTATTTCATGCAAGATCAGTTACCACGAATACATGAGTTCATTCTGTAGAGATAGTATCACCACTAGAATAAGCAGCACCATCCAAGGTCGCTCACGATAAGTTCGTGTCACTGAACGTGATTGTCTTATTCGTAGCATAATATGCTCATGAAGTCACTCATGCAAATATTGGATTTGTTGTATCTACTTTTACACTATCTGGTCATACTACCGTACTTTCATTTGATACAGCATCTAGTGTTTTTGCTTCCACAGTAGTTGTTCCTGCACTTGATATTGTCACCGTTGTAGAATAGTCTGTCCATGCTCATCCATCCAACCTATATTGAGATTTCAAAACTCATGCTCATCCATCAGTTCCATTAGCTATAGTAAAGGTCACATTGGCGTTTGACCAAGTTCCTGTTATATATCATCACCCATAGGTAATAGTAGGTATGGTAGGATTGGTTGTATCAAGTTTTAAGATCTGACTAGAAACTGCATAACTTTTATTTCATGCACTATCTGTAGTTCTAAAACACATATATTTACCTGAATATGTAGAATCATTATTTGCAGTTACACTTGTACCTGCAGTTCATACATTCAATTCACCATCTCTAGTTGCATCACATGTAACAGTATCGCTGATAATGGATTTGGTACTTGCAATACCTGCAGTTGCATCACTAACACTTACCGCAATAGTATCACTAGCCGTCCAACCGGTATCAGCATTATTACTTATACTTATACTAGGATTAGTTTTATCTATAGTGAAATCTGATGTTCTAGTATCTTGTGAAACTGCTTCAGTCTTTAAACGTATACAATAATCAGCTCCATCAGTTCTTCAACTGATATCCCAAATATAACCAGTTCCAGCAGTAGCAACTACACCCAAAGTATTTCGGGAAGTTACACTAGAACAACTCACATCCGAAGTATCAGATCTCTTAGCCCGATACACAGTCACATCGTCTGTACACGAAGCATTACGAGAGAAACTAATATTATAAGTGCTTCCGTTGATGTAAGATCCATCTGTCGGAGTAAGTCCGGTAATTGTTCACGTCGAAGAACAACTAGCGCTAGCGCCAAAGGCTTCTACCTTTGGTGTAGTATGAGTCCATGATGGTACTCAATAAAAGATTATAGCTAGAAAACCAGCTAAGAGAAATTTTTGTAAAAGCTTTTTCATAGTAATGTAATAAAGGATAAAAAGTAAAACGATTTTTTTAAAACATGGAAATTTTACCCCTAACGAAAAAGAACAAAACTGAATTTTTAAAGAACACGTTAGGATTACGGTTGTAGACAAATGAAAATCGACGATTAATTTTCTTATTCGTATTATTTTCAATTTATTTTTCGGAATATGTCAAATTATAAAAAAAAATATTACCTCGATTATACAAGGTAAGAATTGGTTTTTTTCAAACAAAACTTTTTCATTCTTGGATTATTCAGTTTTATTCTTTTGATTTCCGTTTAGAATTGAGCCACTACAAAAACTCGAAGCTTTCTGAAAAGTTTTTGTAACGTCGAAATTATTTTTGTAACGTCGAAATTGTGCCAAGGTAGAATTGAGCCACACGAATATATTTTACTCACTAAGGAGAAATAAAACAAAAAAACATTTACTCATAAACTCCAGACAATGCCAGCAAAATCACGAAAAGAACATCACAAAAATTTGATACTCCGGATCAAAAAAGATCAGAATGTAATATATAACCTAGCATTGGGTATCGCAGTCATAGGTATCAGTATGATATGAGCCCATTATATCCCCCAATCAGCAAAAGCCCAAGAAAATATACAACAATATATGATCCTCCAGAAAATGACAGAGATGAATGATATCGCACACAAACAAAGAGAAACATTAATAAATGCGTTGGGTAGCGGATATAATATGCAACGAGACAGACTATTTCAAGTGACAGATAATAAATATCATACAGCACAATATAGAGATGATAAATTTAAAGCTGCAGGAAAACTTCATGCACTAATGATGCAACAGAATACATTACATCAACAGATAGACAAAGAAAACTCGGAACAAATAAAAAAATGCGATCAACTGGAAAAAGAAATCGAATTACTCCTGACTAAATAATCTTTTAATATATCAACCTTATCAAATGGCTATCTATCATCGCTTAATCAAGCACGTACAAAAACATCGCAGAAAATACATATTCTGATTGTGAACGGCATGTTGATTATGCATATTCAAGATTATCATCATTGCCTATATGTTCCTAGGAATAACAGCTATCACAGGCAGATCAAATGCAGCTGAAGAGAAGGTAGAAATGTATGAAACACTCCAAATATTTAATCAAATGGACGATATTGCCCACAAGAAGGTCAAGAAATATATTAAAGAGTGACACTGTGATGAAACCGATATGGCAAATTTTAATACGATAGATAATTCATTTCATAATACGAATAATCTCAATGAGAGATATAGCACAGCAAAAAAAATCATTAGTTTCCTGACTGTGCATGAAAAAATGAGATCACAAATGCAGGATGTGGATGAAATACAGAAAGATAAGGAATTTGGACAAGTATTACAGCAATTTAGTCAAATGCAATAAAATTAGTCCCTTTTATTATATTAAACCACACAAATGTCCATCCACTACCACTTAATTAATCACATCCAAAAGCATCACAAAAAATACTTATTCTGAACATGAGTAGCTTTTTGATTAACTGCATTAAAAATTATTACAATCGCTAGAGTCTTTTTAGGAATAACAATAACAACATGAAGATCAAACGCGACTAATGAAGAAATGCAAATATACAAATCATTACAGATATTTAATAAAATAGATGATATCGCCCATAGTGAGATTAATGAATCAGCCACAGAAAATCCTTTTGATGAAGACTGAAAAAAACTTTTTTATGAGATAGATAAAGAATCTCATAATGCAAAAAATGTGACTGAAAAATTTAGGGCATCAACAAAAATTGTCGATTTATTGACCGAACAAAAATTACACCATCCCAACTTAGGCAGTGAAGATCAAGATACAGAAAGAGACAAAGAATTTCGTTACTTATTAGATGAATTTAACAGACTACACTAATATAAATCATATTTTTACTCATTAAAAAAATAAAAATGCAATTTCATCAGCACATCATCCATCATGTACGTAAACACAAAGAAAAAATCATCGCACATGTAAACAGACACCATCACAAATATATCGCATGAGCAGGTATACTCTGATGAATGGCTATATACAAAATCATCTGACTAATGGTTATATTTTTCGGTATGGCTAAAATGGGCTGAGTCACTTGAGCTGATTACTATGATGCTGAATTTTACGCCACACAAGAAGAAAACAAAATCAATATAAGAAACAACGTAGATACAGATGATATAACTAACACAACATGATGTAATATAACAGGAAATACATTATCATGAACAACAGGTAACTGTCCATTAATTACCAAATAAATATTTTTACATTATAAAAACAAAAAAAATGACAATTAATCTAATATACGTATTTACCATTTTGATTGGTGTATATTTTGGCATTAAGACATACGCTCGCACGAAAAATAAAGTAATCATTTGGTGCTTGGGTATCTTGTTGATATCATTAGCTCTCGAACTTCGATGATTGAACATAGGACATTATTCTACTGATATCACTGATGCTTTTTGGACCACAAGAGATATTATACGAACCCTATTAACTATATTCCTATTGAGACAAATATACATGATAAGGAATCAGAACCAAACAGAAAAAGAACAGATTGAAATAGAAAAAGATCAGAGCCAAACAGAAAAAGAACAGAACCAAACAGATGAAGAACAGATTGAAAGAAAAAAAGAGTAGATTGAAACAAAAAAAGATCAGAACCAAACAGAAAAAGATCAGAACCAAACAGAAAAAGAGCAGATTGAAATAGATAAAGGTCAGAACCAAACAGAAAAAGGTCAGATTGAAATAGATAAAGGTCAGATAAAAATAGATAAAAATCAGAGCCAAACAGATAAAAATCAAAGCCAAACAGATAAAAATCAGAGCCAAACAGATAAAAATCAGAGCCAAACAGATAAAAACCAAAGTAAACAAATCCAGACATAGCAAGAGATCAAAAAATTACTGAGGCATTGAATGAATTCAATCAGATAGAATAATAAGATATTTTCTTTCTTTCACCTTCTACCTTTTACCTTCTACCTATTTAAAAATGGCACTTCATCATCGCATCATGCATCATGTAAAAAAACACCACAAAAAATATATTTTTGCTGCTGGAACAGCTGTAGGTATAGCAATAATAAAAATTGTTGCCATTGTCGCCCTATTTTTTGGGATAACAGTAGTGTCAGAAAAATTCGACGTAGGAGATCAAAAACTAGCGATGTGCGAAGCAGTCAATATATTTTACCAAATAGATGAAATTGCAGACCTAGAAATAGAAGAATCTATCGAAGAGTGAAATCCTTTCCTTACGGAAAAGATTAAAGAAGAGTATAGAGCATTAAGTGAAAATTTCCATGATAGCGATAATCTCAATGAACGCTACAAAGCTGCAAAAAATATAGTCACCTTCCTTTTGGAACTAGAAAAAACAAGACCACACCCAGTCGACGATACTGATATACAAAGAGATCAAAAATTCGAACAATTATTACAAAAATTTTATCAAATGAAATAATAAGATATCTCCTCCCGATAACATATATTCTTATGTTTCTGGCAAGCTTCATAGAATATTGACTGCACCACGACTTTCTCCCTTTCAAGTTGATACCAGTTCTAAATTACTGCCGACAAGCCAAAAATAAAAGCGCAGCGAAAACAAAAGAAACAAACAAAAATCACTTAGCAGTCCGAAACAAAAAACATAAAAAAAAATTACACATAACTGAGACGCCATGAAACTTGAAAAGTTTCAAACGTCGAAGTTACACCGGCGATTTTTGATACATAAAGTACGAGTCCGCCCCGGCGGACGAAGTAATTTATGTTTTCAAAATCAGTCGGTGCTATACACTACACAACGAAAAAGATCAAGAAATTGGTCTTTTTTGTTATACCTGTTTATTTGTCCTCCTTTTTTAAAGGAGGAGTACCACGAAGTGGGGGAGGATTTAAAAAAAATATCAATTTTAAGCTTGATTTTTCAATCATATAAAATAATATGACATCGATAAAAAATCAGTTAGTATGAACTCATATAGCCTTTAGGAATCCTTCACACAACAAACACAAAGATTTTTCTTTATAAAACAATATGTTTTATTAAATTAACAATCATAATGAAACTTCACCATCACGTCATCAATCATGTAAAAAAACACCACAAAAAGTATATTTTTGGAGTATGAATAATTTCATGAGTAACCATAGCAAAAATAACTGGTCTATTTATCATGTATTTATGATTGACTCAAAGTTCAACTACAGATGCTGATTATTATGAGCTTGAATACAAAGCAACTAACCAAGTTATTTCAACAAACAACAAAATAGAAACCACTGATACCGGGATATTAAAATAGTAGTAAATATAATATACAAAAAAAAGGACCAAGAAATGGGTCTTTTTTTTTGTTTTGTCCTATCTTTGTCAGTTTTTTTCTTAAATCACTACTATATACTCTCTTTACTTTATCTTACATAAACTATGCCTTCACAGAAATTCTCTTGCAAAAAAACAACTTATGACTATAATATAATCACTTTTGATTATATTATATATATAAATGAAAAAATTTGCAAAATTATTACAAACAGGGAAAACAATATTTACGGTAGCAGATGTCTATCAGATTTTACCGCATCTTAATAAATTTTCACTCAGAAATTTGATATCAAGATTTTGAAAACAATGATTACTCCGCAATATACGCAAGGGTATCCGATCCCTCCCAAAATATAATGAGAACGAACTTGCAAATATCATCCAAAAACCATCCTATATAAGTTTAGAAACCGTATTATATAAAGAGGGCATCGTATTTCAAAATTATGGGAATACCATATATTCTATCAGCACAAAAACAAAGGATCATACTATACAATCAAAGATATATAGCTACAAAACCATCAAGCCAGAAATAGCATTGGATCCATCAGGGATCTATTACAATCAATGATATGCTATGGCAAGTCCGGAGAGAGCTCTCTGCGATAGATTATATCTTACGCCAAACTATTATTTTGATAATCTCAGAAATATTGATCGAAACAAAGTAGAAGAAATAGCGCAGATTTATAATAATAAAAGACTGCTTTTAGATATCAAAAAATTAAAAAATGACACTAGATATTAAAAAACATAGGATAGTCATGATAGATATACGGAAAGATATCGTCACTTCACCATATGGTAAGGTACTGTGATTTAAGTGAGGGACGCTCCTCTATTTTCTCTATAATTTAGATAGATTTTCCACTGATCTGGATTTTGATCTGTTGGAAAAAGTAGATGAACAAAAAATGCTGACAGATATCTCCGATATATGCAAAAAATATGGAAAAATAAAAGATATATACAATAAACAAAATACATTATTCCTCTTGATAGATTATTAATCACATGACATGAATATCAAGATAGAGATCAACAAGAGAATCCGAAAAAACGATACATTTTCTTACAAATCATTGTTGTGATATCAGGCACTTTGTATGGATCCAGACTGTCTCTTTGCCAACAAGCTTGTAGCACTGACACAAAGGAACAGGATAGTGAGCAGAGATCTCTATGATATCCATTTTTTCTTCAAAAACGGATTTGATATCAACCAAAAACTTATCCAAGAAAGAACAGGAAAATCTCTATCCACATATCTCAAAGAAATTCTAATTTTCATCCCCAAACATTTTAACAAAGAAAATCTTCTTGCTGGAATTGGCGAAGTCGTAAATGAAAAACAAAAAACATTCATTAAAGAAAGATTAATTCAAGAAGTATGTAATTATATCCAGATAACATTGAAATAAGAAGTATGTGAGATAAGAAAAGGGTCCAAGAGATTGGTTCTTTTTTTGTTTTGCAGCATTTCAACCCGGGTGCTTTATATTTGCCCCCGGGTGAAACTTTTGTCCTATCTTTGTCAGTTTTTTTCCTAAAATAATTAATTATACTCCTCGTACAATAATTTATCATTCATCATGCATCATGCATCTTGCATCAAAAATCGTAGATTTTTTCTTCCCCAGGCATTGCATCAACTGCTCCACCCCCTGAGCATACCTCTGCAAACCCTGCAAAAAAGAACTCCATCCCCATCCAGAAATCTGTCCGTATTGCCACAGAGCATCCAAAGACTATCTGACTTGCATCGAATGCAGGACAAACAAAGATAATGCTCTGGAAGGAATCATCATCCCATTTGCTTACAATACACCCCGCCCCGGACAAAGCTCCGGGGTTCTTAAGACACTTATCATCAAGCTCAAATATTTCCACAAAAAAGACATCAGCAACTTTCTCATCGAAAGGCTCGCAATAGCTCTCCAAGTCAACCAAATCATTCAAAAGCAATTTAATTTTCCTCCCTTGTTAAGGGGAGGTGTCCGAAGGACGGAGGGGTTTGTTAATTCACCCGTTCTAATATCTTTCATTCCCAGCCACCGATACAGACATTATTTCACCAAAGGCTACAATCAATCAGAGCTTTTAGCAGACAAATTAAGCAAGTACATACAAATCCCCATGATCACGATAGCAAACAAATATAAGCATACCAAGACCCAAGCAAGCCTGGATAGAAACGGCAGATTACATAATCTCAAAAACGCATTTTCCCTAGCAAAAAATCTGACGCTCACAGGCAACGAAACATTACTCATCATAGATGACATCACTACCACGTGATCCACTATCAACGAGCTCGCAAAACTGGTAAAGCATCACTATCCCAACATCAAAGTCTGGTGAGTAGTGCTGGGAAGACATATGTAAAAAGAGTATTTTGTCTCCCTTTTTAAAGGGAGAAGCCGAAGGCAGAGGGATTTGTAAAACTCTATAACAAATTTTATATAATATATATTTCAATGATTTTATATTATAAAGGTCAAAATAAAGATTTTGCGAGAATAAATAGGAATCAATATACAATGACTGAAGCTGAATGAAAAATATGGAATATAGTTTTAAGAAAAGATAAAATATGATATAGATTTTTAAGACAAAAATTACTATGAGATTATATTTTAGACTTTTATTGCCATAAACTCAAATTATGAATTGAAATAGATGATAATAGTCATTATCAAAAATGAGAATATGATGAAAAAAGGACTAAATATCTCAATAATATTGGAATAAAGATTATTAGATATGCCAATAGAAATATTCATTATCAGTTGGATGCAGTGATAATGGATTTAGAAAGAAAAATAAAAGAAAGAGTCTATGAATTACGACTGAAATAAAGCTTTAAAAATCCTCCCCCACTTCGTGGTACTCCTCCTTTAAAAAGGAGGACAAACAACAACAAAAAAAAGCTTCCAAAACCATGAAAGCCTTCAAAAAAATACATTCATTATTCATTATTCATTATTTTTTTACTCCCTATCAGTAAATACCACTAAACGCTTAGAATAAGTTTTAGAAACTTTATCAAAAATACAAGTGACAAGATTAAGATGTGATTTTCAATCACTTGAGCCAAAGACATCTGAAGCATCTGCGTCACGCTTATAAACACTGATTTTACGTACCACAAAGAAAATAGTCACTCCTTTATCATCTTCAATAGATAATCTATCTCCTGTATGTAATGTATTTAATTTATTAAAAACCGATATTGCACCATTTTTCCATCTTCCATAATGTCCGGCAATTACGGCACTACCTCTGTCTCCAGGACGTGGACCGAGATTGAACCATGCTACATCATAGGGACTTTTTGTGGTATCCATTGCTCATTGAGAAGTGATACCCAAAGACTTAATAGGAGCGTCAATTTTTAGTTTCGAAATTTTGATACGAATCGGAACTCCTGGAGTCATTTGTTTCCCTGTTGTAATATATGTACCACTAGTAATGAAGGACGATGAATAAGAAGATCCTTGAACGGGTATATAAAAAAAAGTCAGAAAAAAAATTATTATTGAAGAAAATAGGATTCCAGCAATACTAACGATAAACAATGGCCATTTTAATAAAAATTCCGACTGCATATAAAAAAGATTTTTAAATAGTTTTCTTTTTGAAAACAAAAATAAGTGATGTAGAGATTATCATAAGGATGCTAGCTAACACAATGATATGCCATGGAGTAATAGAAAGTCCTGTTTTAGGAAGACCAGGAGTCACATATACATTAGCAAAAGTTTGATCTTGAACGATGAAACCATTTGCTTTACCCTCAGCGATAGCAACATTTCTAGTTGAAACTGAAATGTTTGACTGACAGGTATATACCCATGATTCATTGATATCAAGTAAATGATCATAGTTAGTATCACCACCAATGAGAGCAATGGGACCACATTTATCATCAGTCACAACTATATCATTCATAGCAACAATACCTGGATTAGTAACAGTATACGTATACGTAACATCACCTCCTCCAAATGGAAATGGAGTCAAACGGTTTGGTATTTTTATGATATTGATAAGGGGAGGTGTAAGAGGTGCAGCATGTACACCAGTATCAACAACAACAGCACCAACAACAACAGTTGCAGTTGCTGTATCAGTTGCAACGTCACGATAACTATCATCGCTTTCACCATATACCGTTACGATATTCGTAGTAGTAGCTGAAAGTGTTGTTGTACATCTATAATACCATTTTTCAGTTAATTCGAGTCTGCCGTCATTATTTACATCACCGGAAATATAAACTACCGGACCGCAGGTATCATCATTTACGGTAATATTTCTCAATGCAAGATTTAATCAGACATTTTGAACGGTATAATTGTAGGTAACTAAACCAGATCATATGAGAACTAACGGAGTAGGAACCTTGAGAATATTTATCAAAGGTATAAGTCTTGAAGGAGCAAAACTACCTCATGACGGTGGAACAACTGTACATGTAGGTTCAGTGATAACGTTATTTCTCAGCGTTATAGCAGTATGAGCCCAAGCTCTACCTTGCAAACTTGCACCATCTCCAAACGTGATATCTGCTCCGCCCACGGCTGTGATAACAGTACCTATTACATGTGCTGCTCCAGCAGAGACATGCATTCGAGTAGTAAGCGCCCAAAATACATTACATGCATCAGCACCATTGGTCAAGACCATATTTCCAGGTGCATTAACAGTAACGCTACTACCTTTAAAGATATAAACACCAGCACCACTAAGCGTAAGGGTACCATCTAATGTAGTTGCTGCTACATCATAGACACCTGGTCCGATTGTATCGTTTCCAGCAAGATCATAGACTGGGACAGTGGTCCCTTCAGCCAATAATGCGAGATATGCCGTATTCATCACTGTAGCAACACCTACTCCAGCATCTATAGTTCAAACTACCTGTGTTGGAGTAGCAAGATTAGTAGCGCCTAAACCATTATGACCGACATTTCCCCGGATGTGAGTCGTTGTTACTCCTCCAAAGTTCGTCACCCCTGCATCACTATAAATCGCATACCCAGCAACTGCACCAAGATTTGGCGCTGTAGCAGCCATAGTGGATCCAATAAGACCAAATCACAAGGACACAACTAATAAAACTTTAGTAAAATTTTTCATAACCATAATATATTCAAAAAGAATAAAAAAAACAGAAAATAGAATTATAATGGATTATATAATAATTATACGCCCATAATCAAAGAACAAAACAAGAATAATATGAAACGTATCAAAAATATAATACATTTATTCTAGAATTACACAACACAATTGCACAGACGAAACATAGAACAAGATATAAAAAGATATAAATATGCAAAAAAACAAAGAGAAAAAAAATCAAACATTAAAATTTTTAAAACCAAAAAAAATATTTAAATTGATATCCAATCAATGTATACCGAGCAATACAGCACGAAATTATTTAAAAATAAACACATTGAGATAAAGCATATATCAAGAATAAATATATGACAGCATATGAACTAACCCTCAACAAAAATGTCAAGCCAATATTTTACTAAGCAACGCTTTTTTTGACAAAATAAATCATTCTGCATATAATTGAAGTAATTCAATAAAAATTTAATTTTTTAAGATACAGGATGGCAGAACTAACAATTCCAACACCACCAACAGTTCCAGAAGCTCAAGATTTGCAGATCAATCTTACAGATACTCCTAATTCTCAGAAATCTTCTGATATTCTCTGAAATTCTCAGGATGATTCTCAGAAATTCTCTGCCAATGACCTCGATTTAGATCTTAATTTACCTGACGCTCCAAAAGACGACGACCGATTGAAAACCGAAGACCAAAAAAATAATGAAGTTGTTGCAGTACCAGTTGTAGAGCCAGTTATAGAACCCGTAGTTACACCAATTATTGAATCTGAAGTCATTGCGATCCGCCCAGGCGGAGAAGCAATCCAAAATCCAGAAATCAAAATAGAAGAAGTTCAAACTCCAATAATTGAACCAACTCTAGAAGCAACTGCACCTTCTACAACAATTGAAACAGAGGTAATTCCCACAATGACTGCAGCAGTTGCTCTCAAAGAAGATATGAAGATAATCAACGAACTGGAATGAAATACAAGTGCAGGAGGCTTAGCTCCAGAAGCTATCATAGCTCCACAGGTACCAGTAACTGAAGCACCAAAAACTTTTGATTTGGACGCAATGCTCGGAACACCCGTAGCCGCTCCCATAGTAGGTGTTCCCGTAATGGAAGCTGTACAAGTAACTCCACAAGCATCAGAAGCACCGATGCAAATGCCACAAACCACGCCACCCGCACAAGTACAGCAACCTGCATTTACAATTCCAACGACACCAATTCAAGCTCCGCAAGTACAAGCGCAACAGATATCAACACCTAAAATACAAACAAACATGCCACCAAACAAACATACAGGAGTGAAAGTATTACTTTTTGTTATAATGTTTGCGGCATTAGCATTTACGACATTCTTTATCCTCAAGACGATGTATCCTATAGAATTTGCAAATATGTTTGGAGGAGGACAACAGATAAATACAAGCGCAACTCTACCACTAACAGATACTACGACTGTAACTACTGAAACTACAGGGATACAACTAACAGAAACTACAGGTACGATAGATACCGGCGTGGGTACGCATGAAAGTCCGATACCAACAGGAGATAGCGTTTTCGGAGAACTCAATGATCTCGGAACTCCTCCTCCAGTGGTTGAAGCACCCGTACAAGATGATGTAACAAGACTTACCGATTATGCGACACAAGGAAACGATTTTCTCGCACAAGGAAAAACATTAGGAAATAATACCATCATCAAATATAGTCTCTATATCTCCAAAAAAGCTACAACATTTCTTGATGATATTGTAAACGGAAAAGAAATAAATAATCTCAGTGGATACTTTGCACAATTTGATCAGTATATCGTAAAATTGAAAGAACTCTTGGCACAACCTGCAACACCTACAGAACCACCACCTTCAGATCAAGTTTCACCTCCTCCATCCGCAAATGACATTCAAGGAATGATACAAGACATGAACACACCACCAACACAAATCGGATTCACACAATAATCAAAAATTTTTCAATAATGAAATTTCTTCGACTCTCATCAGTTCGCTCTTAGAAAAGTATATGTACTATCTTCAGTACGAAAAAAATGTAAGCCCCAAAACGATTGAGAACTATAGTCTACGGCTCAATAGATTTTTAGAATTTTGCGGTGATATCGAAATTGATAAGGTCAACCGCATGCAGCTCCTGGACTACAGGATGGCGCTTCACAAAAAAAAATTAAATATAAAGACCATCAACTATCATATCGTCGCTATCAGGGCATTTTTCAAATTCGTATTGAAAAATGACATTGATTGCATGAGTCCGGAGAAGTTAGAACTCGCAAAAACTCCGCCGAGAGAAGTGAATTATCTGGATGAAAAAGATATCGGAAAGATTCTCGCTGCCCCGCTTGAATACACGAGAGAACCTTTAAAACAAGCGAGAGATTTCGCTATCCTGCAATTTCTCTATGGAACAGGACTGAGAGTAACAGAACTTATCATGCTCCAAAAAAAAGATATCAAACGGGATTCCAATCAATTCGCGGTCGTGGGAAAATGATCTAAGCTCAGATCGGTATTCGCCACCAAGCACGCTATCAACGCATTGAAAGCATATACCAAACTCAGGACAGATACAGGCCCCTACCTTTTCATGACCCTCTCCAAAAACAAGATCGGAGAGCATCTCAGCAGAAACAGCATTGAAGATATTGTCAAAAAATACGCTGCCCTAGTGGGTATCAAAAAAAAAGTGACGCCTCATACGCTCAGACATAGTTTCGCTACCGCTCTCATCAAAAAAGGGGCTGACATAAGAGCTGTGCAGACCCTGCTCGGCCACGCTTCTATCACGACTACGCAGATATATACCCATGTAGATGACAAGCATCTGCAGAAAGTGCATAATCTGTTGGATGAGTAGAATTTATAAAAGAGACTAATTTAATTGTCAGTCTCTTTTTTATTTTCAAATTTTTTTCTTAACTGATTTTCTAATTGTTTTTTGCTAGGCAAATACAATTTATATTCTCTAGAATATATTTGTTTATTTTCTTTTGGCAAGGTATATTTAACCACAAAATGATTATTCTGTTCACACAACAACAATCAGATAGTTGGATTTTCATCAGATTTTTTTATTTTTCTATCATAATAATTTACATACATTTGCATCTGACCTATGTCCTGATGAGCAAGTTTTCATTTTTTAAGATCAATCAAGACAAAACATTTAAGAAAACGATGATAGAATACCAAATCAATACGATAATGTTCTTCATTATTAGTTATTCTCTTCTGTCTTTCCACAAACATCAATCATTTTCACATCTCCAAAAGAAATTTCTGTAAATGAGAAATAATTGCAGATTCTAAATCTTGTTCTGAATAATACGATTTATCTTCCAAACCAAGAAATTCAAGCACATAAGGATCTTTTAATGCATCCTCCGGTTTCTCTATAATTTGTCAGAGTTTCGATAGTTGTTTAACTTCTTGTTTATTTTTACTGAGAGCAAGTCTATGATAAAGACTAGTATCAAATTGTCTTTTCAATTCTCTCAATGATCGATTATTAGCATTAGATTCAATCGCATAGAAATTTCTTTTGTCTGGATCATCAATCTGCATAAGAAAAACATAATGCGACCAACTAAGATTTTTGAATTCGGCAGACAGTGTCTGCACAATTGGAAGTTTAGATTTGGCAGACAGTGTCTGCCAATTTGAAGATTTGAATTTTCCAGACACTGTCTGGAAAATTGAAAATACTAAATAAAGTTTTCTCATTTGATAAAGATTTTGGAACGAAAATCCTTTACCAAATTTTTTAGTTAACTCTTTAGATAAGAACTTCAATAATCCAGATCAATACTCCGCCTTTTCCTTTCCTCACTGCTGGAATTCCACAATTTCTCTTCAGATATGCCGATAGGTATACACAATAGTCTGATCTACTTCACGAACAATATGATTTCTAGCTTCCTCTAATAAAGAAGAGATTTTATAGAGCAATTCATCATTTTTTTTGTAAATAACTGTTTTCATAGAATAAGATAAGAAGATAAAAATCAAATGCTTATTTTTTTCAAAATATTTGATATATTAATAGTAATGAAATTATAAAAATCCAAAAAAAGAAAAAAATGGACAAAGTCAGGACAAAAATATGGAAACATCAGAGAAAGACTTTTTACTTGTATTTTATCACAAAATAGATATAAGTCAAGTACTAGGGAGCAAACCAATCTTCCGAGTCATAAACAAAAATATGGAAACATTAATCATTATCGGCATTCTTGTATTGATATTTTCTTCATGGTTCCAATACCACGTAAGAAATATACAAAATAAAGAAGAAGAGCTGATTCGTCTAGCCAATACGATCTTTGAAGATCTCTGCAATCCGAAAATTCTTCTTCTGGATTACCACTACATAGGACAAAGCCTTATGTTAAATCAAGGACGGACAAAAGAAGAATTAAACAAAAAAAAACTAATAATTAAAGATAAAATTGGAAATTATCTTTTAATGTATTGGTATGTAACTGATCTATCAGGAACAAACAGATCAGGAATCGATGGCCCATCAATTTATGTTCAGGTGACTAAAAAATCTTATTTTGATTCTGATGAACTTATCAATCATCGTCTTATCTATCAAAGAGGAGCCAGCATTGATGAGGAAACAGCAGTCATAAATACAGAAATCAAACAAAAAGAGCAAATTCATTTGCCCACACTAAAAAGACTAAGAGAATCCAGATTCCGAAAAGCTTAAAAATTATTTTAGGAATTATCAATTCAAACGCCCGGTATACTGGGTGTTTTTTTTATTCTTAAATTTTTCTTTTTTTTTCTCTTGCAAGCACTTATTTTTTTTATATACCCTAAAACACAACATATAGTGTTTTAACATTAAAACAAAACACAATATATAGTATTGCCAAAAAGGCAATGAGAAAAGATTTATTTTATTGTATGTACACCATGAATATACCGCAAATCAAAAAAAGAAACTGAGAGATTGTAGCATTTGATCTCAACCGCATCCAGACAGCTATCACAAAAGCGTATCAAGCGACTCATACCGATAATACAGATATTCCTATTGTGATTGATGATATCCACCAACAATTAATGGACAAACAAGAGATGCTCGCAGAGGGGGTATATATAGAAGTAGAATATGTCCAGGATATCGTAGAAAAGACATTGATGAAATATGAAAAATTTGAAACAGCAAAAGCATATATCCTCTATAGAGAGGAACGCAAAAAACAAAGAACAGAAGAACTCTCAAAAAAACATGAGCAATTAGAGAAAAAAGCATTTATGGTGACAAAAAATAATTGATCAAAACAATCTTTTAATCGGAAAAAAATAGAAAATACCTACAATCACATCGCAAAAGAATTGAGAGAAGAATGCACTTTTCAAGAGTTGAAAAATAATCTGGAAAAATATCTGGTAAATGATATAGCGACCAAAGACATCACAAAACTTCTCATCAAGACAGCAATCAATCTGATCAGCATACAGAATACCAAACGGGAATACATAGCAGGAAGACTTGCAAGTATCGAACTCTATAAGCAAGTAGGAAGAACAAGAAAAATTACGCAAGAGCAGATCTATTCACCAGAAAGCTATCTCGCATTGATGGAAGATTATATCCAGCAATGATTATATTATAAAGATTTCTTCAAACACTACAGCAAAGAAGATATCTTGCAGGTAGGACACTATCTCAGCAAAGAAACAGATATGGACTACAATTACACTACGACATTGATGCTCAAAAAAAGATATTTATTGAACCCAAATAAAATCTACAAAGAGCTTCCGCAAGAGATGTATATGTCGATCGCATTATTTCTCGCTATCCCAGAACCCAAGGAAAAGAGAATTGAAGTAGCATTGAAGATATATGAATACTGCTCTACACAAAAAATATCTCTCCCTACACCGACATTGATGAACGCAAGAACCAATTTTCATCAGCTTTCCAGCTGTTTCAAATTAAATGTGGATGACGATCTGAGATCCATCTATCATAATATCGAAAATATGGCCCAGATATCAAAATTTTGAGGAGGGATAGGAGTATATATGGGAAACATCAGATCAAAATGATCAGACATCAGAGGCGTACAAGGCGCTTCAGGAGGAGTGATTCCCCGGATCAAAGTCATCAATGATACGGCTACTGCAGTCAATCAATTATGAGCGAGAGCAGGAGCGATTTCTATCACCTTGGATGTTTGGCACAAAGATATCTTAGATTTTTTTGATCTCCAGACAGAGACCGGAGATATCAGAAAAAAATCATTTGATGTATTTCCCGCAATCAGCATCCCCGATATCTTCATGAAAAGAGTGATTGAAAACAGACATCGGACCTTATTTGATCCTCAAGAGATAGAAAAGATATTATGAAAAAAACTCCAAGATAGTTTCTGAGAAGACTTTACTATTGAATACGAAAAATTAGAACAAAGAGAAGATATCCGTCTCAAACAGACGATATCTGCCAAAGAGCTCTTTAAAAAATTCCTTAAATCAGTGGTAGAAACAGGAATGCCGTATGTGTTTTTCCGTGATACCGTAAACAGGACAAATCCAAACAGCCACAAATGAAATGTGTATTCTACACAATTATGTACAGAAATCTGTCAAAACACTTCTCCTGCAAAATTTGTTGAAGAGAGTGAAGAAGACGGTACGATAAGCATCAAATATACAGCATGAGATACCGTAGTTTGTAACCTTGCTTCCATCAACGTAGCCAAAGTGCATACGCTAGAAGAAATAGAAAAGGTTGTCCCGATCGCGATGAGGATCCTAGATAACGTCATCACATTAAATTATTTCCCTATCAAAGAAGCGGAAATCACTTCAAAAAAATATAGGAGCGTCGGATTATGATTCTTAGGATTGGCGGAATATCTTGCAACCCACAACATGATGTACGAATCCGCATTTGCAAGAGACCATGTAGATAAGCTCTTTGAGCAATATGCATATACGACACTTGAATCTTCTGTACAATTAGCACAAGAAAGATGAGCATATGAATATTTCCCATGAAGCAAACGATCAGAAGGGATACTCTTTGGAAGAGATAAACAATGGCTAGTGCAACACGGTAATTTAAAAGATCAACGAAGCACATTGATAGATAAGATACAAGAATTCTGACTGAGATTCTCGTACCACCTTTCCCCCGCGCCCAACACTTCTACATCACTCGTAGTAGGGACTACGGCAGGATTACTCCCTATCTACAAAAAATATTTTGTAGAGACCAACGGTATAGCACCCTCAGTAAATGTAGCTCCCAATCTGAATGCACAAAACATACGATACTACAAAGAATACATCCATATGAAGATGACAGAAGTCATCAATATGATCACGACAATCCAAAAACGAATCGATCAATCCATCAGTTTTGAATGGATGGTCAATCCTGCAGAAACTTCTCCTGTAGAGCTTTACAACTATTTTATCCAAGCACGACAACAAGGAATCAAAACAACATATTATGTCAGAAGCATGAGCTTGGAAGTAGAAGAATGCAGCAGCTGCAGCGGATAGACGATTGTATCACCCGGGTGCTTTTAAAATTTGCACCCGGGTGAAAATAAGTAAAAATAACTTTTAATTTTTTAAAAAAAAATAATGAACTCAATCATCGAAGCCTTACAACGACGTTACGCTACCAAAAAATTTGATACGACTAAAAAATTAAGCCAAGAAGATATGGATACATTACTCGAAGCATTGAGACTATCTCCTTCATCTTTCGGGTTGCAACCTTGGAAATTCATCCAAGTGACTAATCCGGAAATAAGAAAGGAATTACAAGCAAATTCACGAGGACAGCCACAGATCACAGAAGCATCAGATCTCATCATCATCGCAGTCAAAACAAATATCCAAGAAACTGATGTTGAAGAATTCATCCAAGATATCATTGATACCAGAAAACTTGGAGATGCGAGTGCACTTGCAGAATACAAAGGTATGATGATAGGTACCATAGAATGAAGAACAGAAGAACAACTCAAAGGATGGGCACAAAAACAAGCATATATCGCTATGGGAGTACTGCTTACAGTGTGTGCAAGTCTATGAATAGATGCTTGTCCTATGGAAGGATTTGATGCTAAAAAATATGATGAAATACTTGGACTCGATAAACTTTGATTGACGGCGACACTAGTCATTCCCGTAGGATACAGGTCTACTGAAGACAGCTCTGCACAATTCGCAAAAGTAAGATTTCAAAAAGAGAAGATGATTATGAAAATATAATCATCTTTCTTCAACCATACCCTTTAGGGTATGGAAAATTAAATAACATTTTATTCTATAAAAAAAACATCATGGAAAACACATCACCACTCAGACTCGAAGACAAAATTGAAAACCGTTCTTTTGATATCTACGATCCGACTACAGACGCTATCATAAAAAAAACTTTTGAAGATTTTGATGGAAAATGGCTGATACTATTTTTCTATCCAGCAGATTTCACCTTTGTATGTCCTACAGAACTCAAAGACCTCAATAAAATATATGAAGACATCCAAGCAAGCAATGCAGAGATTTTGGTAGTGAGTACAGACACAGTATTTTCGCACAAAAGATGGATTGAAACAGAAAAATTGCTTGAAAATTTCAAAATACCTATGATAAGCGATAGGACAGGAGCTTTAAGCAAAGCATTTGGGATATTGAATGCCGCAAGTGGAAATAGCGCAAGAGGGACATTCATCATTTCTCCTGATGGAGAAATAAAATCCATAGAGATAATAACAGAATCTGTAGGAAGAAGCGGCAACGAACTTCTCAGAAAACTCAGAGCGCTAGAATTTGTCAGAACAAATCCTGGAGAAGCTTGCCCGATGAACTGGAATGTAGGAGGAGAAACATTGAAACCTTCTATCAAAATTGCTGGTCATATAGCTGAACAATTACAACAAGATTAAAAAAAATGTCATTCTGAGCGCCTGCCCCGTACTTGCTACGGGGAAGTCGAAGCCTGCCCGCCGTAGGCAGGGATATAACTATTTGTCATTTCGAGCGAAGTCGAGAAATCCCTTTATAAAATATATCAGTTTAGAATGAAAATAATGTAAAGAGATTTCTCCACTCACTTTGTTCGGTCGAAATGACAAAAAAATAATCATTTCCTCATTTCCTCCTTTCCTCTCTTTTCCCCCTTTTACCTGCTCCCTCCCCCCATGTCCTTCATCCCCAACAAGATATTCAATCCCACAGGAGACGATACCGTACAGTCCAGGACTATCATCAAAGGAAACACCACAGGACTCTTCAATCTCAACAATACAAAATATACGCGAGCAAAATCTATGTACACCGTGATGATAGGAAATTTCCGAGTACCGGAAAAAGTCTCCGGATTGAACGAAGATAGCATCCAATATAAACAAGAGCTCACAGATGGAGAAAAAAGAGCGTATGATGGAATATTATCATTCCTTATTTTTCTTGATAGTATCCAGACCGTAAATCTTCCTAATTTTGCAGACTATATCACCGCTCCTGAAGTGCAGTTATTGCTTGCTATCCAGACGTATCAAGAAGCGATACACTCACAAAGTTATGCGACCATTTTGGAAAGCGTGGTGGATGCCGACAAGAGAGATGAGATCTACTATTTCCGAAGAGAGAATCCGATTCTTCTAGAAAGGAATACCTACATAGGAAATATCTATCAAAATTTTATAGAGAACCCGAATGATGAGAATTTTTTTAAAGGGATGATCTGAAACTTTTTATTGGAAGGACTCTATTTCTACAATGGATTCGCATTTTTCGACACTCTCGCTGATCAACAGAAGATGAAAGCTACAGATAGGATGATAAGTTATATCCGCAGGGACGAATTGACTCATGTCGCGATGTTCACCAACATCCTGCGTGAAATCAAAAAAGAGTTTCCGAGTATGCGGAACGAAAAATTGATCTATGAGATGTTTTCTTTCGCAGTCGATCAAGAGATAAAATGGACACAACATATCTTAGGAAACAATGTCATCGGCATCAATGCATACACCACAGAAAAATATACTAAACGACTAGCAAACAATAGGCTGTGAATGTTGGGACTCCAGCCCCTCTATCCTGATGTGATAGATAATCCGTATCAACATTTAGAAAGGTTACAAGACAGCAACGGAGAAAAGACAAATTTCTTTGAATCCACCGTCATCAATTACAGCCAATCAAACGCAATGTCAGGCACTCGAGACTTCTAATTAGAAATTTATATTTTTTGTCCTCCTTTGTTTGAAAGGAGGGGTGGTGCGAAGCACAGGAGGATTTAAAAAACAAAAAAAAATACAAATCCCTCTCCCTGGAGTTTATCCCGCAAGGCGGGAGGTTTCTCCCTTAAATCCCTTCCCACAAAATGTGGGACCTTCCCTTCATAGAAGGGACACAAAAAGGGAGACAAAAAATAATACTTGACTTTAAGTAGAAAATATATATAAGTAATTATATTTATATGATAATTTTCTACTATGGGGAAAAATTCAAATGAAATGATAAACAAAGAAAAATACAGTCCAAGTAATATAGATACTGGATTTTTTCAAAAATATTATTGGAAGGTTGAATTTGATGGAAAACTAAATTTCTTTATCGAGACTTTTCAAGAAAATTGAAACAATCGGGAAATGGATATCAATGCATTTGAAGCTGCTATCGACAAAAAAAATATTCATGTAAAGAATATGGTAGGATATGATTACGTATACAAAGATGCACTGGAAGTGAATGATGGAAAAATAAAAATTAGAAATACTATAATAGAAACACTATTAAAAAATAATCGCCAATTTTCCATTAAGAATACTTTGAAACAAACAAAAAAGGCATTAAATAATGCCCTATCAAATACCAAAGAAAAATAATCCCTAAAAAATAACCGTAAAACCCCCGCCGACTGTGCCTTGCACAGTTGGTTT
>CAZBWN010000065.1:0-20563 GCA_964495905.1 uncultured Candidatus Peribacteria bacterium
AAGGTCTAGTTCTTTATAAAACTCGCTACACCATTCAGTTTGCTTTTTTAGAATGTATCCAGCTCGGACATCTTATAAAGAACCAAAAGAGCATTGACTGCTTCTTCATTTACGATCCCCTTCCATTTTTTAAAAATGAGTGCCACAAAAAAACAAAAAACAATTAAAAAAAACAAAATAAAAAAACCCTCTGAAAAAACCAGAGGGTATCGTTATTCAAATGTAGCCCGCATCTTTACGCGGATAGCAAGCATTCTATCCTAAAGAGGAAATGGAGGTGAACTCTTAGAATAGAGATGGGTTTACCTTTAAAAAAGGCTTTATACTCCCGTCACATCAAACAACGATGATGGTTTACTTTTAGTGATTTACTGTTGAATGTCAAGTCCGTAAATTACCCCACCCCAACCCTCCCCATTGCATGGAGAGGGAGCAGCGATAATTATTCCCCTCTCTACGTAGTGGAGAGGGGGAAGGGGGTGAGGTAAAAAAATAAAAAAAACAGGACGAATACCGTCCTACATAATGTGTGATGTTTTGATTTTTACCATTTTTCTTCTGTCATATATTTAATTTCACTTTCAGAAGTGCTTGCGCGAATTGTCGCAAAATCATTTGAATTACCTTCACCAAGCTTATCAATAAGCACATTAACTTCGAGCGTTAACTTTTTGATTGCTCTTTTTACTTCACGTCTGAAGATAATGCGATTGCTCATTGCGCTTAGAAGTATTGCCTCTTTGATTATTTCCATGCCGAGACCTATTTTCTGTATCAATTGAGATCCGCTGGAAACAACATGGATTTTAGAATTTCTTCTTTTAAAAGCTGTTATTTCACTTCTAACGCCCTTGATACTGAAGCATAACAATTTTTCGAATTCGGTTACATCAAATTCTAAACTGATGCCTATGGGATCTCCAAAAGAGACTGATGGTTTGATTGCTGTATACATGATTTCTATTTTTTTAGGTTTATATTTTTGTTTGTTTGTATTTTATATCTATTTCCTATAAAATGTCAAGTCCATTATTTTACCTTATCCTAAGCCTATTTATGCCGCATATTTCAAAAGACGACCACTAAACCCAAAATCACTATGATCAGGTTCAAAATCCGGTCCTTCTTTGGTGAAAATCATATTATCACCACCTACTAACCAGATATAACATCGTTGACCGACGTTGTAGAATTTTTTACCATGAGGATGATAGGCGCCTGCAAGATGGGGTTTTATCTCTTTATCATAAAAATCAGGATATGTTCCTGCCTTAAGTATCGCTTTCATTTTTTTTCTGTACTCAGCTCATGTCATGAGATATCTCTCTTCAACTTCTTCTTGGGTACAATTTCTGTCTTTGCATACTTCTCTGATAAAAGCAGCATAGGTGACAAATATCTGTTCTCCTCTTTCAGGTCACTCTAAATGTTCCATCACATCTTTTTCTTTATTTATTTTAATGTGTATTGTTTTTCAAATATACATGCCATGGGTTTCTTCTTCCCATCAGGTCGTATCTATCTTGAAAGTATGATCTTCAAATTCCAATGATTTCTCTTTTGTCTCTTTGGATTCTCTGAAAGGTATATGTATAAGCATCTTTTCAGCAGATTCAATTTTTAATTTCTGGGTTTGTGCTTCAGTGGATATTGTTTTGAACAATACTGATCAAAAATTATTTCCCACCTCTTTGAGTTTTTCTCCAATTTTTTTGAATGCTCAAGATTTTTCTGATTTCTTTTCCATGATAATATACTAATATATAAATTTATCCTGTATGCGATTAATATCGAGTTATTTGGACTCACCATATGATTTTCTAAAATCATCTTCGTCCAAATGATGATTTACTTTGTGTGCATCAGCAAAGGCTTCCTGAAATTTTTTTTCTTGCATTCTTTCAGATTTTGGCATTTGGAAATATTCTTTTTTTAGTCTTTGATATTCGGGATTGGCGACCATTGCTTTGAACATAGCTGATTTAGTATCTTCGATAAACCTTTCTGATCAAGGTGTTTTTGCTGTTCTTTCTATTTTTTCCCTAAAATCTCTTTTGAATTCAAATATGTTTTTTGCTTTATTTGCCATAGTGATAGCACTATATAAAATAATCATGAAATTTATTTATACATATTTGGTAGTATATGTCAATTACAGCTAAACATAAAAAAAATCCCTCTCTTAAGGACTTCTTGAATATTATTAAATGATGTCATTCTGAACGTAGTGAAGAATATAATCTTTATTATATCCTTCGTTTCACTCAGGATGACATTTTTTTTAACCTCTCAACTTGTAATACAATTTAAATACCCGGTACAAGAATTTATTGATCACGATATCATAGCTTCCATACAGTTCAGTCTTGGTGCCTCCAAGCGATTCTTTGAATGCGCTTACCCCCGCAAGCGGATGCTTGGGGAATCAGGTTGGTGATCCTCCCCCGGTATCAACTGATCTAAACCCATTGTCTCTCGCCCAAGAAAATAATTTGAATTTGAGAAAATGCTGTACTCCTATGTTACTGTATTTCCTATCGAAAAATCCATACGGACAGAAAAGATAGGTGCCATCAAACAAACAGATGGTTCATGCAATCATCTCTCCCTCTAGAAATGCTCCTATCAGCATTCATTTTCCTTGTGAGATATATTTGAGCAACCCGTCATATTGTTTTCTTGAAATAGTAGAAAATCACTTGGTGTCTGCGGTCTTCTGCCACTTGGCAAAAAACAGTTCAGAGTCTTTTTGATCTACGATACGATATTCCAATCCTTGTGCGATAGATTTTTTGGTGCGTTTTCTGCAGCTTTCATTCATATCTTTGAACAGTTCCTCATGGGATTTCATCACGTCATATACGATACCTGCGGTAGGCATATTTTCCCTAAATGCTTCTTCTAGTCCATAATTTGAACGTAAGAATCCTTGCAGATGGAGCCTTATATCGTGCATATCCTCTTTGAATCCTTCGCATACCCCTCATGCATTTTCGAAGCTGACGATTTCGTTGATGATTCCCAATTGAAAGAAAAATCATTTTTTTCTGAAGTGTTTTTTGAGCTTTGCGATTTCACTACGTACGTATTCTTTATCGCTTGGCAACTCCACTCCCATGACTTGGTATCGTCTCAATGTGTATGGCCCTATCTTTTTTTCTTTGATGCTTCCAAAATACTGTTTACCAAAAAGCTCCACGGTGAATATCGGTTTACGATAGATCTCGTGTTGGATATCCTTTCGGAGCTGAGATTGGTACAGGTTGTACATAGGAGAGAATTTAGAATTTAGAATTTAGAATTTAGAATTTAGAATTTAGAATTTAGAATTTAGAATTTAGGGCGACTAATAATCGCCCCTACAAATATATTAAATTATTATCTCTATATTAAATTCTCCAGCTTCTTGAAAAATTATTTCATTGCTTCTTGTCACTGATTTGAGATCGTTAGTAAACGAAGCAAGTCAGTCAATCACTGATTTTTCTCAGCTGATCGTAATTTGTTTAAGTTCTGTACCCAATCATAATTTGCTGTCTGTTTTATATCCTCTCACTTTCTCTATAATCTGGAAAACGGTATCCATATTTTTGTATACCGGTTCTAACGATTGCTTGATAGCGAATACATCGTTGTTTGGATATGCCAAGGTATGCACTGATTTTTCTCCTAGCACTTGTGAATAATAGGTCTGATATAATTCTTCTGTAATGAACGGTAATATAGGAGCGATCATTTTGATGATTGCGAATAACGTATGATATAATGTATATTGAGCAGAGAGTTTTTCGGCAGATCAATTAGGATATTTCTCAGCTTTATAGATTTTATCTTTTACGATTTCAAGATAGTTATCACAGAAATCATGTCGGAAGAATTTTTCAAATTCTATCCTCGCAAGTCCGAATTCATAATTATTGAGATGTTTGACCATCTCTTGCGAGGTCTTGTTCGCTTGTGCGAGAACCCAGATATCAATAGGACAAAGTTTATCTTCAGTCAATGCTATCTTTTGATCAAAATCCTGAAGATTCATAAATACGAAGTTGGAAGCGTTTCGGAGTTTAGTCACTAATTTTTTTCCGTTTTGGATTTCTCCTTCTTCGAAGGCAGTATTTTTTCCTAAACTAGCAGAACATGTCCGATATCTTACTGCATCAGCAGAATGATCTTTGATGAGTTCTCCTGGTTCTTTTCCTGCGTTATTTTTGGATTTGCTTATTTTTTCTCATTTGCTTGCGAGTACGTGACCAGAAATCATAACGTCAGTTCGAGGGATAGTATTCATATGATATTCTCATTTCACGATGGTATAGAACGCTCGCGTACGGATGATATCATGTGCTTGCGGTCTGAGGTTCATCGGAAAAATCTTGTCAGAACGATCATCGGGCTCTCCTCGTCTTGCATTGATCAATGGCGTTAATGAAGAAGTCGCTCGCGTATCAAGGACGTCCATCTCTGGAGTGATATCGTCGATAGTATGTCACTCAGGTAATGTTTTGGGTCTATCATTGATCGGATCTACGGGAAGTTGGTCGGCATCTGGTAAAATAACCTCTCCTGTCTTCTTTGAATATCGTACAGGGATAGGGATTCCGTAAAATCTTTGTCTAGAGATGCATCGATCCCATTTAAGATTTTCTACTCGTTCGTCGTATCTTTTTTTCATATATTCAGGATATCGTTTGATGCTGTTTGCATTGTCCAAAAATTTTTGTTTGTGGTCTAATACATTGATGAACCACTGTGCAGTAGGGATGATTTCCATAGGTGTTCCGCATCTTTCGTGACATCCCACAGCATGACTGATCGGTAATTCCTTGAGCACCAATCCTTTTGCTTTGAGTTTTTCTACGATCAATTTTCTTCCTTGTCTTGTCGTCAATCCGTCTAATTCTGCATCACCGGTATTGATCAAGCGACCTGTTGTATCAAGTACGATGCAATCAGGAAGTTTATAGGTCTGTACTCGGTACATATCAGTTTCATCTCCATACGTACAGCACATAACCACTCCTGTTCCTTTTTCTATTCCAACTTTTTCATCAGCGAGAATCTTCACTTTTTTTCCAAGCGGAGTGATGATATCCTTACCGATCAAGTTCTTATATCTTTCATCTTCTGGGTTAACGAATACTGCTACACAAGCGGGAAGCAACTCTGGTCTTGTTGTTGCTATGATGACGGGAGTACCGTCTTCCAAAGTGAATTGAAGATCGTAAAACGTCGAATCAAATTCCTTATCTTCAACTTCTGCTTGCGCTACTGAAGTCTGACATTCAGGACATCGTAGAGCAGGAAAGTTTTTTTTGTAGATTGTCTTTTTGCTCAATAGATCAAGAAATGATCTCTGAGAGATTCTTTGTACAAGTGGCGATATCGTTGAATATTCTAGGCTCCGATCTGCACTTACTCCGACTGATTTTCGGAGATCCTTGAACTGTTCTCTGTATCCTTTCGTAACACGAAGACATTCTGCGATAAATTCTTTTCTCGGCATCTCTGATCATTTCTTTCCGATCTCTTTTTCAACAAGCCTTTCTGTCGGAAGTCCGTTATCGTCAAATCCAAATGGATAGAAGACATTACATCCTGACATCCTTTTGAATCTCGCAATCACTTCTGCTTGGGTATATGAAAAAATATGTCCGATATGGATTTTTCATGAGACCGTTGGTGGTGGCGTATCTATGGAATATACGGGTTTAGATGAGTTAGCATCATATGCATAGATATTGTTTTCCTCCCAATATCCTTTTCGTTTAGCTTCTGATTCTAAGTGGTTGTACTTGTTTGCCATTTTCTCTGATAACTATAAAATAAAGTGCTTTTGTGTATACTTACTTGTCCGAAAAATTCAAGTTCAAAGGGATATATCCGGATAAAAAAAAGACAAGCCACTCCGTGTACCTTGTCTCCAAAATATATTCAGATTATTTGATGTCTTCCTTTTTTTCTCCCTGCTCAGCTTGCAGCACTTCTTTGATTTCTTTTCCTGCAGCCTTCCTTATAGGATGGACTAGATTAAACGGTTGAGATATAGTTCTTACAGAAGATTTCACGATATTACTAATAGATTCATCTATGGTTCCATCAGTCTTCATCAATCAATATTTCTTAAGAATTTCTGACATACTTCAGAAGACAATATGTTTAGGATCTCTGCATTTAGCTATTAATTGATTGAATGCGACATGTTCCTCTCTTTCAAGCTTCTCTAAAATCGGTACTATATTTTCTATAGTCGATTTTTCTTCTCGTGTACTATTTCTTAGCTTTACTTTTTCTAAATCAGACATCCCTTTATTTTTAATAGGTAAATATTCAGGGTTCTTTTATACATATATAGCTTCATTTGTCAATCTTATTTGTTGAATTTTTGTGATATATGAAAAAGGGCATCCAGTAATCGAATGCCCCGAAAATATATTTTTCATCAATATACTACTCCTTCAAAAAACGAACGGAAAGTCAAAAATTTGGATCCAAAGTGTCATCACTCATCCCATATCTATTTCCTAATATATGTGATCCATCAGCGCATCGTAAACCGAATCCTCTATTGATATTTGCGAATCTGTCATACTTTGAATTATATCGACCATTCAAATTCATTTTTTCTTTTTCCAAAAATTCCTGATACTTTCATCCATATTTTTTATTGATGATATCTTTGTATGTTGCTGATGAAGCAGGTAGTTTTTTTCCTAATATATGTGCATATCTTAGCGCTGCAGCATGGGTGAATAGCTGTGGTCATCTTATAGCAGGATTTCCTGTCAGATATTCTCGTGCATCTCCTTCTGGGTTCACTTTCACTCTTTTTCCATTGAGATCCGTTGTTTCTTTTCGATCTTTTATATCTTCAACACTAAAATCCTTATCCTCCAATTCTGGATCTTTTTCTGCTTTTTCTTTTGTCTCGGTTGTTTTTTTATAGTTAAGGACTTGTTCCTTATTTTCTTGCGAAAGTGATTTTTTGAGTGCTGCTCTTACGTCGCTAGCAACTATGTTATGTCCAACTATATTATTGTCGGAAAGTATTTTTGATATTTTTTTTGCAACTGATGTTTCTGCTTCCATGCGTTTCTTTCGTTCTTTTGTTATCATGATAAGAGATAAATAAGTAAATGCTTATTTACTATTATACTTACTTTTTTTTATTTGTCAAATTTTTCAGGATAAAAACTAAATGCTTGATTTTTTTATAGCCTATCATATAGTATAGCCTGTTTATACCATAAAAAATCTATGCGAATACTCGTGATGATAATTTTATGACTGATCTTCGGTTCTCTCGGCTCTGTCGTGATGACAAGATTTTCTGGATGAATGACTCGAGAGCTCCTTCGTGGGTTTTTTTTCGGCTATTCACAATGCCCTCATTGCAAACATAGACTCGTATCAAAAGACTTGGTTCCCGTACTCAGTTATCTTATCCAAGGAAAAAAATGCCGTTATTGCGGGGAGAGAATCTCTTGGCTCTATCCACTTCTGGAGCTCTTGTGCGCAGTTGTATTTCTCTTAACATATTTTCTATTAAAAGATTTCTGAACTCCGACATTGATCTTCTGACTCTTGACGAACCGACTCCTTGTTCTCCTATTGGTCTATGATTTCAAAGAATATGAATTACATATGGTAGTATGGATACTCTTAGCAGTGGTTTGAATCTTGGCAAATATATTTGTTCCGGGTGATAATTTACGGTATGCATTATTGTCCGCATTGCTGTTTGCTGGCGTATTTACGGGGATCTATTTTTTCGCCAAACGATATGCGAAGATGAGATTCAAGAAAGTCATGGAATGATTCGGCGAAGGTGATATCTATCTTGCAGCCACAATCTGAATATTCATTCCGCTGATAATGAGTGCGTCATGAATTATCTTTTCATGATGGACGATAGCATGTGTCTTGATTTTGTTTATCTTATTGAGTAGTATCATCGGGTTAATTCGAGCTTGATTACAATATTTATTTGGTTGAAGGTGGAAAGTAGAAGGTGGAAAGTTGTTTCATCAATCGTCTTTAAGTATAATTCCGTTTTTCCCTGCTATGATCATATCCTTTTGGCTTATTGCTTGGAAATTAAATTTCTTTATCTCTCTTCTCTTTCCTCTCGTATGATAAAAAAATCATCTTCATCTGATAAAAAAATAGTATCCCCAGCTCCAAAAAATATATTCCATTCGCGAAAATTTTGGATGTTTGGTATCTTGAGCATCGCTGCGTATGCACTTTTGTTTTCTACGTTATTCTTGGATTTTGCAACACTCCAATCTATGATTTTTGTTTTATTGTTTTTTCTTTTTTTCCATTTCTTCTATCTAGAGATTCGCAGATTTCCTATAAAATATTTGATTATTTTGATGCTTGGTGTGTCACTAATTGAGGGTTTTTTTATCTGATATCCACATCTATTCCTTGTGATTTCTGCCTTGTGTATCAATGCAGGAATAATAATGCTCGCCTCTTCTCTCCAAGATGAATCACATAACAAAATCAGTTTCAGTTCCTTGTGATATTTTAATGTCGGAGGATATATCTTCACGGTATTCATCACTATCGGATATAGTCTATTTGTATTCTGATATTATGTAAAATTCCCGTTTACTTGCCAAGACCTCTCAGATACCTCTAGTAACGTAATCAGCTTCTTTACGCAACCTGTCGCTGCTGGTGTAGAAAAAATCAAGACTGATACCGCCGCGCTTTTTAATACCAAGATCAAAGATATCGCAGTTATCGGAAAGGATATTTCATTGCAGACCCAACAATCCAGGTATGCAACCATCATCCAAAACATCAATGCTTTCAAAAAAAATCTTATCGACCAAACACTCAAAGATAATACCACTGTCAATATGGGAATCTGTGATTATCTTCTTGGACAAATGAATCAGATTTATGAAAACCCTGCGTTCAAAACGTCAGTTATTCTCTTGATGTTTTTGCTCCTCTATGGATTTGTAAGAATAGTTTTTTGGCTTATGACCGGTATCGCCTTTCTGATCTTCAAGATATTATTATGATTGAAAGTCTATCGTGTTAATAAGGTAATGAAAGAGGTAGAAGACCTGGAATAAAATAATTAATAATGAAAAATTAATAATGAATAATGGTGGTTTTTTTTCTATCACATGTATCTCCATCTATTTTTTATTTTTTATTACGAATATCATGAGAAAAAATCTCTTTATAATTGCCTTGATTCTGTTTGGGGTGATTGGTATCTCTTTTACTGTCAGTATCGCTAGCGCTACGGGCTCGCTAGAACCTACTCCTACTGGGTGAGTACCTACTCCACCAACAGCCGCTATGACCGAAATGCTTGAACAAGAAGCAAAACGACATATCGTAAACACTGATCCCACAACTGACGTTTATTTTAAATGAATGATTTATACTTGTAGTGACTGAACCTGTAATGACTGAGACTGAGGTGGGAGAAGAGTATGGACGAATCGCTGTAGGTCTTACTCAGACTGGAGAGAAGAGGCTATAAGCTACCTTCCAGCAGGAACTGAACTTACTAGTTTCGGTACTGTAGATCCCTGCCCTTTATATACCTGAGCGACAGCGACTCTATCGACAGAGATTAAAGAAGCATATGATTATGCACTTGCAAATGGGATAACCACTCAGAATACATTACAAAATGCAGACGCATTAGGCGAACTGACGAGAGCACATATGGCTAAGATGATCGTTAACTTTGCTGAAGGAGTGTTGCACAAAAGAACGGACAACTCCAGTGGCTGTGAGTTCAATGATATTTCTAATCAATCAGAAGAATTACAACACTACATTGTGGAGTCATGTCAACTTGGACTTATGGGTCAAGGAATCGATGCTTTCAATCCGGAGAGTCTAATTACTAGAGCTCAATTCGGTACTCTATTGTCTAGAACTTTGCATGGAGACACCTATAATGGAGGAGATCCTTACTATGCAGATCATTTGCAAGCGTTAAAAAATGCTGGTATTATGAACAATATCTCTAATCCAAATGCTCTGGAGATCAGAGGATATGTATGGGTAATGTTGCAAAGAGCAGAAAATGAATCTAAATCACAGTAAATATCGTCTAACTAATCTAGAACAAGAATATATAGAATTTGAAAATTAAAATATTATTAATATTAAAATATTCGCAACTTTATCTACGAGTATGTTAAATCTTTTAATGTTTTAATGTTTTAATCTTTTAATGTTTTAATCTTTGAATTAATTTATGCATAAACCAACAATAGTCGCACCCGGAGGGTCATATGAAAAAGCCATGGTAGCTAGTCATTATGGAGCTGAAGAAGTCTATGTAGGAGTACCGTTCACATCGCTCAGGATGAGACAGAATAAAATCTATAATTTTGATAGTCTCAAAAAAACGGTAGATGATCTCCACAAAAACTGAAGCAAAGCATTGCTTACGATGAACATCTTTCCAAAAAATATCGATATAAAAGTCTTTGAACTCACGGTACAAAAGATTGCTGACTGCGGTGCAGATGCTATCATCTTTTCTGATCCAGGGACATTTCATATACTCAAAAAGTATATGCCTGATACACCGCTCCATATGAGTACTCAGGCATCTACCATGAACTATGCTGCCGTACAATTCTGGAAAGATATGGGGGTGAAAAGAATCGTCTTCGCGAGAGAATTGAACATAGAAGAGATCAAAGAAATCAGAGAAAAAGTCCCAGGGATGGAGATAGAAATATTTGTCCATGGATCCATGTGCATGACGTATTCCGGTCGTTGTCACCTAGGTGATTACATGTCATGAAGACCAGGAAATAAAGGCGAATGTTCGCATGCCTGCAGATTCAAATACAAAGTACGACTTGAAGAAGAACGCAGACCAGGAAAATTTTTCCAAGTG
The DNA here is from genome assembly GCA_964495905.1 of uncultured Candidatus Peribacteria bacterium. Classification (GTDB taxonomy): domain Bacteria; phylum Patescibacteriota; class Gracilibacteria; order Absconditabacterales; family Absconditicoccaceae; genus CAJBLF01. Next base: position 10,895 of record CAZBWN010000065.1, read on the forward strand.
GAGGGCGATGAGGATGGCAGTTATATCCTCTCTTCCAAAGATCTTTGCACCATAGAGAGATTGAAAGAAATTCTTCCTTATGTCGATGCGATCAAAATCGAATGAAGGAGTAAATCAGAATTTTATGTCGGAGGTATCGTAAAAGCATACAAGCATGTACGTGATGCCATCATAGCAGGTACGCCTATAGATCCTAAGATAGCTGACTTAGTGAATGTGATCCCTCATAGAGCATATCGGGATGGATTTCTGTTTCATAAATTAAGTGAGTTTCCAGAATGAGAAACTGATATCGTGGATCAGACAATCCAAAAATCCATCGCTGCATCAGAGACTCCTAATGATGAGAAACAGACCGTAACAACAACATTGGATTCAGCAGGACCGCTTTTCAATAGAAATTATTTCTGAATGTTCTCTGATCAATATATCGAATACAATGGTAAAAAATATTTTCATATCGACCCCAAAGAAGTTCTCACTCCGGGTATGAAACTTAAATATCTGACCCCTACAAGCATGGGAGAATTGGAAATTCTGGACATCTTGGATGCAAAGGGAAACGCATTAGAAAAAGTGCATTGCAATACCAAGGACGTATATATTCTGACTGACAAAAAACTTGAAGGTCGGGAGATTTTATATGTATAGCGAACAAGAATTATTTAAATATTTTAATTTCTTAGTAAAAAATTATTCTATTTTTTTATTTTAAAAAACGCTTCGCTTGACATACTTTTGAAGATTCCCGCAGCTTCGTGCGGGACAGGCGCCAGTATGCAAAACTCCTTTCCAGATGCTAATCTTTTTTTTACTCTAAACTTTCGGTTCTGAAATCGGGAATACTATATCGATTCATTTTTTCTGAAAGAGATTATATCTTTTAATAATCCCTATTACTGATATAGCAAGTATTATTATTCCGATGATGATGAATGAAATTTGGATACTTCCGAATATAATGGATAACGCTCCAAATAAAAGTACTCCTATAATTTCTCATACCTTACCCACAAATTCTCCCACTCCGGATATCGTACCTTCTTCTTTTGGATTTGTACAATCAGAAATATATGCTGAAATGACGGGGCGCATCAATGATAATCATAAAGAGATACCAAAAGTAATGATAATAACATTTCGGAAGGATTCATTGTATCCAATCAAGAGATACAGAAAAGACATAAAGAGCAATACAAAAAATAGGAATTTCCTTTTACTATTTTTTCCTGAAAGATCACCAATAAAAATATCAATCACATATGGCAGCCTCATCACTGCAAATATTATTGCTACTTGAGAAAGACTAAGATTGTTTGCTATGGATACGATAGGAATAAATATAAATCCGATGTAATTGAGCACATTGAAAAGTATTTCAAATCCAAGTGCATAATACATCCTGGATGAATATGTTTTTAATGTCACTACTACTTGTTTAATCGGACGAAAAGAAAACACTTCTCTAAAAAATTTATGCAAAAATTTTTCCTTTCAAAATAATTCTCTGATTTTAGTCTTACTGAGACCTGGCAATCTTTCATCGATAAACAACGATATAATTGCAAATATTGAAATAAAAAGAAAAAGAAAATGAAGTTTGATGAAAAGAATCAATCCTGAAGCAATCAAGGCACCGACTACATATGCTAGATTTCCAGCTGAAAAATATAATCAAAAAGCTCTTCCTCTAGTGGGTGATGTAGTATGTTTACGGATAAATGTTTGATATGTAGTAATCAATGAGGCAGATGCAAACCCATTACAAATTACAGCTGCTATCAACAGCCATAATTCTCCTGTTAATCCTGCAAGAAAATATAAGACTCCCGTGATTACGTATACCAATTTGCTTAAAATTATCACTGATCTGATGTTTGTATGGTCATCCTCTTCTCCTACCGTAATAGAAAAAAACATTTTGGAAAATGATAATATAGCTGATATGATTGATATCCAAAAAACATTATCCACTATGCTCTTCACATATATAGAAAAAAATGTATCTCACCCCAATCCTCGTCAAAGGATAAACACGAATACTGAAAGTCATACAATTCTGATAGAAGGGAGTATAGAGCTGAAAATCCCCTGTATCCTTCCCATAATAGTCTTTTGTTTTTGATTTTTTTCAGTCATATTTTATTTGTTATATAAATAGTATATATCCATTGTAACTAAAAAGTTTTTTTTGTCAAAAATTTAAAAAATGGAAAAGATTGTCATTTCGACGTCCGTCTAAGCGGAAAGGAGAAATCTTATATAAGAGTGGAGATTTCTCATCCTAAAACGCGGATTCGAAATGACAAAAAAAAATAAAAAAAAATGGAGAGTATTATTTCTCCATATTTCCATGTTTCTCCGCCTAGGCGGATTTCCATGTTTCAATCTTTTTTTTAACGTTTTACAGACATCATTTTTCTAAGCTTTCCTCTTGTCCATCCCGACTGTGGTGCATCTACCACTTCTGAACCTCCTGATGGTGTCTTGATAAATCTGTATCCATCGGGATCTGTCCTGAGTCTTGTCTCTCGGCAGATTTTTCTTCCTCTGAGAAATCGACTATAATCATGTCCTTTAGGATTTTTAACTACTCCAACTACTCCAAGCTCTTTGGCTTCTTCCATAGTGAGTTTTCTTTTTGGATATTCAAATCTCTTATTACCTCTTGCTCTGGTAGCGGCTCTTGCTTGTTGAGATTTTTTTTTAGCGATACCCTGTTTGTTTGTTCTTGCCATTTTTGCTTCGCAAATGAATAATTTAAAATGAATAATGAATAATTATGGTATAATCATATTGATTGATGAATAATTTTCAAGACAGACCTTAAAAAAAATATATTGTATATTATCATCTTTTTATTATAAGTAAATACGGTTTATATAAATATATTGAAATGGAAAAATGATGTATTTTACCAAATAATCTCATACAAAAGCTCAATAAAGATGATGTAATTGTTGCTAGTCTTACTCGTTTCTGCAAATGTTCTACAGATGAACTTTTTGCCGTATTAAAAAATAGAAGCAAAGAGAATAGATGATGATGATATGGATATACTCAATACACTAAAAATAATGGGAAAAAAATCAGAACTATAAGTGTACCACGAAAGAATCTCAAAAAAATACAAGAAGCCATCAAAGATCGTCTAGATCAGATACCTGTTTCTTTGGCTTCTACTGCTTGAAAAATAGGAGACTCTGCAGAAAAGAATATTGAATTACATAAACATAATCTCTACTTATTAAGCATGGATATAAAAAATGCTTATCCTTCTATCACCACACATAGAGTATATAAAAACCTGCAATGAGCATTACCGCTAAAATATCGGTGTCCACAGTTGATTACTGATGAAGATAAAGATATCTTTATAAGGACAATTACTCATCTCTGTGTTCATGATAATCAACTCCCTCAATGAGCAAGTACGAGCGGTCAAATACAAAATATAGTTTTTTCATCACTCGACATACAGATAGAAAAAAAAATTCCAGAACTTGTCTGATCGCATATGGTGTATTCTAGATATGCCGACGATATGGCAATCAGCTTTCCTCACTTTTCCACTCTGGAGATTTTGAAAGAAAAAATGGAAAAATATATACAGACTTTGAAAAAACATCGAGAGAGAAGATCAATTTTGCTTGATGAATTTTCTAAGGATACCTTTATCGTCACGGATAATTTTGAACAGAAATATCTTCAAAAAAAAATAGAAGATATAAAAGAACTCATGAAATGATCATGATTGCCTGATGAAGAAATATATAAACATATAGGAACTCTCGATGCTTATAAAAAAAACATCAAATATTCAACTTGGCGCATCTCTGATATCCACGATGAAATTTTGAAAGTCATATGATGAGAATGACGAAAAATTAATAACATAAAAACGAATATGCGAACACCGCAAAGCGATAGAGAAAGAGAAATCAATGGTATAACGCTTGATGAAGAAGGCAATAAATGACTCAACAAAAGGAAGAGAGCGCAATATTTGAAAATATTCAATCATCTCATTAAACATTCTCAAAACGACTTAAAAGGATTTACATTTTATAGAGAAAAATTCAATACGTTGGAAAATTTCGATATATGTTCGTCTACTATAACACAAATAATAGACGGTATTTATCATCGCATAGCCCGCATTTATGGAACGGGAAGAATTCCTAAACCGCTCCATGAAGCATATCAAAAGGCAAAACATAAACGATCAAGCCATGAAATATATCTCACCTATCTCCCGAATAATTCAGATACAAATAATGAAGAATTATTATTCTAATTTTTTTTTCACTATAACAACAATACCCCCCAGAAAAGCTGGAGGGTAAATTTTGATGTGGCATATGCCATTTTGAAAAAGGGTATTGTTGTTATGGCGTTTTTACGCCATTCCCACTTCATTCTTAAATTATTGTAATAATTTTTAAGAATGATTCGTTCCTGGAGAATACATCACCATGTTACTGATAATGTCGTACATGAAAGCACAGTCTCCTATATCCTCTCGATACAAAGGATTCACGGTATATATGGCATCATTGCCCCCGCTTACCTTGAAGATAGTTAATCACATAAGAAATTCAAGAAAATATTTTACACGGTGAATTGACCATTCTGGTAGATAATTTTTTCTGATCCATCTGCAAGCGTTGCTGTCACGGTCCTTCTTTTTGTGGAAATGATGTCGGTATGTTCGGCGCTTTGATTGAATCCTAGGTCTGCCACTTCCTTGTCTGTCAGTTTGCTTGCATCACCGATATATGTTTCGTTGTAAGCGCTTCCTATAGCGACATGCGTGTTTCACTCCGGACCTCAAACATTTTCGTCGTATAATGTCTCTCCCATAAATTTTGTGATATGAGAAAACCTTCCATCCGTAAGAGAAAATTCTCAAAGTTTATTTGCGTTGGGAATATTTATCATCTCTTTCAATCCTTCCTTATTTTCTGATGCATCGAAATCCACGATGATACCATTTTCAAATTTGAGGTAGATATCCTTGATGATCTGCCCAAAATGATAGAGTGGTTGATTAAATCTCATCCATCCGTTTGTCTCTCTCCGATCTGGAGAAGTGAAGATTTCGAAGGAAGGGATATTGCGTCATCCTCATCCCAATCGTTGTCTATTGCTTCAGATTTTTATTTTGATATCTGCATCTTCTCAGACTACATGTACGTATTCTATCTGCAAAGCATTGAGTTTGTTTTTGATCTCTTCTGTATTTTTAAATGTCCTTTTCCGTTCTGCGATAGGATCATCATAATCCAGATAGCACGCTTTGATGATCTGATTCCGATACTCTTCCAGTGACATCCCTACTTCATCAGCCATGGCTTGGGTACCGTATAATCCGAGCGTCCGTGTCATCTTTCCGTCCATCTCTTTTTTGACGCGTTTCTCTTTATATTCTTTGCGGGAATGGATCCTCGCAGCTAATTTTTTTGGATCGATATCTTTGAGCTCATGCTTGTCCGCTTCAGCGATGACAGAAATCACGTGCGTCATCTGTTCTACCTTACCGTGCAGAAAGTGGCTTGGGTAGTAGACTATCTGATCATCGTTAGCATGTTCAAAAAAATGTTTTGCAACATCATCAGGAAGATATTCCATGATTGGATGAGCGCCCACTTCGAGGATCGCTTTTTGAAGAGGGAGATAAAATGGTTTTGCACATTCAGGAATCTGAACAAAAACTGTCTCACCTACTTTTGCTCACTCTCCTCCTCGGAGGGCGAATTTTACTAGGACATCAGCGTATTTCTTTAACATTTCTTGACTTGGAATATACATTAGAAAATTAAAAGATTAAAAGATTATTAAAATTAAAACATTGTGAAAATCAGAGTATGTATTTTTGAAGTTTTTTCAATTGTTTTGTAGAAGTATTTGATTTTTTATGTGTTTTTGGTATAAGCATCCGGCATTTATAAGATGCCGCGATAGCTCAGCCGGTAGAGCGCACCCATGGTAAGGGTGAGGTCACGGGTTCGATTCCCGTTCGTGGCTAATCTATAATAATTATAAAAGAGATAAAAGTGTCTCTTTTTTTTATTTTTTTTATTTTTTTTATTTTAATATTTCAACTTTTCCATTTTTCCACTTTTCAATCTTTCAATCCCTTTATTCCCCTATCATATAACATATTATATAAAATGGTGTATGAAGTAGAACATAAAAGGACCTAAATTGGGCTAATATTTCATTTCTCAGTACTATTGTATGCGTACTCTTTTATTTCACGATGAAACTCGATTGTATGGCTATTACCTGAAGTAGCAATATCGAATACAAGGATAAAGAATCACGAGTCGATAAGTATACGCTAGGAGAAAACGTAAAAGACATCAAAAACGAATTAGGTAAACTAAAAAAAGATGTCAGTGGTTCGATCAAAGAAGTCTCCGCAACAGAAGAGATAGATTTTGGTAATAATATAAAAAAAACTCGAGATAAATTCACTCAGGATATGGATCTTCATGTGGAAGATGCTTTTGATACCTACATAAAAACAAATAAAAATCATATCAAAGAATTCCTAAGAAAATGAAGTGCAGGACAAAAAGAATTAGAAGCTGAATTTAATGATAAAATACGAACAGAAGCTTTGGATAGGTTTGGTAATGATAAATTAATATTGGATGCAAATCTTATCAAACCATTCCAATTTGAGCTTACTGAACTCAACTCAGAAGTCATAGATATGATCAATACAGAAGAGAGAGAGAGAGAAACAGGGACAACACATACATCAGAAAATCGCTATTTAAGTGATAAAGGCGAATGAGATGAATCATATAGCATTGCGCAGCAAAAGCCTGAACCTTATCCGGATTTTGAATATGCAAAAATAAATCCAAAAGATATGGAAGATATCTACAAAGACAATAAAGTGGCTAAGATACTTGAAAATATACTTGATCCAGAAGATACGGATCATATCAGAAAATGAATGCTTCGCATCAATCTCGGTACAGAAGATGGACTTGCAGGGATTGTCATCGCTATCCGTGAAGCAGCAAAATATAAAGATCTGATAGATGAAAAAGATCCTAATTACAAATATAAGCAAATTTATGATGAGCTTGATGCAAATGGCTTGATCACTGTTGAAACAGACTGAAAGATAAGCATATCAAATGATGAAAAAACTCTGAAGAAAAGCCTTAAATCTCTCAGAAATGCTGAGCTTATCACTTATAAACACGAAAGAGGAATCGATTTAGAACTCAATAAAGTCGCTAAGATACTCAGCAGGACAAAAGATCGGAATACACTCGATACGTTCACATCGCTCGTCCAGTCCAAAAGCGATATCGCTATGGCAACCAAAGAATGGCACAATACTCGTGAAGTCCTCAAAAATAAGGATTTCCTCAATAAGGATAATGTCCTCCAATTTCTCTGTGACATCAATGGTGATGGACTTTTGTCCGTAGATCAGAAAAAACAGAAAACGCAGTGAGATGTGTGAACTATTTTTGGACAGCAACTGTATTTTACGATTGAACAAACCATAGGTGTCAAAAATGTGGAACTTGGTAAGCCTAATGGAGAGCAATTGGTGATTAGCAATATCATCAAAAACATGCAGATCAGCGATAGCAGAAATCTTACGACAGAACAGAAAAAAATCTTCAATGATATGAATGACGAAAAAAATTGCACCAAAGAAAATCTCGTAAAATTGCTCCAATGAGATGATGACAATATCGCTATGCCAGAGATGAAAATATTTTTTCTGGATGCCATCAAAAAAATCAATGGCTGAAGTAAAGAGTTACAACCTGACTTGGCTGAAACACTTGTTGGCGATGAAGCTCAACAGATCATTGAAGTCAAAGAGACAAAAACAGAATTGAAAAATACTATCGATGATAATCTAAAAAAAATGTTGGAATGATCAGATACCTCAGAAGCAGGCATCAGACAACTTATCAGAGATAATTCAGTACGCGTCAGAGAAACGATATTCAACAAAGTGATGGATGCTGTCGATGGAGTGGAAATCACTACCAATGACGGTAGAAAAGGCACTATCACGCAACTTCAAGCTGCATGAATAAGCAAATCACGAGAACTCAATAAAGCAAAAAGAGAGATTTTGGAAAGTACCATCAAGAGCATCATCCGTTCATGAATCTATTATAGCAAAACATGAGGATTGAGATTGACGATGGGATATGGAAGAGAATTGAAAAGCGAGTCTGGAAGAACCCTATGAAGCCGATGAACAACTGGATGACTTATTTTGGAACCAAAAAATATAAGTTTAGCGATAGGAATCTGAACTGAAATCGCTGAGCAATATAACTATAACAAAGTCATCAATGCAAGTTTAGCTAAGGTGAGAAGTGCAAAATATGTGGGTATCGAATGATGAGCACTTGCAGGCATCGGTTTAACTGATCGATGAGTAGCAAACCTAGAAGCAGAAGCAGGGGTAAATCGGCAACAAGATCCTCTCATGGGCATCAATCAGATAGATAAGCAATATAGAGCGGTTACAGAAGAGATTTTCAATCTCAATACCATATCACAAACAGAAGCGATTGATAGGGAAATATTCAGATCAAAGATCCAAAAAAATATAGATGCAAAAAAAACTGACAAGATGTATGGAGCATTCGTAACAAACAATGAACAGTATTTCACTGATAATCTCAATTTTATCCTGAGGTATATGGATGCCAATAAATTTTTCTGACCAGATGGGAAACTTGGAAAACTCCCTGAAGAACATCTTACGAATGCACTCAATAATCTGCTTGATATCATCCAATCAGGAAATATCGAACAGCGAAGAAGCGATGTAGTTGCATCACTTCAAGGAAAAGTCTCACTCAGCAAATTATCATTTGGGGTGACTACAAACGCACTCACGTTCAAAAAAACTAAATGATCAGTAAGCAACGCTCCAACAGCTGATGCAACAGCTGGTGAAGATACAAGACCATGAGAGATATCTACAGGAGATTCATGAACTTCTGAAGCTATTCTTGGACAAGATAAATTTGGCATCGCAGGATTCTATATCGGAGCAAGACTTTCGACTTGGAAAAATACTTACGTACCTAATGAACAGCAATATCTCTATACCCAATATGAAATGGGACAAGGGATCAATGCTGAATATATCAATAATCCATTACATGATCTAGAAAAATATGCGGACTATCTGCAAGCAGTATATAATGATACAAGATTGAAATGTGAAAAAGATACAAAGAACAATACACTCATCATGACTTTCATACCATGAAAAAACTGAGCACAATCATTGGGAGAATTCCTTGATCTCCATGTCACTTCAGATGCAGAGAAAAATTTTTCACTTATAAATAATGTTCTTACTATCTGAGATGTAAGTAAAATCTGAGCATATACCGTGACGGAAGCAAAAGGTGTACGTAGGACATTGTCTTTGGGAACAGAAAAACTTGATGATACCTATCGCATCACTGAAGATACAGAAAATACTGAGGTACAGCCTATCACTCGTAAAGAGAATGGGAATATCTCTCTCTCACCAGAAAAAATCACAGATATCATAGATAAGATATCAGGAACTGATACGACACTAGCAGAATCAATCAGATGAGAAATCAGAACATTCTTTAAGGATGGAAAGCTTATTACACCTCCTAACGG
>CAZBWN010000066.1:0-11684 GCA_964495905.1 uncultured Candidatus Peribacteria bacterium
CCTTCACCCCGTAGCAAATGTACGGGCAGGCATGGCGGGAGCTAAGGAAAAATAAATTATATTAAAATTAATAAAAAAAAAGAATTTTATTCAATGTAGTCCCCCTGTTAAGGGGGAATGAGGGGGTTTGTTATCTTTATTTTTAAAAAAACTCTCCCGGGAAACCGAGGAGAGCTATGGTGTGTGTGAATTTTTTTACTTGAATTTGAGCCATTTTCCACTTATTAAGTACTGCCAGAAATTGTGTTCGATTGATTCGCGATAGACGTGAAGTTTTATTTGCATATCTTCTATCTCTTCACCTCGCATAGCAATAACCTCTTCTGGTGTTTTATCTTCTTGTGAAAGCAAATACCCAGCTGTTTTTCTTAACTTTGCAGGGATATCACGAAATTTTCTATCAGGAGAAATAAGATAGTCATATTCTTCTTTGATCTGATTTACATACTCCTCCTCTGTCTTGATTTTTTTTGTTAATTCTTTTTCAAGTTTTTCAATGTTTAAAGGCGCATTTATAACAGGGAATATGGCCCATGCGAAACCAACAATTAGAATATACATGAAATCATTCTGCATAATATGCACTGTAAATATCATAAAGATAAATACAATACTCATTCCTATCAATGACCATATCGCTTGTTTTTTTTTCTTTTCCAGATCTCTGTGAAATTCTAGAAATTTTTCTTGTTTGTTTTTCATATATTTATTTTTTTATATTTGTTTGTTTTTGTTTTTTGTTTTTATATATAAATCAGTAATTAAGTCAAGTCCACTAATTTTGTCCTCCTTTTTATTTTTTACTCCCCATACCCCTCTAAAATAGAGGGGCTTTTTGTCCTTCTGTCGGCTATTCCCCTTCCTCTGTTTCAGAGGAAGGGGTTAGGGGATGGAGTAAATAAAAAAAACTCCCTCGGAAAACCGAGAGGAGCTATACTGTTGCGTATGTATTATTTAACCATTTCAAGCCATTCCCAGCTCATGGGATATTGCCAGCCTATTTTTTCTTTTTGACTATCTAAGTAGTCAATTTTTTGTTCGGTTATAACAATATTTGATTTGCAGAGTGCTATCCTTTGCGGAATATTTTCATATTCCATAGGATCTATTATTTTTCCCTCCGAATCTTTTTTGCTATAATGACGATCGTACTCTTCTTTGGTCAAACTCTTTTGTATGGTAGAAAGATATATGGCCCCTTCTTTCCATTCTTGCATATCCTTTTCTATTTTTTTTCTGATCTTTTCTTTGCTGACTCCAAAATATTGGATTTTTTTTGTCTGGAAGAGAAGAAATATCAGAAGAAAAAATGCCCCAAAAAAAATTCCCATCAGAGGGACGAATAAGGGATACATATCAATACTAAATATCTCTAATAATATGCAGAGATAGCCAATAAATAATACTAAGAGATAAGCAATGATGAAGTACACTATCAATTTACATGCCAATGATAATACCATGTTTTTTTGGAACTCTTTTTGAAATTCCACAAACGATTTTGTTTCTTTAGTTTTCATATATTTTTTTTATTTGTTTATTTTTGTTTTTTGTGTTTATATCCAAATCGGAGATTAAGTCAAGTCTAGTAAATATAGAATAGAAACAAACCCACCCCGACCCTCCCTTGACAGGGCGGGAGCTAAGGAAAAATAAAAATAATTTTTTCAAATCCCTCCTAACCTCCCTTTATCCCCCGGCTTCGCGGAGGACAAGTCGAGGGAGGAACAGCCCCCCTCCTTGATAAAGGAGGGGAATGGGGGTGGATTTGAAAAATTTTATAGAGAGGGGGTTTGTTATTTTTTTTTAAAAAAAATCCCTCGGAAACCGAGAGAAGTCATAATCTTTTAATTATTTTTTTACCGTATCGCATGGGCATAAATTGCGTGGTTCAGTAATAATCCAATAACCAACTATATCATTAGTTTGTTGGCCACCTTTAACATTTGGTGCCAATGAGGATATTTTCAATTCTTTATGGGAAGCTATAAAATTTGAAATAGCTGGTCCAAATTCCTTAAAAACATCTTGAGATGTTATGGAAAGCTGCGTTTCGCATCCTTTAATTTTATAATACCATACCCCATTACCAAAATCCAGAGGATTAGACTCTTTTGAGAACAGATTATTTTTTTCTAGTTTTGATGTAACTAGTTCTGTTTTTTTGTTGTTTTCACAACCAGCAACAATAATTCCTATCATCATTGCTAAAATTATTTTTATTTTCATATATTTTTTTGTTCGTTTATTTTTTGTTTTTGTTTTTATATCTAAATCACGACTTAAGTCAACAAGTATTAGATATATTTTTATTTGTCAACCTTAAATAGTGGCGATAATGCCTATTTTTTTGCTTATGGACGCAAAACCGAATATACTTAATTACAAAAATAGGAGCAGGGAGCAAGGGACAGGGAGCAAAGATTTGAAACCTTCAACTTGAAACTTGAAACCTGTGACCAATCATCAACAGTTTAGCATTTTAACAGTTTAGTATTATAACATGGTAGAAATCATCAAGAATGTAGTGTACGATACCGACTATAGCGCGTATGTAGCTGACGGTTGATATCCCCTCTTCCAAGCTCCAGCCACAGCAGAAAAGCTATGATTTTTTGACAAATTCTTGTCAGGAATTTTTCCTAGTCTGTTTGCAAAAAAATGAGCGACAGGATCAACGGTTGCAGGAGCAGGAATGTTTGCCGGCAAAAAGAAAGAAGCTTTGCCTGAAAATAAGGAGATCAAAGATAAAGAGTTGAGAGAACAAGTGAAATATCTGCTTGCACTCCCTGATGATCAATACAATGATCAGAAACTGACAAGCAAGATGAGACAATATATCTGAGAGACAGAAAAAGAATATACTAGCGTGATCAGTGATTATAAATCACATGTCGCACCTTCCTACTGGGAATTCAAGTCAACCCATTATAATGTTTCAGGAATTTTTTGAAAAAGCTATTATGCACAAAGTTACCCATCATACATCGATGCATTACGAACAAGAGATATTTTCGGATTCCATGCAAAATGGGATATGACGCGATTTATCTATCCAGAAGACGATGCAGCAATCCAATCGATGCTCAAAAATAGGGCGACTCAACTCAAAGCTGAAGTGAAAGACGCCATGCAAAAAGGTATCACGCTTGATATGGAAGTGGAACAACAATACAGGGATGTAGAGATGATCAGAGAAAAACTCACAACTCGTGAAGAAAGATATTTTGAAAATTCCTTTTATATCAATATTTACGACGACACTGAAGAAAAGCTCAAAGAAACAGGTAAAAAAATCGAACAAAAAATATCAGGATACGGAATCAGGATCAAAAGTGCGATACAAAGGATGGATGAAGGGTTCTCTTCGGGATTACCGCTTTGTACTGATGAACTTGCTATCAGCAGAAGTTCAGTCACTTCATCGCTTTCCGGTGGTTTCCCATTCATCTCCAATGATATGGTCAGTGAAACAGGGATCTTGTATGGAATCAACCTTCATACCTGAGGATTGGTGATATTCGATAGATACAGCCAAAAATTACAGAATATGAACAGTGTCATACTTGCTACTTCTGGAGCTGGAAAATCATTTACCGTAAAACTTGAAGTACTTAGATATCTGATCAATGATATCGATGTCATCATTATCGATCCAGAAAACGAATATAAATCACTCTGTGAAAAAGTAGGAGGAACCTATGTAAACATCGCAACGAATTCACAACAATATCTAAACCCATTTGATATCCCACCAAGAATAGAAGATGTAGAATATTGAAAATGAGATTTGCTGAGAAGTCAGATCATGAATTTGATTGGAATGATCCAGATTCTGATATGAGGATGTACACCGGAAGAAGAAGCATTGCTTGATAAGGCATTACAAAGCACGTATTCATTAAAATGATTTTCATTTGATGTTGAAAACTACGAAGGCAAACAACCACCGATCATGGGCGATCTTATGAACGTACTTGAAGGAATGGAAGGTGGAGAAAGACTTGCACTCAGATTGAGTAAATACGTAAGCGGAACTTTTGGAAAAGTATTTAACAACTATACAAATATTGATATCAACAATAAACTTACTGTCATCAGTATCAGAGATTTGGAAGATGCATTAAAGACGCCTGCGATGATGAACGTACTCAACCGGATCTGGACTAAAGTAAGATCACACAAGAAAAAAAGAATGCTTGCGGTAGATGAAGCGTGGATCATGTTCCAAAATGAGACATCAGCAGAATTCCTTTTTGGACTTACAAAAAGAGCAAGAAAATATGGATTGGGAATCACCGTAATCTCACAAGATATCGAAGACTTCGTAAGAAGCAAATATGGTAAACCTATCATCTCCAACTGTGCATTGCAGATATTATTGAAACAATCCACTACGTCTATCAAAGCATTGAACGAGCTTCTCGGACTTTCAGAGGCTGAGCAGAGAAGACTGGTCTCGGCTTGAGTAGGAGAAGGACTTATCTTTGCAGGCAATCAACATGTAGGAGTGAAAATCTTGGCTTCACCAGAAGAGAAAGATTTTATAACGACGGATGTGAAATAGAATTTAGAATTTAGAATTTAGAAAACAAAATTTAGAAAAAAAAATAATTTAGAATTTAGAATGCAGAAGTCATTACGAGCCTGTCCACCGTGGTGGAGAATGAAATGACGAAGCAATCTAAAATAAAATACTAAGATTGCTTCTCCGCCACGGCGGATCGCAATGACAACAAAAAAACAACAAATCTTTCAAATATTTTAATCTTTAAATCTTTTAATTCAGTCATGGCAGAAGAAACGAAAGTGATCGACACCAACACCAAGACACAACTTTCGCTAGCAGCAGCGCTGTTTTTTTCTCCATTGGTACAAAATATGCTTAAACAGAATACATGGGATATCACTGAAAAAGATAAGAATTTCATTAGATGATATATCAAATTCGGGTATATCACTTTATTGTTTTGAGTCATCACGATTGTAACAGGCGTGATGAATTATCTGTTCGTGTTAAATATTCTGAGCGTGACGTATACCGTCAGTATTTTTATATTGATATTTTTATTGCTCATCAGCATTGTGAGCATCCTCTCAGATATCAGTCTTTTGAAATGAGGAGATCATGCAGTCGAGACGTATACTATCGAAGGCAGCAAAAAAGATGTCATCTTGAAATATCTCCCTATCTACAATATCTACTTATGGTATAAAGCACATAGTTTTGATACACCCAATCGGCGAATAAAAGAATCAATTCTGCTACGGGCATTGTTTATGATACTGAGTATGGCTTGAAATGTAATGATTGATAGTATCGTTTTGATACTCGTTATCCTAAGGATTGCTGCACTCATGTCTGATATCGATTTCATCAATGTACCTACGAAACAACGGCTCAATAGATTATTCTTTAAGAATCCTGAAGAGATATTCGGATATGTTACAGGAACATTTGCTTATCTCGGAAAATCATTTGCTCGCATATTCACAAAAAAACCACCCTATAGTATAGAAGAAGAGATAAAAAAAGAGAAAGAAAACTATGGTCACATCTTAGATATCCAGGGAAATACAGGTATCATCCTAGAATATATTCTCTGAATGATTTTGATAGGTTGACTCGTATATATTGCTAAACTCGATTTCACTGTGTGGACATATTATGCCGGTTTTTGATTGCTTGTTGCAAGATATCTCGTCATGGCGATACAGCTGAAACATCTTCCCCACTTCCCTATTGCGAGAGAGATCATTCTTCTCCTCAAGGGAATCTGATCACTCTTCAAAAAAAAATCTTTTACAAACAATCAATAAAAAGATGATGAAGCATAGACACACATTCAATACAACATTAGGAAAAATCGTTGGATCTCTCATGACCATAGCTTTTTCGCTTGTAGCATTTGCTCATGGACAAAACTGTACATGATGGGCGTGATGAACGATCAATAATGGACAAACAGTATCTTGATACTCAACTGTTTTATGGACTACTACTGGTCAAGATTATAGTTCTGGATGTGCTCCATTTAGTGGCGCCTTAACTTGTTTGAGCGGTATTATCTTACAAAATGCTTCAGCGTATCCTTACACTATCAATCAATGCCAAGCAGGCACACCAAAAAATTGTATCAATCAACGATTGGGAGGTCCTATCTCTCATTGATGATTACCCGTATCTGCTTACTCAACAACTTGAGCGGAATTTCCAAAAAATTGCGATGCTGATTTTTCTACGACACTTACGTGTATGAACGGACTCATCAATGGAAACTGGCAAACCTACAAATATACTGCTTCACAATGTATAGATCTCAATGCACTGGTTCCTGGAGTAGATCTTGCTATCAATGAATCACCAGGATTGGAATGATCATCTAATCTTATCGCTCAATGATCCAGTCCTCAAATCAATATCCTCTTTCAAAATAAATGAACTGATCCTGTCATCTGATCAATCAATAATCCATGATTCCTTTCCTGCAAACGAACAGAACAGAATCTCAATGTGTATAATTCTTCTACCATTTCAAATTTTGTAGTCAACCCAGGTACAAAAGTTGGGATCAATATCAGGATACAACCTATTTTTACCCAAGCATTGGGAGTCAAAACATTGGTATGTAATATTACGCCTGGCATTGCATGATATCCTGATGTCAACCCTGCCAACAATACCTGGTCAGGGACATTTGAAATCGTAAAGGCGGATAGATTTGATCTTGCGCTCAGCACAAGTATCGCTCCTATAAGCAAAAACCTGAATGTTGCTGAAGGAGCTAAGGGAACGCAAGGATTATTAAACTTTATAACTAATACCCTTATGAACGTACTGGTACCTCTTGTCATCATCCTTGGTATCCTTTCTGCGATACTCTGATTCTATAAAATCATGTTTTCTAGTGATGATAGCGCCACCAAAGATTGAACCAATTATATCATCTATGGAGTGGTAGGTATCATTGTCATCATGAGCGCTAAATTTATCGGACAAAACGTCTTTGACCTCTTGTCCAAACCTGAGCTCAAATGATTTGAACTCGCAAGCTGACTGTATAATAATGTGATCTATCCATTCATCAAAATCGCAATCTATCTCGTACTCGGCGCTATGTTTATCATCTTGGTATCACGTGTGATCACCTTCCTCTTCGGTAGTGATGATGAAGCACAGAAAAAAGCGGGAACACTCATCGGATGGAATGTCATCTCTATGATTGTCATCATCTGAGCTAAACAGATTGTAGAAGCGATCTATGGTAAACAAGCCAGTGTCGTCAAAGATATCACGAATCTGTGAGAAGTGGGATCTGGAATTTTAGCAAACAAAAATATACCCATCATCTACCAAGTCATCAATTATGCTCTTGGAATCGCTTCACTTGTCATCTTAGTGATTATCATCATCCAAACGGTCAAACTCTTGATGAAACCGGATGATGAAGCACAGATCAAAAGCATAAAAAGTTCATTGCTCTATATGTTTATAGGAATTTTAGTCTTATGAGCTGGGTATTTGATTGTAAACTTTGCAATTATAAACTAATTTTTTTGCTTAATGGTCCGATATATCGGACCGACCAATAATAGACAAATAATTGATTAACAGTAGCTGTATCATAGCATAATATAGTACAAACATATATCATTTTTTTTCTCTGTTTTTTGCTATTTTTTATCGCGAGTGAAACGAGCATTAGTCAAATTTCGTCTATTTTTTAAATTGTGTGTTATAGTTGAATTTTGGAAGCATATTTATATAGTAATAGCACATTTATTCTTTTATTATAAAAAAATGCGTACTCTATTGATTATCGTGCTTATCCTTGCATGAATCTTATTTATCTGATCTGTTTTGCTTATGTCTCCAAAAGGAGGACTAGGATTAGGAATTGGTGGAATGGCAGGAGGAAACGAATATGGAAGCAAAAAAACTCTTGAAAATAAATTAAAGAAAGTGGCTCTCGTTGCCGCAATACTTTTTCTTCTTGCATCGCTTATTTTACCGTATACTAAGTAGGTAATGATACCAATCAAAAGAAAACTTGTAAGAGATATTCTCAGATACACGTTTTTTTTGTCCTTGTTTTTTTGGATATTGATTAATATCTATATAGGATATCAGTATGTCTGGACTACCTCTGCTCAAGTAAATACCAAATGAGGAACCTTCGTGGAAGGTATTTTTGGTAATACTTCCTACTTACCGTATCTTCGCAATGATGTTCAAAGCAATTTTTATCAAGGGCTTTTGTTCAATTCTTGTCTCAAGCCATCTTATGATAAGAATAGCACAGCATATATCCCAGATCTCTGTACCATCACTACCAAAGATGATCAAAATTACATCATAAGCCTCAATAAATGATTTATCCGGTCAGATGGAACGCCTGTTTCGCTGGAAGATATCTATTTCACCTATAATGATATTTTACGTGGAAATATATGGGGACTTTCATCACTTAGCCAATATAGCACCATTGCTCTCGTTAAGGATGTAAATACTACCCTTAAAGTCACTTTCACTACTAAATCTCCAGACAATATCTTGTTTTTTACGAATTATATCCTTCCCCAACATATATTAGCAAATACGGAACTTAATGATTATAAGTCTTTGTTTGCTTTCAAACCTGTCTATACCAATTGTGCCAATCTTGTCTCCCAATCCAATGATGAATATAGTCTTGTGTTCAATCTCGTAAATTGTAATCAAAGTAATCTAAATTTTTATCAGGTGAAAAATGCCATTTCATTTGAATGACTCAAAACCTCTATTGAAAACTGAGGACAATCAATCATAGATGCTTATATCGGCGATGAAACATTGGATGGATATGTAGCAAAAAAGATACTCACCAACCAATTGATCACCGTATTTTTCAATACTCATTCCGATAAACTGCGTGTAAGAGGAAGAAGAGTACTCGGAGGACTCATCAAGCATAACTTTTATAGTAGTGGATATGAGGAGTATTTCAAAAAAAATGATGATGGTCTTTTTGATGTTTTCCAATCTACATGAGCTGGTGTAAAAGACTTGCTTAATCGTGAATATAGTGATAATCTTATCACAAAAAGCGACCTCATCGATATGAATGTACAAATCTTACCAAAAGCTATCACACTCAGATGAGAAAATCAAAAATTAGTATATTTTATAGATACATGAGCAGCATTACCTACGGAATTCACTTTTGATACCCCTTATGATAAAATAACTCTAGAATATGCTGGGAAAACCTATACTCCAAAACATTTTGTAAAATGAGGAAAATCATGATGGTATACCTTTGGAGCTTCAGAGAAAAATTTTGGAACAGGCCTCAATAAATATAGCATCTATGGTTACGAAAAAAATAAAAAAATATTTATCGCATCTCTAGATATATACAATGTCATCCCTGGGATACAAACAGAAACAGCAGGAGCAGCACCCGTAAAATTTACGGTAGTATATTATAGCAATTATATCAACGATTTTGTGGTAACAAGATTGCAACAAATTTTTGATGATGCTGATATCGGCACAAACTTTGTCTTTGAAAAGATCACTACCCCGCAAGAGCTCCAATGAAGGCTTATGGTAGGAAATTATGATCTCTTGATCAATACTGTAGATATGGGACTCAAAAAAGATCTTACTAAGCTCTTCAGTACTGATAAATCAGAAGTCAATCCTTCACAATATCAAAATCAAAAACTTATCACTCTGCTCAAACAATATATCGCAGCTGACGATAAAGCAAAGAAAAAACCACTTGCAGAGATCAATGCTATCTATTCAAAAGATATGCCTTTGGTCGTTCTCGGCAAAGAATATCTCAACATCAATGTAAAACCCAACATCATGGAAAAGTTTTTTGCTACATGAAATACCGTAGAAATCGATGAATACAACCGAAGATATTATATCTATAAACAATTAAAGCTTGTAACGAATATCCATATCGATGGAAAGAAAATATGGAGTTTTGAAAATCTTTCAAAGTTTTTGACAGAAGCGATAAGATAAATTTAGAATTTAGAATGCAGAATGCAGAATTTAAAAAAACAAAACAATTAATTTAAAATTTAAAATTTAGAAAATAAATATGTGAATATTTGATATAGTTCAGTTAGCTGTCATATTGGCGGTATCGATTTGATTGCATGAATACGCTCATGCATATGTTTCGTATCGTCTCGGAGATCCTACACCAAAATTACAAGGAAGACTGACTCCCAATCCCCTCAAGCATCTTGATCCTATTTGATTTCTTATGATATTTTTGATACACTTCGGACGAGGTAAACCGGTACAGATCAATCCCCTGTATTATAAAAACCCTCGCAAAGGAGAACTTATGGTTGCACTTGCTGGCCCTGCTACAAACTTGATTTTGGCTATCGTATGAATTCTTGTAATGTTAATCTATGTAAAACTTATGGGAGGTACGCCCAATGATATCAATCTTAATATTACAGATCCTATGATTAATTTTTGGGTGAGTTTCAGTGTGCTCAATATCACTCTTGCTCTCTTCAATCTCATACCTATCGCACCCCTTGACGGATATAGATTGATCAAAATCTGGCGATACAGATGAGCAGAATTTATGGAAAGATATGCACGTTTTTGACTTATATTCATAGTGCTTCTGATTTTTTTGTGAGGTGGTGTTTTTTCTAATATCATTCTTTCTGTATTTAATTTTCTGTTTACTATCATCGGACAGGTTTTTTACTAAAACATAATGAAAAATGAATAACGAATAATGAAAAATGTAGGAATTTACTATTTTATAATCCAATATGACAGAAAATATCCTTAAAACAAAAAATTTTGAATTTAGTATTAAAATTGTAAAACTATATCAACACATATCTCAACAAAAACAAGAATTCATACTTAGTAAACAATTAGTAAGATCATGAACAAGCATTTGAGCAATGGTTCGTGAAGCAGAATTCTGACAATCAAGAGCAGACTTTATAAACAAGATGAGCATTGCTCTCAAAGAAGCCAATGAAACATTATATCGATTAGACATTCTTCTACGTACAGAATATATCAATACTAATGAATATACGGCATTATATCACTTATGAGAAGAAATTTTAAAAATACTGGTAGCTACCATAAAAACATCTAAAAAAAAGAATGAATATTAATAAAAAAAATACCATCGTTTTTCATTTTTCATTTTTAATTATTCATTAGGTATTATGTTGGAGAAGTTAGCTCATATGGAAAGAAAATATCTAGAACTCAGAGATCAGATGATGGATCCTGACATCATTTCTGATAATAAAAGATCTATCCAAATCAGTAAAGACCTCTCTGGACTCCAGACAATCTATGATCTCTATCAACAATACAAACAAGCGCATCAGCTCAAAAAAGAAGCGCAGGAAATGATCGATACGGAAAAAGATTTTGAAATGGTTGATATGGCAAAAGAACAACTCAAAGAATCTGAAGCTCGCATCCAAGATCTGGAATCGAAAATAAAAGTCGCTCTCCTCCCCAAAGATCCAAATGATGAAAAAAATATCTATCTAGAGATCAGGCCAGCTGCCGGTGGTAATGAAGCAGGATTGTTTGCTGCCGAACTTTTGAGAATGTATCTCGGCTATGCGGCTAAAAAATGATGGAAAACAGAAATCACTGAAGAACAGGTTTCTGATATCGGTGG
>CAZBWN010000067.1:0-2172 GCA_964495905.1 uncultured Candidatus Peribacteria bacterium
TGCTGATACGTAACGAATCGCAATAGCTCCCCCCATCGAAAAACCACCCAAAACCGCATCTTTTATCTTCAGTGTATCCAAAACTTTTTTTATATCCGACGCATGTACATCGTAATTATACGCTGAATAAGGTTTATCAGATTTACCAAATCCCCTCAAGGTAATCCCGATTACACGGAAATTATTTTTGATCAGATCGTTATATTGGTATTCATACATCTCATCACTTAAGGGCCAACCGGGGAGCAACACAATAGGTCTACCTTCACCTGCATCGGTTATATGCAGACGTACATTAGGTTTTACTTCAATATATTCTGCTCTGACAATTCCAGATATGGTTTTCTTAAGTAACTTTTTCATCATTTTATAATAAACAAATGAAAATTTAAATACGTATATGTCGCCAAATAGATAAAATAAATATAGTCTATCCTTAGATAAACTCAATAGCAGTGCGGTGGTAGTTTTTTTTAAAAAAGAAAAAGCCCCTTGGAAACAAAGGACTTCACTCTTATACATAATAAGAATATTATGCAATCAGATAAGGATCGATATCTTGTTCCTCATCTTCATACAGACTAAATATTCTCAACCCCAACTTTCTCATTTCACTTTCAGTAAGGAGTTCTTCATGTAAGCTATCTTCATGCCCAAAGGCATCTCCGATTTCACAACATGGTAATGTCACTTTAATTTTGTCTAACTTTCTCATTGCTTTATTGTTTTTGGTTAGGTTCAGCAGGTCACTTTCACATGACTCCTAAACACGGAGAAAATTAAGACAGCAATACTATATATATTAAAATACAAATATCAAGAGAAGTTAAACATGTAACGAACCACGGAATTATTAAATATTTTATATAATAAAAAATCTCTCCACCTAGACAGAGAGATTTTTTCATTTATTTTTATTTATCTAGAACGAGAATGTTTGAGAATAGCTGGTTTAGATCATCCTCATTTTCATCCAAATCAAGATTTGTTGAATGGTGGATTCGGATTTACAAACGGTTTTGGAGATACAAAAGGTTTTTTCTCAATAGGTTTATCCTGTGATGGATCTACCGGTTTTTTCTGTCATTCTGAAGAGTCAGCCATGATGATATATTTTAACTGATAAAAGAGTGAATAAAATATACGAAGTGGTTTTGTGAAAACAAGACTTTTTTATTATCTGCATTGCAGATTGTATTTTGATTTATATCACATATAAAAAAACAAATATAGCAAAGAATAATTAAAGAACATGCGATATACCTTGATTTTTATAGGTGTTGGAATAGAGTAAAGCTACTTTTATCTTCTTATACTATGATCTCATGCTTAAATCTATAGACAGCAAAAAGCTTCCCAATGGACGAAAATTCAAACCAAAGACTATTCTTGTCATCAGTGCCCACACGATAGCAAGGGTATTTATCATTGATAAGGATGATATCCATGAGTTGAAACCACTACACACAGAAGATACAGAATATAAATATTCAGATAAAGAATGATTTAGTTATACGAGCAACGGTGCACATGGAGGATGAACGGTAACCTGATTCAAGGAAAAAAATAAGATGCATTATGATCATGTTTTTGCAAAATTTATGGTACAGGAAATCCAGAAATTAGATAAAAAAGAAAAAACGGAAAATATCATCATATATGTTCCCAAAGATCTCAAAAAAGTTCTTATGGAATCATTTCCTAAGGCAGATGCTAAAAAAATACAAATTCACATGGGTAATCATATACAGATATCATTTCCTAAGCTTTTTGATCTAGTGAAATAAGACGCCGGAAAAGATTTATTTCTTTACTACTTCTTCTCATGTTAGAAACTATCGCCATTGTCCTCATCGTTCTTTGGTTGCTTTGACTGGTATCATCTCATACACTTGGTGGTTTTATACATATACTTCTTGTGATTGCGATTATCTTGATCCTTGTCAGAATAATTAATCGTATATAAAAAAAAACATGAATGATACACCTATTATAGATAAAGAACAGAATCCCACATCTTCCAGATCTGATTTTTTGGGAATATTTTTTATTATGGTATTGATATTAGGTTTAGGTTTTTACTATAGATCAGATCTTGATACGATATGGCAGAGTTTCCTAAATCGAGCACAACCCTGCATGCAGCCGATAACGTATTCTATCGCAAATATC
>CAZBWN010000068.1:0-4101 GCA_964495905.1 uncultured Candidatus Peribacteria bacterium
TAAGGATAACGGAAATACCCATGTCGGAAGCAAAAATCGCATCAGTAGTTATAGTGGGAATCGTTCGAACAGTAGTGATGACTTTTGCAGTGATCGTTACGGAAAAATTGCTATTTGCAGCAATAGCGAATAGTGGATCATGATCGATTTGCATACTCAATAACGCATTGTTCAAAGGTGTAGTCGTAGCATTTTGATAGAAGACATCATATGCTAGCGTCTTCGGCAATACATATTTGAGATAGGCAACACCTGTTCCATTGTTTCCTGTAACAGTGAATGTTACGAGAGAACCGGAAATAGCTGATTGGGTTACGGGCGTAACGTTCATGCTATTTATATTGGCTCGTGTGAATGATACCATTCATAAGAGTCCAAGGACGATGCTATAAAGTGCTTTTTTCATTTCCATAACTAAGTAGTTAAAAGATGATTTTGAATATTTTTTTTAATCCGTAATTCGTAATTGATAATTCGTAATTTATTTTATAGTTCCATTTATTGTAATCTTTCCGCTTCCATTAGGCGCGATCGGATTAGCGAATATCCAATGTAACAACATACCTCCAGAAGTCACTACTTGCGTAGTCGGCATAGGAGTGGCAGAAACGAAGTTCAATGTCCCTGGCCAGTAATCTACGACATCATAATTGGTGATGCTGACTGATCATATGTTTTGGTAGAGAAGCTCAAAAATTACAGGATTTCATGTGTTGCTTCCCTGTTGAATTATCCTTTTTTCAAAATTCATGGTAGCGTTAGGTATAGCCGTTACTGTGAAATTCAATGGTTGAGCATTTCATGTTTTTGTTGCTCCGTTTGTGATATAACTGATCGATGCATTGTTGGTATAACTTGCTATACATGATGTAGTGGTGCTTACATGTCAGGTGAGGTAGAGATATATAGTTTGTCCTACCATTAATGAACCATTATATGTCCATGAGAAAGGATCAGTAGCATTGGTCATAGTAAGAGGAACATTTGATGTCCACTGAGTATCAGCAACAACACAAGAGGTATTTGGCCGATCATCAGTGATAGTCATACCATTGATAGTATCGGGTCCATTGTTGGTGACAGCTATCGTAAATCTTGCATCTTCCCCAAGAGCATAAGAAACTTTGTTGGCAGTTTTTATGACTGATGCATTTCCGCTAGGGGTATATACATTAAACAATGCTGAGGCATAAAGCAGAGATGAATTATCTGAATTCAAAAATGCATTATTCATGGTCTGCCCTATATAATTATATCATTTGAATCTTCCTATCACAAGAAGATATCAGGATTGTCCAGGTATCAGATTAAATCAAGAATATTCTGCAAATTGATTTCATCCATTTGCTCCTGTTCATAATGTATATGAAGAGATTCCAAACATCTGACTGCTTACATATTCGAGTCAAGCAGGAAGATAATCAGAAACAACAACATTGTTGACTGTTGAAAGACCATTATTGGCAAAATTTATTTTGAAACTTACAAGATCACCAGAATGATAAGGGATATCAGTCACTAATGACTTAGTGAGCATCATTCCTGTATTTATGATTTTATCTACGACATGAAGCACTCATGTACACGTATATTGTTCGGTTTTGTTATTTACCATCATAGTAAAGATATAGTCTCCTGTCTGGGTTGCCATGACAGAAGTGATTCCATTATATTGGTTGGCGTTGACTGCATGAGGCCATGCTCACAAAAGTGCAGGAACGACATAGATATATGTTCATACAAAACTTCCATTAATTACTTTCCATCCTATACCGACAACTTGTCCAGTAAGTGCAGGGCTTCAATTATTGATGAAGAGCGTACATGTAAGATGAGGAACTGGTTGAGTGACGGTTACCGTAGTAGTACATACCGCAGGAGCAGTACCTGATTCTCCATTGACGGTCAAACTATACGTTGTCGTAGTCGCAGGTGAGTCAGAGATATTTGAATTGTTTCGCGTAGGATACGTAAAAGTGATTCATGAAAATGAGGGAGAGAAAGTTGCACTTGTTCCGCTTGCGTATGATGCGCTTAGCGTCACTGATTGTCCTGCTTCTATAGTAGCAGCGCTTGCAAACAAGGTACAACTTGGTCCTGTAGGGTTGGTTCCTGTACCATTTCCTGTACCGATTCCTGTACAATTGATTCCACAGTGTCCGGCAGTTCCATTGAGCGCTCCTTCATCACAGGATTCGTTTTGTCCTGTAGAGAGGGGTTGCCGTGCTAGGAATGTACCCCCTTGTGTCTGGATACCTCAGTTTCCATCAGTAGTTCCTGTAGGTTTATCTACGATTCCATCACCGCATCTTGCCACATAATAATTTGTACAAGCTGTTTTTTTGGTAAGATTCGCATTGATCAATGCTTTCATATTTCCATTGTGTGAAGAGTAATCACTCGCTCGTTTGTAATAATAGTTGATAGTCGATCCATTAGCATTTACGATAAGCGATCTTTCCATATTTTTTGTGACTATCTGTCCTGCAATCTGATTTCTCGGAGTACTTGCCTGTCCAGAAAATATTGATCCGCTAGCTTCTACCGTAAGTATAGTAGTCGTAGTAGGTTCTATAGTAGTAGAAGGAACCATATTTGAAATGTACGGGAAATGTAGATTTCCAGCAAAGACATTTCCTCCATAGACGCTGACATACGTTTCCACCTTATCAAAGCTGTAGCTTACAGGCCCTCTCGGTTGCGCTATACGGAGAAAAACAGGAGATTTATCATAGAACGCGAGTTCCTGAGAGATATCACAACTACCCGTGTAGAGTGAAGTTTCCTGTTGTATGGTTCTATTTTCGCTAGCGCTTCCTGGTATATCAGAAACGGTATTACCAGCAAAAGATATCGCTCCCATAGAGAGTATTATGGAGAGGAGTATCCCTGCTTTAGCGTACATTTTTCTGTTAGACGTCATGACAAATAATTACATGATAAAGTTATTTCTTTTAAACTGATTGATTATTTACAGATTATCCATTGATGAATACTTCACTGAATTCTTCGGCAAATGTCGGAAGGCATATCGTACTGCAGAATGAAGTAGCTGCATCATCTCCATTGAGAAGTCCATCACCATTGTCTCAGGCTGGATCTCCATCATCACATTCTTCAAAACTTATATTATTTGCATCTCCATTGTAAGGTGTTCCAGAAGGTTGTATCGCATTGTCACCACATCTTTCATTGCTTGTGGCGAGACCGCAGCCTGTGGGGCAGTGTCCGGCGGTTCCATTGAGTATACCTTCATCACATGTTTCTCAGGTAAAGGCATTGAGATATCAATTGCTAGAGATATCTTGTACGCTATCACCGCATCGATGCATTTCATAGTTTCTGCATATAGCGGAGTTAGATAATGAGGGCTGCACTGCAGACCATGCTCTTTTCTTGTTTCCATTGGATCAAGGAAGGGTAGTGATATACGTGAGTCCTGTATTGAGCATATAACTCATATTAGGAATGCTATTATATCGATACGCAGAACTAGTATTTCAATCAAATGCCGTAGCGTATTTATATTTATAATCATAGATGATACTGATTATCTTTTTATTGGGATCATTATCGGATGGTTTTTCAAATACCACTTTATTTGGGGTAGTTGCAATTCCTCTGACAGGTGTGTTGTAAGGAAACACCCGACTTGCTCTCCAAAATGTACTATTGTCGAGAGCCCCCGTCACATTATTACTATCCATCTTAGAAATCATATTTGATAACGGCGTATAATATTTCACTTTAGTATAGATGATACCAGCAGCCTCTCTTAAGATTTGTCCTGCAGTGACATTGTTTGCAGTACCATTCAATATGAAATTACTATTGAGATAGAGATATAGATCTGGAAGAGTATCAGCATCATTATCTTGATTGAGATATATCTTGCTTATATTTGAACAGGCATTGACACTAGACAACGCTTCTACAGGGAGGATATTATCCAGCCATGCAGCATACGAAAAACTTCCTAGTGTCGTACCAGTGATCAAGAGTGCTACCGTTAAAATATTTTTTTTTATTTTCATGATATGATATAAAAAGATTAAATATATTTTTATTTTATTCATCCTCACCGCCTCATGAATCTATAGG
>CAZBWN010000069.1:0-4356 GCA_964495905.1 uncultured Candidatus Peribacteria bacterium
TGCTGATACGTAACGAATCGCAATAGCTCCCCCCATCGAAAAACCACCCAAAACCGCATCTTTTATCTTCAGTGTATCCAAAACTTTTTTTATATCCGATGCGTGTACATCGTAATTATACGCTGAATAAGGTTTATCAGATTTACCAAAACCCCTCAAGGTAATACCGATTACGCGAAAATTATTTTTGATCAGATCATTATATTGGTATTCATACATTTCATCGCTTAAAGGCCAACCAGGGAGCAGCACAATGGGTCTGCCTTCACCTGCATCGGTTATATGCAGACGGACATTAGGTTCTACTTCAATATATTCTGCTCTGGCCATTCCAGATATGATTTTTTTAGGTAATTTTTTCATCGTTGTGGGATATAAAGAGCAAATAAAAAATTAAATATTTATTTGTCGTCAAGCAGATAAAACAAATATAGTCTATCCCTAGATAAACTCAATAGCAGTGCGGTGGTAGTTTTTTTTTTAAAAGAAAAAGCCCTTTGGAAACAAAGGACTTCAATCTTATACATAATAAGAATATCATGCAATCAAATAAGGATCGATATCTTGTTCCTCATCTTCATACAGACTAAATATTCTTAACCCCAATTTTTTCATTTCACTTTCGGTAAGGAGTTCTTCATGTAAGCTATCTTCGTGCCCAAAGGCATCTCCGATTTCAGAACATGGTAATTGAATTGCGTGTAACTTTCTCATTGTTTTACTGTTTTGATTAGTTTTAGCAGGTCACTTTCACATGACTCCTAAAGGCGGAGAAAATTAACACAGCAATACTATATATATTAAAACATAAATATCAAGAGAAGTTAGACCCTTAGCGAACCACGGAACGCTCTGCCACCATAGATAGAATCGCATTACAAAAAAAATCCCCATGTAGGGATGTTGCATTGTAACATCTCTACGGAGATTTTTCCATTTATTATTTTTTATCTAGAACGAGAATGCTTGAGAATAGCTGGTTTACTTCATCCTCATTTTCATCCAAATCAAGATTTATTGAATGATGGATTCGGATTTACAAACGGTTTTGGAGATACAAAAGGTTTTTTCTCCTCTATAGGTTTATCCTGTAAAGGTTGTACGGGTTTTTTCTGTCATTCTGAAGAGTCAGCCATGATGATATATTTTAACTGATAAAAGATTGGATAAAATATAAGAAGTGGTTTTGTAAAAACAAGACTTTTTGTCTTAACTAACTCACTACATAAATTGAAGTGATTTTAAACACAACAATTACTCTACAGGTAATCAATAATATTTCTTTTGTACATACGATAGTTGTTCTTGTGTGCATCATAAACGTCACAATATCATAGATATATAAACTACACAACTAGGAGTATTACTATTACACAATTCATAGAAATAATCAAAATTTTTTATGAGTCTTTTTGCAAAAACATCTTCTTGGATATTATTATTTTTTCTGACTTTCATTAATATAAGAAGAAGTGGAGATACTGCCGATCATTTTTGTACAAAATCAGTAAGTTGTGTATCTCGATCAATATCATGGAGTTCATCCGTATTTTTGTATTGATCTAATATCAAGCAGCCCATATGTACAAAATCGTCTTTATCCAATCCTAATTTATTGTCTAAGAGATTGGTTTCCTTTCACAATAAGAGATCAAAAACCGTTTCACTTCGATCTAATTCAAGATCTGTTCATTTTTTATGATATTCCATCAATATTTTTTCATTTTTTATATCCGGAGATAATATGATTTTATCTAAATCAGAGAAACGTTCTAATAGTATAAGAAAGGTCTTATCCTTGTCATCCAAAGCAGCAACATCGATATTTTCCATATCTGGAATATTATCCAGACAGAGATTAATCATATCTTCTTGTTCACGAAGACTATTTGTAGGATCTTTAAGATGCCTCTGTAGGACATCTTTTATTCATTGCACAATTTTATCCTTTGCTCATTCATACTGTTGATGAGTATCTGATTTTTCATTGAGTTGATCCATAGCATCATAATATATAATAAATTACTTGAGAAATTTTATCCTATCATATACTCCTATTTTATTATCAAGACGATCCAGACCCATTCAAGCGAGTCATCATACCACTCCGCCTATCAATGCGAATAAGAATATCATTCCCCATCTGAATCTATCGACATTTATCCCTTCCTTGAAATTCATCTTATATATTTCCTTAGTCAAAGTCATGATTTCTTCAGCCAGCTCTTTCGCTTCTTTGGATGATGAGGAATATTTTACATATCCCACCTCTACGAATTTTTTTATTTTGCTTTCCAACAAAGGAACCTTTACATGAGTAGTATTTATCACCTGTTGTATTTCTTTGAGATTATCATTTATCTGCATCCCCAGATCTAAAGTATTTTTTCCTACTTGAAATTCCTTTGGACCATCATCAAAATGTGAATAGGTATTGTATGTCTCATCATGTGCTGTTCCCTTAGCAGTATTTCGATCTATTGCACTCTTACCCAATTTTGGATACTGTGCATTTACGATATTGATATTTTTTAAAAGCGTTGATCCCGTATACCAAGTATTAGCGACAGCCAATAATTGCTCTTGGGTAAGTCTCTCTTTTGCTGATGTTTTTTCTCTGCTTTTATCAGCAGCATATTCACCTTCAGCATTAGTGATACTTGTTTTAAGTATTTTCTCTTCTAGCTGTATTGTTGGTACTTTTGTAAAAAGTTCTGTTAGGTTTTTTGCAGCCTCTTCTCAAGAAGTTTTATTATATTCATAGTCATGAGTAGTATCATCATATACCTCTTCAGTATACGTTTCCGTTGTACTATTTCCTTTGGAATCAGTGACAGTCCTCGTTCTTATTTCTGTATGATAATTATCTGTATGCGTATCATCCCACGCTTTGCTCATATTATCATTTGAGATATTCAAACTTTTATTGATGATGGTATATTTCTCTAATTTTTTATTGATCTGTGGGACATAGGAAGGTACCTGTGCTAAGAGATCCTTAAGATTATATTTATAGATATGATTATAATTCATTCCATCATAGATATTTGATGCAAATTTTTCAGTTGACGGCAGAAACAATCATTGCGCATCATTATATGCTTCGAATATCTTCATACACATATCATTTACCTTGATCTCATAGGTATTTATAGCGCCCAATTCGATATTATTTTTCTTGGCTGTTCTTTCTATTTCTCATATTTCAGAAAAAGCCAGAGGTATTTTTTGAGAACGTTTTAATTCCTCCCCCGTTTGATGATATATTCCGACACCAATTCCCAATACAGCAAAAAGTGCAACTTCCACACTAGTGGTTTTCAATATATCTTTTACGTCTTTTCAACCACTTATGATTCTTTGTTTTAGTTGGACCCACTTCGAATCCAGAGTAGTATCAGGGTTTTTTTTATCGTCCTGATATAAGTCATCTACAAGTTCATGAGTTGGATGTTTTTTGCTAGCTGACGATGATACTTTCATAGATAATCATCTTTGAAATAATAAATATACTATATATAGTATACATATTTACAATATTAAGTCAACTATATTAATATTACATATAAAAATGCAAATATAGCAAAGAATAATTAAAGAACATGCGATATACCTTGATTTTTATAGGTGTTGGAATAGAGTAAAGCTACTTTTATCTTATTATACTAAAGTTTCATGTTTAAATCTATAGCCAGCAAAAAGCTCCCTAATGGACGGAAATTCAAACCAAAGACTATTCTTATCATCAGCGCTCATACTATAGCAAGAGTATTTATCATTGATAAGGATGCTATCCAGGAATTGAAACCATTACACACCGAAGCCACAGAATACGAATATTCAGACAAAGAATGATTTAGTTATACAAGCAACGGGGCACATGGGGGATGAACGATAACATGATTCAAAGAAAAAAACAGAATTCATTATGATAATGTTTTTGTGAAATTTATGGTACAGGAAATTCAGAAATTAGATAAAAAAGAAAAAGCAGAAAATATCATCATCTATGTTCCCAAAGATCTAAAAGAAATCATTACAGAATGATTTCCTAAAGCATATGCCAAAAAATTACAGATTCAGATCGGTAACCATATACAGATATCATTTCCAAAACTTTTTGATCTAGTGAAATAGATTTAGTATGTAGAGGATACACGTATGAATGAGCCAATTTATAGAGATAAAGAACAGAATACAGGATCTTCCGGATCTTATTTTTTGGGAATATTTTTTATTATGGTAGTAGTAGGTTTTGGTTTTTACTATAGATCAGATCTTGATACGATATGGCAGAGTTTCCTAAATCGAGCACAACCCTGCATGCAGCCGATAACGTATTCTATCGCAAATATC
>CAZBWN010000070.1:0-15155 GCA_964495905.1 uncultured Candidatus Peribacteria bacterium
CCCCGGGAATTACCGGGGGGGGGGTTGAGGGGGGTCAGAAGATCATGCGAATTTGAAATATCTGTCCTGAGTACTGCATCTGGAAAGGAGTTTTGCATACTTTTGATCTCCAAAAGTATGTCCAGCGAAGCGTTTTTTAGAAAAAATCTCCGAAACAAAGAAATATATTAAAAAAAATAAATTAAGATTGCTTCTCCGCCACGGCGGATCGCAATGACAATAAAAAAAATCCCTGTAGAGATACGTTGCATTGCAACGTCTCTACAAGGGATTTTTATATATTATTCTGTAAGGTTATGCCATACATGATCAACATCTTCATCTTCTTCCAGCATATCAAGCAGAACATAAAGCTTCGCTTTATTCTCCTCATCAAGCTTGACCATATTATCAGGGATAAACTGGATATCCGATTCCACCGTATGATAGTTAAATTTTTCCAATGCATTTTGTACGATCGCAAAATCTTTTTTGTCGGTATAGATGACGACCGTATTTTCATCAATCTCTATATCAGAAACCGGAAGCTCCATTGCACGTTCTTCAAGTTCGTCTTTATTTAACGGCAGCACTCTTTCTATCGTCTTTCATTTCTCTTGTACGGTTTCACTGATACCATCGATTACGATTACTCCTTGCTCTTTGAATTGCCAAGCTACAGAACCGATAGCGCCTAGTACTCATCAGTACTTATTCATGATCTGTTTGATGCTGGCAGCGCTTCTATTAGTGTTGGGAGTCAATGCTTTGATAAGCAAGGCTACGCCTTCCGGTCCATATCCTTCGTAGAAAATCTCCTCAAGATTCTCTCCTTCAAAATTTCCTGATCATTTCAAGATCGCTTTCTCTACCACTTCTCTCGGCAGGTTATATTGCTTCGCTTTGCTGAGCGCAAGTTCAAGCGAGGGATTCATTTTTGGATCCGCTCATTTCCTGGCAGCTATCTGGATAATCTTCCCTACTTTTGCGTAGGCTTGTGATTTCTTCGCATCTCATGATGCCTTTCTTGCTGCGATACTATGCCATCTTCCCATGGGCTATGACTAACAAATAAAATTTATTTATTCTGTATGACTTTTTTTATATCATCTAGCTTATATCATTTTTTCATAAGCTTCTGTATGATATCAAAGCCATCAACATCCTTACGCTTGTATGCTTCGATCTCTTTTTTGATTTTTTCATGGATCCCTTCGCCCATATCTTCCTCATATCTTTTCAGCACTTCTTTGAGAATCTCCGGAGGAACTCACTTTTGTTGCAGTTTTTGGATGATGCGGATAGCGGGTTTCCCTTTGTTCACCACCTCGCTTCTGATATAGCTTTCTGCGAACATCGTATCGTTCACATAATTCTTTTTCTTAAGTTCTGCTAGAGTCCGATCTATATCCTTGGTGTCATGACCTTTTGTGTAGAGCTGGATCCTCAACTCTTTTTCAGTCTTAGGATAGGTGCAGATATATTTGAGTGCATAATCAAAACATTTCATGTTTCTAAACAAAAAATAAATGGTATCACTATTGTCATTCTGAGCGAAGTCGAAGAATATATCCTTCATTTTATTCAGGATGACATTTTTTTTTATTTTTTAAGCGCAAAGTTGATAGTCGATTCGTTGCTGGTGAATAATGCAACGATATCTCCTTCCGGAGTATCCGTTGATTGTACCCCAGAAATCAATGCTTCATGCTTGAAGAAGCTGGTGAATTCTTTTACGATATCTTTCATATTCTCATCAGTCGTACTAAACAAGAGCTGTACTTTGGTGTCTACCGTATAGTCAGCGTCTTTTCTCATCTGATTCAAGAATCTGGAGATTTCACGAGCGACTCCTTCTCTCTGAAGTTCAGGCGTAAGTTCCAGATCAAGCTTAGCGATGATGTTCTGGTCTATGGCCATATTGTCGCCTTCCAACCCTTCATATGCTATCTCGTATTCAGTGCTTGTGAGTCCCCGTTCATTGCCTTCATTATCAAAAATGATGACCTTTCCATCCCCGGCATCCCTGATATTTCCTTGTTTTCCATACTGGATGATCTTCCCCGTATCTTTGCCGAATTTAGCAGAAAGCTGCGATCCGATAGGCTTGAATGTCTTCTGTATCTTGAGTGAATCATCAAGTTCTTCGATATGTTTTACATTCACTTCCTCTTTGATGATATCTGCGTATTTTTTGAGAAGCGCCTGTGCTGAAGTAGTCATAGAGTGGTCAAAATAACAAATAAATGTATTTGAGAGTATACCAAACTAAGGCAAAAAAGCAATTCAAAAAATTTATTCGTTGAAAATTCCAACCAAAAAGCTAATCTTTTAATATTAATAATATTTTAATATTTTAATGATGATGTATGCTCATAAATATGATCGCCGCTATGGCATCAAACAGAATAGTCGGAAAAGATAATAAACTCCCGCGACATTATTCTGCTGACTTGCAGCACTTCAAAAAGATCACTACCGGACAGATTGTCGTGATGGGATACAACACTTTTCTTTCGCTTGGAAAACCGCTTCCCAATAGGAGAAATATCATACTTGCTCAAGTGCCTGTAGAAGGGATGGAATGGTACGAGAGTATCGAAGCGATGATAAAACAATTAACATCAGAAAATATCGATCAGATCTTCATCATCGGAGGAGCGAGCATTTATCGCCAATTTATCCCGATGGCGGATTTCATTTATTTGACGGAAATCAAAAAAGCGTATGAATGAGACACAAGCTTTCCTGCATTTGAAGAAGGATTTACCGAAGTGGTGAGAGAGGTGAACGACGAAATGGATTTTGTACTCTACAAGAAAAAATAACATTATTTTCTTTTGCTATAGTTGGATTTGATAGTATTTTCAGGCGTATGGGTATTGTAAAGCATGAATTTGATTTCAGGATATTTCCACATCAGTCCGCTATATTCTTTGTTGATGAAGTCATTAAGTCATTCTATATTCGCATTGGCATCATCGCTAAATCCCAAACGGATTCTTCTGTTAACCAAAAATTCCGCTCCATAATAGCTTTCAAAAATTTTCTTTACATGTAAGGTAAACTGCTCAAAAGCGGCATTTTTTGTCTCTGGCATGCTGCATGAAAGATCTTTATTGATTGATTTCAAAAATATCTCATTGGTGCAAGGCGCATAATAATTATTGTCCAGGTATGTATCAATCGCGACATCATTAAAGAGATGATATGTTCAGAGATGTTCTTTCATATTATATGCCAAGTCTTCACGCTGACCCTCTGTAAGCACATCATAGATTATTTTTTTGTGGGTTGATTTGAGATCCTCTATGGGATGCCCACGAGCAGTGATGATAGCGATAGGGCTTGCCTGTACATTCGCTTCTATAAATTTTTCCCAGCTTGGTCCAAATTTCCCCTGAATGAGTGCGTCAAAGACAGCTTTTTCAAATCCTCATTCACTTTTGAAATGAACCATGGATTGCTCTTTATCGTTATTAACATATCTCATTTTCTCTCAAAGTTTGATGTCAGATCAGAATTCATCAAATTGTCCTTGTGATATCTCCCTAGGTATTCGCTTTCCATCTTCCAATACCTCAATACACACCATAGTATCAGTATATACAAGATTACCATCTGTATCAAAACCGTATCATTTAAGCATATTTTATAATCAATAATTAAATTTTTAAATATATTTATTTGAATAATATCGCTATTTCTTCTTCAAATCTTTGTTTGAGGATTTCATATTGTTGTTTGATTTCCGGATGAAATTTTAAAATAACATCAATCCTATTTTTATCTAACAATCTCTCATCTTTTCTTGCAGTTATATTTTCATGGGCGAATTGTTCTTCACAAAAATTAAGAGGAATATTTTGCATATCTTTATTGAAATAATGATATCCTGTACGATCTGCATCAATAGTGATTTTTTCCGCATACACGGAAAATCATAAAAAATCACTTGCAAGCAGGGCGGTGGCCAGGCATTGTCTATATGAAGAATTATCTTGTGATCGATGTTCTGGGTCCGAAGACGTTTCCTTGCTTCGGCATTTTTTTATGATACTAGGAAAATTATCCACAGAAATGCCAGTTATTTTTTGAGAAGAAAGGGTCATATGTTTCGTAGGATAAAACAGAATATTTGTATTGATTTTAGAGAAAATGTCAAGAGTTAAAAAAATAAACAAACCCCCTCATTCCCCCTTAACAGGGGGACTACATTGAATAAAAAAATATTTAATTTTCCTTTGGCCCGCCCTGTTAAGGGAGGGTCGGGGAGGGTTTGTTAAAAAAAATAAAGAAAAAAAATAGGCAGGGATTTATTTTTTTTAAAAAAAAGACCAGCGAAAACGCCGATCTTGTAACTGATAACCATTACCTCGTCACCCCTTTAGAGAAGTGCTTCTGAGAAATCATTCATTTTTTTAGCAGGAAGGCACATAGGAATTTTTTCTATTTTCCCATCTGGACTAACTGTATCAAAGGTGAATTTAAAAGGCTCTCCTTCTATGTAATTCAAACCTGTAAAACAATACTTACAGTCTTTCATTTCAAAGGAAAAAAAATCTTTTTCTTGTACATCATTTAGTTCAAAACCAGAGCAATCAAGTTGGCCATCTTTAAACCAAACATAATCTGTTGTCATGATATTTTGAAGCCTGTTTTTAAATTCAGGATGCAAATCACCAAGTGATGCTAGTATTGTATACAGATCATCCAAGAAGATTGTAGTTGCGAATTCCTTGGCTTTGACCTCAAGGTCACTTTGAGATTTAATAAATCGTTCTGTCACTTTTACTTTGATTCCGTAAATAGAGACCCAAAAAATGATGAGTGCTACTACTATTCCAATACGCCATGCTTCAACATACATGATATCAGGTTGAAACGGTCCTAATGATATTCTACATATCATTATTGCTGCAATAAGCCCTGCTATAGCATAAAACATAGCAAAATTATTGTTGGCTTTTTCTTTTCTTCTGTATTCTTCGAGCGCTTTTTTATTGGCTTCCTCAAACATTGTTACATAATTTTTTGTCATGATTCCTATTTTTTTTAGTTGTTTTGTTTTGGAGTATTATATATATACAAAAACAAAAGTCAAGAAAACAAACAAACCCCCTCATTCCCCCTTAACAGGGGGACTACATTGAATAAAAAAAATATTTAATTTTCCTTTGGCCCGCCCTGTTAAGGGGGGGTCGGGGAGGGTTTGTTAAGAAAAATAAAAAAAATGCTGTAGGATTTGTGACATAAAAAAATTAGATTGCTTCTCCGCCTAGGCGGATCGCAATGACAAAACAAATCATAAATGTATTGATATTTATATTTGTGCAAAAGGGATGATTTCTTCCTTCTCTTTATACCTATTATGCAGATTCTCCCAATTCTTGATCGTAGCGATATCGTACTTCCCGATACTCGTCCTTCTGAGCTGGATTAGAGTTCCTCCGATACCGAGCTGTTTACCCAGCCGATATCAGATAGATCTGATATACGTTCCAGAACCGACATCCAGCCTGAGTTGAAGCGTCGGAAATGCATAGTTCAAAATTTCATATCCATGCACCTTCATGACTTTATTTTCTTCAATGATATTCCCTGCTCTCGCTTCATCATAAGATCTTTTTCCTGCTCTTTTTTTTGCACTGAAAGCGGGGAGTGGGAGGTCATACGAAGGGATCAATTTATCAAGCTGTTTTTTGATCTCTCCCAAAGATGGCGCCTCTGCAGTTCCACCTTCCATTTCAACTCCGGTAGCCTTTCAATTCGTAATTTGTAATTCGTAATTCGTAATTTTCTCCCAGAATTCCATATCCCGCGTATCCGTGACTTTTGAAAAATCAATCGTAGCGATATAGGATTTGTCCAGTCAGATAAGTTCTGTCAGTTTTTTTGTATCTTTGTCCAATGCGAGTATCATGAGTCCGGTAGCCATAGGATCGAGCGTTCAACTATGTCAGATTTTCTGTTTTGGAAAATGACGTTTGAAGATACGTACAACATCAAAGCTCGTAATTCGTCCTGGTTTATCAACGGCTAATAACATACAAACTGATGAATGATTAAAAATGAATAATGAATAATGAAAAAAACTCTGTATGCAACGGTTTTGTCTTGCATCTTGCATCATGTATCGTGCATCAAACTCTTTAGTTTTTTAGTTGATTTTTCTCGTGAAACCAATACTATTCTGATGATTTTTTAGAAATTTCAAATACCACGATGAAAAAGGTATACATAGTGGGATTGGTATTGCTCACTACGAGCTTATCGGGATGTACATTCAATATCACTCGGACACCCGCAAATCGTGAGGTACAGAAGGCTCCCTCAATAGCCAGACCAAGACCTGCTCCCGTAGACGCACAACCCTCAATAGATATATGAACAAACAATACTAATGAAGTCATGACACCCGAACAGGCTGCATTATATGATAAGATCAATGCTGCTATCCAACAAAATAAGACACAAGCAAACGAATAAGATTCAACAAAAGTTTTTTAGATTTTAAACAAAAATAATGAAAAAAGGATACATGGTGGGATTGATAGTGATAGCTGCTAGCTTAGC
Organism: uncultured Candidatus Peribacteria bacterium; assembly: GCA_964495905.1. GTDB lineage: Bacteria > Patescibacteriota > Gracilibacteria > Absconditabacterales > Absconditicoccaceae > CAJBLF01. The sequence goes on from CAZBWN010000070.1 coordinate 6,556, forward strand.
AGGATGTACGCCAAAGACTGTAATTACAGCTGAACCACTCACAGGTGATGGAGAAGTGATTACATGAGAAGTATTGACAGGAACAGAACTCACAGGAACAGGAATTACAGATGTAACTAGCTCAGCAATGCAAGAATTCACAGGAGAGATAGATTCATGAGTAGTACCTGTCGTTACAGGAAGTACAGAAGTGACGCCTACACAAAGCGCCGTAAGTGCTGAAGTGAATACACTTATAGAACAGAGTAAAACACAAACAGGAGATACAACAAAACTCAATGAAGAAGATATCGGTCTCATGGAAAAAATTATTCAAGCAACACAAAAAATAGGAAAATAAGCTTGGTATCTTTTTAGTTATTAGTGAGTATCATGAATACGTTATTCGAAATCATCAAGTGAATTTTCTTTTTCTTGACGGTAGTGGTAGGGATTGTTCTTCTGAGAGGAAGCGTGATTTTTGGTCCAGAGTATCAGCTTTTGATCAAGCAAATCTTGATGCCGGGATATTTGGTGTTTTGTGGGACTATGTTTTGATATATCGTCGCACGCATCCAACTCGGATATGAAGAAGACCATCCTCATCAAAATAAAATCTACGCAAGATCATTTATCTTCGGAGTAGTTCTAGGAGTTATTTTGGCTGTCGGATATATGTTTATTTAAAGAATATGAAAAAGTGGAAATATGGAAAAGTGGAAAAATATAAATAAATTAAAAAGAATACCATCATCTTTCCATCTTTCAATGCTTCAATCTTTCATTAATTTTAGTCCTCTCTGCCCTATGAAACGTTATTCTCTGATTATACTATTCACGGTACTGATCCTGACGGGGTGTAAATCCAAAACCTTTTTTTCCATTCCCTTCGATAAATTCACTTTTAATCTTTACGACAACAATAAACAATATATCTCAATGCCAACACCTCCAGATACCATAGGGATGAAGGTGCTTAAGGAGATGAAAGAAACAACAGGCACAGGTTCTACCGGATTCATCAATTCAGTGATTATCGTCAAAACAGTTATCCAATCGTGAACTAACATGAAAGAGCTCGTTGATTCCAATACCAAAAATCTTCAACTCAAACTCTTGAAATATAAGCCCACGGACAATGAGAACAAGAAAGTAAAATGTCCGGGTATACAATATTCTTGATATATAACTGCGTTTTCCTATCAATTAGAAAAAGATACCCTTTATGGAGGACAATACTTTTTCACTGATGATACCTCATTATATCTTATTTCACTGAGTAGTGATACACCCAAAGACATAAACAGTTTCATCAGCAGTATAAATACAATAAAATGTACACAATAATTATATGGAAACATGGAAAAGTGGAAACATGGAAAAATAAAAAAAAATACCATCATCTTTCAATCTTTCAATGTTTCAATTTTTCAATCCTATTAAGTCTTTTAATCTGTTAATTATGTTACTATGACAACTAAATCAGATTTCTTTAATGAACCAAGCAACCTCAGTGGATGGCAATTGATAGGAAAAGTATGTATCGGTATCCTTATCGGAGGAACAATCGCTGCATTGTTATTTGTCATCCTTTCTTTCATGGGAAGCATGTTTACCAGTGCATTTGGTCAGCAAGCAGGGTTTACTGCAAATCCGCTCTTATCATTGGTATTGTTATTTATCGGATTTCTGAGCACTTTCATAGGAAATATCGCTATCGGAGGGATATATAATCTTTTTTTCAACAGGAAATATTACAACACGAGCAAGATGTTCTGACTTCTATTCTTGACTAACGGAATTTTGTTTTTCTTCCTCGCACCGATCTACATCGTGTTTGCAAGCCAGATAGATATCCTCTTTATTGTTCTAGGTTTCCATATCCTTTTTTCAGTATTCACTTCAGCTGCACAGATAGAATTTTCAGCTAACCCAAACTATAGCGCTTCATCATTTATGGGAACGGTTCTTTGATTCGCATTAGCGTTTCTTGCATATTCATTAATCTACAAGATGTCAGGTTCTGCTGCAGTACAACAAAAGATTTACTTGTTTATGCTTCTCCCACCCGTTCTTGGGTATGCATTGATTCCTTTTGGAGCAGGTATCCGAGAAAAGATCTATTATAAATTCTACGAACTTGGAAACAATGGATTCTATATCGCATCAGTTACAGAAACTGATGACGAAGAAACAGATGGTACGGACACTACTAACAGCTCAGACGATATAAATATTGAAGGATAAAAAAACCAATACTTTTCACTATTCACTATTCACTAAAATGTATCTGTACCATATCGCCTCACTCATCAAACTTCTCCTTGGTCTTCTTATCATGCTCATCACTTATACTTCTATCAATGTATATGAAGATCCCATGATAGGAATAACACTCGGTATGCTCTGATTGTTCATCGCTTCGCGAGGAGCAAGTTTTTACCTATTTCTCGCTATCCAAAAATTTTTTCGTGAGGTCTCTCAAGAACGCTTAGTCAAAGATAGTTACAAGCTTTCACTCTTATTCGGGATTTATGTGCTTATTAACGCACTATTTTTGCTTCTCTGATATCGAAGCAAAATTCTCTGACTCATACTTCTCGTAGGATTTATCATTCTTCAAGTGATTTTATTCTCTGAACCGAATACAAAAAACGATGACTTCCCAAATATCTAAAACCGTACATTTGATCGAGGAAAAACTCAAGACCGTCTATGATCCTGAATTTCCTATGATTGATATCTATACCTTATGACTGATCTACGACGTTAAATTTTTGCCAAAAGAAAAAAAAGTGCATATCCTCATGACTTTCACAACTCCCTTCTGTCCTATGGCAGACATGCTCCAGGAGATGATAAAAAATGCTGTGCTTGAAGTTGTCCCTGATGCTACGGTTGACCTAGAGATTACGTTTGAACCGACATGGACTCAAGCCATGATCAAAGACCCTGATTTGCAAAGGATGTTTATGTAATTCAAATTTAATAACAAAAAAACCTGGCGATACAATCCAGGTTTTTATTATTATATTCTATTATTTAGTTCAACTGTCATTTCACGTTCATTTTTCGCCCCTTCATCCCTCTTTTTATTCCCTTTCCTATTTCCATTCCTCACCTCATTCCTCCTTTCATCTGTCCTTGTAGTCCAAGTTCTTTGCTTAGTGTATCCATTTTTTCTTTGTATGATTCCATCTCTTGGAGTTTTTTGAATTTAGCTTCTGTATCGATTTTTTTGAGGATGGGATTATCTGTATTGAGTGTTTTCCAGGTAGCATAGTCACCGTTTTTAAGTGCATCAAGTATTTTTTGTTGATGGGCTTTTTCAGTAGCCATTGCAGTAAACTGATCTTTAGTCAGGTACTTGGTGATGTTGTAATTTGTGTTGACTGCAATATATGCAGTATAGTCATTGTTAGTGATAGACTGTTCTATAGCAGTTTTAAAAGCTTCCGCTTCTCCTGTACTTGCAAATTTTTTCATCATGTTGTCATGGTTTCTCATCATCTTCGTTATCTTTGTTCATGATCACCATCACATCATCCTGCCCGTATTTGTTTCGGAAGCAAATGTTGTTGCTCATAAGATCATACTTGTTATTCAGAGGAGTCAGATACTGCTCGCTACCATAAATTTTGTTTTCATGTCATGTGTGTAAAAAAGTAAAAGCGTCAATTAAGTTTGACGCCCCTAGTATATACACCGACCTTAAACGAAACTAAAGATTACCTTAAATGAAATTTAAGATGCAATCTGGTATCCGAAACCCTTGATAGTCTCTATGATTGTCTTACCTAATTTTTTTCTGAGCGTAGAGATATATACATCAAGTTTTGCATCTTCTTCAAAAATCTGATCATTGCCCCATATCTCTTCTATGATTTCTGTCCTAGAGATGCTTCTTCATTTTCTTTCCAAAAGATATTCTAATATCTGAAACTCTTTGAGGGTTGTTTTGATTTCTTTGGTGTTCTTAAAGACTTTTTTTTGATCCCTATCCAGACGGATTTTTTTATATTCCAAAACATCTCTCGTAGGAAGCCTCTTTACGACCGCATTTATCCTTGCATCAAGTTCTTTGAGATCAAATGGTTTGACGATATAATCATCAGCTCCAGATGCAAATCATTCCAATTTATCATCAAGTTCTCCTTTGGCGGTAGTCATGAGAATCGGGGTAGTGGTATGTTTTTTTCTGATATTTTTACAGAGTGTTATTCCATCCATTCCAGGAAGCATGATATCCAAGATGATGACATCAAATGTATGATGCTTGAGAAGTTCCAAAGCATACAATCAGTTCTCAGCTCGCATCACTTCACGATGTTCAAGCTCAAGATATTTTTTGATATTATTTCCGATAGTTTTATTGTCTTCGACGAGAAGGATTTTCATGAAACAATTTAGAAATTAAAATTATTTTTTATTGTGTCATTGCGAGGAACGAAGTGACGAAGCAATCTAAAATTAATAAAATAAGATTGCTTCGTCCGCCTAGGCGGACTCGCAATGACCTAACATTAAAAGCTAATCGTACAAATCGTTCCTTTACCAATTTTACTCTGTATACTGATATTCCATCCATGTTTTTCCACAAGCAATTTTGTCAGATACAATCCTAGTCAGAAACTTTTGGTATCGGTTTTGGAACGGTCAGCCTGCCGAAATCTTTCTCGTATATGTTGCAGATCAACTGGAGAAATTCACTTACCGCTATCTTTGATCACGAGTTTTTTAGTATCCAGAGTGATATCTATCGTTCAAGATTCAGGGGTGAATTTATAGGCATTTTCCAAAATATTTTTTACGATGATGCTCCGACTTTCTTTATTCATATGTTTAGATATATTTTTTTGTATATGCATCGTGAGCGTGATATTTTTTTGCTGGTGAGCTTTTTGTATGTCGCTTACAATAGTTTCTGTAAGTTTGCTCATGTCTGTTTTTTCTTTTGTTAGATTTTCTAAGGTCTCAAGTCTCGTGATAGTGACCAATGTCTCCAAGAGAGCATTCATGCCTTTGAGTTGTTGTTTGAGATTGGTGAGTCCTTCTTCATAATTTTTGGTTTTGTTTGCATAATCTATCTCTGTACTCATGCTCATCAAGGGAGTTTTTAATTCATGGGAAGCATTTGTCACAAAGTCTTTGAGACTCAATGTCTGCTTATGGATTTTTTCCAATACTTCATTGAATTTTTCACCGACCCTATTTATTTCATCATCAGGATGGCCGGAGATGTCTATTTTTTGATCTAAGTTGTCGATATGGAGATGATCGAGAAATCAGAGTAATTGATTAAGTTTCTTGAGTGATGATTTGACGAAAATAAGAGAGATGACATAAGCGAAACCTCAGAAGATAAACATCAGATAAAGGCTGATCCAGATGAGATTTTTCTGGACGAGTACATGGGGAGTCACATTAGTTACGATAAGTTGGTTTCAGACTTTTCTATACATAAAATACATATCATCGATTTTTGAGATCGATTTTATCCGGTGGGATGATTCAAGTGTTTCTCATTCTGGGCTATCAATATCAAATACATCCACCTCTGGGACCCTATTTTTTCCTAGGATTATTTTTTGTACGATCATAGGTCTAGCTCCAGGAGGAATCTGCCCTTGCTGCCTACTATACCAGTTTTCGAAAAAAATACCATTTGCCAATATGCTGAAAAGCAGTACCTGCAGCATAGTAAACAAGGTGAATTTCAAACTGATCTGAGTGGAAGTTTTGAGTTGAGAAAAAGAGAATTTAAGATTTTTAAGATTTTCAAAGAAATATCTAAGTTGATCTATGCTATCTTCAAAACGTGAGGCATTGTTTTTTTTCATGACAGAGTATATTGATGTAAAATCAAACACTGTATACTGATTTACCTTAAATAAACATTAAATCGATAATTACAATCCAATTCTTATGGGTAAATTTAGTCCTTAAAAAAAGTCCTCCAAAATTTGCTTTTTTTTGCATTTCAGGGTATACTTGATGTAATCATAAATTATTACCCACTCTTTTACTCCCTGCCTGCCGCAGGCAGGTTCAAAATCTTTTAATATTTTAATCCACTACCATGAAATACTTTTTTAAAAAGATCTCTATCATCAAGATGTTCCTCTTATTCGCTGCATTTTTTGGTGTGATGCAAATAAGTAATAGTACTTATGCGTTAGTGAATGGACCACTCACTTCTAATAATGCCCGAACGATTTGTGAACCACCTGCAAGTAGTTGTGACTTCTCCAACCAAGGTATCACAAGTATCGCTGCTGATGCTTTTGCTGATTATGTGAGTGTTTGAGGTTTGACTACTATAACTCTTTCTAATAATTCTATTTCTTCAATTGCACCTGATGCATTTAGCTGACTTACTGAATTGACTAGTTTGAATATTGCTGCCAATCAGCTCACTTCTGTTACGCCTGGTATGTTCAACTGACTTACTGCGTTAACTACATTATCTCTTCCATGAAATCAGATCATTTCTATTGCTACTAATGCATTCAATTGACTTTCTTCTTTGACTAATTTATATCTTGGTTTTAATCAAATTACTTCTATTGAAAATGGGAGTTTCAATTGACTTTCTAATTTAGTGAATTTGGATTTTAGTACCAATCAGATCATTTCTATTGCTACCAATGCATTCAATTGACTTTCTGATTTACAAACATTATATCTTGATACTAATCAAATTGCTTCTATTGAAGTGGGTGATTTCAACTGACTTCCTCTTTTACAAGTTTTGAGTCTTGGTGATAACCAAATCACTTCTCTTGGAGCTAATATTTTCTACTGACTTAATAGTTTACTTTCCTTGTATCTCAATGGTAATCAAATCACTTCTGTAAAACCAGTTGATTTCTACTGACTTGGTTTAACGTATCTAAATCTCAGCCATAATTTGATTACTGCCCTAGAAAGTTCTACATTCCCTTCGGCTTTGGTTACTTTGAATCTAAGTTATAATGAGATTTCTTCTATTAAAGCGGGTGATTTTGCCGGACTTAGTACTTTAAATATTTTGTCTCTTGCTCACAATAAAATAGGTTCTATTGTAATATCAGCGTTCAGTTCACCTACTGCTTTAAGAAATCTAAACTTATCTTATAATCAGATTCCTGCTATTCCTGGTCAAGCTATAAGCGTAGGTCATGATATAACTACTTTGAACCTTTCATATAACTGTAATATTGATGGGGTTCAACCAATATATTACGACAATGGTGGGTATGGTAACTTCACTACTGACATAGATGACTTAAACTGTGCAAATATCAATAGTGCAACTCCTGCTTGATTTATATCTAATCTATTAGCTGGAGGGTATAGTGTATGGTTTAATTCATATCAATGAATTTGATCTATCGGTTTCAATCATGCAGGTGCTACTAATAGATTTCTTACAGATGTAGTTATGCCTAAAAGTAATGTAAACGGATATGTATGAGATTATTATAATCGTATCAATTATGTCGTCTATAATTCTTGAACTGATATCACATATAATAGTTCTCCATTTACAGAAATATTATATGCTCCTATAATGTTTCCGACAGTAAATGTACCTTGAATGACTGATGCTATCGGACTCATGAGATTTGGAGCATTGACTCATAGCGTAGAGTTTGATAAGCCTATCTATATGGTTATGTCAACCATTGGAAAAAATTCTTGAGATGTGGTCAGAATCTATAGCTCTGATGCAGAAAGTATTTATGCTTCTACCCCAGGACGAACATTTGAAAAAACAGGAATAATTGTGGATCCTAATAATGATGGTCTCACTTATGCACAATTTACAGGAATGCATGCAAGTCGATGGGTATTGATAGGATGAGATTATACAGGAACATTTGTTATAAATAATGATGCTGTTTCTACAATAACAACAGGTGTGACTCTCAATATATCAGGTGCATGACTTACAAATATGAGATTCCAAAACGATACTACGGGTTGAACTCGATGATCTCGAGTATCATTTTCAACAACTCAAGCATGGACGCTTACTTCTGCTACAGGAACCAAAACTGTATATGCGCAATTTGATGCAGATGGTGACACTAATACTATTGAAATTTTAGCAAGCGATGAAATAGAATATATTCCAGCTGTTGCTACAGGATCATTCGTCATCAACAACAACGCTGCTTCTACTACGTCTCCAAATGTTATGTTAACTCTCACGGGTGTTTGAGTGATGAATATGCAATTTTCTAATGATGGAAGCACTCGATCATCTCGAATGCCTTATATGGATTTGCGACCATGGACGCTTTCTGCAGGTACAGGACTCAAAACTGTATATGCACAATTTGATACTGATGGTAATACACTTACTTTTGAGCTTTCATCAGATCATAATATATTATATGATACAGGATCCGTTCTTACAGGATGTATATGATCTTCATGTGCAGATATCACACTAAGGATTATAGCCAATGAATCATGATATTGTGAAATCGGTGATTCAGTAAACTTCGGTCTTACAGGGTATTCTGCTTCATCTAGAATGCTTCAATCAGCATTTCCTACTACAAGCGGAAACACTCCATGGTTCTGTAATGATATGCAAGGAAATGGTACAACACGAAATCTAAGCATCCAAT
>CAZBWN010000071.1:0-20028 GCA_964495905.1 uncultured Candidatus Peribacteria bacterium
ACTGCGTAGAGAGGGGCAAAGTTCCCTCTCCATGAAATGGGGAGGGTTAGGGTGGGGTAACAAAACAACAAATTTATTTGCATTTTTTTCCATTTCTGGATATACTTATATCATGAGCAGACTTTATATTATCCCGGTAGATTATTACTGACAGAAACAATCTTTTAATCTTCATATTCTTTTAATCTTTTAATCAAAGTCCCATGGACGCAAATCTTCTTACAACCCTCCAAAACTACGGACTATCCGACAAAGAAGCGAGAGTATATCTCACTGTTTTGGAATTGGGGACTTCTATCGCCAGCACTATCGCAAGACGTGCAGAACTTAATAGGGTAACGACCTATACGCTTCTCGAAGATCTAAAAAGGGATGGAATCGTCAATGAAACGACGAAAGAAGGAGTGAAATATTATAGCGTCATCAGTCCTGATATCTTACTGAAACAGCTAGAACAGAAATATGAAAGCTTCAAGGAGAAAGTGCCAGAGCTTTTGGCTATGGCTGAGAAGTTTGGAAGCAAACCTAAAGTACAATTTTTTGAAGGTCTGGAAGGGATGAAAAAGATGTATAGCGATCTGCTTACTTCTACGACAGAACCTATTTATGCATTTTTAGGATTGGAAATAACCAATAAGAAGCTTCTTGAATATCTCTATAATGATTTTTTACCTCAGAGGATAAAACTTGGTATCAAGGCAAAAGTGATTGTCCACGCATCTACAAAAAACAAGGAATATAAGACAATAGACAAAAAATCACTCAAAGAAACAAGAATCATTACTGTTGCTGATTTTAATATCCACAATGAAATCAATATCTATGGCTGAAATAAGGTAGCCATAGCGATGTTTGGTGATGCGGAAATGTCGGCTATCATCATTCATAGTAAAAGTGTCCATGATAGTTTGTTAAGCATATTTAATTTTATCTGGAAAAAATAAGAGAGCTGATGGGGAAAATATCCAAACTCATAGATAAGATAAAATGAAAAAAAGAGAACCAATGAGTTTCTTATAAGATTTCCAAAAATAAAAAAGAAACCAAGATAGATCTAACAGATACATTAAAGTTAACCAAAGAAGAACAGCTTGATACTGCTCAAAAAAATGAATTTTGACTGAAATTAAAAGATGTTGATGTGCAATTAGAAAAAATATTTGCAAGGAATGGTATAGGAGACGGTAGTTTTCTCTATGAGTGGAGCACTACAAAAAGCAATGGTATAGAAAAGTATCAAAAGGCAGTTACTACCAATGAAATATATAAAGAGATAAAACTGACAGAAGAGCAGCAATTTCAATCTATTCTGTCAGAAAAAGCGATACAATATGCATATACTATCCTCAATAAAGCTAAAGCGATCATAGAATTGTGATCAGGAGGAGTATCTAAATTATTAGATAGTTTAAAATTCATGTGTTGAAGTGAGGAACAATTACAATCGTTTCTGAAGGATAAAAAAATTAAGCTGTTGGATGTCGCTGCTGCATGATATACATGAATAAAAGATCAGTTGAATGATGTAGTAGAAGAGATATCAGAGGGTATAGAAGGGAATATGATAGATACATCAAGTCTTGCATATACAGCAGATCAGCCATGTTATTTTATGTTCGGCGGTACCATAGGTAATTTCAATAGAGAAGAGATTCAATGAATTTTAGAAAATATGAAATCAAAAGAAGCTTTTAAAAGCTCATATGTTTTTATCACATATTTTACAGCTCCTGATAAAAATAAGCTTAGCAAAAAGGAATATGATGCAGAAGTTTTAAAATTAGAGACTATGTATGGTGGATGAGATAAGCAGTATCTAGAGTGGGATGATGCTACTGATGATGCTATAAACAAATTGATCGCTATGCAAGAGTTTGTTTTGTCGTGATTTGAAGCGCTAGGAATACCTAGAGATATAACGGATGAACATAATAGAAGAAGATCACAAATGGAATACGTAGTGACATATGAGGAAGCGAGCGGAGATACCCCTGCAAGAATAAAGGTCGGTGCAAAATTGCTCCGTGATATAAAAGTAATGACACAAACAGGTAAAGTATTCACCAAAAGGACTGGTGAACATATCCGGGCAATCCAATCATCCAGATTTACTGAAGAGGAATTTGTGACATTAGCAAAAAAGTCATGATATGATGTCCCCATTAAAGTAAATGGTAATGGAGTCGGAGTCGCTGTTTTGCAAAGCAAGATATGATTGAACGATAAATTTAGAAAAGTGAGAAATATACTATGATCAATACTCATATGAGCAACACTCCTAGGCTGATGATATGCGACCAAAAATATCTTGCATCAAAAAGAGGTTTTTGAAAAACAAGAAAGGGTGGATAAAGATTTCACTAACAAACAAAAAATATTTTTTTATGGGAATCATTCATATTATGAGCTTAATACAAATAGTGAAAAGATTGAATATCTTGATAAATTGAAAGATGAAATCTATGGAAATATCTCTGTGCGTTATAATGTCCACAAAAGTGAGGATGAAATAAAAAAAATAATAAGATCATATATCCAAGATAACGAGATATTAGGAAGGTTTGCAAATACATCATATCATGCTTACAATATTTTTCAAGCAAGTAACGATTTTGTAAAAAAATTCAATAACATACTTATAGAAAAAGATATAAATAAAATGCCATATGATCATCTCAAGGAGTTTGAAACCTATTTCAAAGATGTGATTCTTGAATCCAACATCATGAATAAAAAGATGGTGCGTTTTTCTGGAGATCAAAATTTTTCTGGAGATCAAGGTACAATAGGCTTAAAATATATATATATACCTGACCCTTTAAATGGGACAACGACGTATAATTCTAGTATTGATCTCGAATGTTTTGAAAACTGAATAATAAATACTTTGAAGGACCAACAGATGATTCCAGTAGCAAATGAAAATGATCCTCGTATCTCAAATTTTTTAAACCAAAGAAATGACGTTGAATCTCATTATATCAAAAACGGGTATCTGTACATAAAAACATGGAAAAAAGAAAGATATAATTATGTGAAAGCAAGTGCTCATGGGTATGAAGAGGAAAAAATCATAGATCCTATCATCATAGCATATGATTATTTCTATCAAAACAGACCGATAATCCATGAAATATATAAAAGATTTGGTGCAATATATCGGAATATGTCTTGGAACTCAGATCGAGAAAAAGGGCAGACGCTTCGATGGGAAAAGGATTCAATAAAGATGTTGATAACAAAAGATTTATTGAAAACAGGATTCTTAGATATACTGACTGTAGATAATGATGCATGAGTCATAACATATCTTCAGGGATTTACAAAAAGAAATGCTCTTGCGTTAAAAAAAGAATGAATCTCGATAGTCCCATATGCATCATACCAAAAATGACATGGAGAAGCATTTGAAAATACCCAAAATGCAGATGGAAAAGATATCCCAAATGTCATTGAATATGATAAAAGAAGAGAAGAATATAAGTTCAAATATCTATGAAAATATTATACTCAGAAAGGAGCTGAATATGATTTGGCTGAAATGATCATCTCATGAAAAAAATATCTCTATGCAAGAAATAGTATAGAAGATAACGATAAATATCATGTAGAAGAATGAATGGATATTCCTATTTTGAATTATTATCTATCACGCGGAAAAGAAGTAGTCCAAGATTATCTGAATCTTCAGAAAAAATTTTAATTGAGCTTGTCTTACCTGAAGAGATAAAAGATAATAAAAAAAGAATATGAAGTCAGTTATATCACTATTCAAGAAAAGAGCTTTTCATAGCTCTTTTTGTTGTTGTTGTAACTTTCCGACAACAGTATTTGCTAGGTATCAATTGATATCTAACTACTTTTGTATATATTTGAAAATGTCAAGTAAAGACATTTTATATACATATATCACCACATGAACAACAAAAACAAGATTTCATTTACAGACCTCAAAAAAAACATTCAGACGTTCCACGATGAGGTGAACGATTTTTCTCCGGAAAAATATGATGCTCTGACAAAACAGATCAGTAATATCAAAGATGATCTTTGATTGATGATTTTGGAATCGGAAGATAGATATCAAGCAAGATTGGAAAGACGTCCGGAACTCAATGAAAAAATAAAAGAATACAATAAAGCAGGGCCGCAAAAAACAAATACGCAATATATAAAAGATAATGCTGAAGAATTTTATAAGAGATTGATTGAAAAAGTTGGTCATATGAAAGACGGCGATTTGCATATAAAAAAATTAAAAAGATGAAGTCAGATAGCACATCTCATCCCCGTAAAATTCATACCGAGAGCATTGGTTACATGAGACAATTATGACCATGTAAGAAAACAACTTGAAGCTAAAGAAAAAGATACGCTATCGGAACTCACCAATTTGCTCGAAACTGCAAATGAAAAATCTAAGAATATATATGAATCATATGCTACACCATCAGAATTATTTGAGAAACTAGGTATAAAGATACAAAAAGTGAATTATTCATTTTTTGCACAAGAAAATGGGAAAACAAAATTATGAAAAAAAATCGGCGGTGCACAGATTTTAGGTAAATATAAGGAACCTCCCCAAGAACCGAAATTCAAAAAAATATGATATATGATCAAACATCTTTTGGATAATAATATCCCATTTCGTGCAGACCACATCCTTCAAGATAAGGATCAACGATATCAATTATATTTCTACCAGCATAATATCACTATCTTGATATCTGATATGGTGATAAACAGCGGTTTCAGAGATGCTACCTATGTGATCAAATGAATGGTGCCAGGACTCAAAAATATAAATAAGGAAGAACTTAAAGGCTTTCAATGAAGAAAAATCGTATTCAATGATACTCGATCAAAAAGGATTGAATGAATATTTTCTGATGATCCTGAAAACTGGAAAACTATAGGAGAGGAAAGGGAAGAACAAGAAGAAGAGCAAAAAACAATGATCAAAGACAGAGCTGGATTTATAGAGGTAATCAAAGAATATTTCACTCCAGAAACTCTTACAACCATAGCATACAGAAAATTTGCTGTAGTGCACAATAGTTTGCATGGCAATGATTTACTGTTAAATGATACGCTTTATGGAAACTCTTCCTTGCTTGGTTTATGAGGAAGCAGAACAATACTAGATATCAAAAATGCGATTTTTAACTCACAAAAACCAAAATTAGAGTTAGCCAAAGATTCATATTTTTTTAATGAACATACAAAAACAACATTAGTACAGATCAAGGAATGTGAGGGTTTTGATATCGAAAAAACGCTTGGATCATGCACGTATGGAAGTTGGGTGACAGAACTTCTTAGAAAGGCATGCAATGAAGAATTCATTGATGCGGTAAAAAATAAATCCATGAAAGAGAAGAAAGCAAAAATCGAAGAATATACGGGCATCAAAAATATTCCCTTATTCGCACTCAAGGTAACGACAATGCTATGATGACGCATAAGATCGACAGATGCTGGATATCAAAAGATGCTTCGACAAAGATTTATGCTCTCTACAGCAAATAAAAATGGATCACAAGAATATACGAGCTTAGAAAGAAAAATATTGGAATTTGAGGTAACACGAGAAGATGAAGCATTACGCCCAAATACCAACAAATCTGAAAAAAGAGGCAAGAAAAAAGAAAACGAGACACAAAACGAGACACAAACAACAGAAAAAATATCTAACACACCTCTCCAGAATATCAAAAAAACACAAGAAAAAAATCAGACAAAATTGATAGAGACACTCAAAGGTGTCGATACTATAGAAAAATTTCCGTTATTTGAGATAAAAAACGTAAGAGTCATGGCTGAAACAGCTACCTATCGGGTGCTGAAAGCAAACAACTGCCCTGTGGAGTTGAGATTATTCAAATTGAACATAGAGGGAGAAAAAAGATTTAGCATGGGTGAAAAGATAGAGATATTCGGAGTCATGAAAAGTACGAAAGACCAGTATATCAAGGTCAAACGAGAAAAGAAAAAGTGATATCATAAACTATCACAATTCAACAAAATGCATCCCGATCACCTCATAAGGAAATATGTCCCTTGAGAGAAATATGATGCTATAGTCAATAATATCCAATGAAAGTGTGTATATGTGTCGTTGACCAAGAGTTTTTATTGAAAGATGACTATCAACCAAGGTATGCCTTATAGAATAGGGGATATCGTGAAAGTGGTATTTGATAAGATGTCCAAGGATCCGGAATTTCAAAAGATCGTTACGATACATTAATTTTTTATCTTTCATTGTCAGCTATCCATGACATATACATCACCCCCAGGAGAGGAAATTTATCAAGAGAAGATACATCTCCATACCAACAAACAGAATCTCAATAACAAAAAAATATATTTTGATTCTGATGGAACCGAAATCAAGATCTGATACGACGAAGAGACCGGTGTCGGATTCGTTGAGATCATTTGAAAATAGCATTTAAAAATAACATTTTATTATTTTATAAAACAAGCAATGGAAAAACTTGCATGAGGAAAATTTAATCCAGAAAGCAAAGAAGGGCAGCCAATATCAAAAATAGTTGTGACTACTGCCAATACTACTATTGATCTGCATGATATCATCAGTTTATTAGAAAAATTGTGACCATCGGGCAAACAGAATTTCTTGCATCAATTATCTCAAGAAAAGAATCTTTCTGAAAATGTTTCCAATCTCCTAGTGAAATTGGCAGATTCTCAGATACTCAATAATCTCTGTGCAAAAACTGAGATCGCATGAGATTTGTTGGAAAAAATAGTGCAAAAATTGCTGTGAATAGTCAAATGAACAGAAAAGGTTGTAGCGATTATTAGTCCTGAGGAAGAGGAATATTATCAAGAAGATGACGAGTCAGAAGAATCTGTTGTACCAAATGAACTCTTGGTAAAAGATATCGCTATTTTCTTAGAGATCTTGTTCAAAAATCCAAATCTGACCTCAGACCATATCGAATCTCTGATGAAAGTTTTTTCTGGATCGATGAATTATTGGTTTAGAGCGAATCTCTGTTCACATGTAAATACTCCATCATCCATTTTAGAACAGATATATGAAATGGATCCGAGTAATATGCAAGATATCATCTTACAACACCCCAACCTTTTGGGAGATTTTAAAGCTATGATAGAAAGGGTGATCCAACAGAAAGAAGAAAAGAATAAAGTGAATGAAGCGATAGATGCTATTGTAGAAAAGCATCCAAGTCTAGATATCGACCAGATCTTGCACTACTATGAAAATAAACAGGACGAACCGACGTGTAAAATCATTGCTGAATATCTCTATCAAAAGGATCTATGAAGTTATAGATATGGAGCCAAAGAAAGATATGAACATCTGAAATTGAAACTTCAATTGATTCAGAAATATAATTTATGAGAAGATCATACATTGAGAATACTCTATGATATGATAGGAGACAATATCGTAAATCGCGGAGTATTGGAAGCATATGCAGAAGCTGCTGATGACTATACCTATCTGAATATTTCAGAAGTTGAGAAAAAATACGGTGTAGTGATAGACCATGAACACATCAAAGGTGTATGTCAGGAAATTTTAGAAGAAGCAAAAGGGTGGTGTACTCCAAATATAGAGGATATAAGAAATGTATACAAGTTTGCAAAAAAATTAAACATAGAATTTTCTGATGATTTTCTGAAGTTTTACGTCAATAAATTGGTTGATGTTATAAAGAATAGATATCATCATGGATATAGCTTCGAGAAAAATTTGATTTCTAAATATTTTGATGATGCATTAGAATTGATGCAGATCCACAAAAATCTCTTTTCTGAATGAGAATTGAAACAATATGTGAGAAGTATGGATGTAAAAAGGAGTTTACCTAAGTCAGGTATCTGTGATATTTTTGAAATCATAGAGAAGTTAGGATTATCTGGCCAATTTGCTCATCAGATAGCTTTAGAACATATTGAAAAATATTATTTAACATGAGGTCATTTTGAGGTAGGAAAGGAATTAGTTAAAAAGTTTACTATTACAGAAGACGAACTTATTAATCTATTTATAAAGACTGATTGGTATTTTGTGCAACCAACAGAACATTCAAATAGTTTGGAGCAGTGTCTGGCTATATATTGAATCACTGTAGATAAGGTAATCCCCTCATTACTGCAAAAAATGAAAAATCAGGTGATAAATCAAATCCAAAGAAAAGATTATACCGACGCGCAAACAATCATAACCAAATATAACCTTTCAGATAATCCTGACTTTCAGGAAGAAGTAGAACTTCTAAACACGCTTCTGAAAAAATAATCTTTATATTTTATACAAAAAAAACTCCCTCGCAATCACGGGGAGTTTTTTTTTCTTGATATTTTTTATTTTTTAATGGTATCTTGTGTAATGATCTTATCGATGATTCCATATTTCAAAGCTTCTTCAGCATTTAACCATTTATTCCTATCCATATCGTTAGCGACTACGTCTAATTTTTGCCCTGTATGTTTAGCCATGAGTCCGATAAACATATTCTTCACTTTCAAGATTTCTTCTGCTTGGATGACGATATCGCTTGCTTGACCTTCGATCCCTCCTAACGGTTGATGAATCATGATCTTGCTATGAGGAAGCGAATATCTTTTTCCTTTTGTACCTCCAGCGAGGATGATTGATCCCATAGAAGCTGCAAGTCCTACACAGATTGTAGAGACATCGCATTTTACATATTGCATGACATCATAGATAGCCATTCCGCTATATACTTCACCACCTGGCGTATTGACGAACATGATGATATCTTTATCTGGATCTTTCTTTTCTAAGAAAAGCAATTGAGCGACGATAGAATTCACCATATGTGCTGCTACAGGTTCTCCTACGAAGATAATCCTGTCTTCCAAAAGTCTGGAATAGATATCATAGGCTCTTTCTCATCATTTAGTTTTTTCAATTACGCTAGGTATTAATGTCATTGCATTCAATTAAGAATTAAAAATTACGAATTACGAATTATAAGTAAATTATATCCCTAAATGCACGATTTGCAAAGATATATCAGCTATTTAGTTATTTCCACAACCAAAATCAACTTGAATTTATATAATAAAAGTGTAAAAAAATGAGTAATCAAGCTTAGTATCTTTACTTTTACATAAAAAGTGATATGAAAAATTTCTCAAAAATCATTGGAATTTCAATTTTATGTGGTATGTTCTTTCTTGGATTTTCCACAAAGGCATCTACGGGAGATACTACGGGAACGGGAAATATAAATACGGGAACAATAGTATATACATGATCATTATTAACGTATCTCAATGCACAAGAGAGTAGTCTGACTTCATGATTTAGCGTGACATATGCTAAGCTCTATTCTATATTTTCCAAAACATGATTCAATATCCTCAAAAGCATTGAGTATCAGAGTTTGGTATGTCTAGGAGCGATAAAAAATGAATCAGCATTATCTCAGCTTCAAAAAGACAAAACAATATTGACGATAGCATTCAAAAAGGATTTTATAGAACTGGAAAATCAGGTTCTGGCTTTGGAAGAGAAACAAGCGTTACAGCTATCTGACAATGTAAATGTCTTTGATGTAGGCACTACGTATGAAAGTGAAAAAACTAGACTCAAGGATCTCATAGACGCAAAAGTGAAACTCCACAAAGAGGCTATCGCAAATTTTGAGACCAGTTATATCGCAAAAAATATTGATTTCCTCACAACTTTCCAACAATACAGCAGTGGTAACAAAGACTTGATAAAGGGTATTCAAGACAAGATGGATAAAGTGCAAGTCGTATTAACAGCATTTTCCTGAGTAGAAGCCATAGTAAATAGTATCAATGCCAAAATCACAGGATTAGGTGACATCATGCAAAAGATGACAGATAGCAAAAATAAATGATTAGCAGCTTTAAGTAAAACACTTCAGCCTTTGATTGATAGCAATGTCAAAAAATATCCAAAACTTAAAAATCTAGCCGATGAATTAGAACAACAAAAAGCTTATCTGATAGGACAATATGAGATGGATCTAGATGAATATCTCAATAATAATTTTCAGATTCGATACAATCGCAGCCAATTTATGACGCTCCAAAAAGAGATAAATGCATTCAAATCAAAATATTATACGAGTACCAATCAATTGAATTGTTCAAATATCGTTTCCACGGTTGATGCAAGCACAGCATTGCTTACCAAGATAAATGCTATGAAGATAACAGTGAATTCATGATTGGCGAAGATAGAGAGTGGAGGCATAAGCAGTACATTCAAAGATCAGTTATATAGCGGTTTCCAGTCATTATATGTCCAAAAATTCAAACAAAGATACAATGAATATTTGGCGTATATGAAAGGGTATATCTTGACGGCATTGAAAAATTTTGTAACCTGATTGATTCCTGCAACAACGAATCCTGTTACGCCATCAACTCCTACGACAGGAAATTTAACGAAGACGATATTTACCAAACCATTCAATCTTGGACAATACAACAAAGACATCAAGGCCTTACAAAACCTACTGACAACACTATCATTATACAGTTGAGCGATTGATGGTGTGTATGGCAAAGCTACCAAAGATGGAGTCTATCAATTCCAATTAAGCAAATGATTGCTCAAAGGATACGAGAAAAAACCAGCGACATGGGGATGGATGGGACCTGCAACAAGAGCAGCCCTCAATAATCTAAGTAAATAAATTGTAAAATTAAAAGAATACCATCATCATTCATTATTCATTTTTAATTTTTCATTAAGTTTAGGTTATGCCAAAAAACAAAAAAAAGAGTCCAGGGAGACCAAAAAAAGAATTCATATCACATAAACCAAAAACTAAGATTAAATCCTGACCAGGAAGACCAAGAAAGGATCAGAAATACAGTACACCGACAAATCAAGTTTCTCCGGCGGTCGTGTGATTTGTAGCAAAATCCGTAGATGAGTCCAAGAAAAAGGATCTGATTATCCTTGTATTATTTTTCTTATCATTTATCTTATTTGTCGTCTCTTTATATTATACGTTTATAAGAGATAAAAAGACGGAGAATCTCAGTCTCTCAGAAATCTCTGAGATAGCGAATATTGATACAGGGAATATAGACTATACAACATCACAACAACCTGAAACCTGAAATTTATTCGCCGAGGCGGATCTTTTACCTTCTACATGATCCGTACAACCTACTGTTGCTGTTGAGTCGACAGTACAAAATCTTACTGCAGAGCAACAGACAATCATAGATTTCTATCAAGCGATAAATGCGATAGATACCACTACGGTACGTGCTATGGCAGATACGCACCTCAAAGACTGAAATGTTTTTCAAACGTATTATAGCAATAACCGGTTATCTAAATTTTCTGCAATTATTGTGGATCCAAAAATCGTTGTGACGAATATCCAGGAAGAACCTACAACATCAACCAATCCAAACGTAAAGAATTTTTCATACACGCTTGAATATATGCTCGCAAGCAACCAGCAGAAAATTACGGAAGAACGATCGACAGTGCTTATCAAGAAAGGTGAAGACTGGAAAATTGGACAGCTCATGTGTGTGACCAAAGGCTGTTCTACTATGCCATTTTTCAATCCAGACAAATACAGATAAATTAATGAATAGTGAATGATGAATGATGAAAAATGTAGGTATTTTTTTATTAATAAATATGATTCCATCATTATTAATTATTCATTTTTAATTATTCATTAGTTTAAAATAATGGAAATCGAAGATATCGTTCAGGAGGCCAAACAAGAGATCGAAGCCTTTCGCAGCAAACATCCTGATGGGGTAGTGGTTATACGATGAGCGACAGCTACAGGAAAAAGTAAATTATCAATTTTATTATCTAAATATTTTGACGAAGAAGTCATCTCTGCAGATAGCAGACAGATTTTTAGGTATATGAATATCGGGACGGATAAAGTGCCGGATGATATCCTCCAACAGATTCCTCATCATGAGATAAATATCGTAAATCCAGATGAAACCTATACTTCAGGGCAACGAAAAAATGATACTTACAGAATCATATCTGAAATTCATGCACGTAAAAAAATCCCGATGATCGTGGGAGGGACATGATTGTATATCGATACGGTGTACAAAAATTTTTCCATGCCGGACATTCCACCCGATATGGCACTGAGGGATGAACTTTTTGCAAAGGAAGAGCAGACTCCAGGAATACTTCATCAAGAGCTTGCAAAATTAGACCCGGAAGAAGCTATGAAATTGCATCCCAAATCTACAAGATATATCGTGAGAGCACTAGAGATTTATTACAAAAGCGGACAGACAAAAACTGATACGTTTGTTTCACAACCGCCAGCTTGGCCACTGCTCATGCTCGGTCTCCGAAGAGAAAAGGAAGACACTAACAGGAGAATCAATGCGAGAGTGAGAGAAATGTTGAAGTGATGACTAGTGGAAGAAGTGCAATGATTGCTCAAACAATGATACACCAAAGATCTGCAATCGATGCAATGAATTTGATACAAAGAAGTCGTAGAATTTCTGGAATGAACCCCGCAAGGCAGGGGACGTTGCACCTATAACGAAATGGAAGATCGTATCATCATTGCTACCCACCAACTCGCAAAGAAACAAAGAAGCCGATTCCGCAGATATATCGCTGAAGGCATCCAAGCACCTAGACCAAATGTAACGTATAAGATGTGGAGATTGTCTTAAATTTATCAGCCCCCAGATCCACTTTTTTTTTGCATCTGGAAAAGAGTTTTGCATACTTTTGATTTCCAAAAGTATGTCCAGCGAAGCGTTTTAAAAAAATAGATTAAGATTACTACAATAACACTATATAAATTTTAATTTTTATGATATTATTTTATGGACCTCAAACTTCAAAAAAAAATAATGAAAAAAGCCATGAAAGAAGCAGAGAAAGCAGTCAAAAAATGAAATTCGCCCTTCGGTACAGTCATTGCTGATATCCACGGAAATGTCCTCGCCAAAGCATATAACACTGCCAACACAGATATGAATCCTACCGCTCACGCAGAGATTTCCGCTATCAAAAAAGCCTGCAAAAAATTAGCAAGCAAAGATTTGAGTGCATATTATCTGATTAGCAACGCTGAGTCTTGTCCTATGTGCATGGCTGCCGCCATCAAAGCGAAAATACATAATTTCATCTTCGGCGCACCGACAGAAAGCGATAGCGATCCGTACATCACGGTACAAGAGATGGCTAAACATTCCAAACAGCCACTATCTATAATAACAGGCATATTAGAAAATGAATGCAAGGAACAGATAGCTACAGCAAGAAAAAAATAAACTAACTGACTTTATCACTCCCAGATGCATGCCACGGGATAGTGATCAAAACTTAGATGAAACAACTAACTGAAACGAGACGGAGTGGGACCCGCCGTAGGTGGGACGGAGGCGAGTTGGTAGGTCATGTGTAATTGAAATATTCGCCCTGAGTACTGCATCTGGAAAAGAGTTTTGCATACTTTTGATTTCCAAAAGTATGTCCAGCGAAGCGTTTTTTAAAATAAAGAAAATCTGTTCATAAAATAATATTATTTTATGATATGTTTAATCTGCGTACCCAAAAATCAAAAAATCCCTTCTTTTGTATTTCTTTTCTTAATATCATCAATTACCCACGCCAACGCCTTTTGTAATAACGCTCAAATAGCAGGAGAGGCAGGCAATGTAAAGTGCGAGATAATATCCGAACCGTTGATGGCGAGATCCTTCATCGTAAATTGTCATTCTTTCTTTTGAAGTTTTTTCAGTATGATTTTAAGTTTATTTATATCAGAAAGGTCAGCACTATTCTGTAAGGGATTATATTGTCCCAATCTGTCAGCCATAGTGATATCCAGGATATCCATAGCTTTTTCATAGCCCGCTTCACTCAGAAATTTCCTTACTTTTTTCTCCATAGCATCATCTTTGGTCGCAAGTAATTCTTCAGGTTTGTGATGATTATTGATATATCGTGCAATGGTATCAATCTCTTTACTGGAAAATCCAAGCGCTTTGAAATCAGTTCTCGCATATACGGAAGAGCTTCTTCTGTGATTGAGCGGTCCAGCAAGGATAGCTCTGATCTCCTCTTTGGTGAGATTGTCGCCATACGCGGCAAATTGATCCACCTTACCCACATCATGATAGAGCATCCCCAATCTTACGAGCGGATCTTTGCTTATTTTCTGTAATTCAAACAACGTGAGCATCGTGTGAGCATAGATATCAAACGGATGATATCTGATAGGCTGCTCAATATGTTTCGTCGCATACAATGCAGGGAAGAGATGTTCCAAAAGTTGCGCTTCATCAAGCAATGCGGCAAAACCAAAGGGATTACCAAAGGTAAACGCTTTCATGATTTCATCTTTGATCCTTTCTTTTGCGATATTTTTTATCAATGCATGATTTTTCTTCAGACTATTCCACGTCGCTTTCTCAAAATCAAAAAGCTTTATTTTTTTGTTGTCTCCCTTGATAAGGGGAGATGCCGAAGGCAGAGGGGTTTGTTTTAATGTTTTAATATTTGAATCTTTTAATTTCTCATTCAATACATTCACAAGCCTGATTGCTCTGATGATTCTCAAAGCATCTTCCATAAATCTTTTATCGGGTTCTCCGACACATTTCAATCTTTTATTGATGATATCATTGATCCCTTTGTGCGGATCTACTATGATTCTGAGTTGTTTGTTCGCTTCAGATTTTTTACCTGCTACAAAAACTGTCGTTGATTTAAGCATCGTTGCAAGATGTTCTGCTTGAAATTGTCCATCAACAAAAAGCTTTTCAATATGCTTATGGTCTTGGACAATGAATATATTCAAATCTTTGATATAGAGATGTCTATGATCATCGAGTCTTTTGAGGAATATTTCATCATCAGTATATTTGTGTATTATTTTCTTATCAATCAATGAAGTATATTCCTTTTTGTAAGGAACATTGGTATAGTACATGCAGTTGATTGTAAAATCTCTTCTGTTGGAATCCAAAAGCAGATCATTGCTTCGCGTGATCTCTCCCGGATGCCTAAAGTCAGCATAATCGCTTTCTGTCCTCAAGGGAGTAAGCTCATATTTAATTTCTACAGAATTTGCAGCTTTCGCTTTTTGTATCAAAGTAATAGTGCCGAATTTTTCCGTGATGAAATGTGATATCCCTTTTTTATCTATAGCATCATAAATAGCTGTCGGTTCACCCGCCATCGTGAAATCTATATCCGTAGGTTTTTTATCTATACCCAAAAGGAGATCCCTCACGCATCCTCCTACTAGGAAAATATTGTGGGTATCTTTTATTCTTTTTTGGAGTAAATTGATATGGGTATCGAGGTTCTTGAGATATTCAAAATATAGCATGGAATAATTAGATTACGAATTAAGAATTACAAACCTGCCTGCCGGTAGGCAAGGTTACGAATTATGAATAGATAACAATAGTAATATAGGTAAAGCCGTTGGCTTTTCAAGAAAAGAAAAAAATCTGCATTTTTCATCAGATTTATTTTTATTGCTTATCAGATGTAATTCATCTGGGCAAGCGGGGAATCGAACCCCGAACCTTGTCCTTAAGAGGGACCTGCTCTAGCCAATTGAGCTACTCACCCATATATATGGGGTGAGTATATATAGATATCAAGAAAAAAATCAACTATATCTTCGTTATTATCTCTTTTTTTTACTTGTCACTTTAGTACACTACTATATATAGTTAAATTCTTAGTTCTTAATCCAAAAATTATGCGTTTTTATGATGAAGTGACGATAGCCGTCCAATCCGGAAAGTGAGGTGATGGAACGGTTACATGAAGAAGAGAAGCAGGAGTCGCTTTTTGATGACCCTCAGGAGGAAATGGAGGTAAAGGATGATCAGTCATCTTGCAAGCGCTCAAAGATGAAAATACGCTCCAAGGATTCAGATATAGAGCAGCTTTCAAAGCTGATGTCGGAGAACCAGGAAGATCAAGAGATCAATACGGATCAAATGCAGAAAATTTGATTTTGTATGTCCCGGTAGGCACACTTATAAGAGACAAGATAACGGATGAAATACTCCATACTTTTACTGAAGACGGAGAACAATATATCGTAGTGCATGGAGGTGAAGGAGGAGTCGGGAATATCCATTTCAAAGACGCCGTTCATCAGTATCCGACTTTTTGTCTGCTCGGAGAACCCGGACACAAAAAAGAGATCGTACTAGAATTGCAATTGCTCGCCGATGTGGCATTGATCGGGACACCAAGTGTCGGGAAATCAAGCATTATCAACAGTATCTCAAATACAAAAGCTAAAGTCGCCGACTATCCGTTTACGACTTTGGTCCCAAATCTTTGATCAGTAACAGCCTTAAATACCAATTTCAATGTCATAGATATCCCAGGTCTCATCAAAGGTGCAGCCGAAGGGAAAGGATTGGGAAATGCTTTCTTGCGTCATATCCTCAAAGCAAGAATTTTCTGTATGATCGGTGATATTTCTAGATATGACAAATGAATCACGGAGATCCCAGAATTGTTGGACGAAATCTGTACCTACACGCGTACAAAATTCAGCAAAAATCCAGAAGAGGTAGAGATCCAAATCAGAGAAGATAAAGGTATGATCACCTTGTTTATCTACGAAGAAGGAAAACTAGTCATCGAAAAAAGGATGCTCTTCCTCATCAACAAATATGATCTCGTAAACGACGCAGATATCCTCAAAGAATACAAAGCGCAATTCCGAAAACAGATCCTAGATTTTTTCAAAAAGAATAAAATCTGAACCAAGATCACGAAAAAACTCCTTGAAGAGTATACCTTTACAATCTCGGCAGCGACCCATTTTGGTGTCGATGAACGATTAAAGAAAGTAGTTGATGTGCTCAAAAAAACTGATGTCCAAGAAGTGTATCAGATAGAAAATATCCCTGCTCCTGAGACAAAACCAAAGGAAAACTATATCAAAAATATCAGTGAACAGGAAAAAGAGGTTTTGGTCAACGAAAAATATATTGCAGCATGAGATGCTCAGTATGTGAACGTGCGAGAGATTTACAATGAAGAATTCGCCAAGATTGTCTGGATGCTTCAACGAGGAAATGATGAAGCAGAAGCACGATTCTGGAAACAACTCGGTCAAAAATGATTCTTAGCGGAATTTGAGAATAGAGGAATCCAAAAAGGTGATATCTTCAAAGTAATGAGTCCATACGAAGGACAACCACATAAGTATATACAATATTAAGATTAAAAAATTATGAAAATTAGTAAGATTAAAAGATTTAAAAAAAACTAGTACCAGCACCAAATTTTTTAATCTTCTCAATTTTTTAATCTTTTAATTATATTGTCATGTTCACTATCCTCAGTATTTCAGACTCAGATAAACATCGGAAGTCCGTCGTAGAGGAGTATACCAAACGTTTAGGGAAATCAGTCAAAATAGTTGATATAAAGCCGAGTAAAAATGGAAATAATCAGCAGATCATCGCCAAAGATACAGAGACGATAATCGCTCATCTCCAGAAATTTTCTGATGTCACAAAGATAGTATTGAGCAAAGAAGGTAAAGTCGTAGATACGATGCAGTTCGCTGCTTTATGCAGAAATAAGAATCTTGTATTTATTATCGGTTGACCGTATGGACTTGATGAACCCGCATTATCAAAGCATATAGACGGTAAAATTTCTTTCGGAGCTATCACGCTACCTCACGGTCTAGCTAAAGTCACGTTATTAGAGCAGATATATAGGATTGGAACCATAGAACAGGGCAAGAGTTATCATTACTAAATTAGACTTGACATTATATATAAAATATATATAAATATAAAACAAACAAAAAAACAAATATAAAAAAAATGAAAAAAATAACAATCATCGTTGTGCTTATCGTTATGACGATAGCAACACAGGCTCAAAGTGGAATAGATCTAACCAATCATTTCAAAAATCAGAAAACTGATAGTACTACAGAAAGTATCCCAGCAATAGCATATTTTGCAGCAGGACTACTCATCTTCTTATGTATAGTATCAATGAGACAGAGGTATCTTGCTTCAAAAGCAAGATTAAATTCAAAGCTTCAAAAGTAGTCGAACATGAAAAGTTTAGAAATCGGGAGGTATTACTCCTGATTTTTTTTAAAGCATTGACTTTATCTATTATTTATGTATCAAATACATTCACAAAAACAAAAAACTAATCTAAAAAAAACAAATTCTATGAATGAAGCAAAAGAACGTATCAAAGCTAAGATCAATTTCTCACTTTTTTTCCCTCAGGTAGTATGTCCTGAATGTAATCAAGGTTGGAATGGAACTGATCTCACAGATTATGTAAAGAAATTTTCTGGCATCAAATCATTTCCTGCTGGGGAATATGTAGGAAAATCCCTCAAAACTATATGGGAAGCCTACCAACAAAAAACGGATGCTGAATATCATCTGCCAGATGATCATCGCCTCCACAATAAAAAATACATTGATGATTCACCGCATTCTAAATTCCCAACCATTAAGATGAATCCTTCCGGATATTATCCTAATAATCTTGGACAAACTAATTTCGAACATATTTTGGAAGAGGGGGATATCGTGGAATTTTGGATAGTGAAATGTTTGCACAAAAAGTGTTTACGTATCTATCTGGATACGCAAGCAGAAAAAGAATTTAGTGAAATATTCCAAAAAGCAGGTTTCCAAAACTATACATTGAAGGCAATCCCCAATGAATACAGAGGATGTCGTAAACGTAATTGTACGGTATGTACTGCCTGGTTTCTAGTGGCAACACAATACGGAGTATTCAAGATTGGATGGCGTAATCATGTAGTAGCTATCACTTGGCCTGAGGGCAAAAATTTTCTTTCTATTTTTGGAGATCATCATGGTACTAAAGATAGCTCTGGTATCCATGTATATGGAGAACATAACGCAATTGCATGTCTTACAAGAATTTGTGAAGAACTGACACGTGTTAACGTATAAAGCAGATCGGGAGGTATTCTTCCTGATTTTTTTTTGTTATATGCATTGACTTTACCTGCTATTTATCTATTTTTAAATCCACAAAAAACAAAAAATATAAACATAAAAAAATAAATGTATGGACACAACAACACAACCGTGGTATGACACGAAAGAGGGCATTGAAGCTCAGCTTACTACTGTAAAAAATTTTCATAATCTCATAGAAGCACGTAAAGCAGCATATGAGAGAAAAGAAAAATTAAATGAGTTTTATGTAGTACAAGGCGCCTATAACTTGGATGATAGTGGAAAATGCTCCAGATTCCAAGGTGATAATCTGCCAAAAGACCTTCCTCTTGTAGCAAAACATGAAGAATTCTGGTCATTGATACGCAAGTACGATGCGAGCAGAAATGCACTGACTCTCGATGAAATCGAGCAAGATCAGCAAAAAGCAAAAGAATCAGGGAGGCCATGGCCTACAAGCTATGAAGTGATTATCAATAATGAAGTCCCGCCTTTGTCTTGGGTGGTATGTAGTGAATGCAGAGCAGGTTGGCATATGGGTGATATCACTGATTATGTCAAAGAAGAGCATATTGTCCAATTATTTCCCGCTGGGGAATATGCAGGTAAATCACTAAAAACTATGTGGGAAGCATACCGACAAAAAACGGATGCTGAATACAATGCGCCTCCAAAATATCGTGTGCGTAACATAAAGAACGTGACTACAAGTAATGTACGCGGATTTTATCCCAACAATAACGGGATGACTGATCCTGAATATATCCTTCAAAACAGGGATATGGTGAGTTTCGAAGTGGTGCGATGCTTTCATAAGCAATGCTTAGAAACACATCTCAATCCTAATGGTAAGGAAAAAGAGACGTCAATGTTTCAAAAAAAGGTTTTCGAAAGAAACTAAAGCATAATATAAATCGGGAGGTATCACTCCTGATTTTTTTTATCCATCAGAATTTATTTTAAAAGATTGAAAGGGAATCGTAAATGAAGAAGTAGTCAATGCTCTTTTGGTTCTTTATAAGATGTCCGAGC
>CAZBWN010000072.1:0-15961 GCA_964495905.1 uncultured Candidatus Peribacteria bacterium
GCGAGTTTTATAAAGAACTAGACCTCTTTGGTGACTTTCTGGGTCAATGCCAGAAAGTTACTCTCCGAAGGAAAAAAAAATATGTTTTTTAAGAAAAAAATTATCAATCGTGATGTGGATTTGGATGCTTTATATAATCATATTCACCTATCCCAAACACATCAGTAATCTTCTTAGATTTTTGAAGCAACAAAAGTATATCACCCTGTATATCAGACTTAAGTATTTCCATATCCTCTCTAGTGCCATTAAATGATTTGTTTGATGCTAATGCTGCATCTATCTGAGACAACATACCATTACATGAATTAAGTTTCGTCCAAACTCACTCTCATTCAGCTTTTAACTCTGCTCTCTCTCAAGGATCCATATTTTTCAACATTTCAAAATGATAATTTTATAAATCACAAGAAACTACTCTCTTGCACTCAATTCAAACCACCTATACTCTTTCTGTTCAAGCTGACGAAGGATGATTCCAATCGCATCAGACAATGCCTTGATATCATCATAAGCGACATCTTTCTGAGTGAAGATAGCATTGATCTCATCTCTCTCTTTTTCCAAGATATGGATATCTTTGGTAAGCTGATCCAATTCACGTTTTTCTGCATATGACAACTTTTTCTTATTAGGATCTTGTTCTGCTTCAGGAAGAGAATCAGTTTCTTCAACGTGCTGAATAGTAGCAGGAGCACCAACAGTTTTACTCGTAGTGGGTTTATTTTCCTTATTATCCCTGTATTCCGAATACGTTCACCAAAAATCTTTTACGGCACCTTCACCTTCAAAGATGAACAAATGATCAGTGATTTTGTCCATAAAGAACCTATCATGGGAAATCACAATCAGACATCCCTTATATTCCATCAAGAAATCTTCCAAAACACCGATAGTGACGAGATCCAAATCATTTGTCGGTTCATCAAGAATCAAAAAATTAGGACGGTTTTGTAAGATAGTCAGCAGATGCAATCTCCTTTTTTCTCCACCGCTTAAATTTTCTGCAAACACATGTTGTTGATTAGGTGGAAAAAGAAACTGTTCAAGCAAGTTACGATCATGGACGATATCTGTCACTCTTTTATCATCAGGAAAATGGATTTCTTTTTGTTGATAATGCCCAAAAACAACGGTCTCCCCTGTTTGCACATGTCAGGAATCTATAGGTTCTTCACCGATCAGCATACGGACAAAGGTGGACTTACCGACACCATTTTTTCCTATGATACCGATACGTTCGTTATGTCTGAATTCATGAGAAAAGTCAGCCAAAAGTTTTTTGTCTCAGAATGATTTCTTGATATGTTTGAGTTTGAGGATTTTTCCACCTAATACTCTTTGTGTAACCGATAAGGTAAGCTTTGCTTGTTCATTGAAAACAACATCCTTGAGCGTATCATACTGATCATTGATGATATCAAATCTCGACTGTCTAGAATTAGATTTCGTCTGTCTTCCGCTTGGTGATTTCTTGATCCAGCTCAACTCTTTCCTATATAACTGTTTAAGTTTGTGGACCTCTATCCTTTCATTCTCTTCACGGATTGCTTTCTGTTCCAAATAATAGGAATAATTTCCAGGAAAGACAATAATTTTCCCTCTATTAAGCTCAAATATATGCGTACATACCCTTTCAAGGAAATATCTATCATGCGTCACCATAAGCAAGGTGATACGGTGATTTTTGAGATATCGTTCAAGCCATTCTATCATATCCAGATCTAAATGATTGGTCGGTTCATCAAGAATAAGCATTTCTGGATTACCCATCAAGACGCTCGTCAAAGCCACACGTTTTTTTTCTCAACCCGAAAGAGATCAGATAAGCTGATCAAGATACGGCTTGATACGAAGCTTATTGATAGCGATATTGAGTTCTATTTCTCTCTCCCGATATTGCATAGTATCAAAATCAAACAGAAATTGGCGTACAGTCAGAGCATCATCCAAACGAGTATCCTGTGAAAGATAGCCGATACTGATACCCTCTCTCCATTCAATAGCACCATCACTCAAGTCCACGTGTTTCATAATCACTTTGAGCAAGGTAGATTTCCCCGCACCATTTTTGGCTACCAAAGCGATTTTTTGTCATTTAGAAATAGTGAAGTCTACATGATCAACAAGGACTTTTGAAGTATATGATTTGGCAAGATTAGTGACTTTGAGATACAACAAAATTAATGAATAATAAATAATTAAAAATGAATAATGTCGGATTTTTTTATTTTATCATTTTATCAATTTATCAATTCTTCTATATAGTCCAACAGTTTTTCCTTCCCTCTCTTAGTAACATTAGAAATAGGAAATATCTTTGGCATATGAGTGACGATTTTAGCGAGTTCTTCTTTGAATAAACGAGTATGGAGACTAAACTCTTTTTGTGTAGCTTTATCTATCTTGGTCATCACGATATCAAAAGGGATATTTTTCTGATCCAGACTATGAATGAAATCGAGATCGATGCTTTGAGGGAGAATATTACCATCAATAAGGACGAAGACTTTTTTCAAATTTTCTCTTCCGATAAAATAATCATGGGTAATGCCCAACCGATGCATCCTATTCTTTTGTCCTATCTGAGCATATCCATATCCAGGCAAGTCGACAAGATACCATTCATCATTCATCAAAAAATAGCCTATCAGCTTGGTTTTACCAGGAGTGACAGAAACTTTGGAAAGCTTGCTATGGTTGGCGATAGTATTGATAAGCGATGATTTACCGACATTCGATCTTCCGATCATGGCAAATTCAGGGAGATTTGTCTCTGGGCATTCCTCTAGTTTGGATGCGCTCTTTACAAAAACAGCACTACGTATAAGCATATAATCTCAAAAAGAATAAAATCGTTTAATTATTTTTTTTTCTGAATTTTTGTACTCATTGTAACCACTTGGTATAAAACCATTTAAGCCTAGTCTTATTTACTATATAATAGAATTTAGATTTAACTTTATCAATGGGAAACAACACCACCAATCAGAGTATCAAAATAAAATTTCCAAAAGGTAATGGCGGAAATATCAAGGTAGCGACGGTAAATCGAATGAGACATACGATAAAGATCAAGATTCTGAACGTTACATGTATTTTTAATATGCTTTTATAAATTTTATGCTTTCTTACAGCCGTAAATAAGAAATCAACCATCGTCTTAAACCTTTTTTTAGCTATATTTTTCATAATCGTATTGTCTATCAATTAAATATGCATTACAAAAACAATAAGACTACAGAATAGTAAAGAAATAGCCAAAAAATGATAGGCAAAATACATATTTTCAGAATTTTTCTTGAATTTTGCTGGCACTTTCTTATATTCGACTTTCATCTTAATACTTACTACTTTATACTTTATACTAATTCTTATGGCTGGCAATCAAAACCCAATAATACTTCGTTTCGACAGTGTATCATTTGCATATAATGACGGAAGACACCCTATCCTCGTAGAGAGTGATTTTTCCATTCGTGAAAATACCAAGATTACCATCATGGGACAAAACGGAGCAGGGAAAACGACGATATTCAAGATGATCACAGGAGAACTCAAACCACAAGAAGGGAAAATAAATATCGTCAACGGCAAAACTATCGCTGTTTCTAGACAAGTAATGCTCAAAGAGCATTTGCATCTCAGCATCAAAGAATTTTTTGAAACAGCATTTACAGAAAAAGATTATCAACTCGACAAGAAAATAACTGAAATTCTCAAAGTGGTTAATTTCAATGCACCACTCAACAAACCCATCAAAGATTTTTCTGGAGGACAACAAGCGAGATTATTGCTAGCCTATGCTTTGATACAACATCCCGATATTCTCCTTCTTGATGAACCGACCAACAATCTGGATGGAAATGGGATCAATGACCTGATCATGTTTTTATTATCATATGATAAGACCGTGGTAGTTATCAGTCATGATGCAGATTTCTTGAATCTCTTTACGGACTGAGTCTTGTACTTGAATAAAGACCGTCATCAAGTGGAACAATATTGGTGAGATTATTACGACGTAGTAGAACAGATTGCAGCACAGATAGAAAAAGACCAGATGCAGAATGC
The DNA here is from genome assembly GCA_964495905.1 of uncultured Candidatus Peribacteria bacterium. Taxonomy (GTDB): domain Bacteria; phylum Patescibacteriota; class Gracilibacteria; order Absconditabacterales; family Absconditicoccaceae; genus CAJBLF01. Next base: position 4,075 of record CAZBWN010000072.1, read on the forward strand.
AAGAGCCGAAAAGAAAATAATCGATGCAAAAGAAAAAATAAATTTCTTCGCCAATAAAGGAGGAAAGATGCGTAAATTAGCAAGCAAAATGAGAGACGAAGTAGCAGATGCCGAAGAAAATAAAGTAGAAGTAAGAAAAGATGATAAGACTATTACCGTTTTTTCTATTCCATTTGAAAATTATGTAGGACCGATAGTGACTATAAATAAGATATGATTGATGAATGCAGAGCATGAAATAGAAATACACAAATATCCTCTCACCATAAAAAAATGAGAAAGATATATATTTGTGGGACCAAATGGAATCGGTAAATCCACACTACTCAAAAGACTTATGATGATCCATGAACACAAAGCAGAAATCATGAAAGAGTACAATGCGATAATAGAAGATAAAACAAAAGATATTATGATTAAAGAACCAGATACAACGCACCCAGAAGAAGATATAGCAATGATTCACAACAAAGTGAAAGTATGATATTATAGTCAGGATTTTGATACATTAGATATGAGTATGAATGTACGAGATGCATTGGAAGCTATAGCAGCCGAAGGAACAAGCGACCAAGATATATTTCGTGTAGCAGCCCAATTTCTACTCACAAAAGAGGTATTGAGAAATACCATTGGATCTCTTTCTGAATGACAGAAATGACTCCTCTGCTATGCAAGATTCGTACTTCAGAAACCACATCTCCTTATCCTTGATGAACCGACAAATCATATAAATTTCCGTCACCTTCCTGTTATCGCTCAATCACTCAATAAATATGAATGAGCTATGCTTATGGTTAGTCATGATAAATGATTTACCGACCAACTAGAAAATCTTCACGCAATCGATTTAGGAAAACTACTTAAATAAATATAGTATAAAAAAAACTCTATAATTTCTTACAGGGTTTTTTTTGTTACTTGTTTTGTCCTCCTTTTTTTCAAAGGAAGGAGAGCCTGTCCCGCAAGGCGGGATATCCTTTAGGATGGAGGATTTAAAACTAACTCGCCCTTGTCCTAGTATTGATTTTTGTCTGCACAGTTTGTTGCGGAGCTTGTTGCTGTGCAGCTTGTTGTTGTATAGCTTGTTGTTGTGCTTGGAGAAGTGCTGCAGCTTGTGCTTGCTGTTGCGTAAGTATTTGTTGTTGTGCTTGTTGAGCCTCTAATTGTTGTTGTGCTAATTGAGCAGCAGCTTGTTTCTGCTGTAAAGCAGTGCATTCATAGATTCTCACTCAAGTACAAACATTATTTGAAGAAACAAAAGACATGGTAAATATGAATACCCAAGTTATTATAGCAATGCTCAAAACGATTCCAATCTTTTTCATTTTTTATACAACAGCGATTAAAATATTTCTACATATACATTTTTATATCATTTGGATTTTAGATTTTTCATCTGTTCTATTACCATATCAGAATGTCAACATACGTAGAATTCTGTATTGAGAGGGAAATCATAACCCGTAATATCTATTCTTCCATAATGATATCATTTGACGTTTTCTTGTGATAAGAATAACTCAAGTTGCAGATTCTTGCATGCACGCAATTGCTTCATATAGAAGAGATCTTCTTGAGTAGAAGCTCAAAAAAACAAGATATTATCAGTAGAAGAAGCGTTAGAGATTATCATATTATATATAGGCGATAACCCAGTTCATGTAGCGATAAATACCTTAGGATTAGAAGTGTTCTTCAAAACGAATTCTCAATGCACGCTTTTGATTTTGAGGGTATCTCATATTTTTATTTTTTTCAAAGCCCTTCATCATCTCCCCGTATCTTTTAGTTTGATTCATAATTTTACCGTATTTCAGACATTTTCCACTACAGAATATGCTCTTGTAAATTCACCATCAAAATCCCTCAAACAAAGCAATATATATTGTCATGGCAAAACAGTAAGAGTTGAGTTCACTTTTAATGTCAATTCCAATATATCTTTTGTAAGCATAACATAAGCCATTACTGTTGAGATATATCATTCAAATATTGCATGCTGTACCTCATAATAAGGTTCAAAATCCAATTTACTCACGCCGCAGATAGGACATACCCGTGAATCTGGAATATTTTCAAATCTTGTTCAAGGCGCTATTCATCCATCAGGATCTCCAAGAGCTTGATCATAGATATACCCACAAGGAATACAGATATACTTGGTAGTAGGTCAACTTTGTGAATTATCTTTTTTTGCAAGGTACGACAATGTCCTTATACTGACAAGTCATATGATAAGCAGTATATAAAAAGAATCAAATCTGGATGAAAATGCTATATGGATACAGGTAATCAAGAAAGCAGGATAGACAAGAGATTGTACTCTTTTCCATAACGCTCATCAAAGAAATCTGATAGAGAAGGTATTGGAAGTGACTCAAAGGAATACCATCAATATTCATGCAACAACTCAAGTTAAAGCATCACGTCTAAGAACAAAATTTTGTCGCACATAATCCCGATATCAGATAACGGGAGTATGTTTTATGGCAAAGAGATATTCCATAGAAAAATATTCAAGCCCATGCTTCAAGAAAAAGATAAAACTCAAAATTCATATGACCTTTCTGATCACAATCAAGATATCTGATATTTTTTTATTTTTTATGAAAGTCAGAAGAGGTGATATACTCAATGAAAGTACAAGATAGACAAAAGCGACTTTTCCATATGATCTGAGATAAAGACCAGTGCCTCACAAACTTCATAAGATAAAATAATGCACCAGCCATGCCGCCGGCAAGACGAGGATACACGTATAAAATATGAATTGGATAGTGGAGAACCACTCGTGTTTTATAACAAGGATCTTAAATTTAAAACGTTTGAATATAAGCAATCATATAAGTGATACCAAAAGATATATTCAATATATCAAAGTATAGGTCTCAAAAAAATTATTCTGAAAAATATGCTCAGTATTTACAAAAGTGATAACGAAGAGCAAAGGAAGCATAGCAAATGCAAGAAACATTTCTATAAGAGCCATAAAATATGATTTTTAATAGAATAAACGATTAATCACTTTCTGATTCAGAATCATCCTCTGATTCAGAAGTATTGTCTCACACAAAAGAAGAAGGATCCGATTGAACGGTTTGATTTGATATTTGAGATGAAACAGTACCAGTAGAAAATGATTGAGATCAAACAACAGGAGTAGAACGCGACTGCAGCATCTGATCCAATGCCTGAGATCAGACATCTTGAATAATATTTATATCATCACCATCATTTTGTTGATTACTTTCAAAAGATTCATCTAACCCGCACCCACTCAAAAGGAATGAGAAAGAAACGAGAAGCAAAAGGAGCAATGGAGACTTCATGCTATATAAAAAAAGAACTAAATACTACTACGCTTTATATCCAAACTCATATTTTTTACAAGCACTTTAACAAATATTTATTTTAAAATAAACAAATAGAAAAGTAAAGGAGAAAATAGAAATAGTAAAAATAGAAATAGTAAAAATAAAAAAGAAAAATAGTAAAGTGAAAGGGAATCGTAAATGAAGAAGCAGTCAATGCTCTTTGGTTCTTTGCAAGTTGTCTGATGCTGGACGGGGTACTCCGAAGAGGGTATACATTTTCAAAAAGCAAACTGAATAGTGTAGCGAGTTTTGTAAAGAACTAGACCTTTTGCATACTTTTGGGTCAATGCCAAAAGTATGTCTCCGAAGGAAAAAAAGTATGTCCAGCGAAGCATTTTTTAGAAAAAATATGCGAAGCAAAAAAATATTTTTTAGTATTTACTTCACTAGAAGATTTTTTATATTTGAGATATAGATTTTATGTAAACAATATAACAAATGACATATCAAAAAATCAAATTTTTAATGTGAACAGAAATAACAATAACTATTTTCTGAAAAGATAATACTGATGGAGACATAGAGAATATTTTTGAAATATTCCATGCATTAGAACTAGAATTTTCTAGATTTATCCCAAATTCAAGCTTAAGCATAGTGAATAAAAACAGGACAGGAGTGGTATCAGACGCATTCATCGACATACTCAAAAAATGCAAAGAGATATACACAGACACAGATTCCTATTTCAATCCGCTCATTAACTTATCTCAGATAGGATACAGTAAAGATTTCCATAGCAACGAATTTATAAAACAAGAAGCGATAAACGTAAATCTAAATCTTGAAAAAATAGAAATCAAAGGAAACCAGATCACCTTACAAGAAGGACAGAATCTAGATTTTGGAGGAATAGTAAAATGATACGGAGTAGACAGAGCAAAAGAATATTTAGATAGCAGATGATATAAGAACTATATCATAGATGCATGAGGAGATATCTATACCGCTTGATCAGCTGAAGATTGAAAAAAAATAGTCGTAGGGATAGACAGCCCATTCATCAAAGAAAATATTTTTGCCACACTAGAAGTAGAAAATAAAGCCATAGCGACATCAGGCAACTACAAAAGAAAATGGAAGATAGAAAATCAAGAATATAACCATATCATCAACCCGATAACCGCAAGTAACAATAATGAAATCATAAGTATAACGTTGATTACGGATAAATGTTATCTCGGTGATGCATATGCAACTGCTTGCATCGCGATGGGAATAGAAAAAACCTTAGCATTTCTAAAAAAAAATCGCATAGAGGGAGTCATTATTTGTACAGATCAAAAGACATATACAACAGAATGAATGAAGAAATATAATATACAGGTTATTTAAAAAAAGACGCATCACGCGTCTTTTTTCTGATTATTTATGATACGGTTTACCGACTCCTCTAAATCCTCCTCCTTGCGGTTTACTAGGTTTAGATCATTTATATCAACCTGTTGAAGGTCTGCTATCGGGCCTAGATGATCATTTATATCAACCTGTAGATGGCCTGCTGTCTGGTCTAGATGATCATTTGTATCATCCCGTTGACGGTCTACTGTCTGGTCTAGATGATCATTTATATCAACCCGTAGAGGGTCTGCTATCTGGTCTTGATCATTTGTATCAACCTGTTGATGGTCTGCTACTAGAACTACGATCCCCCATTACTGATGGAGCGCTAGGTCTTGAAGGCCTACGTTCATGTTGTTTATGATTAGGATTGCTACGATAATTATTTTCAGATTTGATAGCTCTCTGTTCATCAGAAGGATAGATTTTGCTATAGGTTTTAGTGAAGCTTTGGCGTTTTGGTGCCTGTGGTCTCTTTCCTCATCATTTTTTATCAGTAGATCTATCCAAACGAAGATTTCCATAGACTCATTCTCTATCTTGCTGGACAAAATGTTCTGAAGGTAATATTTTGATTCTATGTACTTTTTCTATGTCTTTAAAAAGTGGTATTTCCAAAGGAGAAACCAGCATAATAGCTTTTCCGCTTGCTCCTGCTCTTCCCGTTCTTCCAATTCTATGGATGTAACTCTTTGGATCCACAGGAACATCAAAATTGATGACCAATCAGACATTATCCATATTAAGTCCTCTAGCAGCAACATCAGTTGTTACAAGTATTTGAGTTTGTCCTGTCTTGAATGCGTTGAGGGTGGATTGCCTTTTCCCTTGAGACATATCGCCGTTCAATAATCCAGAATTAAATTTATCTCAGAGTAAAAGTTCATTGATAGTCTTCGTATTTCTCTTAGTATGTGTAAAAATAAGGACTTTATCATTGGGATGAGCCTTGATGAGTTTGATTACATTGAACAATTTCTGTTCATGATCCACAGCAAGATATCTGTGATGAATCTTATCTACTGTCACTCATTCACCTATTTTGATGAATTCATACGTAGAGATATGATCTCTGATGATAGACTTCATCTCATCGTTCATAGTGGCAGAAAAAGTATAGGTCTGTTTTACATTCTTGAGTTGAGCTCGGATTTTTTTGATATCACGGACAAATCACATATCAAGCATTCTATCAACCTCATCTAAGATGAAGTATTCAGCGACACGGACATCAATGACTTTTTGATTCATAAAATCCATCAATCTTCCTGGAGTTGCGATAACAATCGCTGGATTCTTTTTAAGGATATTTTTTTGGATAAGCGGACTTGCACCTCCATAGACACATGCATAGCTCACTCCATAAAATTTCGTCAGATTTTTGATTTCCTCACCTATCTGAACAACAAGTTCTCTGGTAGGGGCAAGAATCAACGCCTGTAAGGTCTTTTTGTTGGTATCTATCTTATTCAAGACAGGCAAAAGAAAAGCAGCTGTCTTCCCAGTTCATGTCTGAGATTGTCAAACAATGTTTTTTCCGCTCAGAGCTATCTTCATCACTTGTTCTTGGATAGGAGTCACCTCCTTATATCCTATAGCATCTAAAGACTTCAATAAACCGGTTTTTAATCAAAATTCACTAAATAACATAATATAAGTTTTTTTATAAGTAAAGAATTGTATTTGTTATATACAAAATAGTTATACTACTTTCTTGACTAATGTCAAGTACTGCTTCATACATAATATGTGTATATAATAACTTATTGCTATAGATATAACAAGGAGTATTTATCTTGCTATAAAATTCAATTTGATTATACATTTTCTTACATTTACCAACACACATCACCATGAAAAACAATGATAAGATTTTGGATAAGACCGTAGCTATCATCAAGAAATATTATGAGCATTCAGAAAAGAATCCTGTCCTCAGATATGCATCACCAGAGACACTCAAAAAAAACATCAATCTCAATATCGCCCAGAAGGGAATGAATATTGATGCGCTTTTCCAGGAAATAGAAAAAATCGCACTCAATAGCCCAAAGACCAATAGCAAAGGATTTTTCAATCTCCTAGTGGGCGGAGAGATTTTCCCTGCAGTGATGGCGGAGATGCTTACCGCAGTACTCAACACTACGATGCATACCTACAAATCAGCAGGCATACATATCTTGATCGAACAAGAGGTCATCAGATTCCTACTCAAAAAAGTCGGATACAGAAAAGGCGACGGGATATTCTGACCCGGATGATCATTGACCAATATGGTTGCGATCGTGCTTGCAAGAAACGAAAAATATTCCTCTATCAAAATATCAGGCATACGTGGAAAAAAATTGGTCGGATATACTTCAGATCAAGCGCACTATTCTACAGAAAAATTTATCAGCGTGACCGGACTCGGAAAAGAAGCCATCAGGATACTCCCTACAGACGAAAAAGGAAAAATGAATATAAGGATACTTGAAGAAACGATTCTTTCTGATCTCAAACACGGATATATTCCATTCTTCGTAAATGCTACGGCATGAACGACCGTGCTCGGAGCCTTTGATCCTATAGAAAAAATAGTTAAAATAGCAAAAAAATACAAACTACGGCTGCACGTAGATGCAGCACTCTGATGAGGAGCCTTACTCAGCAAAAAACATAAGCAACTGCTCAAAGGAGTCGAACTCAGCGATTCAGTTTCACGAAGCTTACATAAGATGATGAACGTCCCCTTATTAGCTGCAGTGCTTCTCGTCAAAGATCCAGATATCCTCTACAAAAATTTCAATGAAAATGCAGATTACCTTTTTCAGATGGATGATAAAGCGCTTAATCCTGGCAACAAATCTATCCAATGCGGGAGAAGAAATGACGCATTCAAAGTATGGACAGCACTCAAATATCTTGGAGAGACCGGATATGAAAAAAGGATCAACAATGAATTTGCCAATGCAAAATATGCTGTAGCAGTGATTAAAAAAGACAAAGATTTTTCTCTTGTTTTACAGCCGGAATGTATTAATGTTTGTTTTCAAGTCAAAGGGAAACCTGCAAGCAAAATTTGCGAAGCCCTCGACAAACAAGGATTGATCAAGGTAAGTTATGGAAAATGGAGATGAGAAGAATTCATCAGGCTGATGACCGTCAACGCAGATATGACCAAAGCAGATATCGACAACTTTTTCAAACACGTAAAAACAGTAAAGATATAATCTTTTATTTACATCAATCAGATGTTATTAAAACATATAATCATATCGTGTCTTGTAATCATCTCGCCGATATTCCCACCGATAATCATCCCTATCACCTATACACTCATGGGAATTCGTTTAGTACAAGGAGCAAGTCCGATAACGATGTCGCTAGCAACAGTAATACCAGCGACATTAAGCAGTATCCTCATACGATTGTTGTATGGATATATGCATAAACGAATATTGGCATTTAAGGAGAAAAGAGATAATAAAGATCGAATATCCCGTTTAGAGAAAAGATTTGCAGAATATGTAGAAAATAAAAAAAGATTAAGCAATTTTAATTCAAAAATAAAAAATTATCTGGAGACAAGAAACAGTACACTAGTGCTATTTCTACTGACTATAGTAGCAATAGACTCAGCAATACCAGATATTGCAGCCATCGGCATTGTACGCAAAAAGTTACCATTTCCACTATTTATTCTCGCAGCACTTATAGGTAAATCAACCGTATATCTTCCTGTGATTTGGGGAACCAAACGAATTTTAAATATCTTCTGAAGTTAATAATATGCAAAAAAATATTCGTCTATGGATACAGAAATATAGAAGATGGGAATTTTGGCCAGGATATCTTTTTGATATTCCCGTATATATCTATTGTACATATTTAGTTATCAAAGCAGGACATATAGGATTTTTTTCTAACATCAATCCAAGTATGATATTGAGTGGATTTGCTGGATATAGCAAATATGATGACATCGATAAATTCGAACCAAGACTACTACCGATAAGTATCCTCATTACAGAAGGACATGAGAGTGAATACAGCGAACAACAGATGAAAGAGAACAATATACACTATCCCTGCATAGCCAAACCTACCTTAGGAAGAACAGGAAGAGATGTCAAAAAAATACACAATAGCAAACAACTCAAAACATATTTGAAACGCATTCACGAAGATATCCTCATTCAAGAATTTATCGACTACCCTCTCGAGTTTGGGATTTTCTATTATCGTATCCCAGGAGAAGAAGAAGGACACATCACAGGAATCGTAGAAAAAAAATTTATGTTTCTCCATGGAGATGGAAAAAGCACATTTGAACAATTGATATATAATCACCCGAGAGCAAAATATTATTACCATCAGTTCAAAGAAGAATATAAGGAGAAATGGACAAATATATTAGCCGATTGAGAAAAATTTCAGCTCAACTATATAGGGAATCATTGCAGAGGTTCGGTATTTTACGATGTATCAAAGATAATAACTCCAGAGTTAGAAAAGATAATCGATGATATGAGCAAAAAAATAGACGGATTCTATTTTGGACGTTATGACATCAAAGCAAAAAGCGTAGAAGAACTTTGCCAAGGCAACTTCAAGATCATCGAGCTCAATGGTATGGGATCATTGCCAACCCATATCTACGATCCAAAACATACTCTACGAAACGCATACAAGACATTGATACAGCACCGAGATATCGCTTATCGTATCAGCAAAGAAAATAAAAAAAGAGGACACAAGTTTGTACCTTTCAAAGAGATACGCAAGATAGTGAAACAATATTGAATTTAGTTTTATATATTTACATCACTCATGGATTATTATCAAGAATCACTCAAAAAACATGCAGAATATAAAGGGAAATTAGAGATAAAATCCAAAGTTCCTCTCAATGATAGGAACGATCTCTCATTATATTATACCCCTGGAGTAGCACAACCTTGCTTGGAAATAGCAAAAGATCCTGAAAAAGCATATGAATATACCTGGAAAGGAAACGCTATCGCGATAGTGAGTGATGGTAGTGCCGTACTTGGATTGGGAAATATTTGATGACTAGCAGGACTTCCCGTCATGGAAGGAAAATCGATATTATTCAAAGAATTTGGATGAGTTGATTGTGTGCCTATCGTTCTCAATACTCAAGATCCTGACAAAATTATAGAAATAGTAGAAGCGATATCACCCACATTTGGAGGGATAAACCTTGAAGATATTTCCGCACCCAATTGTTTTTACATAGAAGAAGAGCTCAAAAAAAGATTATCTATCCCCGTTTTTCATGACGATCAGCATGGGACAGCAATAGTAGTTCTAGCAGGACTTATCAATGCATTGAAACTTACAGGAAAAAATAAGGAAACCATAAAAGTGGTGATCAATGGATCATGAGCAGCAGGTACGGCTATCGCAAAATTATTAGCAACTTATGGAGTCAAAAACATCATAAGCTTAGATTCAAAATGAGCGATATCATCAGAAAGGACAGACCTCAACAAATATAAAAAAGAGTTATTAGCATATAACATCAACGACGAAAAAGGAGAGCTCAAAGATATTTTACCAAAAGCGGATATGTTTGTCTGAGTAAGCAAAGGAAATCTTTTGACGAGAGAAGACATAGCGACCATGAACGAAAAATCAATCGTATTTGGTATGGCAAATCCTATACCGGAGATATTGCCTGATGAAGCTAAAGCATGAGGAGCATATATTGTAGCTACAGGAAGAAGCGATTTCCCAAATCAGATCAACAATCTTCTCGTTTTCCCAGGGATATTCAGATGAATATTGGATGCAAGGATACCACAAGTGGAAGACAAACATAAACTCGCCGCAGCAATAGCATTAGCAAATTATGTACAAACACCAACACCAGAGATGATCATCCCAAGCCCCTTAGATAAAGGCGTTGCAAATATCATAGCTGAAGCAGTAAAAAACGCATAAAGAAATGAGACACGTTCTACGTTCTACCTGCTCCCTGCCACCTTCTACTTTCTACCAATTTTTCCATGAAACACTTCAGAGGCTCTATACTTTTCACTATCATAGCTGTCATCACAGCATTTTTTCTATGAGCAGGAAAAGCGCTCGATATAGCGGGAGGATTACAGATGGCATTCATAGTCATCATCCTATGAATATTAGAAGTTTCTTTATCATTTGATAACGCAGTTGTCAATGCAAAGATACTCAAAAAAATGGATGCTAAATGGCAGCACAGATTTTTGACTCGAGGTATGGCCATCGCAGTATTCGGCATGAGGATTATCTTCCCTTTGATCATCGTAGCTATCGTAGGAGGGATCAATCCCCTAGCAGCATTTAATCTAGCGATATTCGATCCCAATCAATATGCAACGATACTCACCGCCTCACATATCACTATCGCGGGATTTGGTGGTGCATTTCTGCTTTTAGTGGCACTTAATTTTTTCTTAGATGCAGAAAAAGAAACCCATCGAATAGGATACATAGAAAAATATCTCCAAAAAATATGAGCACTCAAATCCATGGAGATTATAGTTACGATGATTGTTGTCTACATCATAGGAAGCTTCCTCCCAGCAAAAGAAAATCTTTCGTTCCTGATAGCAAGCATGCGATGAATCATTTTATTTGTACTGATAGAAGGGATAGCAAGTATATTACAGACACCAAAATGAGGGATCACCAACATCCATAAAATCTGATTATCATTATTCTTATATCTGGAGGTATTGGACGCAAGTTTCTCTTTTGACGGTGTAATCGGAGCATTCGCATTAAGCAAAAATATATTCGTCATAGCATTGGGACTCTGAATAGGAGCGATGTTCGTCAGAAGTCTGACTATCATGCTCGTACACAAATGAACACTAGCAAAATATAAATATCTGGAACATGGCGCATTTTGGGCCATTTTCGCCCTCGCAGCAATCATGTTTTTGGGGACTCTGTTCCATATCTCAGAGACTCTTACAGGGATTTTATGAGCGATATTTATCTGATTAGCACTTTGGAGTTCCGTGAGAGAAAATAGAAAGAATCTTACGTAAATACAAAAAGAGTTTTTTTTGTTTTTTGTCCTCCTTTTGTTTTTCTTTCCTCACCCCTTGTCCCCGGAAGCGGGCTTTCCCCCCCCCCCCCGGGGGGGGGGAAAAAAATTCTTCTCCCCCTCCTCTGGG
>CAZBWN010000073.1:0-4801 GCA_964495905.1 uncultured Candidatus Peribacteria bacterium
TTCTTCCATCCAAGAAAGAAAAATCGGATCTCTATTTTTGCACCCGTCATCATGACTCTGTTATTCCTCGCATTCTTCTGGAATTTCGCCAAGTTGGGAGGAGGTCAAGATGTATCTTCTATCAGAATAAGAGCTGAATTAAAAACAGATATCAATCAATTCTTGATAAACAGACCAAATAAGATCTGATTTACAAGTTCTAATAAAATCATTGCAAATACGAAAGGTACAGGTACAGCAATTGCAGATGATTACCGGGTATTCAAGAAACCGACAATCAGATTAAATGCAAATATCGTATGAGTACCAAAATTCTTCATAGGAAGCGATACCATCGATGATGATATGGGTATCATCGAGTGAACAGGAATAATGACTTCAGAGGGAGCAGAAATGATTATCGGATATACAGAGGCACAGATGATGAAAAGAGAAGGATTATTCAAAAAACCAGGAGACAAACTCTCAAATTTCTTCGGGCTTTGATCAGTCAAAATCGTATGAATTCTCGCACCTACAAATACCTTGTTAGATGAGGTTCATATTATGAATATCAGAGGATTCAATTATCTACAGATCAAAGATTCCATCAAGATGGAAGAGACATCTTTTGATGATGCAGAAATGTTCTATACCTACGATCAAAATAATATCCCTCTGAAATTCAAGAATCTCATCAATTCAAAAAAACTGACATACACCATAGACGATAAAGAATATATCGCGATATATCTCGGATATGATGTTGCAACTGAGATGAGAGAAGAAAAAGAATTCAGTAAGATATATGATATCATAGAAGAAGATGGTAAAGAGTATATCATTGCATGAATAGCAAAAAAGACGTATACTTTGCTAGATATGATGCACTTTGTACCGAAGGGGAAATAAGATAGTTTTATTGTAGGGGGGGGGAGTATCCGCCCCTTTTTTATAATATAAAATCATATGCGTCAAAAATATATATGACAAGAAAAGTCAAATCAATATATAGTTATCAACTTGACTTTAGAAGCTCAATAAATATTTTGTTATTAACAATGTGTATTTTACATATTTTTTTGTAAAGTTATGGCAATAAATCTTAATACAGAGGCAAATGCTGTAGATAAAAAAATTATTGCTCATTTAACTACAATTTGATTATCATCTGATGATTTTGATACTAATTTTACGATTAAATGAAAAGATAGACCAGATGTAGCTATCAAAAATAAAGAAAAAAAATACTGTATCATTTTCGAAAATAAAAAAGATTTCAAGGACTTACATTGAGCAAAAGGACAATGATTGAATTATTTACATCAACTAAAAGACGAATGATTATTGGCAGACAAAATATTACTCGTTAGAACCAATATGATTACATTTCATGCAGATGAATTTATTTTTAATAAATGAAATTCTTCTCGACAAAAAGATATAAATATTGATATGATATGAGATATAAACATGGATTTTATTAAAAAATATACGCATCCAGTCAAAATAGAAGAAACAAAACTTCTTAGTACAGATAAGCAAGAACTCAAGAAAGCATTTGATGGAATCAATAATTTTTTGAGATGAAAATGACTAGGTATAGATCAGAGACTACATATCACCATGGCGATGCTTTTTCTCAAACTTATCAAAGAAAATACAGATCTTCTCGATAGTATAGTTCAAAGTTCAGAAAAAAAGGATTTATTGGCTGAATTAGAAAATATCAAATCAAATATTTCAGAAAAAAATATTACCAATGTTTTTGAGGCTATAAATAAAGTATATAATAAAGAATTTCGTTTTGATTTAGAACAATATAAAGAAAAAAAAGTTTTGACAGAATTATTTGATATAGTAGATAAAGTTCATCTTTCTAATTATGATTTAGATATCAAAGGAGAAGCATTTGAATATTTTATCAACTACGGAAATACAAGTTCTGATATGGGAGAATACTTCACCCCTAGACATATAGTAAAATTCATGGTAAATCTTTTGGATCAGGCATTTGAATATAATAGGGAAAGGTTTTTTGGTAAAACTTATTTCGATCCTACATGTGGTACCGGTTGATTTTTGATAGAAATTTTTAAACACATAAAAAATGAACTCAAAAAAACAAAAAATTTAAACGAAAAAACAGAAAAAATATTAAAAGAAAATACTGTTTTTGGAAATGAACTCAATCTCAGAAGCAGTGAAATAGCAAAGATGAACATGATTTTAACAGGAGATTGACACAGCAATATTGATCAATGAGATTTTCTTTCACTCAAAGATGAGAAAAAAAATACCTACGATGTCACAATCTGAAATCCACCTTTTTGACAAAATAAAGAACGAGAATTTGTTGATGGTTTTCTCAAAGACGTGAAAATTTGATGATATGCAATTTTTCTCGTACCAGAATGAGTATTATTCAAAGCAGATAAAAACTTCGTAGAAATCAGAAAAATATTGATTAGCAAAGGAAAACTTCTCAAAGTTGTCTCATTACCTCAAGGTGTATTTATGCCATATTCAGGAGTAAAAACTGATATTATTTTTCGGAAAAAAGAACAACAAATTGAAGATTACGATATAGAATTTATAGATATCAAAAATGATGGATATAGTTTAGACGCCAATAGAAGAGAGATAAAAACTTCGGATTTGATGGAATATTTCACAGACAAACAGAAGCTGATAGTCAATGGACAAGTATTCACAGTGAATAGTTCGCAAATTTACGATAAGACAAAACTCAACGAACTGGAACTTGAAAAGGCAAGATGAGAGAATAGCATAAAAGAATTCACAAATAAAGTTAATACATTAAAAAAACAAGTTAAAGCAATACAAAATACTAATGAGAAATCTCAAAAAAATCAAAGAATCAAAGAAATAGATATCGAGATCAAGAAACAGAAAGAATACAGCAAAAAAATTGATAGCACATTAAAATGATTTGATTTGAGCTTAGTAGTAGGAAGGTATAAAAAATGATTTTCTACACAAACAACTTTTGACAAAATTAGACTGTGAGATGTCGCAGAATATATAAATTGATTTCCATTTAAACCAGCAGATCGAGCAGATAATTGAAAAAAGATTATAAGAATACAAAATTTAACTGACTGAGAAAAAAAGTTTAATTTTTACGATAAAAATGATATAGATAAGAAATATATTATTAAAGATTGAGATTTATTGATTTCACGATCTGCAACTATATGATTTTATGTCTGGCATTGATGAGATGCCTACTTGAATCAACATATATTTAAGGTTAACATTAATGAATCTAAAATATTAAAGAAATATTTTTATTATCTATGAACAAAAGTAAGACAAGAAATATTAAAGAATGTTCATGGTAATACAATGACCCATATAACGAAATGAGATTTTGAAAATATAGAAATTCCTCTTCCGTCCATTGAATATCAACAGCAAATTATCTCAGAAATAAATGAATATCAGAAAATTATTGATGGGAATAAATTATCTTTGGAAACTTACAAACCAAAGATAGAGATTAAAAATGAATGGGAAATTGTAAAATTAGCAAATATAGTAGAATTTGATCCGCAAAAGAGTGAGGTAAAAAGATTTAATCCCAAGACTCCTATTTCATTCGTGCCTATGCAAATTATTCAAGAGCATCAAAAATATTTTCAACCACAAGAAGATAAGACAATAGAAGAAGTATACAAATGATATACTTATTTTAAAGATAATGACGTTTTGTTGGCTAAAATTACACCTTGTTTTGAAAATTGAAAATCAGCTATTGCAAAAAATCTAAAAAATGCTATTTGATTCTGATCTACAGAATATTTTGTTCTAAGAGCAAATGAGAAAGTTCTACCAGATTGGATTTATTACTTTATTTCAAATGAAGAATTTATTCAAGGATGAAAATCTTTTATGTCTTGATCTGCGGGACAGCAAAGAGTAAGTAAAGAGTATATTTTATCTTATAAACTTCCACTTCCACCACTTGCCGAACAAGAAGAAATCGTTACACAACTAGAAGAAGAACAAAAACTCATAGATGCAAACAAAAGACTTATTGAAATTTTTGAATGAAAAATAAAAGCAAAAATTGAACAAGTATGGAATTGAAAATAAATTTTTTAAAAAAACTGTTCGCCTAGATGAACAGTTTTTTTCTAAATTTCAAATTTAAAATTCTGAATTCCCTTACATCCCCGATCCTTCCATAATCTGCAAGATCAAACCGAAGATTCCAAGCGCGATGACTACGACGATTCAACCTACGAAGATAAGCATCACCGGTTCGATGATCTTAGATGAGCGCAAAATGATATTGTTGAGATCCTCTTGATACATTTCAAGGACATTGTCCAACGAGCTAGAGAGATTTGCAGATTCTTCACCGACTTTGATCATAATAGATACCTCGGAAGGGATCAATGCGGTTTCATACTGTAAGACAGCGTAAATATTTTTTCACTTATTCAATCCTACCAGAACACGTTCAATCATATCCTGATACGCTGGGATATGAAGGATATCCCTCAACAGTTGAAATGTTTGGACATAACTCATCCCTGCATCCATCATCAGCTTCATATATCTGCAGAATTTCACGATATAGAAATATTTGGTCATCGTACCGATCATAGGGATGCTGAGCACCAGACGGAACCGGTTCTTCTTACCGGATTCAGTAGAGAAATACACTCAACCTATCAGTCCAAGTGCTACGGTGACTCACAAGAGCGTCTGCCATTGGTGCTGGAAAAACAAAGAGATATTCCATAGTAGTCTCGTGACCAGAGGCAACTCAAGATTTTGGAAACTTTCGGCG
>CAZBWN010000074.1:0-71087 GCA_964495905.1 uncultured Candidatus Peribacteria bacterium
AAAAACCATTTTATATAGCTCCTCAATCATGAAGAAAATATTTCTCATCATAACTCTCTTGACTACAATTGCTTCAACACCAACTCTTGCTGGATACACAAGTGAGCTTCAATCTGCATATGATTATGCATATAGTATCAGCATCACTACCCAAGCTCCTATCGATAGTGCCAATATGTACGGCTCTCTCATCAGATCGCATATGGCTAAGATGATGGTGAATTATGCTGAAGGGGTGCTGGGTAAAACACCCGATGACTCATTAGTATGTGAATTCTCTGATGTGACTGATGAAAGTAGTGAGCTTAAAGGATATATTCTTGAGGCCTGTCAGTTAGGCTTGATGGGTGTAGGTATCACCGCTTTCAATCCAAACGCTACGGTCACAAGAGCACAATTTGGTACCGTTCTTTCCAGAGCGCTGTACGATGATACATATAATGGTGGAGAGCCCTATTACACCAATCATCTGCAAGCACTGAAGGATGCAGGAATCATGACCAATATCTCTACCCCAAGTGCACCTGAAGTGAGAGGATATGTAATGTTAATGATGATGAGAGCGGAGTGATGAGCCGTTGAAGCTCCCACCTCCCAATGTGATACCCCAGAAAATAAATTATTATGTATAATAGGATCATTAGATTGCCCAAGTGAATGTCAGACCAATGAAATAACGAGTATCGCAGGTACATTACAGATAAGTGCTGTCTCTACTGATATATGAACCCTTCCAGCAAGCACAAAATATGTAGGATCATTACAATTTACTGCTGATCAAGACATCATCATCAAAAAGCTTACATTCCAAAAATTGGGGAGCTTTACCAAAGGATGGATAGAGGATGATGGCGTGAAAATAGCTTCCATCACAAGTCTAGCAGGTGATACAACGATAACGACATCATTTTCTCCAGGGTTGACTATCAAGCAATGAGAATCCAAGACATTGAGTGTGTTTATTGAAAGTGACAGTGAAACAGATCAGTGAGTCATCCTTTCAAATAGCAAAAACATCGAATCCTCAGCGAGTTCGATTGGTGGGGTATTTCCGTATAGGTTGGTGAAGTAAATTCTTACTCCCTAAATCCCTCTGAAACAGAGGGACTTTTTTTGTCCTTCCTCTATTTTAGAGGAAGGGTATGGGATGGAGTAAAACTAGAAGAATTTAAGTGAATTTATTATATTTTCCATGTATTCATGTGTATAGTTAGATGCAGAAAATTTATATAACATTCAACTATGTACGAAACAAAATTGTGTATCTATGATTTTTTGTGGTTCAATATCAGGTCCTGAAGACATTAAAGTAGTATAATAAACATATATTTTTTGGTTTTGAATAGTTTTTATTTTTTCTGATTTAGATAGGAATCCATCATAATATTCAACAAAACAAAGATCTTCAGATGTATATGTGGTTTCTGGTCGTATGAGCTGTGATATGTGAATACTAAATGATTTACTTTTGTCTTTATTAGTAAATCAAATTCGTTCATAATATGATTTTGTGAGAGGCGTATATTGAGAAGAATATACTTTATTTGTTGTTTCTTTTGGTATGTTAATAAAAAATGCTCAACTAACGATTAATATATCGTCAGAAATGAAAATAGGTGTATATATTCAGCCAAGATAAGTTCATGAAAAAAACTCGCTTTCTGTGAATTCTGCTAATCATGTAGTTACAGGAATCGAAGAAGATAAAATTACAGGAACTATTGGTTCTTGTATTTTTTTTTGTTGATTACATCCTGTTAATACTAATAAGGTACAAATAATTATAAAGTATTTCATAAAAAATAAGGTTAAATAGTAAAAAGATAGGGAAGGAATACCTCCCCTATATTATAATTAAATTAATGAAAGCAAGTAGAACATGTCATCATTGAGCATTAAAATAGAAAGGCACAGATACATTATTAATTCGTAGATTAGTATGAGCATGAGGAGATGCTGCTCCACTTGAACCTAATGTTCCTATTTGGTCAATCCCAGCACGAACATATTTACCTACATAAAGATTGCTTGGATAACTTTGTAAATGCGCAACATAAAATCGATGAAGATTTCCATTGGCTGCTTTTTGGATAATAGCGACATATTTGCTATAACCATATCCAGACACATAATATTGTCCAATTGCATCAACATAGCCATCCAAGGGAGAACGAATAATTCTACCTAAGTCATTAGTACGATTCCAATCATCTGAATAATATTCACTTGATCCTAAGTGTGCGCCCTGACCCCAACCATTTCCCCAACCACCTTCTTGTCCACCATTCCAAGTATCACGGTTGTTCCAGCTAGATCCATCAGCTCCAAAAGGCCAAACAATAGCATAAGGAGAGCTATTGAACGAGTTCCTGGTATTACATAGAATATAAGCGTTTGAGCTTATATTAGTTTTGTTGGAACTGTAGACATATCGCCAATCATACCATCCATTGATAAATAAGTTTGATGAAAGGGTCCAATAATTACCAGTCCTTACCATAGGTAGATAAGAAACAGTCCCTGTCGCTTTTTCACAAAACTTTACGGATAAAGGTAAAGTTCCCGAAGGATCATACACTTTGAAATAGTAATAGGTAGAACTTGGTTTCCCAAAACGTGGATTTACATCCGATTCTATTTTGGTAGCTCTCAACTCTCCAGGCGACATAGAAGAATCAACAACATTAATACTAGAAGAAGGATCTTCATCCTGCATAACAGGAGATATTCCCTCTTTTTGGCAGCTTCCCAAACTTGTGAGAAGCACTACCGAGAAAAAAAACTTTTTCATGATTAATTGATTTAAATTGTTTATAATTTTTGTTAACTGTCCCATCAATGATGTGTACTGTCAGGAAATATCTCTTGATGAGGGGTGAGAGATTTCCGTCTGTTTCCGGTTCCTAGGACCGAAAATATATTTGAAGGTAATCTATTATGCTGTACTTTTTACATACAGCGGTGTTTATATTTAGAAACATATAAACCTAGAGAAGTAAGTATATGTTTGGATAGTAGACACATATTTCCGTTCATTTCCCCTACATCCCTGCAGGGGGAGTGAACAGTTGTGTTTGTTGCCATGCAAACGTAAGTAATGAATTATAAGTTCGGCTGCTAAACATATCAATGTTTCAATACAGATACGATGCTCGTTCATTACTGCCAGAGATTGTATGTAGACAAAACTAGAAAAAAATTGACAAAGCTAGGACAAAAAATTCCACCCGGGTGGAAAACGTTTATTTAGTAGTTTTAAAGCATAATCACAAAAGTCCCACCCGGGTGGAATTTTTACATAAAAAAAACCCAATCCGGAGATTGAGCATTTTAGGGGAGTCAGTGACTCGATTTGGAGAGAAAAAGACAAAAAAATCCAGTATATTATTTTTTAGATTTGAGTTCAGTCCATAGTTTTTCTTGATCCCTGCTTAATTTTTTTGGTATGTCGACTTGAGGAATCACAAATAAATCACCTCTTTTGCTGAACATCCCACCGACACCAAATCATTTTCCACCGATTTTGATCATGTCACCGACTTGAGTCCCTTTTGGGACTTTGATTTTTAGCTTTCCTTCTGGATGATCAACGGTGATTTCTCCTCATAATACCATGTCAAAAAGGCTGACATTTGCCTTGGTATAGAGATGATCGCTCTTTCTTTCATAAAGTCTGGAATTGGCGACATTGATCTGGATATACAGGTCACCGATATGATGTGCGGATGACTCGTTCCCTTTGTTTGAAAATTTGATATATGAGCCTGCTTTGATTGCAGCGGGTATTTTCACTTCCAAGATTTCTTTTGTTTTTTCCAATCATCCATTGGCCAGTTGTTTGCCATCTTTCGTATAGATTTTACCGCTTCCCTCACAATAAGGGCATACAGATTGGCTTTGCATGACTCCAAAAGGAGTCTGTACTTGTTGGACTATACTTCCATGACCTTTACAGGTTGTACATGTCTTTTCGTCAGTTCCCGTAACTTTTTTCATCCTGCTATATGATATTTTTTTGGTCACTCCGGTATAAGATTCTTCAAAACTGATATCTATGGCTACCTGGATGTCTTCTCCGCCTTGGGTGCTTTTCTTCTTAGATCATCAGCCAAATCCACCCCCAAAAATACCGCCCATGATATCACCGATATCAAAATCTCAGAAATCAACTCCTCCATTAAATCATCAACCTCATCAAAATCATCCTTGACCATCAAATCACGAATATCCACCTTTCCTATATGCATCGTATTGGCCTTTTTTCTTTTCATCGCCGATGACTTGATATGCTTCATTCATCTCCTGAAATTTTTTTTTATCTCCTCCTTTATCTGGATGATGCTTTACTGCAGCTTTTTTAAAGGCTTTTTTGATCTCTTCCGGAGATGCATCTTCTTTGACTCCAAGAATATCATAATAATTCTTTTTTACATCAAAATCCATTAATATACCAATATAAACAGATAAAATATCTCATAATATATGTAGCACGATAGTTTGTGGAGTGATATATAAGGAATTACAAAAATTTTGCAAATAATTCTGAAAAAATAAGGCTCAAAAAGGCGCTTCAAGATTTGACAGAAAAAAATTTCTGAGTATACTTAGAATAATTCAAAAAAAAACAATTCCCAATATAAGATTTATCATTTACTATTTGATGCAATGGATATCAAAAAACAGGTAGAATATTTCAAAGGATTATCTTACGAAACCAAAAAAGATAAGGTTTTGGAGATGCTCAAACAACTGCAATGGACCCATGAAACTTTTGCTATGTTTTATAAGACCATAAATTCTTTAAACTCTATATCAGAAACCGTATTGATATTCATCTATCAAGGTATCCTAGAGATAGCAGAACAAATAGCAGCATGAAACAAAAATGAAGCTCAAGAAAAAATAAAAAAAATGTCAGAAGTGCTTATGATGATCAGGAGACAAGAAGAAGTGGAAAGAGAACATGAAGGAAATCCAGATGAATTATTAAAAAATATGTAAAAACTTTTAATTTATAATGTATTGAAAATGGTAGGAGGAGAAACATTAAATAAAAATGAAAAAGCGCCAGAAATCAATGATACGGAACAAAAAGCTGTGGAAACCATAAAAAAAGGCAATCCTGAAGCTATTAAAAATGCTGTAAAAAATAATTCTGCTTTAAATGCAGCTAGCAAAGAGTTGACAAGCAACCCATCAAAAGATCAAATAAACAAGGTCGCTGATAAATTAACTTCATCAAAACTGACATCTCTTTCAGGTGTTTCAGCAGAAAATATTCTTTCATTGGTAAACAACATTACCTGAAAAAATGATACAAAGCAATTAAATGATGTCATAGAAAATATCCAAAAATTGAGTGTTGCACAAAAAGCTAGTTTGGCATATCAATTAACTGTTGTTAAGCCATTAACTAGTAATGAAAAAAATTTATTAAAAGCAAATCCAGTATTGTTGGATACCTATAATGCATTAAATGAATGAAAGGAAATAGGCCGTGAAATAAATAAAGACAATATAAGTCTTCTAAAAAACACTCTAATGAACAATAGGAATACACAGATGCTTTCAATATATGATTCCCTTTTTAAATCAGGAGAAGAAGTACCGCTTATGCCTAAAAATTATTCATTAGCGACTTGAGATGGTAGTACAACAACAGGATTTTTGGGAAAAGAGAATCTTGGAAGATGGGCATTTGATTATGGAGAAAAATTGTCTGCTACAAACAATAGTTTATCTTTTTGACTGGAAGACGGTAAACCCTTGAATATTTTATTGTCGCCAAAGTGAGAGGACAAGGGCGGATGATGAAAAATCACATTAACAATGGAATCTCCAGATAAAGGACAAAAATATCTTATCGAATGAATATATAAAAATGGCAAAGTAACATTTTCAGAAGATAAAGTTGTTCCTTGAGATGTAGTAATGAACGCTAATAGCATCACAATACCAAATGCGTATAAAGATCGAAAGATGAGCATAGCTACCGAATCTAATACATTTGTTAATAATAAAACACCAAACAATAAAAATTATGACGAAATCAATTTTAATGTAGGTATAGATAATGGGGGTTTAAATCTACCAGCTCCTACTCATATGGTCAATGATTCAGTTGCTGAGTCAGCAAAACCTTGAATTTTTGAATTAACAAAAACAGAACAAGAAAAGGTCAGTCCAATGTTAGCAAAACTTAATGATGCTTGAAATCTTACACTTAAAAAAGATATTCCAGTAAATATTTTAGTACAAGCGGATAATATGAAGTTTAATGATGCACCATGATCTATAAAAGCAGGAAAAGAATACTATGAAAAGTTTTTATCAAACAATAAATCAAATCAAAAACTTTGCAATATAGTTAGCTCATTTTATGATACAATACAAAAAGAGCCTAGTGTTATCGCTAATCCTGATAAATTACAACAACAAGCTCAAAAACAATTGATTGTAAACAGATTCGTAGCGATAATGGAAGAAGTTATAAAAACACCTGGTTTTGTGAATAAGATCAATACTTGAAAATTTACGATAAATCCATCACGAGAAAATAATAACAAGCGTTGAGTAGAAATAACGTATTGAGCACTATCTTATATAAAAGCATAAAAATTGCTTATATGCAAAAAAATAAGTAGAATAATAAATAAATAGGATATTAATCTATCATCTGTGCAAATATCTGTACAAAAATAGTGGATCAGGTTTTATATCCAAATCAAACTTTATTTTGATGAGAAGAAAGTATTCTTTCTTTGTGTCATTTGGTACTAGCCATCAATGATTCTAGCATATCATAAACACTGCCATAGGTAGTTACTAAATTTTCTCATAAAGATACAACTTCGCCATCTATAGATATTATACGGATTTTATTGATAAGTCATTTTTTTTCAGTTCTTTCATAGATTCAATTTCCATCTTTATCAAAATGACAATAAGGATCTTTCCATCGTTCCGTTCAATTTTTTTCTTCAACAAATTCATATGCTAGAGATTCTAGCCTTTTATCATATTTTAATGGTTTGATTTTTTTTTCTTTTCTTATTTCATTTATTCTATCTAACATAACTTTTTTTATGATTTCAGGAGAAAGAGTAGAGATATCAGTATGTAATAATTTATGATAATCATATGTTGTTGCATCAATTATTTCTGTTTTTGTTTGTTGTTGGGTCTGTTGTTTTGTGTCTTGTCAAAAACTTGGATTATTAGTTAAGATATTTGCTATGATACTAGTAGTAATTGCAAATTTGGCCAATCTAGAACTAGAAGGTTTATGTGAATTTTTTGAAATTGGCGTATTTTTTTTATGCATATAAACCAAGTTACCAACTAAAACAATATATTACACACAATAAATTATTACTATCTTCATCACAAACTAAGCACCCGGTATTCATCATAAACTCCTATTCACACATACTTGAATTTAGGATCTATCATATTGTGAAAATGCGGACTTGATTCTGTTCGTGATTTGAATGCATATGCTATATCATTGAGATTGTATCATATATTTTCGCTTATATATTCTCATTTATATCCAGCTTTTTTCACTCTTTTCTCCCAATTAGCTCAATTTTTTGATATATGACTAAATCTTTTATTTTTATCCATTTCTTCAGCATATTTTTGGGCTGCTTTTATAAGATGCTCATCCAATGCTACGGGTGGCACTCAATTTGCCTTCCTGATCTTATTTAATTCTATCAAACTGCAATTTTGTAAGATTTCCATCGCTTTTTCGTTGCCATATTCTTTTACTATCCACGATACAGGATATTTTTTTATTTCATCATAACTGAGGGTATCTTTCTTTTCTACTAATTCAGTAGTATTTTTTTTAGGTAAGCCTCAAGTAATATCTTGTTGACCATATCCAGGAGAATATGTTAAAGTATTAGCCATCAAAGATGCTATAGTCGCGGTAGTCAAAAAAAATCCAGCCTTCTTATTTTTTTTTGGCTTTGTCTGCTCTGCTGATACATCATCATGTATATTTTTTTTGTCCATGTAATTTATAGATTTAATAAATTAACCTATAAAGTATACACAAAATATATGATTTGTCAAATGTATATAAAATACAAATTGCTCTTGATTTCTTATCAAAAATATATATAGTATTATTCGCTTAACATATAAGCGTGTGAATGAGTGGATCGATATTTTTTTATCCACCCCTCTAAATTTTGTACCTTTTGGTCTAACTGCAGTGTCAGTAAAGATTTGGTGCACAGTGTACCCAATCTAGAGAAAAGGTTTTTTTAAAAGGGAATGGTTTTTTGATCCAAATGCTCCTTGTTTTTAAGAGGAGAAACGCATATTGTGTTATATGTAGTATCGTCTCGTCTAATTTATTTTGATAATTGTCACCATTTGCCATGGTTTCTGGTTATTTAAATTATTCAAAACGACCTACGGTTCCCTGGTGTTTTTTACCAGGGACCATTTTTTTTAAAAAAATTATTTTTTCATGGCGAGTCCGCAGGGAAGTTTTTTTACTATGAAGAGATAGTAATTAACGCCGAAAAAGACCAGTGCCATGACCGTAAATATAACAAGCTTATTAGTCCTATCCGTTCATTGGATCAGAATGAATATCATCATGATGAGTGACCGTATCCATACAAATCCTCTCACTTCTTTTCTTGTCCATCATAATCCCAGTAATCTATGATGAAGATGCGTATAATCTCCCTTGAGGGGAGATTTTTTCATAATGAAGATTCTCCATAGTCAGACCCATATCGCATCAAATATCACTAACGACAAGGCAACAATCAGGGTTCCTATTTTCGCTCCTCACACCACGGAGAGGTACGCCAAACTAAATCAGAAAAACATGATCCCTACATCTCTCATCAATCCCATGGGCTTATATTCCACAATCGTAGAGATGAGTGAGATACAGAAAAGCACAAAAGAGATATTTTTTACAAACAATAAGGTCTGCATATTTATATCAGTAAAATTGGTATAATGCCTAAATACTACGAATTGGATCAACAAAAATATAGTCAAGAAACCGATACTGGAGACCCCGCTTGCTTGGCCATAGATACCATCAAACCGATTGACGGCATTGATGCAGATGATCGCCCAAAAGGCAAACCCGACAGCCAAAAGCCATTGAGGCAGTATTCGTATATGTCCATTGAGGATGAATTCTTGCGGAGCAAAACTCCCTATCCAGACTGCAAGCAACGCTCATGCGATGTGTCCTACAAGTCTGAGTGAGGGAGGAACTTTGAAACTGATTTTACCGAGATAATTCAATTCTTCGAAGAGCTCGAATACCACGATAGGAAGGGATCCCATAAAAAGTCCCCAAAAAAGATTATTGTGGAGATATTGAGGAAAGAGGAATGCTATGATGATGAAAAATCAGATATAGACAAAAATTCCCTGGATTGTCGGTACGGGTTTTCTCGTATTTTTGAGATCATTTCCTGGCTTATCAAGTACTTTCAGCCAACGGAAAAGTTTGAGCCCGCCAAAGGCGACTGCTAGAGCTATGATAGGAACGAGAATATAGTTCATCAAGAAAAAGAGGAGGTAAATCTCCTCTAGTATACGATTTTAGCTCAAAAATTCTAATAGAAATATTTTTTCTGTTTCTTTGTTTATTTGCTAGCCACCTCTTCTATTGTAGGGGTTTTGTTGGTATCTGCATAATCTCAGTGATTATATACTGTATTTTCTGTACCATTTTCTCAAACCAATACGATTTTGTCTTTTGATATCTCTTTTATTTCGGCAGCAGCAGAAGCTCATGGTCATGTAGCTATAACTAATTGTCAATCAATGCTAGTTATAGTTCAATGATTATCACCTAAATCTATTTTTTTATTGTTTCGTGATTTTCATAGTTTTTCAACTTTATTATTGTAATCAGGGGATGTATCAAAATGTTGGATTTCTTGTTCTGTCAAAGTGATATTTTGATTATCCTCTGGAGTATCTATTTTTATATCAGGTGTTGTATTTTCTGGAATGAGAGCTTGTTTCTTCATCGCCATCTCTTCCATAGGTACTTGTGATGCGCGTGGCTGTAAGGCATTTATTTTTGTTTGTACTGAGGCTAAATTAGTTATTTCATCAGCCAGTCTTTTCTGTGTTGCTACATCCTTAATGAGACTATTTGCATTTGTTCTATTCGTGATTTCTGAACTTAGGAGTGTATTAACATCTGCTAGTTTATTGTCGATTTTTTTTGTTTTTCTATCGCTTGTATCATTTAATTCTTCTGAGCGATTCTGTAAACCAATCAAACTACTGTTCAATACATATAACTTATCCTTATTTTCTTCTATCTCTCCATTTAATCCTCTTTTTTCTACTCTTAATTCTCTTCTAGACAAATGGTTGTCTCTCATTACTTTTATGGTAGCATTTATTTCATCAACTCTTGCTTGTTTGTTTTTGTTCGCTTCTTGGAGTGTATTGATGTCCTGATTAATGTTTTCTATTTTTTTTGTAACCTCTGCGATTCCTTTATCTGCCTCATTATCTTTTTCAGTCAGATTTAATATTCTCTTGATATCAAATCTGATCTTCAAAGGAAGTTCCTTGAAAGTATCACTCTCTTGTAAATTTCTTAAATCTTTTACTTCTTTTGATTCTGTTTTAGCTTCTGTTTTGGTCTCTTGTGTTGTTTTTGCTATTTGTTGCGCAGCTTCTGCTTTATCAAATACAGCGACAGCATTTTCTTCTCTCTTCTCGCTTTTGAACATCTTATCGGTAGTAGCAGCACCAAAAGTTGTTGATATGACATTGTTAAATGTAGGAGACATTCCTTTTATTATTTGTTTTGAGGAATCAGGATTTTTATCAGTTTTTAATTCAAATTTTGCTAGTGATTTTGGATCTGTAATCACTGCAGGTTTTTCAGTCTTTGTTGGTTCAGTCGTTAATTTCTCATAAGTTTTTTTGACATCATCAAGGCTAGGATTTTTATTAGTGCTATCTGTCAATGCAGTATATAAGTACAAAACAGCTATTTTTGAGCTATCTTTAGTTTCGGGATTTTTCCCCCATGATTTTATTTCTTCGGCAACCTTATTTGTAATTGCTGTTTTATTAACGAGTTCCATTTTATCAAGTCCATCTTTTGCTGCATCTCTCAATATTTTTTTGCTTTCCAGTGTTTTGAATTTATCCTCAAATTTCTGAGGTAATTCTGTAGTTGATTTAGCTTCTAATACGCTTTTTAAACCTTCTGTTGCTCCCATTGTATTGACTGTAAAAAATTAAAAGGCATTCATCATTGATTCTAATTTTTCTATATCCTGTTGATCTATTTTGTTTTGTTCTGATTCCGATTCTTTGATTTTTTGGAAGATTTCTTGTGCTTTTCCAAGTTTTTCCTTTTCTATATCGCTCGTAGCTTTTTCTACGGAGTATTGTAAAATTCCTACCAAAACATCCAATATTTTGTCATCAAAAGTATTTTTTTCTATCAAATAACTGAGCCCTTCTGCGATAGGCCAACTATCCTTCAGGAGAGAAAGGACTTTGAGTGCATACTGTTTTTTGTCCATAGAAATGAGAGTGACAGAGTAAAGCAAGCTTTTTGTTCTGTCTAAGTATACTGACAATTTTTTTCCTGTCAAATTTTGGAGGATTGTTTTTTGGCAAAATAATCTTGTTTTTTTGGTGGCAAAACATTACACTAGCTAGTATTTCTTTTTTGTATATACATAGATTTATCATCTATCATTTATCATTTATAATTTTTTAAAAAATGGAAGAAGCGATTTTGAAACCACGTCATTCACTTTCCCACATCTTGGCGCAAGCAGTGCAGAGATCGGTAGATCCGATTGCAAAACTTGGTATCGGACCTGCTATAGACATAGGATTTTACTACGACTTCATTTTTTCTGAAGGAGTGGAATTCAAAGAAGAGAATCTCAAAGACCTCAATAAGATGATGACCAAAATCGTCAAAGAGAATCAGGTATTCCATAGAGTAGATCTCAATTATGACGAAGCAAAAGAGATCATCACCATGCTCGGTGCAGAGTTCAAGATCGAGTTGATCGATGAATTCAAAGCTGAAGGAGAGACCGTATTCTCTTACTATATCAACACCATTCCGACAGCAGCAAAAGATAATATTCTCAGAGGGAGCAAGCTTGAATATATCAAAAAATATGAAGATATAACTGAATATCTCAAGAAGTTCAATCTCGGCGATGTATTCGTAACCTTCATTGATATGTGTGAAGGACCTCACGTAGAAAATACGAAAGAGATCAACGCAGATGCATTCAAACTTGATAAGATTGCTGGTGCATACTGGAGAGGAAATGAAAAAAATCCGGTGATGACAAGAATATACGGACTCGCGTTTGAAGACAAAATAGCATTGAAAGCATATCTAGAGATGATGGAAGAAGCAAGAAAACGTGACCATAGAGTACTCGGAAAACAACTCAAACTCTTCACACTTTCACCATTGGTGGGTGCAGGATTGCCTATGTTGCAGCCAAACGGTATGATCATCAGAAAAGAGATAGAAGATTATCTGCGAGAGCTTCACAAGGATAAAGAATATCAAAGAGTACGAACTCCGCATCTTTGTAAGCATGATCTCTATATAAAATCATGACATATCAACAAATACGGTGACAATCTTTTCAAAGTAAAAGGAAGAGATGAAGAATTCTTTGTAAAGCCGATGAACTGCCCTCATCATATGCAGATTTTTGCTGACAATCAGTTTTCTTACCGCGATATGCCTGTCAGATATTTTGAACCAGCAACGGTGTATAGAGATGAAAAGACAGGTGAACTCTGAGGTTTGCTTCGTGTAAGAGCGATTACGCAAGATGATGGACATCTCTTCTGCCGTTCTATCCAGATAGAAGAAGAAGTATCAACGATAGTGGATATCATCAAAAAATTCTTTGGAACTATGGGTATGATCGATAATTATCGAGTAAGTCTCTCTGTCAGAGGAGAAGATACATCCAAGTATCTATGATCTGATGATGTACGAGAAAAGGCAGAAGGTTGATTGGAAAAAGCAGCTCTAGCAAACAAGCTTCCATTCAAAAAGATATTATGAGAAGCGGCTTTCTATGGACCAAAACTCGATTTCATGTTCAAAGATTGTCTCTGAAGAGAATGGCAATTATCAACTATCCAATGTGA
This sequence comes from uncultured Candidatus Peribacteria bacterium, assembly GCA_964495905.1. Taxonomy (GTDB): domain Bacteria; phylum Patescibacteriota; class Gracilibacteria; order Absconditabacterales; family Absconditicoccaceae; genus CAJBLF01. The sequence continues at coordinate 13,171 of CAZBWN010000074.1, forward strand.
TTTCAATCTACCAGAAAGATTTGATCTGAGCTTCATGAACGAGAAGTGAGAAAAAGAAAGACCAGTGGTCATCCATAGAGCGATATCATGATCATTGGAAAGATTTATGTGAGTGATGATTGAACATTTTGCGGGAGCATTCCCACTTTGGTTAGCACCTCAACAGATTAAATTCGTACCTGTGGCAGAAATATTCACGGGGTATGCAAAAGAAATAGCTGCACAGATGAAAGCATTATGATTAAGGGCTTCCGTAGACGAAGGAGATGATTCATTCAGCAAAAAAATCAGAAATGCTGAGGTAGAAAAAGTACCCTATATCGTGATCGTAGGAGAAAAAGAAGAGACAACAAAAACACTTTCTATCCGTGAATACAGAAGCAAAAAACAGTACGAAACTAGTGTTACTGAGTTTGTCGACAAGTGTCTAGATGAAGTCAAGATGAGAAGATTAGAGAGTTTATAATCCCAAAAATAATCATAAAAAAAAGCCTCCCAGATATGGGAGGTTTTAGTTTTTTAAAATAAATCAATGTCTGCGACAATAGCTCTTTCTAGGATTCTAGCATACTATCATACCAGAAACAACTACTTCATCAGGAACTAATTCGGAAAGTTGGACTCTTACTCCTTTTTCTAAAGGAACATTTTCAGGATACTTTGATAATAACTCAATAGTTTTGACCGCTCGTTCCTGTAACTTGGGACACGATGAAAGTTCAGAAATTGTTTTCAGTTTCCTAATCATCACTGCAGGTTTATCATCAGAATAGTGTCTGAATTGTTTTCCTATGAGGATTCCATCGATGAGATCCGTTCTTCCCGATTGAGGGAATAAATTTTTTACTTTGTTTTTTTTTGCCATGATTTCTATATTTTTGTTTTTACCATAAATAATCTTTTAAAATCAAGAATCAAGACAAATTTATTACGAATTACGAATTATCAATTACGAATTACGAATAAAAATTGTAGATAAAACATTGAATTTAAAAGTCAAAACGCTATCTTAAACCAGTACTTTATATTTTTTAATAAAATATATGAAACTGACAACTATCGCGCATATCTTTGCAGGTTACAAAAACATGTTAGACAAAGATATAGCTCTCAATGGACGAGTAAGAAGCGTAAGGGATTCCAAAACGTTCGGATTCATCGAACTTAATGATGGATCGTACCTCAAAAATATCCAGATAGTATTTGAAAATAATCTACCGAATTTTGATGATATCTGCAAGCTCACGACAGGAAGCTCAATCAGCATAGAAGGGAAATTAGTTGCATCACAATGAGCTAAACAAGCCTTTGAAGTGAAGGCAAGTAAGGTGACTATCGTAGGGACCTGTCCTAGCGATTACCCGCTTCAGAAGAAAGGGCATAGCTTCGAATATCTCCGCGAGATAGCTCATCTCAGACCGAGATCTAACACGTTTTCAGCGGTATTCAGAGTGAGATCATTGCTCGCATTCGCTATCCATCAGTACTTCCGCGAACAAGGATTCATCTACGTACATACACCAATCATCACAGGAAGCGACTGTGAAGGAGCAGGAGAGATGTTCAGAATTTCAACACTTGATATGCTCAATCCTCCAAAAAACGAGGAAGGAAAAGTAGATTACAAAAAAGATTTCTTCGGAAAAGAAGCATCATTGACAGTAAGTGGACAGTTGAACGCAGAGACGTTCGCAACCGCATTTGGAAAGGTATATACTTTCGGACCTACCTTCAGAGCAGAAAATTCTAACACTACAAAACATCTTTCAGAATTCTGGATGATCGAACCGGAAATAGCATTCGCAGATCTCAACGACGACATGAATCTCGCAGAAGGACTCATCAAATATGCATTCAATTACATCCTTGAAAACGCACCTGCAGAGATGGATTTCTTCGCTCAGTTCATCAATAAAGAAGTGAAGACAAGACTAGAAGCGCTGGTTAAAGCAGACTTCGGCAGAGTGACCTACACGGAAGCAGTTGAGATCTTACAAAAATCAGGACAAAAATTTGAATATCCTGTACAATGGGGAATCGACTTACAGACAGAACACGAAAGATATCTCGCTGAACAAGTATTCAAAGGACCGGTATTTGTCACCAACTATCCCAAAGAGATCAAAGCATTCTACATGAGACTCAATGAAGACGGAAAAACTGTCGCTGCTACAGACTTATTAGTACCTGGAGTTGGAGAGATAGTCGGAGGATCGCAAAGAGAAGAGAGACTTGAAGTCCTTGAAGGTAAAATGAAGGCAATGGGATTGGATCCTGAAGATTATGGACGATATTTAGATACCAGAAAATATGGCACCGTGCCTCACGCAGGATTCGGAATATGATTCGAAAGATTGATTATGTATATCACCGGTATGGAAAATATCCGTGATGTGATACCGTTTCCTAGGGCGCCGAAGACGTGCGAGTTTTAATCTGATAAATATTTATCATGGATACCTGTGTTTTCTGTAGGATAATAAACAAAGAAATTCCATCTTATGTTATATATGAAGATGATAATGTTTTAGCTATGCTCGCAAAAGATATGGAAGTGTATGGTCACACCTTGATTATACCAAAACAACACTATCAAGATATCTATGATATTCCAGAAGATATACTAGCAAAATTAAGCATAGTAGCAAAAAAATTAGCTAATAGATATAAGGACAAAATCTGAGCAACATGAATAAATTTATTGCATGCTAGCTGAAAAGATGCACAGCAATCAGTATTCCATTTTCATATTCATTTGTTTCCGAGATTCGAAAATGATGGATTGGATACGCGACCAAAATTGCCAAAAATAGAAGTAGATAAAGATGAATTTTTGAAAAAAATAAAGATTTAATCTAAATAACTTGAGTTTTAAATCACCTACAAATTTCATGCAAAAAAATCTTATCATATGATGATCTACATGAGATTTTTATAGAATCACAAATACTAGGAATAACGATGAACAGATTTCAAACTATTTTGCGATAGCTGAAGCAAATGCTTTAGAACTCATGTTTCATAGTAAAGAAAGTCTTGAATATCAGCTTACCAAAGAAACGATAGAAAAGAATTTTTCTCACTGTTCTATCCATGCACCAAAACATGCATATAAAGACGATGAAACCTCACATAAAATATTAAGATTTATAGGTGATGTATGTGCTCTATTGCCCATAAAAAATATAGTGATTCATCCAGATATCGTTATTGATCGGGCCATCTTTGAACAATATAAACATCTTCCGCTTTCCATAGAGAATATGGATGAAAGGACAAAATCTTGCCAATGAGTACAGGATATAAAGAAAATCCTCAACGATAATCCCTATTTGTGATTGGTGCTAGACTTGCAGCATTGTTTCACAAACGACCCAACTATGCAGCTTGCCAAGGACTTTCATAGAGAATTCTGAGACAGGATCGTACAATATCATATCAGTTGATATCATCCGGAACATCTTCATTATCCTTTATTCAAAACCCAACAAATTCAGATAATCAAAGCTATAGAAAAGACAGATATTCCAATCATAATCGAAAGCACTTTTGATGATAAGGGTGATTTGCAAAAAGAAATAGAGTATATAAAAAGTTTTATGTAATCAATCATCTCCAATGGAAACAATAATCTGAATACGATGAGATAGCATCACGATGTGAGCCCGAGACCTAGAAAAATGAGGTCGAGCAGCTCGTCTCCATAGCTATTTATGAAAAAAATATTTGAGAGAAAATGGCGAGTATGGAGTCGTCTATAATTTAGGAATTGATGGAGATACGAGCACAGGAAAGCTCAAAAGATTTACTGTGGAAGCTGAAGCAAGAGATCCTAACGTCATTATCTTTGCTACAGGTGCGAACGATTGTGACTATACTGAAGGACGTAAGCATCATGTTCCCGTAGAAATTTTTCGTGCAAACATGATCAATTTGATCGGTCAAGCGAGAAAATTTACTGATCAGATAGTAATTATATGACTTATCGCTTGTGATGAAACCAAGACTATCCCTATTCCACGAGTACCAGAACTTTCCCAAGATATGGAAGCTATCAGCTTATATAATAATGTTCTCAAAGAAGTAGCTGCACAAGAAAAGGTTTTGTTTATAGATGTTTTGGATGTCATTGGTGATCAAGATCTTGAAGATGGAATGCATCCGACAGCTGAAGGGCATGAGAAAATGTTCGTCAGAATCAGAGATGTTTTGATAGAGAAGAAAATAATTTAAAAAATCCCTCCTTACCTCCCTTTATCAAGGGAGGAACAGCTCCCTCCTTGATAAAGGAGGGTTGGGGTGGATTTGAAAAACAATTTAACAATATTTACACACCCATGAATCCCGTAGAGCAATTCCTTCAATCCCACAATATAACCTACACCCCCTATTCACATCCTGCTGTCTTTACCTGTGAACAACAAAGACAATGATATTGAACTCTATATAGATGAGGATATCTACAATGCAGAACTTGTAAACTTTCATCCGAATATCAATACTGCATCGTTATGATTGACTCGCGATATGTTTCATAAGTACCTAGAAAGCATATCCCAAAAAATAAAAGTCTTGAATAAAATCTAAGAATACCTATATGTTTTCCTTGTATAATTTTATATATTTATAAATATCAAAAATGGATTGGTTGTGGATAGTTATGTGATTGATTTTTGTATTTTGATATGCGATGATAGCATTGGAGCATCGTCTACATATAAATAAAAGCTGAACAGCTATTTTGTTGTGAGTCGTCCTTCGAATATTAGTAGATATTTTTTATAAATTCAGCCCAGATGTAGGTATTGCATTAAGCCACGAAACGCAAGAGATCTTTGGTATAGTGGTTTTTTTGTTGGCAGCTATGACCTTGGTTGAAATACTAGTGCATTACCGTCTTTTTGATCGGATTCAACAAAAAATCACAGAAAAAAAAATATCACAGGCACAACTTTTCCGACTCTTATGAATCATGACTTTTATATTTTCAGCCTTATTAGATAATCTTACGACAACTCTTATCATGATCCAGATAGGAAGAAAAATATATACCAACAAAGAGAATTTTCTGCTGTATGTTGCTAATGTCATCATAGCGGCAAATGCAGGAGGAGCAGCATCACCTATAGGAGATGTTACAACAATCATGCTTCGGCTAGCAAACAAATTTACAGCAGGACAAATCATAACGATGGGTATGTTACCAGCGATAATGACACGACTTATTCCTCAATTCCTGATGTGAAGAAAAATAAAACATCATGAAGAAGTAGAAAAAAAACATATCATCAAGACAGAGAAAAAAATAGATATGAAATGATATCGATGAATAATAATCGTTGCAGTAGTATCATTTACGATACCTGTATTTGCAAATCTTGTTTGACTACCACCATTCCTTTGACTTTTGACATGAGTCGGTTTGCTGCGGGTTATCATTGATCTTAAAGCAAAAAATTGAGGAGACAATCATCATCATGAATGAAAGGTGATGAATATCATACAAAAAACAGATATTACTACATTGAAATTTTTTATCTGAATATTGTTGGCGGTAGCAGCGTTATCTGAGGTGGGAATATTGAAGGCATTAAACACAGCTATATTCAATACAGATCCATCAATACGACGTTTGGTTATTGGAAATACAATACTATGATTTACATCATCAATTTTAGATAACGTACCATTGGTTGCCGCCGCTATTAAAATGTTTCCACCAGAGACTGCAAGCAGCATCCGAGTATTGCTGGCTTTGACGGCATGAACATGATGATCTATGCTTGTGATAGGATCAGCTGCGGGTGTAGCGGCTATGGGACAAGTTAAAGAACTGACCTTTATATATTATCTTAAAAAAGCAGCATTACCCGCATTATTATGATTTTTGTGAGGAATAGGAATATGGATTATTATGAACATTGTATTCTAAATAGATAATCTCAAAAAATAAATAAGAAAAAAACCCACCCCGACCTTCTCCAGTAATTACCGGAGCGGGAGCTAAGGAAAATAAATCTATTCCATAAAATCCCCCTGTTAAGGGGGATAAAGGGGGTTTGTTAAAATAAATTAAAATAATTTAACATTTAAATTTTTCATGAATCCCGTAGAACAATTCCTTCAATCCCACAATATCACCTATACCCCTTATTCCCATCCTGCAGTGTTTACCTGTGAACAAGCAGAGCATTTTCATGAGTTAGTACCGGGGATGATAGGAAAAAATCTTTTTCTGATTGATAGGAAAAGCGAAAGAATTTTTCTCGTCGTTTTGCCTATCTACAAAAGAGCTGACTTGAAATTCCTCGCAAAAGAATTCGGAGTCGCTAAGCTTTCCTTTGGAAGCCCAGAGTTGTTGTTACAGAAAATGTGATTAGAACCTGGATCAGTTTCTCCATTTGGACTGATAAATAACAAAGACCATGATATCGAATTTTATATAGACGCAGAAATTTACAACGCAGAGCTTGTGAACTTTCACCCGAATATCAATACTGCATCGTTATCGTTGAGTAGGGATATGTTTCATAAATATCTAGAAGTCATCCCATATGAAACACATATTGTACATTTAGCTTCTTAATAGTTATCCATGAAACAAATTATTTATATTGGTGGTTGAGAAGTTTTTCGCAATGAAGACGATTATTGTGATGCAATTCAAAATAGCTGGACATACGATCCTTTCAAAGAACAAAAGAATCGAAAAAATTGGATTGCAGACCAATTGAAAGATGAATATCAAATATTTTTGCCGGATATGCCGAATAGATTTAATGCAAAATATAAATTTTGGAAGATACGATTTGAAAAAATGTTTTCATATCTCAATGATGAACCCTTAGTCATGATTGGTCGCTCTTTGTGAGGCATATTTCTGGCTAAATATTTGAGTGAAAATACATTTCCAAAAAAAATCAGTCAACTCCATTTAGTTGCAGCATGTTTCGATGAAAAGGATATGCCACCAAAAGATTCTTATTTGGGCGATTTTCTTTTTGATCCAGCAGGATTAAAAAATTTAGAACAGCAAGTGGACAAGATATTTATGTATCAGTCCAAAGACGATCCGATAGTGCGGTTTTCTCATGTAGAGAGATATAATGCTTATCTACGCAATGCAATCCTAAATATTTTTGACGACAGAGGACATTTTTGACAAGCTGAGTTTCCTGAGTTATTAGAGAATATAAAAAAAAATAATAGATTTTAAAAACAGATATTTTTTTTATGAGAGAGGCATTACCATCATGATTTTTAAAAGATATATTTTTATGAGTTTCAGCAAACTCATGAATTCCATTACCTAAATGATTTGATCGTCATATAGATACATTTTCCCAATATGCAGAACAATTGCCATTATCGTTTACGAGCAAACAACTCACGAGACATATAGAAAATAATATAAGAGAAATAATATCTCAAGAGGGTGATCATAAATGTTTTTATAAAAATATCAAACAAGATCTCTTAACAGCACTCGGGTCATATACCAAAAGCTATCTTGATTTTAATTGAGATAAGGCAAAACAATTCAGAGGGAGAATAAATACGTTTTTGGAATGAAGGATTCCATGAGGGATAACAATAAGTGATATAAAGAATTTTACAACAGAACAAGAGCCAACATATTGAATGAAATTATACGGCTCTTTATATCAAAAGCATTGAGAACAGCGACCAGAATATATCAAAAATTATATTGGAGATGAAAAAGCGGAACTCTATCCTATAATTCGTAAAATAGACTTGGAATCTGAAGATATTAAAAAAAGATTTCGTCCTTTTCTATTAGAAAGCATAAAATTATGAGAGACAACACTGACTCCTTCTCTTCTTAGAGAAAAAATGAATGCCGAATATGCATGGATAAAAAGGCATTGTAGAGATGAAAATAATAAACTAGACCGGTCTATTTTCATGGATAAATGTATAGATGAAGATTTGGTTGAACAAATAAACTTTGAACAAATCAGGGTTAATTTTGAACCTAAAGATATTAAGGTTAATTTTCGTTCTTTGTTGTCAGAAATGGTAAAAAAATGAGAAGATACAATTACCCCAACCTTCATTAAAGGTAAGATGAATAGTGAATATTTTCGAATAAAAAGGCATCATAAAGATACTGAGGGTAGAATAGATCGACCAACTGTAGCAAATAAATATATAGGCAAAGTGTTTTTGACTCAGATAAAATTTGAATATGTAAAAAGGGGTCTTGAATATGAAGACATGAAAATAAGGTTACGCCCATTTTTTTTAGAAAGAATAGCATTATGAAAAAACATCATCACCCCGAGTATGATCAGTGATAATATGAATAATGAATATGCATGGATAAGAAAAAATTGTAGACATGATGATAAGATAGATCGATTAACTGTGCTTTGTAAATGCATAGATGAGGATATTCTCTTACAGATTAAGTTCCATCATAGATCAGAAGCTTTCTTAAACAAGAATGATATATCTATTCAGAAAAGACCCAATGATATCTCAGATATGAATCATGGAAAATGATGGACCAACGATTTTGATAATCCAGAAACAGTATTGATAGAAAAAGAAGAAAGAATATTATTGGAAAAATGAATCAGTCAGCTTCCTCCGTATCTACAAGAAGTCATAGGAAAATTTAGAAATGAAGAAGAAGTTGATCAAAATCTCCTAAAAGAAGCTATAAGACAAATGAAAATACAATTAAAACAATAAAAAAACCCACAATCTTTGTGGGTTTTTCTCTTCTTAACTAAACGTGATATTTCCTCTTAGGGTAGATTCTCCTATCTTATCATCTTTTTTTGCAATCTCTATTTTTTTCTCACTAGTTCATCTAGACTCAGGTCTTGGTGCCTGTGTCCCAGAATCATCTTTCATAGTCAATGAGACCTTCTCTCTCTCGAGATCAATCGCTATCACTTTGACTTTTACTTGCTGACCTACCTTTACGACATCTACCGGATTGGCTACGAAATAATTCGCCATCTGTGATTTGTGGACAAGTCCGTCACTATGTAATCCGATATCTACGAACGCTCCGAAGTCCGTCACGTTTCTTACGATTCCATCGAGCTTGGTTCCTATTTCTAAGTCTTTTATGTCCAAGATAGTTGAAGAGAAACACGGTGCTTCGAGTTCATCTCTTGGATCCAAACCTGGCCTCTGTAATTCAGCCAAGACGTCTCTCAAAGTCTCCAGTCCAATCTTATATTTCTCTGACCATTCAATTAATGTATTTTCAGGATATTTTTGCACGGTCATAGGCAATTTCAAATCCTTCTTCTTAATCCCCATTTCACTTTCCAACAACGCATAGACTTGTTTGTGGATTTCAGGATGAATACCTGTCTCATCCAAAATCTCTTTTCCTCCTTTGATTCTCAAAAATCCGATTGCTTGTTCATAGGCTTTTGGACCGAGTCCTTTCACTTTTTTGATCTGTGCTTTGCTGGTGAATTTTCCGTTCTCATCTCTGTATGTGATGACGTTTTTAGCAACCGCTTCGCTGAGTCCGGCGATATATTGAAGTAAGGTATAACTCGCAGTATTTACGTCCACACCTACGCTATTTACGATATCTTCCACTTTTTCTTCAAGCTTTTCTTTGAGATATTTCTGATCTACATCATGCTGATATTGTCCTACTCCGATGGATTTAGGATCGATTTTAGTCAATTCAGCCAATGGATCTTGTACTCTATGCGCGATGCTGATCGCTCCTCTGATCGTCACATCCAGATCGGGATATTCGTCTTGAGCGAGTTTGGATGCGGAATATACGGATGCCCCTGACTCGGAGGTGATCATATATTTCACTTTCAGTTTATATCTTTCAATAAAATCATGGACAATTTTTTCTGATTCTCTCGATGCCGTTCCATTTCCGATCACGATAAGATCGATCTTATACTGATCGACTAATTTCTTCAAGGTCTCCCAAGCTTCAGTGACTTTTTTCTGCGGTTCAGTAGGGTAGATGACGGTCTTATCCAAAAATTTTCCTGTCTGATCTACTACCGCCAATTTGCATCCTGTCCTAAACGCAGGATCAAATCCGAGGACATTCATCCCTTTGATTGGTGGCGTGAGAAGCAAGTTTTTCAAGTTTTCACCGAAGACTCTGATAGCGGCTTCATCAGCCCATCTCTTTTTATCTGATCTGATCTCTCTTTCCAATGAAGGCAATAATAACCTATGTAAGCCATCTTCACATGCTTCCTGAAGGTAGGCGATACAGGTATTGTATTTTTTAGGGAAGAAATATTTCGTAGTATCCTCCCGAATTTTATCCTGAGAAAATTCTAATTTTACGTTCAATTGTTTTTCTGTCTCCGCTCTAGCTACTGCTAGATATGCATATGAAGGCATCTCTGAAAGCTTCTTGCTGTATTCACCATAGATCTTGTAGACTCCTTTCTCGTCAAACGTCTTTGTTTTTTTACATACCAGTTTGCCGATATTCTCTTCTCTGGTTTTGATGTCTTCTCTCAAGTCAGCATGATCTGAGACGGCTTCAGCGACGATATCTTTTGCTCACTGGATAGCCTCTTCCTTATTTTTGACGCTTGTTTTTACATCTCAAGTATCCTTTACAAATTTCTCAGCCTCCATTTCAAAGTCCTCTTTGCTCAGTTGTGCTTGGGCAAGAATATTCGCTAACGGTTCCAAACCTTTCGCTTTGGCGATAGTAGCTTTGGTATTTTTTTTCTCCTTAAATGGCCTATAAAGATCTTCAACTCTCGCCAAAGTTTCCGCTTCCATGATTTGTTTTCTGAGTTCATCAGTCATCAGTCATTTTTCATCTATAAGACGAATGACATCCGCCTTCCTCGCTTCCAAGTTTCTTGTATAGCTATATATCTCATCAAAATCTCTGAGCTGTTCATCAGTAGCTCCTTCCGTCAATTCTTTACGGTATCTCGCGATAAACGGAACCGTATTCCCTTCATCCAATAACTGGATGATGCTATTGACGATATGTGGTGCTATACCGACTTTTTTGCTGATAATCCCTATTAAATCTGCCATCACTATTCCATACAATCTAAAATGCTAGAATAGCAACTATAAAAAAAACCTGTCTAGGTGCAAGGCTTGATTTTTATCGTCATTTACACAATATAAAGACTATATTTTATCATTCTCTATGACTATGTCAGATTTTTTTTTCTCTAATGAAACACATTTCAATGAGGTTATTAAAAATATCATTGCTGATGGAAAAGAACATCTCCATGTCATCGCTGATTTTGATAGGACATTGACCAAGGCATTTGTGGATGGAAAACCAAGATCATCATTGGAATCCATTCTTGAGGAAGGATGATATCTCTGATCAGAATATAGTATTCAATCCAAAAAAAACTTTGATAAATACTATCCAATAGAAATAGATCCAACTATTCCTATGGAAGAAAAAAAAGCAATGATGCTTGAATGGCGGACCAATCAATTTGCTTTGATGCTGAAAACAGGAATAACAAGAGATATTATCAAGAATACCATGAAATCAGAACTGATTATCTTTAGGCAATGATACGAATTTTTTTTTGATATGCTAAAAAATAATGCTATTCCACTCCTAGTTTTCTCTGCAAGCGGGTTATGATACGAGGCTATATATCATTGTCTTCAAAATAGAAATAAGCTTTTTGATAATATAGATATCATATCAAATTCTTTTATGCGAGACGAAACAGGCAAGGCGATAGCTATCAGAGAGCCGATCATCCATAGTTTCAATAAAGGTGAAACGGTAGTTCATGACTTGCCTATCTATAAAGAGATCAAAGACAGGAAAAACATCATCTTGCTTGGAGATTCGCTCGGAGACACTCACATGGCTGATGGATTTGCCTACAAAAATATCATAAGAATCTGATTCCTCAATCACGATACCCCCGAACATAGAAAACAGTTTCAGGAAAAGTTTGACGTGATTATCCTCAACGATGGATCTATGGATAGAATAAATGATATCCTCAAAAAAATTTTACAATAAAAAAATCGGTCCGATAGGGACCGATGGATAATCTACATGATATCTACGATTTTTATATTCTTATGTACAAAGGTATAGAGTTTAGCAGGTCTGTATTTTACGCCAATCTCTTTTTCTCAAGTAGCCTTGATAAGATCAAGTTTTTCTATCTTCTTCCTGAAATTTCTCACATCGATACGTTGATCGAGGGTCGTTTCATAGACGTCCTGGAGTTGTCTCAACGTGAATTTCTTCGGTAATATATATTGCGCTACATTGGTATATTCCATTTTTCGTTTCAATCTCTGTATCGCATATTCGACTATTTTTTTGTGATCGAAAGCGAGTTTCGGTAGTTTTTTCACATCAAAGAATTTCGCTTCTGATGCATCAGATCCTGCAGCAAATACAATATTCTCCTTGGACATCAATGCAATATATGCACAAGAGATAGCTCTTCATCTAGGATCCCTGTTGACTTCAGAAAAAGTGTAGAGCTGTTCTAGATAAGCGTTTTTTACGCTTGTCTCTTCTGCTAATTTTCTATATGCAGCTTCCTGCAATGTCTCATTTTCACGTACAAATCATCCAGGCAAAGCCCATTCTCATTTGAAAGGTTCTATCGACCTTTTGATGAATAATATCTGAAGGCTTCCATCAGCGATAGTGAAGACAATATCATCTACGGTTACAAGGATATGCTGTTTGATCATCCGCAATAGAAAAAATTAAAAGATACTATATCAGTATAGTATCTTTTTTTTAGTAAAAATCAATAATTGTTGTAAATACAATTAGCAATATCATCTATTATGACTGTTTTTCTGCAATCATGAGCATATTAGTCACAGGATATTCTAACGGTTTTCATTCTATATCAAAAAGATCTATCTTTCATTTGAATCTATTTTCTATGATCCAAGGGTTTTTATAGGCATTAGAATCCGGATGAACGACAAATCCTATATCTTCCAACGCTTTTTTCCATTCAGAAAAACTTCGGAAACAGAAGGTTTCATGCATCTCTGAATATCGGTTGTCGGTATAATCCTTCTTGCTCAAAAATTCACAGGCATCTTGCATGCTGGTCTGTACATATTCTTCTTCACCTTTTTTTATGATTTCAAAAAGGAGTTTATATCATTCTTTCGCTCTAAAATCTTGTGCGAATCTCAAAAATCTTGCATGAGTGGAAAGTTTTTCCAGGTGTTTCATGACTTCCGGACCATTGCCCTCCATCTGAGCATCCCGATTTTCATTGATCCCATCTTGGGTATTGAGCTTCATCAGGATCTGCTGTTCCTTATTTTCAGGTCCTACGACATCTACATTGATCCATCTTCATCACATAGCAAGCTGTTGCTTGAGTAATTGGAGAAATTTCTGGATGGTTTCCGGTCCTTGATACGATTGTATTTCGTGAGTGAGTGAAAAAGTTGTGAAATCCTGTATGGAATTTTCTGGAAAAATAGGCGCTTGGGCTATATTCCTTTTGTAGAAAAAGACATTATCATTTTCAAAATATTTTTCTTCTTTTCTTTTGAGGCATTCATTATAGAGTTTATTGGCAACCTCTATTCCATAAAAATCAGATTCAATGAATTTAGGATCCTTCGTGATTTCTTTGATGACAGATCATGTACAACAACCGATATCTACGATCTTTCCCGGGATAAGATAATTTTTGATGAGATCATATTTTCTTTCTGATCCATTATCAAAAGCCCTTACATAACTATTATATTCTCTTGTTTCGGTGATATCTCCATCCTCTCATAAAAGGGGATCGGCATGGATTCTCTGCGTGAGTTCCGCTAATTTATATTTTTTATAGATATTTCTCGTAGCCTTGGATACGCCTTCCAAAACGCTATTTTCTTGATGTCGTACCTTTCAGTCATTGATCAATTCAACGATATTGTTAAGATGTTCTCGTGCTGTCTTTGTTTTGAAGTGTTTAGTTTCTCTATCCTCTAATTCCAAAGGGAGTATCTTGAATCATAATTTTTCATACATCGTTATGATGCCGGGCGTAGATACTCAGACAATAGTATTATCTGGTGTTAAGGTGAATTGCCCATCGCTTTCCACTTCAATCTTTTTTAGGAGATATTCAGCGAATTTTGGGTTATTTCAGATATCGTCTATATGATAGACAAAAGAATTATTATGTTTTTCCAGATCTCTTGAAAATTCTTGGATAGCGGCTTCTCTCCTGCTTCCAGAAATGGGATTCCTTCTCGTATTTGAATGGTTGGATGAAGTCACTCATCGGATGATATTCTCTATGGATCCATCGATATCAAGCTTCTCTTTATTCACATCCAAAATATCACAAAGATTTTTGTTTGTGAGTCTCGTAAGTTCTTGATATTGGAAATTAGTGAGAACATGATGTCTGCCAGGGATAAGAAGATTATATTGTTTCATGAGAGAGATAGGAAAATAGGATAAAAATTATATTTTTTTTTGGATTTCATACATATACAGATTCTGTCGATATTCATGACCCTCACGATATTCCTTTTTGAGTCATTTCTCTTTGATGAGATAGTCCATCCATATCGGATTATTGAGGACATTAAACACTTTCAAAGGCACCTCTATGCTATCCAATTGTTTGACGACAAGTTCAGAATTATCAAGAAATTGCTGCATGATAGGCAAAGATAGGCTGGAAAGATTAAGATATAATTTTCCCTCATCATTCAATATCTTTTTGATATTTTCAATCAGATAGATAGGCAGAGAAAGTCCTTCATAAGGATTATCATCTATGCTTAACGGTCTAGGGATATACGGAGGATTGCAGGTGATGATATCAAATTTCTGGTCTTCCATATAGTTTTTTGCGTCTCCCAGATAGAAAGAGAATCTCGGATCGGTATGATTTGCTTTGAAATAGGTTTCGGCATTGGGATTGATATCATTCAACACGACTTTTTCTAATTGAGGATTCTTTTCTCCCATATATTTTGCAATGAATCAGGGACCGCTTCCTACTTCTATCAGAGTGGAATATGCTTTGAAATCGCAGTCTTTCAATGTTTTGCAGAAAAAGAGCGTATCGATAGAGGGTGTTCGCATGCCCGGATATTTGTATTTTTCAAAGTCCATCTTCACGCCATCATATTCTATGGTGACAAAGGGACTATCAAAAAGCGTAGAGACCGTCTCTCTTTTGATGTATTCTTGTATCTGATTGATTTTGTATCTATCGGTCACAAGTACAGGATTTACAAAATCTATCACATGCAGGAGTTCATCCTTGGGACGGGTATATATCCTATTTCCTTGTTCATCCTTGTCTTGTGCCATGATGGTTGCAAGCTCATTTCATTTGGCATAGATGCCCTGTTCCGAAAGATCCGGAGCGAATTTGTGAAGCATGAGACGTATAAGTGATAAATGATATTTTCAGAAAATTGGTGAGAAGATATTATTCTTGCAAAGAGAGATTATATCCTGAAACTCTGAATTTGTTCTCTTTTCCCTCTTTGGTTTTTGGGATTTGTGAAAGGATAGTGAAGCTTCCATTTGCAGGTCTCCATAACTCATTGAGCTTATAAAAAGTATCAAAGCTTCAACCGAAAACAGACAATAATGCTCATACTATCAAAAGATGATGCGAATATACGTGGATATTCTTAAATTCATTTTTCTCAAAGTTCCTAAGCAGAAACTCTTTGGCTCTTGCATTGGTCTGTACTTGTGATTCTCCTCACAGCGGTGCGGTATAGTAATAGGTCTTTTCTCTTTGGATTTTTGAAAGCAGATCACGATATCAATTTCCACCCTCCTGGAAGTTCCTGATAAAATAAGGAGCGATATTGGATCCATGATCCCTTTCCCTGATACGTTCATCTATTTTGATGGCGACATTTTTTCATTGGAAAGATCAGACAATCAAGTCTTGGAGTTTGTCTTCATCTATCAGTTTATCAAAATCCATATCTAATCATTGGATATATTTTAGCATATAGTGTGCGGTTGCTCTTGTTCTGACGTAAGGAGAGACATAGATCAGATCAGGAAAAAGTTCAGGACTATTTTGGATAAGTTCTGCATAGAGTTTTCAAATTCTTTCTCCATCTTGATGTCACTTAGTAGATAATCCTGTTTCATATTCTATGCTGATTTCATCAAAAAAATATTTCAATAGGATAGGAGCTAATTCATTTTTTCTTTGGATATCTTCGGTCTGCATGAATTCCTGATAATCAGGATTGTTTTCGATGAGGAATTTATACTCATTATATTTGCTTTCCAGATGTCTGATGAAAGTGATATGTCTGGTTTCGGATATATTGTCCGTGACGATCTGTCCATGCGCTGGGTCAAAATCTTTCATATCCAAAATATCTAATAAGGGCTTTTGGAGTGAGCCGGTATACAATTTTATATTTGGTCATGCGACGAATGATTTTTTAGGAAGATTAGGCACTAAGCGCATAGAATACTATAAATGATAAATGATTTATTCTATCAGTTCTACTAATTTATCCCATTGATCTATAGGGGTGATGGCAAGTATCATATACGGGTCTTGTATTTTTTTTGTATCTAGGGACCAAGCTATAAATGTTCCTGCATGATGGATGTGTTTCCATAGATTAGTATAATATTGTTTCCTGAATATATTCAATTTATCTGGATCTGAGAGTGTCTCTACATCCGACATCTCTCCTGCCAATATATCTCTTTCGTTTTTCATGATTATTTCTGGTGCATTGATGTTTTCCAATACCTGCATCCTTTCTTCTCTTTTTTTTATTTCTCTAGGTAACGATTTTGTTCGATATTCCTTTTTTTGGCCGATGTAATCATACCCTTTGCCTTTCATCTGGTAGAGTACCGTTCATATGCTTTCTTTATTCTTGAATTGCGCGATGATCTCATTTTTTGCTGTACTATATAATTCTGTTTGGATTCCTATATAGTCCGACTCGTGTTCCATATAAAATGCGTTGTACACATGCTGGAGTTCGTGTTCAAGGGTTCATGGTTTTTCAAATATCTGTTTTAATAATCTATCCTCGTTATATGTTTTTTGTCTGATGATAATGGATAAATACCTGCCGATCGATGATCCTTCCCGCATTCATTTTTCTGTATAATGTTCTGATTTTTGTCACAATAATGTTCCCTCATCAGCTAAATCTAATCGATCCATCAATTCATCAGGCATCAAAAAAACTATGATCCCATCACACAAAATTATTTCTAAGGAAAATAATTGGAGATTACTTAATTTGAAGTCTGGTCTAAGAAATTGGAGCAATTCTCGAGGTTTTTTTTTATATTCTTTATAGGTCTGTCTATTGTTGTGTACTACTTGTAGATAATGACGTATTGCCTGATATAAACTCTCTTTTGACAAAGCCGTATTTCTATCTTCAAAAATTCTGACATCATCGCTGACAAAATAATCTAGATAGGGCGTGAGCAGAATTTGGATATCCTTCATGGCATTGATGACGCTGAAGGAAGGATGCTTATTCACATATTGCGTTATAATCTGAGGCATCTTACTGATGATATTGTATATCTCTATTTTCACTTTGTTGTGGAGTGTATTGGTGTTTCAATTATTTTCGCTTAATTCGCTTTGGCATTGTGCTATGAGTTTTCTTTTCATTCAAAAATCATTGCTAGGTTCTCCTGCTAGATCGTCAATCATTGTGTCCAATTTTGATGTACTCATGTGATATGTTTGGTATAAATATCTAGTATATAGAAAAATTACTATACATATTTTGATAGTAAAGTCAATCTTAATGCAATATTTTTATTTCAAGACTTATTGTTATTATTACATTTTCTCTTGCAATCAATTAGATATTGTATATAATACATTTACTCAAGAGGAAATAAAGTTCATTGACGTGTATCTGCGACGGACTGCAAGAGCGACAATAAACTGCCTTCTCATCAAGAGAATCTTCCCATGAGCACTACTTCCATTGCCCTGAGACTTTACACGAAGAAAGTCTTTATAAATTACCCTCTACTTATTGTAATTTATACAAGTTCATTAACAATTAAATCTAAAAAAACAAAAAAATATGAAAACTCTCAACAAATTTGAAGTTGCCGGAGGCTCTGTCTTAGGCACTCGCCACCTCAAAATAGGTCGCAACAACCAAGACAGCTATACTTGGATAAAAACTCCTGACTCCATCATAGCGATAGTCAGTGATGGCTGCAGTAGTGGTATGCATAGTGAAGTCGGAAGTAAAATCATGGCTCCACTGTTTGCTCAGACACTCGCAACCTATCTTTCCAAGCCGCATGCTAGCCTGACTGATGAGAATCTTTTTCGTCATGATTGGCTGTGGTACAATGTACGGCAAGACGTGCTTGCTCGTGTACGTGTACTTGCGCAAAGTATGGATCAAAATCTGATAGCTACAATTTGTCAGTATTTTCTTTGTACGATCGTAGGCTGCGTGATCACCCCACAAAGTACCTGTATATTCGGCTGTGGAGACGGAGTATATTCTCTCAATGGCGATGTACAAATCCTGGGTCCTTTTCCTGGCAACAAGCCTCCTTACCTGTCTTATGGCATTACAGGAAGTGAAGTGACCAACGAAAGTCCTTCATTATTGGATATCCAAAGACATATCATCTGCCCTACCCACGATGTACAAAGTATATTGATCGGTAGCGACGGCATGGGCGATTTTACTGCTCTTGCAGACAAAAATTTTCCCGGCAGAGAAGAAAAGATAGGAGAAATAAGCCAGTTTTGGACTGATGATATTTACTTCAAAAATCCTGAATGGATACGCAATGTATTGGCGACTATCAATACGGAAAAGCGTAAACCCCTATGGGAAGAAAGAAGCATCCTTAAATCTCCAGGTCTATTGCCTGATGATACAACATGTATCGTTTTGAGAAACAAATAAAAAAAACTAACTAGCTATGAAAACAGTCTATCTCAATGGACAGCCTATCCGACTCACAAAAGAGATCGGTGCTGGCCAAGAGGCGGTAGTATATGATATGGGTCATGGGCAGGTAGCGAAAATATATCGTCTCCCCAGTGATCAGTATTATGCACAATCGCCCGAAGAACAACATGCAGCCACCGCAAGGATCAGCATGCATCAAAAAAAATTGTCCCTGTTTCCTACAGGATTGCCAAGCAATATCATCGCTCCGAGCAATCTCCTGACAGACAAACAAGGGGCGATTGTTGGGTATGTAATGCCATTCATCACGGGTGCTGAAACACTCCTCAAATATGGGGACATGGGCTACAGACAATCTCTCAATATCAGTAACAATGAAATCAGGGATATCTTCCTGCAGCTTCATGATACGCTCAAATCGCTGCATTCCAAAAAAGTCATTATAGGTGATTTCAATGATCTCAATATCTTGGTCAAAAATAAGAACGTGTATATGATAGATACGGATAGTTACCAATTCGGTAAATTTATCAGTACGATGTACACGGAAAAATTCGTTGACCCGTTATTGTGTGATCTTGTAAAGACCGGTAATGATACGATTTGGACGATGGCACACAGTCATAATTACAATGGTGACTGGTATGCATTTACTGCATTGCTTTTTAAGTCGCTTCTCTTTGTGGATCCTTATGGGGGCATTTATAAACCCAAGGATACCAACAAACGTATGAGACAACAGTTACGCGCTTCCCATCGTATCAATGTATTTGATCCGGAAGTGATCTACCCTAAACATGCATATCCGTACAAAGTGCTTGATGGAGCATTGCTTCATTATTTCCAAAATGTCTTCAACAAAGATCTGCGAGGGGAGTTCCCTCAAGTCTTATTGAAAAACATGCAATGGAAGATGTGCAATGCCTGCGGCATTGAATACGCGACATCAAAATGTCCTATCTGTAATGCAGGTGTGATGCATAGCATCACTCCTATAAGCGTGACGGGTAATGTGCAGATAAAGGAAGTTTTTGTGACTCAAGGAAGCATTCTGTTTGCTACTCTGCAACAAGGAAAGCTTGTCTATGTATATCATGAAAATGACCAATACAAACGTGAAAATGATAGTGTGATATATACCGGGAATCTTTCTCGTTCCCTGCATATCGCTATCCATGGATCATCAACGGTAGTGAGTGAATCTAATACTATGCTAGTGATCGATGCTTCGGGTCAATCCAAAAAGATATGTATTGATTGTGTGGGTACACGTCCTATATGTGACGCCAATGATCATGAGATATTTTGGGTTGAAAACGGAAATATTTACAAAAAAAACCCTTTGGGATTGGCGTATTCGTCGCTCTCTATAGGTCAATGTATCGTAGACAACACCTTATTGTGGGTCGGTGAAAAGTTTGGCATCGGTATGTATAAGGCAGGTGATATCTTACAAGGATTTGTATTCGATGGTACGAGTAAAGTGATCAACGATAACGTCAATCTCCCTTTTATCAAAGGACAGATCATTGATGTAAAAACATATCTCAGCAATACTACTGCATGGATATTGATTGCCACAAAAGACCAAAGCAAATATATCAATCATTGTGTCATACTGGATAAACACGGTAAGATTCTTGCTCATCTTCATGATGAAGTGACGGATCAGACGTGGTTGTCTCACATCAAAGGTAAATCTGCTGTTGCAAATTATCTTTTTTGTCCGACCGATGAGGGTATCATGCGTGTAGGGATAGATGTTAGCGGACAAGTCGAGACCAAAATATTTACAGGTACCGAAAACTGCGTCAACGAACAATCTAATCTGCTCGTAGGTCCTATGGGCATTTATGTAATCCAACGGAACAAGATTCTTCTTGTTTCAATGAAATAAAAAAGTCCTCGCAGCGATGCGAGGCATAACAAAAAAATTTAAAATAAATCATAAACAATCTAAATCAAATCATCATGAAAACATCACTCATTCCAAAGCATTACGATGCTTCAAAAGTTGATCAGGTATATAAGATCGGCTACCAGAATCTTGCTGACGATGCATTAGCATACAAAGCAAAAAATAGCATTACAAATGGTACTACCGACAAATTCAAAATCGCGCTTATGCCGATTGACGTGCAAAACACGTTCTGCATTCCGGGATTTGAACTGTTTGTAGGAGGCGCTACAGAAGATAATAAGCGGCTTGCCGAATTTATCTACCGCAACATAGGACGGATAACAAAGATTTTCCCGACTATGGATACGCACAAAGCTATGCAGATTTTTCACTCATTATTCTTTTTGGATGTAAGTGGAAAACCGGTACCTGCAATGACTATGATCTCTTCAGGGGATCTGATCAATGGTACCTACACCATCAATCCCGGTGTTGCTGCAAGTTTAGGAGTATCCTACACTGCGCTCAAAAAGCATACTATCCACTACGCACAGTCTCTGGAAAAGAAAAGTAAATACCAACTCACCGTATGGCCCTACCATGCAATGCTTGGAGGAATAGGTCATGCACTGGTATCAATCATCGAAGAAGCTATTTTTTTCCACACCGTGGCAAGAAACAGTGAATCCGGTATTGAGATCAAAGGAGGTAATCCTCTGACTGAAAATTATTCTGTTCTCAGTCCTGAAATTTTGGATACATTTGATGGGACAGCAATTGCACAGCGCAATGCTACCTTCATCCAAAAACTTTTGGATTATGATATGCTGATCATCGGGGGACAAGCAAAATCCCACTGTGTGGCATGGACGATTGATGACTTATTGACTGACATCATGGCAAAAGATCCCAGCCTTGCAAAAAAGGTATATCTTTTGGAAGACTGCACCTCACCGGTAGTGATACCTGGTATTGTGGACTTCACAGATCAGGCCAATCAGGCATTTGAACGTTTCCGTAATGCCGGCATGCACCTGGTAAAAAGCACAGATCCTATCGATCAGTGGCCGGATGTAGATGCAAGCAAATTTGCATAAAAAAAATAAATAAATGAAGTATAAACAATGTAATAGAGGAGGAACAAAATCATGTCACAAAACATTAAAAATATCGGACTCTTGCAAAATGCTCACGAGGACGGAGATCTAAGTAGTGGTTCTTTGAATGCACTCACAAAGATCCCTGATATCGGAGCGATCATTCAACAGGGGCTTGGCGTGCCGATAGATTCGGTGCGCTCAAGCGAAGTTATTTTGCTCAATATACTGGTGGATGACTCAGGTTCCATCCGGATGGCGGGGAATTCTCAGCCGGTAAGGGATGGACACAATATGCTGATCCAGGCTTTGCTTGAAAGCAAGCAGCAGGACAATATTGAAGTTCTCAACCGGTATCTCAATGGAACGGTGCTGTATCCGTATACACCGCTTTCATTAGTTCCCAAAATGGATTCCAGTAATTATGATGCTGTTGGAGGTACGCCTCTTTTTGATGAGACCGTCAAGCTTCTTGCTACGGTCATCGCAAAAACTCAGGATTTCAAAAACAGCGGTATCCAGGTACGTACGATTACACTGATCATGACTGATGGTGACGATTGTCATTCTCATACAAGCACTGCAAAGGATATCAAAAAAATCGTTACTGATATGCTGAGAAGTGAAGATCATATTGTTGCTGCCATGGGATTTGATGATGGAAAATTGGATTTCAAAAAAGTATTCAGTGATATGGGAATCCCTGACAACTGGATACTGACTGCAAATGCCAATCCAGCTGAGATCCGTAAAGCCTTTCAGATGTTCAGTCAGAGTGCTGTCAGAGCGAGTCAAAGCGCTGCGCACTTTAGCCAGACCAATCTTGGAGGTTTTGGCGGATAGTATGCTAAAAATGTTTTTCTTTTTTAGCAGTTAAGAGTTATTACAATGCCCGTGCTGTTTTTCAGCGCGGGTTTTTCTTATTGTTAAAAGTACGCTTTCTATTGTAATTATTCGTTTTTTGGATATACTTTCACTGATATTATATAAAACACTGTGATTTATTTCCTAATCTCTATCTATGAAAAAAATACCTGTATTAGTATATACGGACATAGGCGATGATATCGATGATAGTTTGGCTACCGCATACCTGGTTGCACATCCTAATATTGATTTGGTAGGGATAATATGCGATCATAATGTTATTGATTATAGGATGCATACAGCACAATATCTTCTTGATATCCTTAAATATCCGGCACCTGTACAGGGAGAAGAACATGATATCTTTCTTGAAGAGCTTTTGAAAAAATATAAAAGGGATCTGGTTATCCTCTCTATCGCTCCGACGACGCAGTTGAGCAAAGATATTGAAAGATTCACACAGCTTTTTGCTGGTATCAAAAGAATATATTTCCAGGGACAGGTGCATGATCATGATGCAAAGATATCTCCGAATATGCAAAGTTATAATTTTGCACAGGATCCAGAAGCCATACAACATATCCTGAAATATGACATCCCTATGACTTTTGTATGAAAACATATAGCTTACGAAGCTCCTTTCACAATAAGCGATTTTGAACTATTGGCGAAGAAAAATCCTGTAGTATGGAAATATCTCTATGAACAAGCGCAGAAGCGGAAAGAGAGATTGGAAAAGATAAATCCAGAGGTCTTCCAGAGATTATATTGAAAAAATCCAGATATCATGTCTTATCCTTATGATCTGATTACTGCTGTCGCCATCAACAATGACGAAATGTTTATCAAGAAGACCATAGGAAATAGAGAACTTATCGGACAAGAAAAAGACAATCAATGAATAAAAGATATTTCTGCATTCAAAAAATATATGATGAATATTCTATAGATATAAGAAATTTTCTATCAAGTCTACTGGTAATAGGCTATATTTTTTACTTATTGTTTTTATTACATTTTCTCTTGCAATTGATTACTAATTGTATATACTACAATTACTAAATATAAGAAAATATAAGAAATTATAAAACTTTTTATACTTTAAACCAACACTACCATGAAAAAACTATCAACCAAAAAAAGCGCTTTTGTAAGCGTGGACAACACAAGAACATTTGAAGACAAAAACCTCAACGAGCTCTATGTCTCCGAATGAGAGCAAGCTGCTCATGCCAGCAAACAAATTGCCGACATCTGCAAAACCTACGGCATGCTTACCATCAATGTCTTGGAAGAGCATCCCATCGGACATGTTTCATTAGCAGCAAATTACACCGACAAAAATGCATTTGATTGTATCACGTATGATGAAGTCAAAGCGTGGACCGAAGAGAATAATGGGATAGGTGAGAGAGCTGAATTCACTCTTCCAGAATTAAAAAAATTTTTATCCGAAGTAGGATCTCAGGTACTCCGGCCAGATCATTCAATCCAAAAAACTCCAGGAGTAGAACTCACCCCTCCTTTGCAAGCATCAGATTTTGACATCAAGATCATCAAAGGAACCGACGCTGCCAAAGAAGCATATAGCGGATTTGATGAGACAACACTTCATGAAACACTCCAAAAAAAAGATATCGATCAGATTTTCATTTGAGGGGTCGCTACCGATTATTGCGTAGGAAAGACAGCTTTGGATTGAGCGGATCTCTGATATGAAGTATACATGATTACAGATGCAGTCAAAGGAGTAGCACAGGAAACAACAGATAAGATGATAGAATTACTCACTTCCAAAGGCATAAAATTCATTCATTCAGAACAATTTCAAAAATTTTTAGACTAATTTTTCAATCTTACTAATCTTTTAATCTTTTAACCCTATCCCCATGTCCTTCAACGCACAATCATACAAACAACAACTTCAACAATTTCCTGAGATCACTTTTGAGGAATATCAACAGATCACTGATCTCCAGGTCAGAAGAGATATCGCTAAAAAAAATAAAATCATCCAGACGGATGCGTACAATAGGACGATGGACAATCTCAGATGAGAAAGAGGTGCACGTACAGAAACGTTTACGCTTTCTTTCAGAAGATCTCCCAACAAAAGATACAATGTCGTAGAAGGTGTCAGAAGCATGTTGAAGGGTATTTTGGATACCAAAATCACTCAGACAGAACTTGATTTTGCGCAAGCATTTTATGCAGATCAAAAAGCTAAATGAGCAAATGGATATTTCAATCAGCAGATGTGGCAAGAGGTTGTAGATAATGGATGATCTATGCCCTTGAAGATAATGGCAGTGGAGGATGGAACCGTACTCAAAGTCAAGGAACCGGTAATGACCGTTACAGGACCAGGAGAACTGGCTGGAATATATGAACCCTTATACCTCAGATCTTTTTTCAAAAGCATAGTAGCGACAGACGCACATGAAATTGATACTCTCATATCAGATTGAAGAGCTGCAGAGTTTTGAGATAGGGTTTCAGAATTTGGCAAAAGAGCAGCTCCCAACGAAGATTTTCACTTGGATGCTGTAGAAGCGCTTATCGTAGGAGCAGGTTTGAAGATGACTTCTAGTGATGTCGCTGCACTCGTGTATCCGCAGATCAAGAGCGGAGGAACAACAGCTCATAGATATTTTGCATGTTATCCTACAGAAAATGAAGCGTTTACCAACGCTATAGAAAAACATGATAAAATCGCTCTGCTCGTTGATCTTATCGATTCCTACAAATGAATAGACAAGATAATTGCATTGAAGAAACACTACAGACATACTGGAAAGATCATCTGAATGAGGTTGGATAGCGGAGATCTCGTTGATCAAGCGGTATACGCACTCAAAAAATTACAAGAGAACTGAATGTTGGATCCCACTCTTGATAAGATCGTAGTGGCGGATATTTCAACTATGGACGATATCAGAAGAGTGGAAAATGCAGTCAAAGAAGCGGGATTCAATCCAAAAGATTTCATCCAATACGGTCTTGGAGGATTGTTAGTTGCGAGAAGCAAGACGAGAGACGCAGTATCTGCAGGATATAAACTCACCCATACCGAGGATGGTCCTACAGGAAAATTATCAAATGATATAGATAAAGAGCCTACTCCCGGTATCTTAAATATAGAGATCAGAGAGGATGGAAGATATATAGTGCAAGACGATGAAGAGATTCAGGGCAAGAGATTATTGAAGCCAGTCTATGAAAATGGAAAATTGCTCTATGGCGATGATGATATCCAGGCAGTCACTGATGCAAGAGCAAACTTATTTGAGACATTAAATTTTCTTGATCTTGAAACCAAAGAAAGTGAAACAACTAAAAAAATACATGAAGGAGTAAGAGAAAGATTTCTGAATAAGATGTAATCATAAGGATATTTTTGATTGGGTACTAAGAAAAGTTTGGCTTGTTATAGCAGAAAATAGCTTGCCAAACTACTTATTGTAAAAAGTACATATTCTCTTGCAATCAGCAAAAAAAAGAGTATACTCTCAATAACGAAGAAGGAAAAATAAATATGCACAATCGCAAAAAATCTTATTTATTTTTTTATCTTCTACTTATTGTATTTATTACAATTATTTACTTCTTAACACCCCCAACAAATGAAAATAGGAATAGCACAGATCAATACCAAGGTAGGAGATATAGCTTACAATCAGCAAAAGATTGAAGCAGCGATACAGCAGATAGGAAAAGATGCTGATGTCATCGTTTTTCCAGAGATGGCTATTTCAGGATATCCGCTCAATGATCTGATCGATGATGTATCTTTTGTCAAACAGCAGAAAGAAGTGCTCTACAAGATCAGAGAGCTCGTGCTTCAGACCAATGACCGTCTCAAGGTGATTCTCTGATGTATAGATTATGATGAGACCGAGGTGCTCCCTTCCGGCGAGATGAAAAAATATAATGCCGCAGCCGTGATCGGAAAGGATATCCAGATCTATCACAAAAGATTGCTGCCAAATTATGACGTCTTTTTTGAACAGAGATATTTCGCTCCGGGTAAGGCATGATTAACCTTCAAGATAGCAAAAGATCTCACATGAGCATTGACTATCTGTGAAGATATCCGAGATGATAACTATGAAGTAAAGCCTATCCAAGCATATAAAGATAAAAACGTTGATGTCATCTTCAATATTTCAAGCTCTCCGTATACTACCACCAAATTACAAAAAAGGATGGATCTCCTTGCAAAACATGCAAGAGACCTAGAGGCTCATATGGTCTATGTCAACCAAGTAGGGGGGCAGGACGAATTGGTTTTTGATGGAGCGAGCATGATCATGTCTCCCGATGGATGTCTGACTCATCTCGGTAAAAGATTTGAAGAAGATATAACTATCGTGGATACCGACAAGAAAAAATATGAACACGCATATGATGTCATGTTTGAACACAATAATCCTCAGAGATCCATAGTAGAAGCGATGAAGCTCTGACTCAAGGATTATCTAGCAAAGACAGGAATTCAGGATGTTGTGATAGGGGTTTCTGGAGGGATAGATTCAGCATTGAGTCTTTATGTTTTATCACAAGTGGTCGCTCCAGAACACATCCATGCGATTTATATGCCTACCCAATACAATAGCGATCAATCCTATCTCTTAGCCAAACAGCTTGCCGACAATGTAGGAGTGGAATTAAAAATCGGAGAGATCAACGAGCTTCTAAAAAGTTTTGAAAAATTCGGAGAAGAAAAATTATGAAAAAAAACTGAAGGAATCGCTCATGAAAATATCCAAGCAAGGATCAGAGGGATGATACTCATGAATATAGCAAACAACGTCCATGGTATGGTCATAAATAATTCAAACAAGACTGAACTCGCTATGGGATACGGTACCTTATACGGTGATTTGATCGGTGGATTGTCTCTCATCGGTGACCTCAACAAAAGAGAAGTCTATGATCTCTCAAGATATATCAATGAACGTAATCATAAAGAAGTGATACCTGGAGGAATAATCACGAGAAAAGCATCAGCAGAACTTGCTGAAGGACAGGTAGATCCCTTCGATTATGAAAAGGTATCTGATGCAATAGAAGAGCTTCAATTCGGTGCATCCGTCCAAGAAGTTGCAGAAAAATACACTCTAGATATCGAAGAAGTCAAAGCGTTGAGAAAGAGAATCAAGATAAACGAATTCAAAATCAGACAAGCGCCACCGGTTATCAAGCTCAAAGACAGATCAGTAGGGATAGGAAGATTGTATCCTATCGTATAATAAATAAAAATTAACGAATTATTTAATTACGAATTAAGAATTCTCAGTAAATCAATCTTAATAATCTTTTAATCTTTTAATTTTTTAATTCCATCATCATGGAAAACTCAAAACTTCTCTACTATCCTATCTTGGATACCATGAGACCAAAAGCGCAGGAAATCCAACAGCAGATACAAAGCGGATTGTATGCAGACCTCATCACCGATGATGAGAGCAAGGCAAATGCATATCTCGTAGGATGAGGCGATGGATTCATGCTTGATATAGTGAAAAAAAACTATGATTTCACCAAATCTCCCGAAGAGAATAAATTATTTTTCTGAATCAATTGTTGAACGTTAGGATTCCTTCTCAACGATATACCTACCTTGGATATTCTCCCTACTCATCGTGAAGATATTGGGACTATAAAAGCGCATATGATGAAGGTGGAGATTATTAAGACGGATACTCAAAAAGAGATAATATATGCAATCAATGACGTAGTCATAGGCGGAAATGTATTGGATTATTATAAGTTCCATATCGATTCACAACAGTTCAAAAAAAAGTTTCATGGTACGGGAGTGATGATCACTACTGCGTTATGAAGCTCTGGATATCGGCTCAATAACTGATGTCCTTTGATGCCTGCAGGAAGCACATTGTGGGGAATAAGCGGATTGGCTGCATTGCCGTTTGATTACAATATCATCAAGCCGGAATCAGTCACTATAGATATCAAATGAAGGACTCCTGTCATGGTTGGTGTAGATGGATATGGAGGAAAGGTGGATGATGTGGCCAATCTCACTATCAGTCCGACGACAGATTATGCACAACTTGCTTTTCTCAAGGATACTTCATTTGATAGTAAAAGGATGCTTCTCGTAGAACAGAAACTCCTCAGAGACGACATATAATTCTTTATTCTTTAATTACTTTTTCCAATGAACACAAAAACATGATTATTCATCACGCGTGCACAGCCTTGATTGCATGCAGGTCAGATTGATGGCATACAACAGGCTCTTGATCAATGAATCAACAAACTCATTGTCTGAGTCTGATCAGCAAACAAGGAGTTTACAAATGAAAATCCCTTCACCTATGGCGAAAGGAAAACTATGATCGAGCTCAGCGCCCAAGCTTTATTGCAAAATATAGAAGTGGAGATTTTTCCTATACCGGATCTCTGAGATAACGAAGCATGGAGAAATTATATCCTCAATAATCTCCCTCCCTTCCAATATGTGCTGACAGGAAATGCCCGAGTGCAAGAGGTGTTCAAAGATACAGAGAAAACCCTCATACCGATTGAGATAAGATCATTTGTAAAATGAACGACCATAAGATGACACTTGGCTACGGGTAATACCGAAGAATTAGGGAAGGTATTGCCAGCATCAGTATTGGAATATCTGGAAGAGATAAGAGCATCAGAGAGATTAAGGGAGATATTCAATAAAGAAAGAAAGACTCCAAGCCTAGTCGTAGATGTAGTTCTGATTGATGATCAAGGAAAATTGATTTTGATACACAGAAATAATTTTCCAGAAGGCGTAGCATTGGCAGGAGGATTCAATGATTATTGAGAGACATCAAGAATCGCTGCAATAAGGGAAGTAGAAGAAGAGACAGGATTAAAGATAGAGATAGAAAGGGAGTTGGGAACGCGGGATGATCCCAAGAGAGATCCTCGTGCGCACAATGTAAGCCGTGCATTTAAAGGCAAAATAATCTGAGGTACATTGAGATCATCTGCCGACGATGAAATAAAATCCATAGTCAAGATAGATCCCAAAGATTTAGATCAAGTTGTTTTTGCTTTTCCTGATCACAAAGATATGATCTTGGAAGCATTGCGTTAAATAAATAAAAAAAATCGGTCCGATGGGACCGATTTTTACCTATTTTTCATTATTCAGTTGCTTCCAAAGTATCCTTAATCTCTTTTTTATTTTTTGATGCAAAAGATCCTGTTTTTTCAATATGTATGAGTATTTTTTCTAGGTTTTCTAGCGCTTGTTCTGGAGTTGTGACCGTAATATGTAAACCTAATCATGTTAGGAATTCATATTCCTTATATTGATCCAGATGAATATCTTTTCTGTTGATGTCATGAAAAACAAATCCTAATTTTTCACCTTTTCCATCATTATATGCGCTGAGAGCGTGTAATCAATGAAAAACATTCATGGCTTTTTTATCGTTTCAATCAATAATAAAACGACCAAAATTGGTTATTGATGGATGGATATTCTGACCATAGACATTGTTTGATCATTCATCTCGTTCTGCAATCTCTACTCAGAAAGGGATATAAAATTTCAAAAAAGGAATGCTCGCCGAATAGAAAGTTCCTTTTTCGGTCTGTTTTTTATCCAAGATTCCAGATGTAGAAAGCTTATCAAGCGTTTGAGTGATATTTGATACTCTTTGTGTAAGAGTATTGGTAAATGGACGAAGTTCATTATGTTTTTTTTCTGTTACGTTGTTTTTCATGTGTTTTGGACAAAAATTAAAATTTAATGATTATACTATATATAAATAAAGTAATTTGTCAAGAAAAGTTTTTAATGTGGCTGTTATATTATCATATATAAAAAAATCAGCCCAATACGGGCTGACTGTTATATTTTGAATAAGAACTCACCACTGTCTTTAAGTGATGCAATCTTTTTTTCTAAGATTCTTTTATTGTAGTCTGTAATAAACTTTACAATAGTATTGATATCACGATTATGATGCTTAGTGACTACCGTAAAATCTTTTTTTAAAAGAACGAACTCTGCGTTGTATAAAGCCAACAGGATTTTATTGTTCAACAGAACAAGTGGGCAGAATTCAACAATTTCTTCCCTTTTGTCGATCCAATGGAATACTTCAGATTCAAAATCTTTTTGTGAGATTTTTTTCTTTTTGAATGATCCGTTCTTGGTGAATTTTGCCGAACGGGTGGAGAGATGATATTCAGGAAGACTTTTGATCTTCTCGATGATTTCAATCTTTAATTTATCCATTTCATTAGTAGAAGCAGACGGTTTTTTTGGAGTGATCAAAATTATATTTTTTCCATAGATCTGTTTGATCTTTGGCATTAAAATAGCTTTTTCTCTGCTCTTTGTCTGGATGATTATCCCTTTATCATCAGCTTTTTTTATCCTTGATAGGATTGAAACTTGAGTCTCCATTTCTTCATACTCAATGAATACTTCCTGTCCTATCAATTTTTGTAATTCTGTTTTGTTTAATCGCTTTGCCATACCATTATTTTTTAGTTTAACTTTTTTGTTTGTAATGCAGAGTATACTCTTTTCTCCTTGATATACAATCCGTAAGCGATAGCGAAAAGCGCCATGAACGGGTAGACGATCATCCTATCTACGAAGCTCTGAAGGACTACTCCTTCGATACTCAATCACAATATCCCCACTCCAAATGCAAAGACTATGACCCCATAGAGCTTTATTTTTTTTGTGAGTTTTGAATCAGTATTCTTTTCTTCTTCATAGGATTTATAGGCGATCCGATGGAGATATCCGTAGAGGAATATCCATCCAAGAAATCATAAGAGACCATATTCCAACCATATTTGTAAGTATTGATTTTCTGGATTATATGCCTTGATACCTTCGACTTGATGAGAAGCAGGTCATGCACTTCCTGCGCCTTGTCCCCAGAGTGGTCTCTCTCAGATTTTATTCAATGCTTCTACGACAAGCCTCAGATGTCCTGTATTTGAAAACTCCCTCGTGATGATCTGTTTTTGTCCGAAATACGTCACGGTTCAGAAGACCATTAGGAGCGGTATGAATCATCGCAGTGCCATCCTCCGATATTTTCTTGGAAATTGTAAGAGTACGAGGATGATAGTTTGGATAATCCAGACTGCCCATGCCGCCCTTGAAAACGTAGACATGATAGCGAGTCCATACAGACTTCATCGTAAGATTTTATCTCTTACAGGTTTGTTTTTGAAGCACAAGATGAAAAACAATGGCCAGAAAGCGATCAAGAAAAATCCTCGGCTGATAGGTCTTTCAAAGAGGAATTGGTTGCGTGCATATCCGTTATCATACTGCGTATAATATGCTGCAGGAGGAGCGATACCGACATCGCCTTCATAGTTGAATTGATTGTATCCTGCAAATTTCAATAAGTTAGGCATCAGCCAAAGTATACCTCGCCATACCAAGCTTCCGACGAGTAAGGTCTTCATGACCCTGCTATATCGTTTGACTAAGTTGATCTCTCTTGCACCAAAAAACAATAGCGTGATGGTGAAAAACACAATGAATATCAGGAATCCTATCATGCTATATCTGATAGAGATGATCCAGGTTCCAACTCCACTATGATTGATAAAAACTGATACCAAGAAGCTTACTACGACAGTAGCAAGAAACACGAGTACAAAGTTTTTGAGAGGGAATTTTCCAAAAAATTCTTCCAGATTTTTGTTTTTCCAAAAATATCGTCCCAAAAATCCAAGCAATCCGATGATGATGATCTCTTTCCACATCCAAATCATCTTAAAGAAAGTTCAGTCCATACCAAGTTTCCAAGTGACCAACGTCTGGAGAAAAAACTGGAGGAGAAGTCAGATGAAAAATATCTTTGCTATGATGGTAAGTGTTTTGATGATTTTATTTGATGGTTCCATATTCAAAATATTCAATAACTAAAATAATATTTTTTTTGTCTCCCTTTTTTGTGTCCCTTCTATGAAGGGAAGGTCCCACATTTTGTGGGAAGGGATTTAAGGGAGAAGCTCCCGGTGATTTACCGGGACAGGCTCCGGCAGAGGGATTTATGGACTATTGTACTTCTGTCCTTAAATCCTCCACCCTGAAGGGTACCCCCTCCTTTAAAAAGGAGGACAAAATTTTATTTTTATTTTAGTTTTTATATTTATTTTTTAGTTGACGAATGTCTTATTGAACTGGTAGAATAATAATATGATGGTGATTGCTGCGAGTATACCCTGGATAAACCATGCTTTCATGACGATAGTCGTTTCATTGATGCCTTTTTTTTCAAAAAGATGATGAAGCGGTGCGACCAAAAAAAGCTTTTTCTTGAAATATTTTTTCCAAAAAATCTGGAGAAAACTTGAAGTGAGGTCTATGATGAAAAGTCCGAAGAGGATGATGAAGGGAATCACGATACCTGTCCTCATGTTGAGAAAATAGAGCAATGAAGCGATAAGTCCTCACAGAGCAAATGCTCAGCTATCTCACATGAATATCTTGGCCGGATGGATGTTGTAAAACATAAATGCCACGAGCGTAGCGATCACGATAGCGATCACGGTAGCAGCGATATAGGTCTGATTGAAGAACAGGATGACAGCAAGGACAAAAAGAGTGATTGTCATCAATCCGCCTGCGAGACCATCGAGTCCATCGGTGATATTGATAGCATTGACGATTGCGATAGTGGTGAAGAACGTGATGATAGGAGCGAACAATCCAAGCGATACCTTGCCTGCAAGAGGCCGGAAATTGATATAATCTACCCCCAATCTGCTATAAAACCATCGGCTGATGAATGCGGAAAAGACAACCATACCGATCAATTTCGCTTTAGCACTCAGTCATTTGACAGTACCATGTCATTTGATATTCAAGAAATCATCAACGAGTCCTATCAGTCCCATACTAAAGAAACCGAAGAGTAGGACATAGGTCTCTTGTCTATTGAATAATGTATTGTTGATGAATCCTTGGTCTTTCAAGATATAGGAAAGTCCTATCATCAGCGCCATGACTATCAAAAAGATACCGCCTCACATCGTAGGTGTCCCTTGTTTGTGTTCATGGAGTTGAGAGAATATTTTTGATTTTTCTCCAGTGACCGCCGTTTCGCGGATAGTTTTTCCGAATTTAAATTTTTTGAGAAGATTGATGTAGATCGGATAGAGGATCCAAGAGATGAAAAATGCGATCAATCCGAACATGATGATATTATTTAGCTTCACTAACATGATATCGTTCACAGAACATAAAGGAATTCATATGGGTCAAAGTGTAGTTAATTTTATAGTGTATTTCAAGCATAAATACCATTAAGCTATTGTCAATTGTATTTTTGACAGAAGAATAATAGCAATTAAGTATTGAAAACTATGGATATATTTTTATACTTACACAGAAATTTTACTCGAAACAATCGATCATGCAGCACGAAGCACTCCTGTATTCCCTAGATCCCAAAATCACGTTCAAACAGATCCAACAGCAAGAAGACATATCTTATGATATCAACAAATACAATAAGCTCAATGATCGGGCATTAGAAAACGGCGTCTGAGCTGTGATGCTCTGAGAACCTGATTTTCATTACAAGTTTATTGCCATCAGACCCAAGGTCAAAATTTTCTATTACGTGGGAAATCTCGGATTGCTCAACCAAAAGATTCTGGGTATCGTCGGTCCGAGAAAGATGTCTATGTATGGAAAACAGGTATTGGAAAGCGTATTCACCTATGCCGTAGATCATGACTTAGTGACCGTATCCGGGATGGCGGAAGGCGTGGATCAGCTCTGTCACCAGCTTTCTCACGAGCACAATATCCCGACGATAGCAATCCTCGGAGGAGGACTTGGTCACTACCTCCAAAGACCAGAAGCAAAATTCATCAACCAGATTGTCGCTCATGGGGGACTCGTGATCTCAGAATTCAAACTCTGAGAAAAAACGACGATATATACATTTCCGCAGAGAAACCGCATCATCGCAGGACTAGCGGATGTTCTTTTTCTTCCCGAAGCCGGACAAAAATCCGGAAGCTTGATCACGGTCAACTGTGCGATAGCGATGCAAAAGACCGTCTATGCCACACCAAGTTCTATCTTCTCACCTACAAGCACAGGCATTTTAGAGATGATAGAAGCGGGACAGGTCAAACCTATTTTTGACCTCAAAAAATTTTTCTCCACCCATTTCACTTCCAAAGATATTTCTTCCAGACCCCTTTCGACGGTCACTCTCACCCCACAAGAACAATGACTTCTCTCCATACTTTCTCGTGAACAGGGAGTGGAGGTACAATCGTTGCTTCAGAGTACAGGAACAGATATCCAGGAGATTATCCAATTGCTTACCATGCTAGAGATCAAGGGATTGGTGATGCAGGAATGTCCTGGGAGATATTGCCGTATGTAACCAAATCCTCCACCACGACTACGCGTGGTCCCCCTCCTTTTTCAAGGAGGACATTAGTTACTAATTGTGTCCCTTGACTTGTCCTCCGCGAAGCCGGGGGAAAAAGGGAAGGGGACCCTTTGGGGTAGGGATTTATTAAATAAAGCAAACAAACCCATCCCGACCAATTTCATATTGAAATTCATACGATATTTCATATCTATATGCCATATAAGAATACAATTTTTTACTATTTTTTTGATACTCGATGTTTTCCAAAAAAAATAAAAAGAAAGGGTTCACGCTTATAGAAATGTTGATCGTAATCGTAATCATCGGTATCCTCGCATCAGCGCTTATCCCAAGACTTTCAAGCGCAAGAGGAAGAGCAAACGATGTCGCTCGTAAAGCCGACCTCGCTCAGACAGCAGCAGCATTAGTATCGTACCAGATAGATAGAGGCGCTTTTCCTGGTAGTCCTAATTGTTCAAACTGATGTTCATTAAATAGTATTTCAGGAAATTTAATTTCAGCAGGAATGTCTAGTATACCAACAGATCCAAACACAACCAGAGCATTTAGTGGAATTTCAACTATTAGTGTTTCTAATGGGCAATATGGATATACACCAATTTCTAAATGATGAATTTCAAATAATGGATTTGTAATAATGGCTGGTTCAGAAACTGAAGGATGATCAAATCGAGTAGTGGCTGGTTTAATGCCAGTTATTAGTTCATCACAGACATACGAAGTTATTAGTTCTAAATTATGTAAATCATTTACAACAACGAGTTGTACTGCAGGAACAAATACTAACGGAGAATGTTGTTATGATAAAAATTCAGATCAACTCAGATATATCTACCTCTACTAAATTCTAAACATTGAAAAATTGAAACATGGAAACCTGCCTGCCGCAGGCAGGAATGGAAAGGTTCAAAAAAGAAACATTAATCTTTCCATCTTTCAATCCTTCCACCTTTCCATTATTTTCTATAAAATAATCACTTCCGGTTCTAGACTCACAGCAAAGAGTTCTAGGACTTTTTTTTGTATGGATTGAGCGAATGCTCGTATATCTGATCCGCTAGCACCACCGGTATTGATGATGACGAGCGCATGTTTATCATAGGTAGCGACTGCTCCTTCTTGCTTGCCTTTATAGCCGGCGAGTTCAATCAATTGTCCGGCAGAAAGCTTGAATGCAATACTGCCATGGTGATGGGTCTCATTTCATTTGAGATCAGGATAAGTCACCAATAGCCTTTCAAACTGCTCTTTGCTGACGACAGGATTTTTGAAAAAACTCCCTGCAGTTCCTGTCTTGGTCCGGTCAGGCAATTTATTTTGCCTGATGGTGATAATGATATCTGCTACCTCTTGAGCAGAGATAGCGGTAGGGTCGATGCATTGTTTCCAGATGATGTCTTGGATATCATTGTATTGGATATTTGGGAAATAGTCAGGAGATTGTTGTTCAAAGACAAAAGTCACTGCAGTAATGATGACCTTATCTTTTAACTCATGTTTGAAAATACTCTCGCGATAAGCGAATTTGCATTCATCATTTGTCCGTATTTTTTTCTCTTTCGTTTCAAGATCTATCCCTTCCACTTCAGCAATGATATCTTGCGCTTCTTTACCATATGCGCCGATATTGCCGACGGGAGCTGCTCCTACTTCGCCCGGGATCAGGACGAGATTTTCTCCTCAGACATATCCTTGCTCCAATGCTCGCATCATCGCTTCATGCCGATTTTCTCCCGCTCATATTTTTACATATATTTTGTTATCTTCTTCTTTCATTATTTTTTTACCTAGCAAAGAATTTTTTATGATCAGTCCAGTATAGTTTTTCGTGAAGAGGATATTGGCTCATCCACCGAGAATGAAACGGGGTTGTGTAGTGAAAACATCCGTCGAGATCAGATCAAAAATATCTTGTTCATCCTGTATCTCTACAAAAAAATCTGCCTCTCCATCGACAGCAAAGGTATTGTAAGGTTTGAGTGAAATATTTTTTTTAATCTCTAACATCACAAAATTAATTAATAATGAAAAATGAATAGTGAAAAATGTTGGTATTTTTTTTATATTAATAAATAGTTTCCATCATTATTCATCATTAATTATTAATTTTTCATTGTCTTTATCAATGCTTTATTTTTTGCTTATATGATATTATTAAGCTGACCGAACTGATGCATGAGATCATAGGTATTGACATAGAGCTCCGTAAACGAAGCGGAAAAATCAATGATTTTTTCTTTGTGTTCATCTTTATCCTCTTTATCAGTTAATTTTTCAGTAATGAGGATAAGATTGTTACGGATGGTATCTTGTCTTTTTTCAAAATCCATCATAGCATCTTCTATTTTATGGATATGATTGAATATATCTTTTCTACTGAGACTATTCTCTATGATATGCTGTCCAAAGTCAGCAAGCGTTTGTTGTTCTTTGAGGAAAAAATGCTCAAATTGGTTGATGAGTCTTCATGCTTGATGATACAAAGCATCTAATATTTGGAGTTTTATATGATGAGAAGCTAGATTGTCCATGATAGCTTTGGTATAGAGATCATTCAATTTTTTTCTTTCTCTTGCCAATGCGTCTAGTACAAATGGGATATTGTTCATGATATCTCCGATGTGCTGAGGTTCATTATTCTTTTTGGATTCATCATTGTTTTTTGGTTCATCGTTATTTTTATCTTTTTCTTCCATACAAAAATTCTAGCAGATAAATATTACTGCAAATAGTATATATATTTTATATATTAAGTCAATACTCAAATACATTCGATATGATGGGTCTGAGGAAACATATCCACAGGCTGGATTTCTTTGATAGTGAATCCTCATGCGACCAATAATTCGATATCTCTGACCATAGTAACGGGATTACAGGAAATATATAATAATTTGAAATCTGATTCTTTTTTGATGTCGCAGATCATCTCGACGACATTTTTGTGCAGTCCATCTCTTGGCGGATCGATGATGACGAGGCCGAGATTGTTAAGTTTGTTTCTGATTTCCGGCGTTTTGGTGAATGCCTTTTCTGCAGGGTTAGCTAGGAAGGTGACTTTATTTTCCACTCCGTTGATCTTTGCATTATATCATGCATCCCTGATTGCTTCTTCCACAATCTCTATCCCGACAAGCTTATTTCCCTTGCCGACCTTGAGGAAACTGATACCGATAGTTCCCGTTCCGCAGTAAAGATCTAGGATAGTCCCTTCTATATTTCCGACCATTTTCATAGCCTGCGTGAAGAGCTGTTGTGCTCAGAGTGTATTGGTCTGAAAAAACGAAAAAGGCGACACTCTGAAGGTTGCTGTAATCGTTCAATCCTCTTCTCTATTTTCAATTTTCGAGTCCGGTGATACCTGGAATTTGAGGGCTTCATAGATGGATCATTCTCCTCGGAAGGTTACTGTTCTGCATTCTTCGGATTTGACGACATCAGCCAAGCTATTATTGTAGGTGATGACAAAACTTGTTATCTTTTCTTTCAAAAAAACATCTTGTTTGAAAGTCTCAAGAAGCGTATCCCATTTTTGGATTTTTTCTCCTGTGAGATCATTGTCTGCAACTGCGAGATTAATAAGAAACTGTTGGGTATTCGTTCCTTCTCTGATCACGAGATGCCTGAAAAATCCTTGATGCGTCATCTGATCATGGACGGGGAGTCCTGATGTCGTGCAGAGTCCTTTGATATGTTGGAATATTGCATTCGCTTCATCAGAGATAAGTCCGCAATTATCTATATCTATGATCTTGCTGAATTCTCCTTGTTTATGAAACCCTACGCTTCGATCTGAAAGTACGTTAAGTTCTTTTTTCTTTTCATCTTTCAATGTTTCCACGTTTCAATCTTTCAATATATTTGTGATGTACTTCCCGAAACTGAACTCTATCTTGTTCCTATAATTTTTTTCTTGAGGTGACCCGATGATAGTCAAGACTTGGAGATCCGGTAATTTCCTTTTGATCTTGGTGAAGGCATCATTGACGATATCTTCTTTTAATTTCAATTGATTCCCATAACTCAGCATCTGCCATTTACATCCTCAGCAACCGATCTTTCGTGGTTTTGTATTCTCTTCATTGGAAGAAAGCAACGAAAAGAAATGAGGACAGAATATCTTTCCATCTACGATCTTTGGATCAAGTTCCTGGACACGGGTGATATGCGCTTCTACATAATCTTTCCTTTGTTTCACTATTTTGAGATCCACAATGCTTCCTGGCAAAGCGCCTCATTTGATGAGGATCCTTTTTCCATCGCTCATCCTTGCGAGTCCTACTCCTCCATATCCTATCTTATCTATTTTGATTCTGTTCAGTATTTTTGTCATTTTTTTAGGGAATATATGATTAAAGGCCTAGTGCTGCTCTGAGTTTGTTTTCAATCTCTTCGATAGTGCCATTGGCATCGATAGTGATGACCTTGCCTATCTCTTCAAAATGCTTTATGACATTCAATGTCTCATGCATGAAGATATCTATCCTTTGTTCCATGGATTCCGGTGTATCATCTTTGCGTCCTTCTATTGCGACTCTTTTCATCATCCTTTCCAATGCCTGTTCTTTGGACAATTGCAGATGGATGACGACAAAATCCCTATTCATCTCCTGCATCTTTTTGCTGAAGAACTTTGCCTGAGTAGCAAGTCTAGGAAATCCGTCTATGATGAGTTTTTTCTCGTTAGTCTGAGCTATTTTGAGCGCAGTATGGATAAGATCATGCGTGATGAAATCATCTATCATCTTACCGCTATTGACGATATCTGTGATATAGTTTCCTATCAGATTCTCATTCAACATAAGCGCTCTGAGGGTCTGTCCCATCTCAAAATATCGATGATTAGACAGATCTTTCAAAAGTATCTTGGCTTGTGTTCATTTCCCGCATCCTTGGATCCCGAGAAATATCAGATCCTTATCTTTACCCGTGATTGGTGTTGCCATAAAGAAATACGTAATGGTTAAAGCCCTAACTTGCTTATCAATTCTGCTTGCACATCTTCGATAGTACCATCTCCATCTACAGAAATCACTTTTCCTAATGTCTTAAAGTACTCGATGACAGGCAATGTTTCCGCCATAAAAGTCTCTATTCTCGTATTCATCGCTTCGATAG
Source organism: uncultured Candidatus Peribacteria bacterium (assembly GCA_964495905.1). Taxonomy (GTDB): domain Bacteria; phylum Patescibacteriota; class Gracilibacteria; order Absconditabacterales; family Absconditicoccaceae; genus CAJBLF01. The sequence continues at coordinate 53,475 of CAZBWN010000074.1, forward strand.
TATCATCGGTACGACCTTCGATTTGTGCTCTTTTCAGCATCCTTTCTATCACTTTCTCTTTAGGCAGCAACAGATGGATGACGACAAAATCTCTCTTGAGCTCTTCCATCTTGGGAAGCACGAATTCTGCTTGGCTCATGGATCTAGGAAATCCATCTATGATGAGATTGAGGCCTTTCTTGTTTGCTATCTCCAAAGCGGTATAGAATCGATCACGGCCTATGAAGGGATCCACCAAGTTACCGCTGTTTACGATGTCTTTTACAAAGTTCCCTATGATGTTGTCGTTGGACATGATAGCTCTAAAGAGCTGTCCCATCTCCAAATATTCATATTTATGGTTCATATTCTTTAAGAGCAGTTTTGATTGTGTTCCTTTTCCAGAACATTGGATACCGAGAAATATCAGATCTTTGTTCATGTTTTATAATTGATAATTATAAAATAAAAATCCAGATTTAGATATATACGGATTTGCTTGTCAAAATCAAAAAAAAATACCGATTTCGCGGTATTTCTTTTTGGAAAATATGTCAGAAAATTATCTCTTTGACCACGTAGGTCCTTTTCTCGCTTTCTTCAACCCCGGTTTCTTTCTTTCCTTGATTCTAGGATCTCTTTTGAGTAATCCATAAGGTTTCAAAGTAAGTCTGAGCTCAGCGTTCCATTCAATCAAGGCTCTTGCGATTCCTAGCTTGATAGCATCCGCTTGTCCTGATATTCCACCACCTGTGATGACGATCTCTGCGTCAAACTTTTTCAAGTAGTCTGCACCTAGTGTTTGGAGCGGTGAAAGAGCGTTTTCGAGAAGATAGAGATTACCACCAAAATAATCTGCTAATAGTTTTTTAGATCCATTAGAGCTTTTGATCATAAAGCTACCTGTTCCTTGTCCAAAAAGCTTAACAACAGCAGTTGTTTCTTTTCTTCTTCCTATAGCATAGGTATATTCTTTGTTAGCCATTATCGTAGATAAAGTATAATAAAATTAATTGTTTGAAGTATTGATTATTTTATCACTGTAGGTTTGAAATGATCGAATTCAGTAGTAGTTCAAGTAACGAGCTTAAATCTCTTTAATCTTTTGTCTCTTAACTTGTTTTTTGAAAGCATTCCTCTCACGACAAAATTAAGTAGTTTTGCAGGGTTGTTTTTCATAAGCAAATCTCGAGTCACTTCTTTGAGATTACCCTTATATCCACTGTAAGAATACATAACATTATCAGCAAGTTTCTTACCTGTAACTTTGATCTTGTCGATATTCTCTACAAGTACAAAATCACCAGCATCCCAGAAATCAGAATAATATGCTTTGTGTTTTCCCAAGAGCAATTTTGCGATTTCAACGGCTAATCTTCCAAGTACTTTTCCGTTTGCATCGATTCTCCACCATACTCTGGCTTTGTCCATATCAGCAGGCTTTACTCGGAGAGTCTTATTAAGGTCTTTTTTTGTGAATTCCATGATTAATATTTCAAATAATTAAATGAATTAAATGATGCATGATACACGATAATCTAGTATCTTGAATCTAGTATCTTAGTTCTAAAGTAATTTAAGTAATATTTTCTGAACACCATCACCTACTCTGAATCCCAATTTGTAATCAGCTACGAAACTTGAAGTAGATCCTGATTCCATATATTTTGGTAAGAGTACGTTCAATACTTTTTTTCCTTCAGCTTCACCAAAAATCTTAGATTTGATATATCTGATAGTTTCTCTTTTTGCGTCTTTTGGATCGAGTTTTTTGCTCATCTTTACAAGATTAGCGAAAAAAGAATCGATTTCAGACTTGAGCACTTTAGCTCTTTTTGGAGTAGTCGTAGTTTTCCCGTTTTTTACGAGATTACTCAACAACTGTCTTACGAATACGTCTCTTTTTTTAGCTCCTGTGTGTAATTCGAGCAATTTATTTTTCTTATGTCTCATGATACTTGCATTAATATAATTAAAATCCTATTAATATCTTATCCTATCAAAGCTTTATCTATATTTGCCAATGCGCTATTGATTTCATCGATAGCTTTTCTACCTACTCATTTCATAAGCAAGAGTTCTCCTTTCTTCTTCTTTTCGAGATCTTCTACATACAAGATGTTATTTTTGATCAATGCATTTCTTGTTCTTTCACTAAGAGGAAGTGCATCAATAGGCATTGTCTTTATATTAGCCTCTTCATGGAATTTGTCTTGCACTCTATCAAGATCTTCCAAATCCACGAGGAATGATCTATCGATATATATATTATCAAAGATGAATAATTTAGCATATGAAGCTAATACCTCACCAGCAAACATAACGACTTCTTTTGGAGAGATACCTTTGAACCATGATCTGATTTCAATGACCAAAAGGTCTTTGGTTGATCCGGTAAAATCTTCAATAACTTCCACTACTTCATATTTTACATAATCAATCACTTTAAATTCGTTGTCTATCAATAAGATGTTTGCATCGATATCTTCATCTTTTCTATCACGAGCTCTAAGGTAATCAACGCTGTAGTATCCATATCCTTTTTCTATCCTGAGTTCGATATTGAGCTCAATAGATGGATCAGTGATTTGGAATAATTCTACAGTATCACTCAATATTTCTATTCCCGCAGGAAGTTTGATATTGTTTGAAGTATAGAGTCCTATACCTGAGAATCTTTGAGAGATCCATTGGATATTATCAGCCTTTTCATCCACTTTGAAGCGGAGTGTCTTAAAATTTAACATCATATCTATTACACTTTCTTTTACTCCATCTATTACATGATATTCATGATTCACTCATTTGATTTTCATTCCTGTGATAGCTCCTCCGATACTATATCATAATATGATTCTTCTCAATGCGTTTCCAAGTGTCTGTCCAAAACCTCTAGGCAAAAACTTTACTTCAAATTTAGTTGTTCTGTCGTCTACATTTGAGACAATGATCTTAGGTGCTCAGATGAATTTTTGTATATCCAACATACAGAGAATAATAAAGAGTAAAAATTTTTTTTGTTTTGTGGGTGGTGTATATCAAGATTATGCTCTCGCATAAAATTCGATAACTTTCAAGATATCAGCAGGTATTCCTAATTCTCAAACCTGTGGATCATTAAGCATTTCAGCAATATTAGCTGCTTTATCTAATTTTACCCATGATGGTGTTTTTCCTTTGCTTTCTGCAGCATTTTGGCTGTAGAGAGTAGAACTCTTCAATTTTTCTTTTAGGCTTATCTTGTCTCCGATAGCAACAAATGATGATGGGATATTATGTTTTTTCCCGTTTAACAAGAAGTGACCATGATTAACCATCTGTCTTGCTTGCATGATAGTTTTTGCAAGTCCTGATCTATAAACAACTGAGTCCATTCTTCTTTCCAAAAATTGGAAAAGTGCAGTATCGTGAGTGATATTTTTGTTCTTCGCATATTTAGCAGCGATTTCTCTAACAATCCTTACGAATTGTCTTTCTGATAACATGTACATTCTTTTAAGTACTTGTTTGTTTCTCAAAAGTTTTCCATATTCAGAAGATCTTTGCATGTTAGCACCATGCTGTCCTGGCAAGCTTCTATTTTTTTTCACATTATACTTCTTTGATCCAAATAGATCTACTTGTTCTCTTCTGCATAGTTTGAACTTAGGTCAGGTATACTTCATTAAATTTAGAATTTAGAATTTAAAATTTAGAATTTAGAATTTAGAAACATATAGTTATTATTGATATTTTTTTATTTTTCTGAATTATGCATTATAAATTCTGCATTCAATTAAATTCTCTTTTGTCTTTTTCCTTTGCATCCACCGAACTGGATAGCAGTATTTTCTTTGATATATTTGATATCGATAAGCCCGATTTCATTGACAGCCTTGAAAACACCGTCTCTTGCCAATCCTGCTCATCTGAAAATGATACCGATCTCTTTGAGTCCGATTGTCTGTCCTTCTTTCAAGATTTGTTTTGTTAACATTTCTGCAGCATAAGGCGTGCTTTTTTTAGCTCATTTGTATCCGAGTTTTCCAGTTCCTCATCCAAGGATTCTATTACCGTTTTCATCTACCAAAGCAAGAATGGTATTGTTGCTAGTAGTTTGTACGTGAAGAACTCAGCTATCCAACTTGATATCTCTTTTCTTTTTTGGGGTAGCGTTTTTTGCTTTTGCGTCAACAACAGGTGTAGCCATAATTTAACGAAAATAAATTAATAAAATACTTAATAAGATTGAAAAGTTGAAACATTGAAAGATTGAAAGGTTAATTTTTTCATGTTTCCATGTTTCCACCTCTCCATATTTCCATTACTTCTTAAGTACTGGTCTTACTTTGTTTCTTCCCATAAGTTTTTTTGCAGTTTTTGCATTCTTTCTAGTCACTTGTCCTCTAACAGGTAATCCAAGGTTGTGTCTCATACCTCTGTAGCATTTGATTTCCTTGAGTCTCTTGATAGCAAAAGCGATTTCTCTTCTGAGATCACTTTCGAGAACGTATTTTAGGATTTGTTCAAGAATCTTTTTTTGTTCGTCTTCTGAAATATCTTTCACCTTTTTGAGGTAATCGATTTTTGCATTGTCAAGAATAGTCTTAGACCTTTTGAGTCCAATACCATAGACGGCAGTAAGTCAGATCCAGATAGATTTATTTTCTGGTAAAACGTGTCCTGATAATCTAAACATGGGGTGTTAAAAAAACAAATAAATATATTAAACATACACTATACAGTCAGTGTAAAATTATCCTTGTCTTGCTTTGTGTCTAGGGTTTTTTTTGCAGACAACATAGAGTATTCCCTTTCTTTTGACTATTTGGCAATACAAACACCTTTTTTTGAGAGAAGCTTTGACTTTCATCTTAAGCAATTGCTACTAAATAAAGCTAGTTATTTCTTATAATCATTATATCTAAATACAATACGTCATTGACTCATATCATACTGATTGATTTCTAATTTGACTCGATCTCATATAATGATTGATATATTAGATTGACTCATTCTTCATGATTTTTTACAACGTACAAGAGTGTCTACATCTTTGAGTTTCACCTTGAAAAATCATGCAGGTAATACCTCTAGAACTTCTCCATCTCGTTCCAAAACTCATTCTTTACCCATTAATGTCAATTTTTTTAATTTCTAAAAATGACTCATGTGGTCTAAATCACATCGTTCTCTGATATCTATTTTTTCTCTTGAACTTTATGACTCTGATTTTTTCTCCTTTTTGATTCTTGTTTACGATGCATTCAACTTTTGCATTTGCAATATAGGGAGCACCTACGACCACTTTAGCTCCTTTGTCATCAAATGCCAAGAGAACAGTATCGATAGTCATTTTTGCTCATTCGTCCAAATCCACGTTATCAACAACGATAACATCTCCTTCTTGTACGATATATTGATGTCCTTTAACTTCTACAACAGCATACATTATGACTTATGTTTTATAATTTAAAATTTAGAATTATATTAAACGATCTTACCTAACTGAGCAAGTGTGTTATATTTTTTCTTGTTTGTCCTATATGCATTAGAGATGATAGCTTTTAGTCTTACATATCTTCTTGCACTAGGAAATTTGAACGAAACGAATTTTCTGTATCGTTTAGTATTATAGTGTTTTTGCTTTTTAGCTTTATCTAAGATATGAGATGCCCAAAGTTCTTTCTTATAGAAAGAAATCATCCTTTCATTGGTATTAAGATCTCATGTTCTTCGTATAGTAAATCCCATTGAACAAAATTTTGACAAATAAAAAAAACTTTTTAGCCGTGTGAATATATCATTATTCCATCAAAATGCAAGACATTTTTACGTATTTTCATGCGTAATATCCAGGATTCATTTCGACGTCTAAAGGGTTGGGCTCGGAGCTTGAATAGAACCCGCGCAGTACTGCGGGGCAGGCCGTCACATAGGGATAGTATCCCTGGGTGGGTTCATTATTGGCTACGAGTTTTTTAGTTTGTGATACTATATTTGTATTTATATAATTGTATTTGCCCGGAGCCGGAATCGAACCGGCACGACATTTCTATCGCAGGATTTTAAGTCCTGTGCGTCTACCAATTCCGCCATCCGGGCAGACAGATCCGCCATTCAGGCGGAAAACAATCTAGTAGTTGTCTTATTTAACTATCTCTGCGTACACTTTGTCAAATACTAATGGAAAAGCGATTGCGATATTAGAAAGGACTTTTCTGTTTACGAGGATATGTTTTTTAGTCATATTTCCCATGAAAACACTATATCTAGTTCCTTTTTCGCGGACAGCAGCAGACAATCTTTCGATTCGAAGTCTTCTGAAATCTCTCTTTTTCTCTTTTCTGCCTTTGAAAGCATGTTGTCATTGTTTAACCAATGCCAATCTTACTTGTTTGTATACTTTGCTTCTTCAAAGTCTGAATCCTTTTGCAAGTTTGATGAATTTTTTATGTCTTCTTTGTCTTTGAAGACCGTTCGTTACTCTTACCATTTGAACTATTGGTTATAAGGAAATAAAGTTTTTACTTTTTTTACGTATGTCTTAGACAATGCTTTTCCATAACAATCGCTTTTATTGTTACTTCCTTTATTGGTCAAAAGATGATTGTTACAAGCCTTTTTGAACAATACCTTTTTTGTTTTGGTGATCTTGAATCTTTTTTTTGCTCAAGAATGCGTTTTTAATCCTTTTCCCATGATGTTATTTACTGAATAAAATGATACTATATCCTTGTGCTTCTTGTTTTGGGGTTTCAAATTGAGATTTCCCATATTCTGACAAGTCGCCTTTTATTCTTACAAGTTTTTCTATAGCCTTATTAGCGTATATCTTTTCTCTTCCTTTCAACTTGATGAAGAACTTCACGTTATATCTTTCTTTCAAAAATTCGATCGCTTTTTTGATTTTCATCTGGAGATCATTTTCTCCGATGGCATAATTGATTTTTAGTTCTTTGAGTACCGTAGGTCTCTGTGTTTTTCTTTTTTCTTTATCGTCCTTTCATTTCTGATACATGTATTTTCCATAATCCACCATCTTGACTGTCGATGTCATTGTTTCTGCATCATATCTCATCTGCACTAAGTCCATACCTTGTTCTCCTGCCATTTCAAGCGCCTTTTTTCTAGGAAACGTTCATAAATTCGTTCCTGCCTCATCTAAAATGATGATATTGGGTGCCTTAATCTGTTCGTTAAGGTATACCATAAACACTCTGTCTTTATTAAATGTTTTTGGGGCTATAGCCATATACTGATACAAATGTAAAAATAATGATGTACTCCCGGCGGGATTTGAACCCGCGATCTTCACCGTGAGAGGGTGACGTCCTAGACCACTAGACTACGAGAGCATAGTAATGGAGATCGCAATATACCGCCAAATTAATTAATTATCAATTACCAATTATCAATTACGAATTTGAAAGCATAGATCTATTAATTTTTTTTAATCCGTAATTCTTAATCTGTAATCATAATTTACCCTTGCCAAGAATCGAACTTGGATCCACAGCTTAGAAGGCTGTTGTTCTATCCATTGAACTACAAGAGCATAAAAAATAAGTTTTTAACTTGGGGAGAGTTGGATTTGAACCAACGTAGCCGTGAGGCGTCAGATTTACAGTCTGATGCAATTGACCGCTCTGCCATCTCCCCAAAACTAATAGAGAATGAATAATTAATAATTAAAAATGAAAAATGTAGGTATCTTCTTCCATCATTATTCACTTTTCATTATTCATTAATTTTTTTTAATGGTGGACCCTAAGGGAGTCGAACCCTTCGCCTCCTGCGTGCAAGGCAGGCGCTCTAGCCAAATGAGCTAAGGGCCCATAACGATGTATGGACACGTTTATTGTACTGCTGGGGCATTAGTAAGTGTTGGAAGTGCTTCTGTAGGAGAACTTGTAGGGATCAATCCAAACAAAATTAAGAATCAGATGACCATGATAGCAAAACCAGAGATGACAAATCCATTTCTTGTTCCTCATAAATTTTTGTCAAACCACGCAATATTTCCAAAGATATCTGCTATAGAGACAGAAAAATATATGATAGCTCAACCCATTCATGCAACCAATAATCCGATGATAATCTGTTTTGCCATAGTCTTTATTGAAGGAAGTAAGTAGCGGATAACGGGACTCGAACCCGTACGAACAGAGCTGAAGTCTGCTATGCTACACCAATTACATCATATCCGCAATTGAAACAACAAAAAAAACCTCGTGGGTAGTATATATAGATATTTAAGATAAAATCAAGCGCTTTTAGGACTTTTCTCTCTCTATTCTTTTATATCTCAAGACAGTCAGTATTTTTATAATAGGATCAAGAGTTTCGGGTTTTCAACAGACGTAAAATTCCATATAGGGATCAAAAGGACATCATGTGTCGATATTTGACTATTGATGATTTTATTTTTAATGTCATTTTGACCCATAACTAAGGGAATATCAAAGACTACTCAAGTGGACAATCACTTGCCTTTGCCAAAGCAGAAAGTGTTTGTTCCCCTTCTAGATATATCGCACCCGGCATCTCCCATGTAGGAACTCATTTGAGAGCAGAACAGCGTTCAGGTTCTTTTGTGCATTCTACATAGGTGATATATTGGAAGCTTTTACCGAACGTCTCTTTTTGGTTTAGACAATGTGAACATGTCACACTACCATACATCGTCACTCATTTTGTTGTCAGACACTGAGCGAAAGTATCTAGATTTTGTGGAGGTGTCTGTTGAGCGCATCCTGCAAAAAATATCACAGAAAATATTCATAACAAAGCAATTTTTTTCATACTACTATATATATGGGATAAAAATCGTGGCAACATGGTAATTTTTTGTCTAGGGTTTTCAACTAAAAAATAAATTTCATATATCAAATGTTAGATTTGACAAAAAGGACCCTCCAGGATATAATTAGACAGTAGATGGAAATATGGAAACCTGCCTGCCGCAGGCAGGGATGGAGAAGTGGGGAGATTGTCATTTCGACCGAACAAAGTGAGTGGAGAAATCTTTTTAAGGGATCTCTCGATATACTCGAGATGACAAATAAAAAAAATATCATCATCTTTCAATGTTTCAACCTTTCAATGTTATTGAATTATGGAAAGACCAAAAGAGCTTCAATACTATAAATTATCCATCGAAGACGCATTGTCTGATCTTCAGACATCTTTTGAGGGTCTTGGAAAAGAAGCCGTTGGTATGAGGGAAAAGATATATGGAAAAAATACGTTGATCTGACTCAAAAAACAACCGTTTATATTTAAATTTTTTAAGCAGTTCAAAGATATCCTTATCATATTGCTTATCGTGAGTGACGTGATATCGCTTTATCTGCAGGATTTCAAATGAGCGACAATTCTGACGTTCATCATATTGATCAATGCAATCATAGGATATATCCAAGAAGATAAAGCCGAAAGGATCATGGAATCGCTCAAAAAAATGCTCCACCCCAATGCTAAAGTCAAAAGAAATAGTACGATGATAGAAGAGCTTGCTGAAGAATTAGTGCCATGAGATATCGTATATATAGAAGAATGAGATAGTATACCCGCAGATATGAGAATCATCCAAGAGTCGGAATTTCAGACCAATGACTTTTCACTTACAGGAGAATCTAATCCGCAAAATAAATTCACACATGAGATAGCAGGTGATGTTCTGCTTTCTGAAAGGAATAATTGCGTACGGATGGGAACAACGGTTGCAACAGGATTTGCATGGTGCGTGGTATTTCGTACGGGTATGAATACCGAGCTCGGAAGGATAGCGAATCTAGCGGAAGAACAAGTGCCTGAAGATACGCCATTGCAGACTGAGATGAAAAACATTGCAAAAAAACTTACAATAGGAACGCTTATCCTATCTGTAATTTTGATGATTGTTGCAATCCTTGCACACTTCACTCGGAACGAGGCATTCATATTCGTCATAGGAATCTCTGCATCGATGATCCCACAAGGTTTGCCTGCACAGGTAAGCATAGCGCTTTCATTGGCCGCCGGAAGATTAGCGAAAAATAATGCACTCGTCAAACAGTTAGCATCCGTAGAAACGCTCTGATGTATAAATGTCATCTGTACAGATAAGACAGGGACACTCACAAAAAATGAGATGACAGTAAAACACATTTTACTTGGGTTTCACATCTATGATGTGGAAGGCGATGGATACGAACCTCTAGGAAAGATTTTGAATCCAGAGACACAACGCCCTATTGATAGCACATTTATATTCATACGAAAACATTTTTTCAATACCTTATTTCTTGCATCAAATGCAAAGATAAATCTTCCTGATGATGAACATCTTACGCGATATACGATAGGTGATCCCACAGAAGGAGCATTGGTCAGTCTTGCACAAAAAGCATGACACAACACAGAAACGCTTGGAAAGTTATATACAGAGATTCATCAATATGGATTTGATTCCGTAAGAAAAATGATGTCATCTGTCCGTATTGTCGATGAAAAAAAATATCTGTATGTGAAAGGATCTCCTTCTGCAATCATAGAAAGATGTACGCAGATCTATGATGGAAAAAAAATCAGGAAAATAACCGAAGAAGATAAAGATCAGATAGAAAAATATGTAGAAGAGAACGCAAATAATGCGATGAGGAATATCTCTTTTGCATATAAGCCATTAGAGACATATGATGCTTGAAGCAAATGGCAGGATATGGAAAAAGATCTGATATATTTGTGATGTACAAGCATCATAGATCCACCGAGAGAAGAAGTGTTTGCCGCAATCAAGTCAGCAAATGAAGCGAAGATAAAAATCATCATGATTACGGGAGATTATGAACTCACTGCCGAGGCGATAGCTAAACATATAGGATTGGAAGATGGAGAAAAACTGATTATGGTCACGGGAGAAAAACTGACCAACATGTCTGATATTCAACTTGTAGAAACATTACAGAAACCGGTACCGATTATTTTTTCTAGGACATCCCCGGAAGATAAACTTAGGATCGTTAACTTACTGAGAAAAACACATAATATAGTCGCAGTGACGGGTGATGGAATCAATGATGCACCAGCCCTCAGGAGCGCAAATATTTGAGTAGCAATGGGAAAGATAGGGACTGATGTTGCAAAGAATGCATCAGAGATCGTATTGCTTGATGATAGTTTTCATACGCTTGTATATGCGATAAGAGAAGGAAGGATCATCTTCCAGAATCTCAAAAAAATAATATTGGCATGTATCACTTCCAATGGAGGAGAACTCTTTACAGTCTTGCCGAGTTTGTGAATGACAGCATTTTTTGGGCTACCGATGGCAATCAATCCCTTCCAGATTTTGGCCATAGATATGATCTGAGAGATGTGACCGTTGACTGCACTTGCACGAGATCCTGCACAAAAAGATCTGATGAAAAAATGACCAAGAAATGTTGCTGATCATGTAATAGACAAAACTGCAATCATAGATCTCATCATCTCTGGAGTATTGATGTGAGGTATCGCATTTACGAATTATATGCTCTATTTTCTTACTCATGGATTTACGATTTATAGTTTTAACACTACTACACCCTATTATGCGATAGCTACTTCTGTGACATATACGAGCATTTTATTCTGTCAGTTTGCAAATATACTTTCTCGTAGAGCAGGAACAGATTCCGTATTCACTTCATATCTCCGATCAAATAAAAAATTATTATTTGCATTCTGAATTTCGATCACGTGTATCATAGTATTAATCTATGGACCGGTTATTCATACGTATTTCGCATTCGGAACTATGAGCATTACAGACCGGTTATTTCCTATCGGTGGTGGAATGGTGTTCTTGTTGATACGTGAAATGCAAAAATACTACAAGAGAAGAAGGATACAAAGAAATTAAATTGAAAAATGGAAAGGTTGAAAAGTTGAAAGGTTAATCTTTCCACTTCTCCATCTCTCCATTTTTCCATATTTTTTTTTATTATTCAGCTGCTCTCATAAGCATAAGCATTACATATCCTCTGATCTCTTGAAGGTCAGGAGTGGTGTTTGTAATGATGCCTGCAGCTTTCAAAGCATTGAGATGATTGAGATAATACGGTATTCATCAATTATACTGTTCACCGTAAAGTGCTCTAGAAAGCACGGTACCAAATTCAGCTCTCGTCACTTCTCCATTTGGATTGAAGTCAGTGATTCCGACTCCCATGAGTCCAAGCTGACAAGCGAGTTTGATATAAAATTTCATTTCAGTAGATTGTTCGGCAATATCATTGAAGCTACATGAAGCTCAAGTATTAGGTGTCTTTCCCAAAACTTTGATGGTATAGTTTACCATCATTTTTGCCATATGTGCTCTGATGAGATTTCATGTGATATTCGCTTGTTGTATGGTGTCTATCGTAGTGATGCCGATACTATATGCGTAGAGATATGCATTATTCATTTCTACAGAGAACGGTGAATTTACGATACTTGCTGAAGTATTCAAAAGATATATAACGGGTGGAGTGGTTGTGATGGATCCTGTACTGCCCGTACTAGCACATGATTGACCTAGAACGCCTGATTGACAACTGCCTCATGGTTTGAGTGTATATATATTATTTACACAGAGAAGATCAGGAGGTGTGCATATTAAAATAGATGTACCTCATCATCCTCATCAACCACCGCCTCATCAACCCCCTCATGAAGCTGCTTTAGTGGTCACTACATAATTTCAAAGTATGCCACCAATAGTTAATGTTGCAGTGACTGCTGTAGAATTAGCACTAGAAGAGGTCAATTTGACTTTTATAGTATCTCAACTATACACCGTTCATGTCGTAGAGACAAAATCTCAGGTATTATTTATCTGATAAGTACCGCCAATAATAGTGATTTGACTACCGGTATTGATTCAAAGCAGGGTTATTTGATCAGAGGTATATTCTGTATTCAGCTCTGCACTACTCACCGCAGTAAATATAAATGCGTCTGGCCGACTATCTCGTAGCAAAATAAAATCTCATGTCAGAGAAAAATTGGAAGTGTATCATAGCATATCAAATGCTCTCACTCTCCGATAATAATTTTCTCACGTAAATAGATATATACTGGCTCAAGTGACATATACATTTCAAGTCGCTATCAGGGTACTCATTCCACTCGTATTGCTTATCTCATAATAATATCAGCTCGTCCCTCATGTGTCTACAGAAGCATTCCAAAGCAGATTAACGCTTCATGAAACATTCGTTCAAGAAATCGGCGAGAGCAGAACAGGTATGCTTGGTGCAGTCGTATCAAGGATGATGCTTGCGGTATAGAGTTGAGATTGTTTAGGGATGGTATCAGAAAAAATCACGCCGACATTTTTCACTCCGTCTCAAGAGGTCAATTGAACGAGTACATCCAATCCTGTCAAAGTGATATTTCAGGTCAAGATACCTACAATTCCAGCTCAACTCATTTGATAGGTTCCTGTTTTAGAAGTGGATAATCTTATGTTTACTCATGTGATATTAGTTACGCTTCATGACAAGAAGACTATTGATCATGTCACCGTAGAAGTCAGATTATATAAAGTGGTATATGCATTTATCCTTTTTCAGCTCACGGTTGTACCACTAAGTGACGCTAGTGAATCTCATCAAGAGAGGATTGCATTTTTTATATCCAGATAATTCAGATCCGATCTATACGACCAAGCTAACGATGCAAGCCCGGCAACATGAGGAGCTGCCATAGAGGTTCCATCCGAAAAAGCATATCCATTACCCAAAACCGTACTATAAATATCTACTCCGGGAGCTCATACATGAATGGTTCAAGATCAATAATCCGAAAACGAAGCCAATAGATCATCATTATCGGTAGCAGCCACCCCTATGATATTATCAAGTCATGTCCGGCAACTCGTTGTTGTAGAATAATCAGCGGGAATAAAAAAATATCCGCTAAGATGTTGCAATCCAGCATTACCTGCAGATGAGATTATCAGTCACGGAAAGTTTCTGACGGCATCATATAAAGTCTGATCGAATGCACCGTTACACGTATCGCTTGATCATCATCGGCTAGCATTTATGATTTTGGCTCCATTGTATTTTGCGAAATCAAATCATTCCGCTATATCTTCAGTTGTGAGTTCATTTCCACTTCATGCTCTGATAGCCATAATCTTTGCATTAGGATTTACACCGACCCCCCCCGTAGCGTTATTCATCTGTGCACCGATTATCCCAGCAATATGTGTTCCATGAAAATCACTTCCATTGGGAAAAGGGTTGATATCGTTATCATAAGAATCATATCCATAGAGGCATGATCACATGCTTGCTCCTGTGGGGCTTAGGCAATTCACTCAACTCCGCATATTATTTATCAGATCCATATGATTGTAATTCACACCATTATCTATCACAGCGACAATTGTTCATGTAATAGCTGTATTTCCATTTCAAGAAAAGATATCCATTGCTTGATTTCGATGGATATCAGCACCACTAGTCCCTACCGTACCATTCACATTTTGTCAGGTATTTTTGAGTCACCGTAATTTACCGAAATCTGTATCATTGGGATTGGAAATTTCTATCTGATACACAAAATTAGGCTGGACGTATTGGACGTTAGGATCAGATTCCAATTGTGTTATCTTATCTTCTACGGTTTGATTATCTTGTATTTTCAATACGGCGATATTATCACGAGACAAAATATTTTGAGCATCAAGATCATTATTTTCTTCAAATGCATTGAGTTGCAATCCACCAGAAGATTTTTTCAGATTAATCTTTTCGGTTTTGAATTTTACGATAACTTCTCCTGGGACATATTGCGTTTGAGAGAGATCATTTTCTGTTGTGGCAGATATTTGCGTATCTATCGATTGTGCAAAGGTATATAGAAAATTGTTAGCTACAAGAGCAACAACAAAAAAAACGGTGAATATTTTTTTAAAAAATAACATATTGTATACAATCTAAATATAAAGGTTTTTTATATCTATAAGTATAGTAAACAATCTCTTTTTCAAGCTATAAAAATAAAAAAAATCCCCGCAATTTCTTGCGAGGATTTTTTTTATTTAATTTTTCCATTCTTCAATATTTCCACTTTTCAATTTTATTCAGCCGCTCTCATAAGCATAAGCATTACGTATCCTCTTACTTCTTTAAGTCGAGGATTTGTATTTGTTATGACATTGTTTGCTTTGAGTGCATTGAGATGATTAGTATAGTACATGTTACCCGTAGTATTGTATGTATTACCATACAATGCTCTAGAAAGTACGGTACCAAATTCTGCTCTTGTTACTCCTCCGTTAGGATTGAAGTCAGTGATTCCTACACCCATGAGTCCAAGCTGACAAGAGAGTTTGATATAAAATTTCATCTCAGTGGATTGATTAGCGACATCATCAAATATACAAAGTGCTCAGGTATTTGGAGTTCTCTTCAAAACAGTGACAGCATAGTTTACCATCATTTTTGCCATATGAGCTCTAATAAGTCCTCCTTCCATATCTGCTTGTTGGATAGAATTCATAGTCGTGATACCGATACCACGTGCATAAATATATGAGTTATTCCATTCAGTTGTATATTTTGATCCTATGATAGATCATGTATATCGTATTGCTTGTCAATTGAGTGCTCAAGTGGCTGACCATGATGCTTCACATGTTTTATCATAAAGACTTGGTGAGTTGTCTCCGCTTAGACAGACATCTTTAGCTACAAGAGATCATCCACCTCAACCGCCATTTCAACCGCCACCGCTTGTAGTTGTCACTTTAACGGGAGTAAAGTAAGAAAGGTGATCTGTTCTGAAACTACATACTAAACTAGAGTTTAATGTACAACTTGAATCAGGAGTATTTGCCACCCAGGTTCATCAATTTTCTGATCTATAGAGATTAATTGTATCACCATTGGTTCCCGATGCCACAACAAAACTTACATTGAAATATGCTCCAGAGATGCTTAATGAATCTGTATCAGATCATGCTTGGATAGCAAGAAAAACAGTATATGTTATTGTAGAGGTATCTGTTACTGCTGATCAAATTTCTGACTTTGTAGCATTACCGCTATCTAAAGAAGCAAGATTTGTTGGTGGAAGTAATACTCCATTCCATGTTCCTGAAGCAGTAGTGATTGTTACACCGCTCATGCTGAATGTTAAGGTATTGTTTGCTGAATCTGTAGAGACAAGATTTAATGTTCCTGTACTTGTGAAGACTATTCCTGTCGTTGTCGCTCATCATATATCTACAGATCATGTAACTGTTGTTGTTCCTGTCAAACTATTAGCATTCACTGTATTTGGCATAGTGAATGAATCGATAGAAGATTGTATTCCTGTATATCCATTATTCATTCCATACACCTTGAAATAATAGGTATCGCCCTCTGTCAGTCCATTGATCGTGATAGCATGACCTGTTGCAGTTGCTCCTGTCGCTAGAGTAGAAAAGGTTCATGAATTTGTTCCATATTGTACAAATCACAGTGCGGACAAATCTGTATCAAAATCAATCCTTACAGATGTTCAACTGAGAATA
This sequence comes from uncultured Candidatus Peribacteria bacterium, assembly GCA_964495905.1. GTDB lineage: Bacteria > Patescibacteriota > Gracilibacteria > Absconditabacterales > Absconditicoccaceae > CAJBLF01. The sequence continues at coordinate 69,973 of CAZBWN010000074.1, forward strand.
TTGCTTGATATGTTACTTGTAGTACTGAATCTAGCAATAATAATAGTAGTGCTGATCGTGGTAGTTCCATCTTCAGCTGTCACTATAACAGTCAATGTTCATGTTTGTCCTGCTGTTAATGTAGTTGAAGTAGTTCATGTCACTGTTGCAAATGCAAAACTTTTGGTAGGTGTTGCTGTGATATCACCCGTATAAGTATAAGGAAGCCATACGGTATACCCAGTTGTTCAACCCGTAAATGTAGGAGTGAATGTTCACGTATTTACAGTCAATGAAGTCAGTATAGCATCGGTAGATGCTGCTGTCCTTGTTACTGTAACAGTATAAGTTTTAGTAGAAGAATCTTGAGCAGTTACTACTGCAACCAAAGTCCCAGTACTTCCTGCTGTTGCTAAATTCAATGATGTCGTTCAAGTAACTGTAGCAAAGGTATTATTTTTGGTAGGAGTAGAAGTGAGTGTTCATGTCCATGAATATGCGAAATTCACGGTATATCATGTGACACCGCCACTAAATGTAGGAGATAGTGATCATGTACTTAGAGTCAACGATGCAAGATTAGCATCAGTGGCAGGAGCAGTCCTAAATATAACTATAGAATATCCTCCTGTTGTTGTTCAATCTTCAGCAGTAACAACTACTGTCAAAGTTCAAGTCACTCACAACGCTAACGAAGCAGAATAAGTTCCTGTCATTGTAGCATAGATATTGTTAGCAGTAGGAGTTATAGATACCGCTCATGAGAAATTATAAGGGATTTCTAATCATGTGAATCAATAGAGTAATCCTGTATTTGCTACTAATCCAGTAAGAGTGGTATCAGTAGAAGCAGGAGTTCTAGTCACGGCAACCGTATAAGTTTTGGTTGATGCGTCTTCTGCTGTTACTAGTATAAACATAGATCAAGTACTACCGATAGTCAAAGGTAATGATAGAGATCAAGAAGTTATGTTTGCATAGATATGACTTTTAGCTCAAGTAATATTTATTGAACCCGTATAAGAGTAAGCGAAATTAACGGTATAACTATTTGTTCCGCTGCTGAACGCTCAGCTCAAGGTTCAATTGTCTACAGTCAATGATGCAAGATTAGCATCACTTGAAGGAGCATCTCT
>CAZBWN010000075.1:0-4084 GCA_964495905.1 uncultured Candidatus Peribacteria bacterium
GATACGATATGGCAGAGTTTCCTAAATCGAGCACAACCCTGCATGCAGCCGATAACGTATTCTATCGCAAATATCGATCCAAGGTTTGGTATGACGCAAGCAAAAGTAGTGGACGATATCGCCAAAGCCGAAAAGATATGGGAAGCATCAATCAATAAGAATTTATTTGAATATTCTCCTACAGGTAAATTAAAGATAAACCTGATCTATGATTATCGTCAAGAAGCCACTGACGCTTTAAAAAGATTAGGGATAATCATTAGAGATGATAAAACTACATATAATACATTGAATGCAAAATATAATGCATTGAATACTGAATATTATAACAAAAAAGCATATCTGGATATCTTGATAAAAAAATATGACGCAAGCAAAAATGAGTATGAAAAGGACATCAATTATTGGAATAGTAAAGGCGGTGCACCAAAAAATGAATATGATGCTCTTGAGCAAAGAAGAATTGTCCTAAATAATCAAGTTGCAAGTATCAATCAAACACAAAAATCACTCAACATGATAATAAATGAGATAAATGCAATCGTAGTAGTCCTAAATAAATTAGTCAATAATCTTAATCTTCAGGTAGGCAAATATAATGGAATTGGCGGATCGATGGGAAAAGAATTTAATGAGGGCGAGTTTAGAAGCGATGCGAATAACGTAACAATCAATATCTTTCAATTTAACGATGAAAATCAGCTCATAAGAGTCCTTGCCCATGAACTTGGCCATGCATTAGGATTAGATCATCTAGACAATCCCGGAGCTATTATGTATCGCCTAAATGAAGGCGCAAATTCGGAATTGACAGTAGATGATATTGCTGCTCTTAAGAAACAATGCAGGATTAAATAAGATTTCTCAAAAAAATAACATCATCTATTTATGACAATATTTTTTGATAAAATCCTCTTTATCTCAATATTTTGAAAAATTTTTTTGATGTTCTTCAACAACGAAATCTTTTTGTTTTTGATGCTGGATACCGCATCGATAATGCTCAGTCTCTCAGGCAATTTGTACCCGATAACGAACCAGCCCATTTGCGTACCCGCAATACATACAATAAATTTTCTGAATAACATTAAGATACGGCAATTTAGCTCTATCCAGTATTTGAATATAATCTCCACGTTTTATATAAGGCAATTTATATAATGGAAAAAGAATACGATGATAAATTTCTATCCAAATATCCGTTATGATAAGCGGAATAATTAATGACCAAAGTATTGGCATAAAAATCAATACAATCAACTTATTAGGATGTTTGATATAGAGCATAATATATTAAAAAATAAAAAAATAAGTAATTATTGAAGTAGTAAGGATAAATTACTTAATAACAATTTAAAAAGAGTAATTATCGAAGGAATAAGGATAAATATTATATATGTTAAAAAAAACACTCATTTAAAAATTCATGAGTGTTTTTCAATATTTTAATCTTTTAATGTTTTAATTTTTTAATGTTTTTAATGCTCTTATCAGTCTAGTCATGCCTATTCCCCCACCATACCTTGGAAAAAAGGTATGTGCAAGAAATTTTTCCAATTCCTCTTCAACACGTTCTTTACCAAAATGGTCAAAAAGCTTCTGAGCATACCCACCATTGGATATAGTATAGAACCTTTCTCTCATGATGACGGGATCTTCCTCTCTTTGTGCTGAGCCGATAGTTTCCATCCCGCAAAGGATGACATCAACCTTATTTGCGAGGTCCCCAGACCTTTTCATATTCCAGAAGGGATGCGTATATTCAGGAAAATACGTGATGAAATGTACTGGTTTGTTATGATCCTTTCGCAAAGACATTTCATGTGCTGTATCCAATTCTTTTGTACCAAACAATTCCGCTGTTTCAGCATATGTTGCACTACTAAATTGATCAGCGTTTCAGAAGCCAAGATGAGTTAATAACTCTTTTTCCAATTGAATCAGATCCTCCATGCCTCCCCTAGCTTCAAATTCAAACATAGGAAAGATAGTCTCATGTCTGCCAGGGATAGGATTAGGTTCTTGCCTATAACTTGTACTTACACAAAACACTCAAACAAACTCAGGATGCGTAAGTAGTTCATACTCCAACCGCATTTGTCCTGTCTGTGGGAGCGGTCGTTTTTGTCATTGATAGTCAAAAGTCGCGATAGTACTAGGATCCTCACATGCTGCAAGGATGCTCAATCTGTCCTGAGTGTGGACTTCCAGATATCATTTTGATAAAAAAAAAGACCTCAAAAGCGAGGCCGCATTGTGAAAATCTTGTGTTGGAACATACCCCATGCGTTTACAGGTTAAAGTGTAAAAATGGGGAGTTTCTATTTTGAAAACCTCCATCAGGATAGATTTCCGGATAATGAATACAAGCGATATTTTTTTAATATTCTAAGATTTAATTAGTCGGAGGTATTTTATTTGCATCGGATGTTGAATAGAATTCAACCTCATCATCTGCCATGATAGGTTTAAGATCAAGTATCCATGCTCATGTAACCAAGTCTTTCAGACTACGAAGGGATTGAAGATAATTTGGACGCAGATCCTGGATAAGATATTTCCATAGATACAATATCTCCTCATCCAGATGTTTTAAAGCCTTTTTTTCTAAATTAATCCTATCTCAATCTTGTACATTAATATATTCCTTTTGATACATATTTGAGATATATTCACTGATATTTTCCAATGGCATTCAAAGTTTTTGTGAGAATTCTTCGTATATATGAGGATATACAGATTCGATTTTTTTTGTATACTCATTACAAAAAAATCCTGGTTTTTGGGATCGTTCATGCCAATTTTCAGGAGATTCATATACAGCATCTTTAAAATAATTTCCAGAAACAATAAAATTTATTTCTTTGATGACTGATTCAATTCTTGGATCTTTCAAATCATAATCTTTAGTATACATAAAAATCAAATCATCAAATCGATGTTGAAGATCTTCTTTTATTTTTTCAATACCATATTGATATTCTTTCCCTCCTCCAAGATATTCATATGTTTTATTCGAATCATATGCCTTATCAACCTTTTCAAATAGATTTTCTATTTTTTTAATCTTCAAAAGTTCTAGTAATTTAACAAATCTGAGGGTATCTCAATGAAAAAGCATTTTTGTCCGTCTTTGATCAATACCATTCTTAGCAGAAGAATTCTTTTTTATATCTTCTACATATTTTATCATAGCATTCAATTCACCGACAGTCAAAATCATAGGACCAAAATCATAATCACGTCAACTATTTTGCTTCTTAGAAACATCATTTTGTCAGGAATGCAATAGATTCACATCATCAAGTTTTTCTGAAACCTGAAAATCAGAAACATTCGTTTCTTTTTCTGATGAAAGCAGAGCTGCAGCCAAAGCTTTTGCCAAAGGTTTATGTGTAATCGCTTTTTTACTGAGAAGCTGCAAAGCAGCTGCATCCTGTACAGTTTTATTCATGATATCTTTGACTGCATCATTGTTTTTTACCATAAGAAGGGTTAGTGACATATAAAATCTATATAATTATATACCAAAAGCCTATTTTTTGCAAATTTTTTATGTTTTTTTTTATATTATAGTTTAAACTATATATTCAATACCCTTATCAAAGCGCCACCAGATCCTCTTTTTCCTGTTTTAAGAGCTTTTTTATCTTAAATTCCTTTTTTGATGCGGTTTTTTTATTGACGGTTCTTTTTTGCCAGACAAGCGTAACTGGACGTCTAGCATGAGTATATTTTGCTCAAGTTTTGGAATGATTATGATCAGATATTCTTTTCTCTAAATCATTGGTGATTCATGTATACAAAGAATTATCATTACATCTCACCATGTAAACAAATCGCATATTTTATGATATATATTTTAAAATAAGACGCCGAAAGTTCCTTTTAGAAATTTTAAAAAAAATCTATGTGATAAAATTATCAATCTAAACAGATATCTCCCCTATTTGCCAGTTCTACAAAACAATCCTTAGTAGCCTCTATATCAGCCATCGCATCATGTGCATTGCCAAATTCTTTTCAAAAAAGATGAGTATAGAGCACTCACAATTTTGGTCTTTTTTTCGGCAATGTTTCAATG
>CAZBWN010000076.1:0-4039 GCA_964495905.1 uncultured Candidatus Peribacteria bacterium
GATACGATATGGCAGAGTTTCCTAAATCGAGCACAACCCTGCATGCAGCCGATAACGTATTCTATCGCAAATATCGATCCAAGGTTTGGTATGACGCAAAAAAAAATATTGGACGATATTGCCAAAGCCGAAAAAATCTGGGAAGTATCAATCAATAAGAATTTATTTGAATATTCTCCTACAGGTAAATTAAAGATAAACCTGATTTATGATTATCGTCAAGAAGCCACTGACGCTTTAAAAAAATTAGGAATAATAATTAGAGATGATAAAACTACATATAATACATTGAGTGCAAAATATAATACATTGAATACTGAATATAATAGCAAAAAAGCATATCTGGATATCTTGATAAAAAAATATGACGCAAGCAAAAATGCTTATGAAAAAGACATCAATTATTGGAATAGTCAGGGTGGCGCACCAAAAAACGAATATGATGCTCTTGAAGAAAGAAGAAGAGTTTTAAATGATCAGGTTACGGCTATCAATCAAGCGCAAAACTCACTCAATATATTAGTAAAGACTATAAATGCATTAGTAGTAATACTAAACAAATTAGTCAATGATCTCAATCTTCAAGTAGGAAAATATAATGGGATTGGGCAATCGACAGGCAAAGAATTTAATGAAGGAGAATATATAAGCGATGGAAGTGGCACGACAATCAATATTTTTGAATTTAATGATGAAAAACAACTTATAAGAGTTCTTGCCCATGAGCTTGGTCATGCATTAGGATTGGGCCATTTAGACAATCCCAAAGCCCTTATGTATCGCTTAAATGAAGGTGCGAATGCAGAATTAACAACCGATGACATCGTTACACTTAAGAAACAATGCAGAATCAAATAAAATTTCAGAAACAATCTAGCATAATTTATTTATGACAATATTTTTTGATGAAATCCTCTTTATCTCAATATTTTGAAAAATTCTTTTGATGCTCTTCAACAACGAAATCTTTTTGTTTTTGATGTTGGATACCACACCGATAATGCTCAGTCTCTCATGCAATCTGCACCCGATAACGAACCAGTCCATTTGCATATCCACAATACATGCAATAAATTTTCTGAACAACATTAAGATACGGCAATTTAGCTCTATCTAGTATCTGAATGTAATCTCCACGTTTTACATAAGGCAAGTTATATAATGGAAAAAGAATACGATGATACATTTCTATCCAAATATCCGTTATGATAAGCGGAATAATTAATGACCAAAGTATTGGCATAAAAAATAATACAATCAATTTATGAGGATGTTTTATATACAGCATATACTATCAAATAAAAATAAAAATCCATGTTCCATCATATGAGCTTCTCTACTATCAAAATACCAGAGATACAATAGTCTTTATCAATGGATACTGTAACACTCCAGGAAATCAACCCGTTTGTAGATTGATTTGAAAAAACACTCATTTTAAAATTCATGAGTGTTTTTTCAATATTTTAATCTTTCAATATTTTAATGTTTTAATGTTTTCAATGCCCTTATAAGTCTAGTCATGCCTATTCCCCCACCATATCTTGGAAAAAAGGTATATGCAAGAAATTTTTCCAATTCTTCCTCGACACGTTCCTGACCAAAATGGTCAAAAAGTTTTTGCGCATAGCCACCATTGGATATCGTATAAAATCTTTCTCTCATGATAACAGGATTTTCCTCTCTTTGTGCTGAGCCGATAGTTTCCATCCCGCAAAGGATGACGTCAACCTTATTCGCCAGATCCCCAGACCTTTTCATATTCCGGAAAGGATGCGTATATTCAGGAAAATACGTGATGAAATGTACCGGTTTATTATGTTCCTTCCGCAAAGACATTTCATGTATTGTATCCAATTCTTTTATACCAAACAATTCTGCTGTTTCAACATACGTTGCACTGCTGAATTGATCAGCGCTTCAGAAGCCAAGATGAGTTAACAGCTCTTGTTCCAATTGTATCAGATCTTCCATGCCTCCCCTAGCCTCAAATTCAAACATAGGAAAGATAGTCTCATGTCTCCCCGGGATAGGATTAGACTCCTGTCTATAACTCGTACTTACACAAAATACTCAGGTAAACTCCGGATGCGTAAGCAATTCATATTCCAGCCACATCTGTCCAGTTTGTGGAAGCGGTCGTTTCTGTCACTGATAATCAAAGGTCGCAATAGTGCTTGGATCTTCACAAGCCGCCAAGATGCTTAATCTGTCTTGAGTGTGAACCTCAAGAAATCCTTTAGATAAAAAAAACGACCTCAGTAACGAGGTCGCATTGTGAAAATCTTGTGTTGGAACATACCCCATGTGTTTACAGGTTAAAGTGTAAAAATGGGGGATTCTGTTTTGAAAACCTCCATCAGGATAGATTTTCGGAAAGTGAATGCAAGTTAAAAAATATCTAATTAGTCGGAGGTATCTTATTTACATCAGATGTTGAATAGAATTCTATCTCATCATCCGCCATGATAGGTTTAAGATCAAGTATCCATGCTCATGTAACCAAGTCTTTCAGACTACGAAGGGATTGGAGATAGCTTGGACGCAAATCCTGGATAAGATATTTCCATAGATACAATATCTCTTCATCGAGATGCTTTAAAGCTTTTTTTTCTAAATTAATCCTATCTCAATCTTGTACATCAATATATTCCTTTTGATACATATTTGAGATATATTCACTGATATGTCCCAATGGCATTCAAAGCTTTTGTGAGAATTCTTCGTATATATGAGGATATGCAGATTCGATTTTTTTTGTATACTCATTACAAAAAACTCCTGGTTTTTTTGATCGTTCATGCCGATTTTCAGGAGATTCATATACAGCATCCTTAAAATAATTTCCAGAAACAATAAAATTTATTTCTTTGATGACTGATTCAACTCTTGGATCTTTTAGATCATAGTCTTTGGTATACATAAAAATCAGATCATTAAACCGATGTTGAAGATCTTCCTTTATTTTTTCGATACCATATTGATATTCTTCACCTCCTCCAAGATATTCATATGTCTTATGCGAATCATATACCTTATCAACCTTTTCAGATAGATTTTCTATTTTTTTGATATTCAGAAGTTCTAATAATTTGACAAATCTGAGGGCATCTCAATGAAAAAGCATCTTTGCCCGTCCTTGATCAATACCCTGCTTAGCAGAAGAATCCTTTTTTATACCTTCTACATATTTTATCATAGCATTCAATTCACCGACAGTCAAAATCATAGGACCAAAATCATAATCATGTCAGATATTTTGTTTCTTATTGGTATCGTTTTTTGATAAATTCAATAAATTCACATCATCAATTTTTTCTGGAATCTGAGAATCAAGGGCATTCGTTCACTTTTCTGATGAAAGGAGCGCTTGAGCCAAAGCTTTTGCCAAAGGTTTATGCGTACTCGCTTTTTTACTGAGAAGTTGCAAAGCAGCTGCATCCTGCAAAGTCTTATTCATGATATCTTTGACTGCATCATTGTTTTTTACCATAGGAAGGGATATAGACATATAAAATCTATATGATTATATACCAAAAGCCCATTTTTTGCAAATTTTTTATGTTTTTTTATTAGTATGATTAAAAATCATATATCCAACACTCTTATCCAAGAGTCACTAGATCTTCTTTTTCTTGTTTTAAGAGCTTTTTTATCTTAAATTCCTTTTTTGATGCAGTTTTTTTATTGACGGTCCTTTTTTGCCGGACAAGAACAACGGGACGTCTAGCATGAGTATATTTTGCTCAAGTTTTGGAATGATTATGATCAGATATCCTTTTCTCTAAATCATTGGTGATTCATGTATACAAAGAGTTATCATTGCATCTCACCATATAAACAAATCGCATATTTTTTTTATTATATATTTTAAAATTATCAATCTAAACAGATATCTCCCCTATTTGCCAGTTCTACAAAACAATCCTTAGTAGCTTCGATATCAGCCATCGCATCATGTGCATTGCCAAATTCTTTTCAAAAAAGATGAGTATAGAGCACTCACAATTTTGGTCTTTTTTTCGGCAATGTTTCAATG
>CAZBWN010000077.1:0-12706 GCA_964495905.1 uncultured Candidatus Peribacteria bacterium
TAACTCGTCGCTATCTGCCTTGTTTGCAGATAAGTGACGAGTTATAAGAGGTATTCTGCAATGATTACATATTTTGTCCTGACTTTGTCAGTTTTTTTCTTTTTTTGAATTTTTATAATTCTTACGTTTTTATCATAGTGATATAACACTAACAAAAAAAGCGATAAAAACAAATCAAAGTGCTTTTTATTTGTATCTACCCTTATATGAAAATTGCTTACATTGATGCCCAGAATGTGCACAGAAAAACTCTTGATTATAATCGAAGGATTGATTGGCAAAAATTCTTTATATATCTTAAACAAAACTGTAAGGTCGATGTTGTTTATTACGCAGTTTGATATGTACAAAAATATGATAATTTTTATAAACGTCTTTCTTCTATCTGATATACCATGCTTTTCAAGGAAGTGACCATTTTGCCTGATTGAACTATAAAATGAAATGTGGATATAGATATTGCGATTAGGTCTATCTTTGATTTCTTTGAAGAATGATTAAAAAAGGCTATTATTATCAGTAATGACTGAGATTATAATACCCTTGTTGATGTATTAAAGAAAAAAGATGTTTTTGATTTTTTGATGGTTATTTATTCTGCGACAGCATCCAAACAACTTAGAAAATCAGCATGACCTTATATACAGGATATACAAAGAATTAGGCATTTAATAGAAAAAGACCCAGGTGATAAAACCTAGATCTTTTCTGGAATAGACAGTGGCAATACAAAGACTGACAGTAACTATTCCGCTGCTAACTATCTTCAGTATACATAAAACTCTTAAAAAATCAAATCATTTTTATTTTTTAAATTATTCTATAATGCAAGATTATCTCCTCCAACTCACTAGAGAGCTTCAACAAAGAAGCTACAGTCCGAGAACGGTTGAAATTTATTCGAATTGTTTTTCGTATTTTTTGAAACGAAGTAATAACGATATTTCTAAGATCTCCCGTGAAAAGATTATCGATTTTGTATTATATCTTCAAAGGCAAGGTAAAGCGCCAAAGACTGTCAATCTCTATAAGGATGTCATCAAATTTTTTTGTAATCAAATTTTGAAAGTTTCTTTTGCTATTGATATCAAACTTTCCAAAGAACCAAAAAAGTTACCGATTGTGCTTTCTAGGATTGAATTAGAAAAATTATTTGCGGCAACTAATAACGTAAAACATAGATTACTCTTAATGGTCGCCTATGGTGCGGGTATGAGAATATCTGAAGCGAAAAATCTGCGTGTACAAGATGTTGATTTTGATTCGTTGACTATTCATATCAAATGAGCTAAAGGACAGAAAGATAGGATAAGCATCTTGTCCGAAAAAATCCGTGAAGAATTGTCGAAATATTGTGCGTTGAAAAAATCAGATGAATATGTTTTTGAAAGTGAAAGAGGAGGAGTGTTGCATGTGAGAACTCTGGATAATATCTTTCATCATGCTTTAGAAAAATCTGGCATCACCAAGCCAGCTAGCTTTCATTCATTGCGTCATTCTTTTGCTACGCATTTATTAGAAAATGGGACCGATATCCGTTATGTTCAGGTATTGTTGGGGCATAATAATATTCGTACTACTCAGATGTATACGCAAGTGACTAATCCAAGTCTGAAAAATATCATTAGTCCACTTTAAAATGAATGTAGAATTTATAATTTATAATTCAGAATATAGAAATTCAAATTACAACTCCACTTGATCTTTTATGTTTGGGATTTCACAAGTGAAACCTATTTTTTCAAGTTTGGATTTCAGCATGGTCTGGGCGGTTCATTCTCCATGGACGATAAATGTCTTTTTAGGTGCTTGGGTAAATCCTTTTGCCCATCTCATAAGCTGCTCGGAATCTGCATGTCCGGAAAATCCGTTTATTTTTTCTATTTCTAGATTGACTGCAACTTCTATGCCCATCAGTCTTACTCTTTTCGCTCATTCTAATATGAGTCTTCCTAGCGTTCCTTCTGCTTGATATCAGACAAACAGCAATGTATTATTTTTGTTCCAAAGTCCATGCTTGAGATGATGCGTGATCCTTCCCGCAGTACACATCCCATTTCCTGCTATGATGATGCAAGGTCCCTCATAGGCATTCAATTTTATGGAATCTTCTATGCTTTCTGTGCATATCAATTCTGGAAAATCAAAAGGATGAGCATATTTGTGCAATGCTTCTTCGTCAAAATCCTCTGTATGTCTTTTGAATATCTCTGTCGCTTTGATAGACAAAGGGCTATCCAAAAAAATCTTCTCATCAGGGAATTTTCATTTTTTGATGATGATATTGAGGAAATAGAGGAGTTCTTGAGTCCTTTCTACAGAAAATGACGGGATAAGGAGTTTTCCTCATCTGTTATATGTCTCTGTGATATATCTTATCAATAATTCTTCTTTGCTTGCGGTGTCCTCATGAAGTCTGTCTCCATATGTTGATTCCATAAACAGATAATCTGCCTCTGCAATCAAGGTCGGGTCTTTGATGATAGCGGTATCTCGTTGTCCTATATCTCATGAAAATACGAGTTTTTTCTTTTGTCCATCTTCTGTGATGAAAAGTTCTATGCTCGCTGATCCCATTATATGTCCTGCATTTTGGAATCTTGCCTGGATCTTGTCAGTTACATCATATGTCTGGGTATATTCCACTATGCTGAATAATTTCATCGCTGCTTTTGCTTCATCTAGGGTATATAACGGAACTCTTGGTTCCTGATTTGCTCTCAGTCTTCTTTTATTCTCTTGTTTGATGTTTTTGTCTTGGATCTCTGCACTATCTTGTAACATGATTCAGCAAAGATCTCTTGTCGCAGATGTCGTATATATTTTCCCCTTAAATCCATTTTTATAGAGTTTGGGGATCAATCCGCAGTGATCGATATGTGCGTGAGTAAGCACCATGAAATCAATCTCTTTGGGATCAAAAAGAAATGGCTCATAGTTGAGCATCATTATTTCTTTGGGTCATTGGAACATTCCGCAATCTACGAGAAATTTAGTGTTTCCTGTCTCGATGAGATAACATGATCAGGTAACGATTTTAGCGGCTCAGCAAAAGGTCAGTTTCATTTGTTTTTGTTTGTAGGAGATAAATATTCTAATCTATCTCTAATTATATAGGAAATCTGTTATTTTTGCAAATTTTGGTCTAAAAGATTATTCTTCTTCCTTGAAGAAATCTTCCTTGCTTTGGATAGTTGTTCCATAGCCATTTTTGAATATCAGATGATCTTCTGCAAATGTTATCGTAGTGAATCCTTTCCGGAATCTTTGGTCACATAATTTCAAAGATTCTTGGATGATCCTGCTTTTGTCTTTTGCTCATTCAGCTGCAAATTGTTCTGCACAACGATTGAAGTCTAGCCATGAATTTGCATATGCAGTTGTTGTCATCTCTAGATACAGTACTTCTAGAAATAAGCTGATCCTTTGAAAATCACTGGTATGATCTCCTACAACCAATTCAAAAATTCATTTTGCGACTTCAGCTCAAAATAATTGATTTATCAAGCTATCTTTTTTATTTTGTTCATGTCTTTCTTCTCGTGTTTGTTCTGGTTTCTTTTCTTCTTTTGGTTCCCTTTTGAAGATATTGAAAATAGATTTTTTTGTCTGTACGGGTATAGTCTGTATAGGTTTAGAAAAAAATCTTTCTTTGATCTGCGGATAGATGTTTTTGTTGAAATGTCTTAAAACGTCTGCTACAGAGAGATCTCCTATGTTTTCTAGTGAGGTATTTTGTTTGGTTGTTTCTAGTTTGTTCATGTAATTTATCTTTTTTTCTAAAACATATTTTTTTCCTTCGGAGATTTTTTTAACGCTTCGCTGGACATACTTTTGGTGGGTTCCCGTGGCATGCATCTGGGGGCTAATAAGTGTTTATTTTTTTTCTAATAGTAAATCGCTGTAAGAAACCGAGATCAAATCTTCTTGTGGAATCTTAAAGAGGTCTAGAAAGAATTGGCATTGTTCCAATAGTTTTTCTTTGCCTATGTTTCCATCGTTATCAATCGCTTCAATCTCAACAAATGTCCCCAAGTCTTTAACCGTATCAATATGAAATTTTACATTATCTATGAAATAGATCTCTCTTTTTTTATCTATAACAACCAAAATGTCAAGAGCCTTTGTTAGAATCTCTTTTAATGAAGATTTTGGATCTGATTTGAATAAGGTCACATTCGATTGTTTCGGTCCTTCCTTATCTTCTCTCTGGTAATGAATCAAATGATTCTCTATATTCCCTTCCCTTAATTTCAATCTCCCGAAATTCACGTTGAAGTACGTGTCGATCTGATGATCCGTTCATCTGAAATCAGCATTTTTTGATTTTAATATCTCTCTGATCATATCTTGGTTATCTGATTTTGCTTTGATTTCAATGTTTACGTGTGCCATGGGATTTCTTTTGCATATAAAATTTAATTTAAATACCTTTGCTTATTCGCATTATGTTCATCCAAAGTGCTTCCATAATGGATATTACCTTGCATATCATGTAAGTAATATAAGTAATCAGAGGTCTGAGGATTGAGTACTGCGTTGATGCTTTCTCGTGTAGGATTGGAAATCGGTGTCGGTGGCAATCAGCGGACTGCTCTGGTATTGTAGATATTTGTTTTGTCGCTGATGTTTTGTCCTATTACGCTTGGTGTACATGTTGCATATGATGTCTTCAATCCGTAACAGAGCGTGATGTCTGCATCTAACGCCATTCCTATGCTTAATCTCTTGAGGAAAATCCCTGCAACGGTCGGTTTGTTTGCGAGATTCCTTTCTTCTTTTTCTAAGATACTTGCGAGGATCATAATTTTGTACCAGTTTGCTGGAGCGCTTATTTTTTTTCGTACTCTGGTGTTAAATGTCTTTAGTTGTACATATACCAGTTGGTCTATGATATTTTTGGTCTTATCTACTTGATAGGTATCAGGATACAAAAAACCTTCCAGGCTTTTTAATTTAGAATTTAGAATTCATAATGCAGAATTATTAAGGAATGGATATTTTGACTGATATTTTGCTATGATTGTCGGGTCGCTTACAAAAGCGAGATATTCTCCTGCTGTGATGTATCATTTTTTACTTAATGCTTCGTCGATATCGTAGATGGATCGTCCTTCCAAGATCGTGAGACGAAGATAGTCTTTTTCTGATCACTTGAGAATTTTTGCTACGAATTCTGCTTTGGTATAACTTCCGCTAAACTGGTAATTTCCTGGTTCAAGCTTGGAAAAATCTACATCATGATTTTTGATATAGAGTTTCATGCGGATTTTGTCTAGGGTCCCGAGTTGATTCAAAATCTTGGAAGCGCTTTCTCCTGAGTCTATAGTTATCTTTTCGTTGAGGGTGATCTTTTTCGTGAAAAAATAGATGGATAAAATAATCACTATAATCGTTATCCGTCTTCAGATCCTTATTTTTTTCTTTGCTTGTCTCATCGTGAAATTAATAAAATAAATGTGGAATAGCTTATAACTATATGATATATAAATTCAAATATATAACAAAATTTAACAATAAAAAAACATCGAGCTGATACGCCCGATGATTATGTTGTTTTTTTTATGCCTGAATTTGAATTGTTTGATATATCCTTTTGATATCTAAACGTATCATTTGTTCGTGTTCCCAATTTGCACCGGTTGAAGATTCCCAATCTTGCATGAAGAACATCTTTTTGATATGTTTGCTTTCAAAAATAGATAGATAAAACTGGTTGAGTATACGATGATCATATCCTGCCGTTGTATCTTTTATTCTTTCCATCGGCTCTTCAAAAATTGTCTGATCGAACATATTTTCTCCGGATTGGTGCAACTCTTCTATATATTCCTGCATAGCAAGGATATTAAGTCGTATAGAACCTTTTCCTCCTGTGCTGATGGGACCTGATACCATAGCTAAGTTTGGATGTGCATTTGCTATGATCATCATAGCTATTTGCAGCAAATCTTTGAATGTTTTCGCTTTTTGCAGCTGTTCGTTGATGAATCTGTATCTGGTCACCAGATCTTTCACACCTTTGTGAAGCTCATACACTTGTTTGGTTTTTTGTTCTATGTCTTGTGGTCTGCCCCAAGTTTTTGGGCTTCCTGCAAGTATTATCATCAAAACAAGTTCCTCTTTTTTGAATGATACTTCCTTTTTGGAAAATATTGTTCGTATTTTTGATCTTTTTTCGCAATTTTTAACAAATGCTTCAATCGAATCAAATCCGATAGCTTTTAATCTTTTGTTTATGTTCATTTTTTTTGTTTTTTGTTTATATATTTTATAGTTATTTTTCCATTAAAGTCAATCTCTTATGATTTTGTCTTTTAAAAAAACATCGAGCTGATACGCCCGATGATTATGTTGTTTTTTTTATGCCTGAACTGTGTCCGTTTGATATATTCTTTTGATGCCTCCCAAACGTATAAGTGCTTGCTGTTGTAATGTGGCACCCGTTGAAAATCTCCAGTCTTTCATAAAGAACATTTTTTTTATGTATCCGCTTTCAAAAAGCGGCAAATAAAAGTCATTGAGCAGATTATATATTTCTCCTTCGTCTTTTAGCCTTTGCAGGTGTTCTTCAAAAACCATATCATTGAATACATTTTCTCCCGATTGATACAATTCTTCCATATATTCCTGCATAGCAAGAATATTCAGCTCTTCAGAAATCTTTACTCCTTTGCTGCGAGGGCCAGCTACCATACTTAATGGTCCGTGTGCTGTATGTAATCTCGCCTTAGCTACTTCTACTAAATTTTTGACTGTTTTTGCTTTTTCCAATTGCCCGTTGAAGAATTTGTATCTGTTTACCAAATCACCCATTTCTTCACGAAAACTTTCTACTTTAATAGTACTTTTTTCTATTTCTTGCGGTCTGTTCCAATGTCTTGGACTTCCTGCAAGTAGTACCATTAAAGCCACTTCCTCTTTTTTAAATACTGCTGTGTGTGTTTGTGAATGTTTATCGCAATATGCAACAAATTCTTCAATCGAATCCTGTCCGATAGCTTTTAATCTTTTTTTTATGTTCATATGTTTTTTGTTTTTGGTTTGTGCTTTCTATAACCATTTTTCTATTAAAGTCAATCTCTTGTTTTTTTTTGATGAATCTTAAGTAAGGGAAAAATATTTGAGGATGATGATTATCCCTGTCAATAGGAGAAGAATATTCTTTTGGATGAAATTCGCTGTCGGAGAGTCTGTCTTTATCCTTAATTTCTGTAAAAGTTCAGCCATGAAAGAATGTTCATAATTTTTTTTATCTTGTATTTCATGTCACCTCATATATTGTGCTAATGTTGTCAAAGGGCAGATCATGTCTCGTCTTTTAAAGATTATCAATGCCCATAAAAATTGGGATCCCACTAATATCAGCCCAAATCGAAAATAATAATTTATTTTTTCTGGCCATATTTTCGATGAGACAAAAAATAATCCAAATCGCAGCATTATGATTGTGAAGTGCAAAAAAAAGATACTATCGATGAGAATTTTCGGGGCTTTTATTTTCATAATACCATCATAATCAATGATACAAAAATTTCAATATTAAAAAATTAAAAAATTAAAATATTTTGTTGATTAGCTGATCAGTATTCTTAATATTTTAATATTCTAAATTTTCATAACTTTTTAATATATTCATATTTATGTGAACATATCTTGGACAAAACTTTCTTATAGATGCCAAAATCAGAAGCTATATCGCTGACAAGATTTTGGTATTGTATCACAAATGCTGATGTGAAGCATTGATAGAGATATGACCGGGAAAGTGATCTATAACTAGGCTTATTGATACTATTTCTCCTAACTTTTTTGTTGTGGATAAGGATCCGACTTTTTTTGATAATTGAAAATTGATAATTGAAAATTGAGAATTTATTCTAAGTGATATATTGGAACTAGATGTTGAAGAGATGTTGAAAGAAAAAAATCTCAGTCCAAAAAAGACTTTGGTAGTGTGAAATCTGCCGTATTATATCACTTCACCGATCTTGAGAAAATTTTTTGGTGCTTGAAATCAAGAATTTATGTGAGGAATTTTTATGGTGCAGGATGAAGTGGGTCAGAAAATCAGAAGTGATGCCAAAAAAAAATCTTATCTCCGATGGTTGCTCAATTATGCGTGTGATGTCACATATCTCAAATGAGTCCCTGCCAAGTGTTTCAAACCAGCACCTAAGGTAAAAAGCTGTCTCATCCAACTGACAATCAAAAATGACCAACCTAGGATATCTTTTGATACTTTGATAGAATTTTTGGAATTATTTGCACCGTTTAGTAGAAAAACCTTGGGAGCTATTCAAACTATGCTCACTAAACGTTTCGCGATGAAAACTCACTGCGTTCGTGATAAAAAGCCTGCGGCTGACCAATGCCCTTCGGGCGATGAAAGGATAACATCTATTATTCCTGCGTATTTGAGTAAAAAAAGATTGGAAGAATTGACTTGGGACGATTTGGCTACTATTTTGAATAAGTAGAAGGTGGAAAGTAGAAAGTAGAATATCTGTAAAGTCTTGCAAATTAGCTTATATTGATTATATAATTTGATGCTTGAACTTTTCAATTTTTCAATCTTTTAATCTTTCAATATTGTTTATGAGTATATTAGTCTACAATGGAGAAAAATTTCAGAGAAGCAAGATATGGTACTTGGTTTTTGCAGTGATATTTGCAAGCGTATTTTTGCTTTCCATCCTCAATAATAATGTCGTCGGGGCAGTCTTGCTCTTCTTCTTGTTGGGAGGATATTTCTATTATTCTACAATCAACAATCAGGTCATCAAGATGACTATAGATAAAAATCAGCTTCTTATCTGAAATAAAACATATCTACGAAATTCATTTCTCTGATATGTCGTAGAAATCTATCCCAAAACACAGCAAATAAAAAATATCGTTTTGATTACTCCCAAATCACATATCATCTATACTTTTGATGATACGTTTGATCATATCAAATGATTCCTTTTGAATCTTGATAGTTACTTACCT
Organism: uncultured Candidatus Peribacteria bacterium; assembly: GCA_964495905.1. GTDB lineage: Bacteria > Patescibacteriota > Gracilibacteria > Absconditabacterales > Absconditicoccaceae > CAJBLF01. The sequence goes on from CAZBWN010000077.1 coordinate 8,995, forward strand.
ATGCTTGGTGATTTCCATCAAACAACACTTGAAAAAGTTTCTAGAAAGATACAACTCTAACTCGCTATGCTCGTGATAAACGCTACGCGATGAAAATTCACTTCGTTCATGATGAAAGCTACGCGATAAAAAATTCTTCACTTTTCATTATTAATCATTCATTAAAAAATATGAATCCAATGTCTTCACATAGATTGGTTATCAAAGATGCGGCATGGCAGTTAATATGAAGGATTATCAGCGCTTTGTTCGGTTTTTTGACGATCAAAATCATAACCCCTTATTTGTGACCTTTGCAATATGGAGATTATTCCACTATCCTAAAATATTTTGCTATATGGACGGCTTTGGCTGATTTGTGATTGTATGTTTTGGCTGTCAAACGTTTATGAGCGATCAAGGAAGCTGATAAAGATCCAAATCATACAGAGTTGAAAAGCGAATATGGTAAATTTGTCGGTACGAGAGTCATCATCATGACTGTAATATATGCCGTAGCGATTGTGGTAGCATATCTCTTGCCTGCATATACCTCTAATCCTTATTTGGTCCGATGATTACCGTTTGGTATGATTTTTTCTGCGAGCTTTATGTTCGCATGAATCCAGCAATTGCCGCTCCAAATTTTTTGGAGAATGGATCAATTGAGCTGGACGCTTATCACTGCTAGACTCTCTCAAATCGCTATCCTTGTGCCTGTTGTTTTCTTCATATTCAAAAATGTGACGTTCAATGGAAGCACGGTTTCCTTGATTGCATTTTGTTGTATCATGTTTTCCGTTGTTGCAAGCTCAATAGGACAAAATATAGAAATCCATTATCGTGCAAGAAGAATCCTCCCGCTCAAAATAAAATTTGACTGGAAATTCACCAAGGATATCATCATAAGAAATCGGCAATACGGAATCTCCTATTATCTCAGCAGTTTTCATACATTGATTGTTCTTTTGTTTTTGTGACGGTTCTATCCTACTTCATCAGGACATGATTATACGGGTGTCTGGGCGTTATCTTTGACCTTGATTGAAATCCTGCTCATCATCCCTTCCTCATTAGGAAATAGTCTGCTCCATAAGATATCAAGTTATTCATTGATCAATAAACGCAAGAGCATCGGAAATCTTCTTCTCCTTATCTTCTGGATAGGATGAGTCATTGCTATCAATTTTTGGCTCTTCGCTGATCAGATCATCCTTGTAGTCTCATGAAAAGCTTTTTTGTGAAGTTTCGCTTCATTGACTGCTCGATGATCCAACCAGATACTTCCATTTCTTGGAATAGTGCTCTTTCGAAGCTTCATCAAACAGGTATATAATTATCTTTTTGTAGCCGTAGATAAACAAAATGTACTATTACCGATCAATTTGATCTGAGTGCTTATCGGTATCCCTTTATGAATACGGATGATCCCAAAATATTGATTGTTTGGATGAGTTGTCACTCAGCTTGCTATAGAATTCATTTTTATGCTTGGTGCGATCCGAGTGGGAAAAAGAAAACAAGTACAACCGATATTCTCTTGGAAAATCTGAGGAATCCTGACTTTGATATTGATTGCGATGGCTTTTGTAGGCTATGCAATCACATATTTCCGGCATATAGATATTCTACGATTCTTTATCGTAGCATTCGTACTTAATGCACTTGTGGTATATGCCTCTCTTTCAACGATCAAGAAAATTGCCAAGGGTCTGACGGTAGAGGATACTATAGATCCTGTTCTTTAAGATACTAATGATAGTGTAACTAATTTTCCTTCTTCTTCAGAAACTTCATCTATTTTCACTTGTACTTGGTCTCATTTCTTATATTTTTCTAGTTCTTTTTTGTTTTCCACTTTTATTCTTCCTCTGATTTTATCGTCCTGATCTAGGGTTACAAATCACATTTTGTTTGCAATGTTATTTATCATACCTGTATGTATTGATCATACTTTCAAATCTTTTTTTGTTATTTTTGGTAATTGAGACATACTTATCTGTATATTGTTTTCTTTATTTTTTTCTGCTTCTATTTTTTCGTCTTCTTTCTCAATTTGAGCTTTTCTATATGCTAAGAAATTTTCTTTCAATCATTTTTCACTATATTTTCCAAATTCAAATACATCAAGGACTTTTTTGAGATCTTCAAGTCAGATTTTTTTGATATTGAGAAAATTTCCATTTGTAGGTAATCCAGCTATTTTTGTAGGAAGCTGGTTTAAACTGAACATATAGAGGTCTCAACTTTCAAATATCTTGAAATATCCGACTCCCATGGCTGCTGCCATCTGTTGTCCACCATTAAATTCTTTACCGAGTGCAAAAATGAATCTTTCATTGTTGAAGTTACCGAATCTTCCTTTTTTGTCTAATTCTTCTCGTTCTGTCATTTTTCTTTCGTTTTCTTCTTTTTGATTGTCATTTTTTAGATTTAATTTTTTTAATTCTTCTTCGTTTAATACCTCCAAACCTGTGTGTTTAGGATTTTCAAAATATTCGTAAATATTGTGTATCTGTATTTTACGATGCAGACCAAATAATGTCTTGTGGCTCACTTGCTTATCAGCTCAACTAAATTGATAATCTTGGCTATCTACCTTATCTACGAAATCTACAAACCTTTTTATTTGATCTCTATGTTTTGGATGTAACACTCCAAGCTCATTGAGAAGATTGAAAATCATATGCGTGCTAGATGTCGGTTTGTTGATGTTTTTCGTTTCTTGGGATCTATCATGTTCATCCACTATCGCTAATGCATTGAATAATGATTTGGATGCCTCTCCTTTGTGAGGTCATTCTTGATATATCTTTTTTACTATATCTAATCCATTTTTTGTTCCTCCTGAATCATATTCAAATCATTTTTCTCATCTTTCTCCATGAGATACTAATTTTTTTGCATAGTCGACATTTTCACCTTTTGGATCCTTAAAAAATTTTGCTAATTTAAGCAAATGCAATCCTGCATCCTTGTCGATATCGCTTCATCCATGTGTAGTGATCTCTTTGTTGAAAAGACGTTTTATCACTTCATATACATCTTTTTTGAATTTTCATTTTAATTCTCTATCAGCTAGAGTGACTTCATTGTCATAGAGTTTTCATTTTTTATAGATTTCATTATTTTTTTTTGCTTCAGTGAGTATTTCTGTTTTTGATTTGTTCCCAAAATATTTTTGCCAAATCTTATGTTCATATTTTTCTTGTATCCGAGCTTTGAAATCTTTGAGGTATCATCTTGCGTTGTTATTGTTTTGATTGACAAAAAATTGTAGATTATCTGCAATCTCTTTTGCTGTCTCTTGTTTTTTTCTTTCTGTTTCAGAAAGGTCGAGAACTCGATCATTCAGTTGCTCTAGATTCTCAAATCTTGGTTTCAATGCTTTTGGGTCTATTGTTTTCATATTTTTACTTTAAAAACTAAATGATATATCTATATTATACTCACAAATGTCAAAAAAAGCAAATTTTACCTCAGTCTAAGGTCTATAAAGTCAAAAGTTTGTAAAGTCTATGTATATTTTATATTTATTCTCATTTATTGTGAAAACTTTAGCGATAGAAACGAGTTGTGATGATACTTCCATAGGAATTATTGATTTTGATTGACAGATTTTTTCTGTAGATGCATTATTGGCATATTCACAGATAGATGATCATCAAAAATATTGAGGTGTGGTGCCGGAAATCGCTTCTAGGCTTCATTTTGATAAAATCATCGAAGTGGT
>CAZBWN010000078.1:0-75435 GCA_964495905.1 uncultured Candidatus Peribacteria bacterium
TGAAGCGGAATTCAGTCCTGTATCACCCAGACTTAAAACAACTAATAAGTAATAGTTGTTTTTTTTATTTTTTAAAAAAGCAAACCCCCTCATTCCCCCTTAACAGGGGGACTATATTGAATTAAAAAAATATTTATTTTCCTTAGCTCCCGCCATGCCTGCCCCGTACATTTGCTACGGGGTGAAGGGAGTCCCGCCTTGCGGGATAAAAAAGGTCGGGGTGGGTTTGTTAAAAAAATAAAATAAAAAAATCAATAAAGGAAAAAGACCACTCAATACCTTGGATACAAGGAGAGAATGGCCTTATTAAATTTTGTAGTTTTTCTTCATGCTAATTAATTTTAGTTAATTGATTGTTACATACATCATTTTAATCACATTGCTGCTTGGCCAGATGTAATGTTGTTTATCCGTGAAGAATAAGTTACCAACATTTATCAGGAACAGAATGTCTTTTGTATTGATTTGTAATTTTCCTAAGAAATAATTCGTATACTTTACGATTTTGTTAGGAAAGTGAACGTTGAGGTCTTCTCTGGTAATCTCTGCTTCTGAGTAAATGAAGCGTTCTTTACCGAGATATCTGCTCTGTTCACTGGGTAGTACTGGAATCTTTTTAAGATCTTGTATGGCTTTTTTTTCTTTGTAAATGGTTTCCATACATTCTCTTATTTGTTTTTTTACTTCATTCTCTAATGCGTTTTTAATCTTTTTTTTCTTTTTTCTCGGGAAATCATTGTTTCCTCCGATGAAATGAATTCTAATGTTCATTTCTTTTTTTCTCGGAACATTGTTTTTGTTTCCGATGAAATGATTTTGGGTGTTCATAAGTTTTCCTCCTTTCAGGTTGGTTTAAATTGGTTAATATTTGTTTTTGTTGTATGCTAATCATATTCAGTTTTTTGTTGAAAACAAGGGATTTTATTTTTGTGATAAATGTATATATAAAATGATGCTTTTGGACACAAATGCATTGAATTTTCTCTTAAGAATCATAACAATCAATGTTCAACAAAAAAATAAAAAAATCATGGCAAAAAAAAATTCAATCCTCGGAAAAAATGATCATACCGGTTTTATGGCTTCGGAAAGATCTAATGCTCTTTTAAGCTCTGCTTCTGTTGTTTCTAAAACTAAGGACAAAAGCAAAAAAAAGAAAAAAAAGAAAAATAGAAAAGAGAGAAAGAATTCTATGGATTTCGTTCCTACTTGTTCTTATTGATTTTAATTTATGTTTATAGAGCCGTATCGGCTCTATTTTTTTTTATGAAAAAATTATGGCAACAATGAACTATATTTTTTAATATCTTTCCAGATGCTTTCTGGAGTCAGTTTTTCTAATTTAGAAATAAGCTTGGGATCTGCTAATTCTTGCTCACTTACAGGCACTGCTATGCTATCTATTGTTTTACTGTCTTTGATATGAAGTGAAAATGGGCATCTTGCTAGTTTTCCTGGAGGTGTATTGCTGGTATCTAGGATAATGGCTCATTTCTTCCTTTCGTGAGCGGCAAACACGTGTATCTTGGTCGCTTGGCTGACCTCTCTTGCTCGTCTGGAGATGAAGCTATTTTCTTTGTCTTTTCCATAGCTTAAATTGCTATCATAAAATGCATGATCAATGGGTTTTTTCAATAAGAGATAAACGTGAAAACTCGCTCCTGTTCGTAAAATTAGGGTTTTATAATCAATGAGTTTTGTGAATTGCTTGTCAGAAGAAATTATCCTTATAAGTTCTAAAGTCACTTTTCTCGCATCATCAGCGGAGTTGTCCTGTCTATCGATATCTATGAAAATTCTGTCGATGGTGTTTCCGTATTCGTTGTTGCAAGCATAGAAAAAATTGATCAGTTTTCTAGGAACGAAATATTTCCGTAAAAGTATCTGCTTGGAAGTCAGTTGATCTTTGACTTCATCCAGATGATGTGTTGCTCTGAGTTCTAGATATTTTTCGTCTATTTCATCAAAATCATCGATAAAAAGAGGTGGATTTTTGGTCCCTCTTTTGAGCAATACAAAATCTTCTCCGACAATCTTGCTTGCAATCTCTTTTCCTTTAAGAAATTTCTTGAGGTAGGGAGCTACTTTACCATATCGTCAGAGAACGTCTAAATTTCCATAGGGATGAAGAAAATCTTTCATTGGAGGAAAGGTGTTAAGATATAAGATATAAGTAGTAAGTAGTAAGACATAAATTATCATTTTTTATACTTATTACTTGATACTCATTACTTCCTACTTTTTTCCTTTCTTTTGAAAAAATGCTAAGTAGATGATAGGTAAGATACCAGCAGTACTGAAGATGAAAAGACAGATAAATCGAACCAATTGTTTTTTAGTCCCTGCTTTCCAAAGTGCGATTCCTTTCCAGATCATGTCTCGTACCATGAGTACCATGAAGAGCATCATTGCTCCTTGAGAGAAAACTGTTGTTGTCTGTGTACTAATTCGTGGATACATCATTTTTGGTTGATTAAGAGATTAAAATTCTACCTGCTCAAGATTTTTCTATCTTGCCTAATTTCAGTAGTAAGGGTTCAACATCTTCTTCAACTGCCTTTTCATTGATGCCGAGTTGTACTGCGATGGCTTTTACTCCCATCGGTCTATCTGCTTTTTCTAATATCTCCAGATATTTTGCGTGAAGGGGAGTCATACCGCCTTCGTCGATCTGGCTGTGTTTGAGAAACTGCTCTCGAAGTGAATCCGTTAATGTCTTGTCTTGTGATTCTGTAATTACGAAGTCACGGATCTTGATACAGAGATTATGTATTTCTCTCGGCACCGCATCCACTTTTTCACTGATTTTTCTGATGATTTCATTACTGGTTCTGATCTCGTATTTATCGAGATATTTTTTGATGATGATCTCTTTTTCGCTTTGTGTGTATTCCATAAAATGAAAATGATAGACGAATCTATTTTTGATCGGCTGGCTTAAGGACTCGGATTTTGTTGTTGCTCCGATAAGTGTGAAAGGATTGATAGGAATCCTTACGTTGCCGCCTTCCGGCATCACCATATCGATTACAAAATCTTCCATCGCGATATACAATACTTCTTCTATGTTGGGTTTCAATCTATGGATTTCATCAATGAAGAGGATATCTCAGTTTTCAAGTGTGTTTAATATACTTATGATCTCTGAGGGTTTGGTGATTGCATATCCTGTTACTGCTTTGATATTCACTTGTCCTTGCTTGGAGATGATATGCGCCATCGTTGTTTTTCCAAATCCGCTGGGACCGGAAAAAAGAATGTGACCCATATGTCACTTCCTTTTTTTTCAACTTTCTATTGCTGTTTTTACAACTCATTTGATATGCTCTTGTCCGATGAATTCATCGAATTTATCCGGTCTTCATGTATGATTTATGTTCAATAATTTGTCCGTATTGATTTTCTTTATCTCCATTTTCTAATAACAATTAAAAATGAATAATTAAAAATGAATAATGATGGATTTTTTTTTATTATTATTCACCTTTACTATTATAAAATCTCATAAATCTTGGATAATGAACAATCAACAAAATGAAGAATAATAATGTCCAGATTCCACCACTGAGTAAGTCTTCTTTGTACAATGCATTTCTTGCAGCGATCAGTTGCGTTCTCTTGTCTTCTTTACATTTTGTTATCTCTGTCTCAGTCGGAGCTATCATATTATTCTGATTTGCTGGTGTAGGTTTAGATGTGGCATTGTTACACATATCCAATTCATAATATCTCTCTCCTACGATATATTCATCGTTGGTGATGATAGCTTTTTTACCTATCGCATAGAGTAGATATCACAATGAAACTAATGTCCCAATCACTCCTACAAGCGTAGTGAGAAGAAAATACACTTTAAGTACGCTTCGTCCATGAGATTTAGTAATTTGTGTTTGTGTTGCCATAATAAAATTGATTAAAAGATTAAAAGATTAATAAGATTACAATATTTTGTTATTTAGTTTTGGTGATTTTGTAATATGCGTTGGTATTGGCTATGGAATTGACCGTAAACGTAGAATCATTTATCCTGATCGTTCATTCTATGAGTGAATAATTGCTTATAGTGAAACTTGCTGCTCCTATCTTCTCTTCTTTATCGAGTGAGAATATGTCACCGTATCGTACGAACATATTTGGTCAGTATTCTTTTATATTGGATTTCACCAATTTGTATCTTTGTCCAAAGAGTTCTAGATATCCGACATCAAAATTTCTGTTTTGTAAGAGGTTCATATCTACATATACATTGGATTCAGGCATATTATTGAGTCCTGTAGTGATAGATCCTGGTACGGTGCTGACTACTTGGTTTTGGATGCTATTGTTGTTGAGATTTTGTAAGATCTGATATTTTACTTTAAATCTGTAAAGAAATAATGCTACTTCATATCTTGTGATAGCGTTTTCAAACGTCACTGCATCAGCAGGTCAGATCATTCCTATCTCTTGTGCTTTCTCAAAATAGTTTTTCCATCGAGGTGATGTCGTCTCATCAAGTTTTTTCCCTTCAAATAATCTTATGACAGCTGCGATGAATTGTGATTTATTGATTGTTCCCTTAGGATTGAAATAACCATTTGATCATTGCATGATACCCAGAGTACATGCTTCTTGTACATATGCTGTCAATGATGTGTCAGCATCAGCGATATCTTTGAACGTACAGTCACTTGATACAAAACCGCCTGTAGCTTGTCCAAAATTGTAGATGTTGGCAAATAAGCTTACTATTTTTGCTGCTTGTTCCCTATTGAGTATTTCAAATGGTTTGTAATCTGGGATAGTCTTGAAATTAGTCAGTCCATTGTCGTTCATCCATCTGATCGCTTCGAGAAGTTCAGGATCATTATTTATGCTGAGAGAATCTGCCAATGTTCCGAAGTTGTCTAACATTCAGCTATTGAAGCTTTGTCCTGTAGTTCCGAGTTCGTTTAATTTGTTGAGCATCATAAGTTTTATAGTCGCGTTACTTATGATATTCTTAAATCTATAGATGTAGATAGCAATTTCTCTTCTTGTGATTTCTGTATCAAATGCAGTCTGATTGTTGAGTGTAGTCAATCCAAGCGCTTGTCCTTTGATATAATAATCTCCCCATCGCGGTGTTCTTGTTTCATTGGATACTTTTCCTTCAAATATTCTTGTCAACAATGCCATCGCTTGCGGTCTGGTGAGTTTTTGCGCAGGGAGAAATTTATTGTCGGTCGTCCCTTTGAATATTCCCCATTTACAGGTGTTTATCACAAATCCTGAAAGGCTTGGGTCTCCTTGATTAGCATCTGTAAATGTACAATTAGTATTTTTGGTGTCTTGACTGTATCCAAGAGTGATAAATGCTTGACCGATGATCTTTGCTGCTTCTTCTCTTGTAAGTCCGTCATCCGCTCTAAATTCTGTTTCATCGCTATATTTCGTCAATCCGTTTGCATACATCCATGCGAGTGCTTGCTGGAATTCACTTCAAGTCAAAAGTCATCAGGTCTGTAAAGCCGAAAGTCATCAACTTCAATCATTCTGACCTGTACTTATTGTCCCTGTATTTGTTGCTCAAGTAGTTATTGATCATGTATTCATAACGATAGTTATCTTTTTTGTTATCGGATCTATAACGATCTGAAAGTTTCCTGTCGTGTCTGCCTTGGTAGGGAAACTAAGAAGAAGAGCCGTCACTGCGAAGAAAATTCAGAGTAATTTTTTGTTCATGATATTAAACAATGGATAAAATTCGTTGCACTCATGATAAATGTCCGCTATGGCGGACGATAAACACTCGCTTTTAGCTCGCGATAAATTTTATTACTATTTTTTTAAACGTTTTATCATTTTATCAATTTATCGTTTAATCGTTTAGCGAAGCTAAAAATATATAACTAAATATATGAAGCTTTCAACATAAATTTAGATACAAGATGCAAGATACAAGACATAAGATACAAAATCAGAAAATAGCTTGAAAATTACTAGCAAAACAATAATGTTTCAAACAACGTTTTTACCTTTTTGCTATTATCATAAAAATGACTCACGTACAAAGAACTTTAGTAGTGTTGAAGCCTGATACTGTAGGTCGTAGTGTTGTTGGAGAGATCATCTCCCGTTTTGAAAGAGCAGGACTTCATATCGTCGGTATGAAAATGGTCCGCCCAGATAGAGAATTCTTACATCATCATTATGAGACTATTGGAAAGGTATTATCAAGACACGGACAAAAAATATTCGATATCACCATAAAAATGATGAATACATGACCTATGGTTGCTATCGTACTTGAATGAGTGGAAGTAGTAGATTATGTCCGCAAAATAGTTGGTAGTACAGAGCCAAAATCTGCTGCTCCTGGTACTATCAGAGGTGATTATGCTCATATGTCTTATGGATATGCAGATAAGGTTGAAATAGGTATTCCAAATCTTGTACATGCATCAGGAAATGCTGAAGAAGCTGAAGTAGAAATCAAACATCGATTCACTGCACAGGAATTATTTGATTATGATCCTTTGCATAAAATATTCACACGCTAAACTTAATTTAAAATTTAGAATTCAGAATTCAGAAATAAATAAAAATTTAGAAATAAATAAGAATTTAGAATTTAGTCCCGCAAGGCGGGATAGAAACAATAAAAATCTTTTAATTTATTAAGTTATTATAAATGAAAACTTGAATACATGGAAATTATTTTAAAGACGTAGAAGTGAATTGCATCTGTGGTGCAAAATTTACTGTCAACGCAACTATCCCTGGTCCTATGAAAGTGGAAACATGTTACCAATGTCATCCCGCATTCAACAAAGATAAGGTAGTCAAGAAGGTCATCAAAGGAAGAATGGAGAAATTCTTGGAAAAACAGAAAAAAATGGATACTATCAAACCTGCTAAACCCGCTAAAAAAGCTAAATAGTTTCGGTACGTTTTACACGCTTATGTTTTTTCTACCATGAGAAAACAGATTATGAAAAAGTATGTGCACGTAGAAGATATTTTCCATGTCATCTGACATAATGCGAGTGTTTTCATCTTGTTGACGATGAGGACACTCCTTTTTTTGTTAGTCTTGTATGTGCTTTTCGTCGTATTGGATAAATATATCATCTGGAATTATATTCCTTGGATCTTTGGACTCCTTGGGATAGGTTTTTTCATAAAATACATCATTGATTTTCTCAATATCTATTTAGACTGACTGATTCTTTCCAAGGACGGTATTACCATGTTCATGCGGGAATGACTCTTTGAATACAAGACTGATTTCTTCGAATGGAACAAAATAGAGACGGTATCTCACAATCAAAACAGTTTTTGGGACAAGCTCTTTTCCAAAGGCGATCTGATTATCAAGTTAGAGCATGGAGTAGAATATCCGTTTGAAAACATCAATTCTCCTCAGAAACAGGCTGATAAGATATTAAAGCTTAAAAATCAAGCTGCTATCATCATCCCGGAAGAAAATCCTAATGGTATCAATGACGATAAGATGGCTATTATCGCTGAGGCTTTGAGTGAGGTGGTGAAGGAATATATGGATAAGAAAGGTTCTGTAGGAGAGGAAGAATATTAAAAAATTAAAAAATTAATAAGATTAAAAGATTGTCATCTCGGGGTGTTGGGGTGATTTTTTTTGTTTGTCATTGCGATCCGCCTAGGCGGAGAAGCAATCTAATTTTTTCTTTTTAAAAATATACATTTTTTTTTGCTTCGCAGACTGACTTTTGGCATCGACCCAAAAGTCAGCAAAAGGTCTAGTTCTTTGCAAGACTCGCTACATCGTTTAGTTCGTTTTTTAAGAATGTTTCCAGCTCAAACAATTTGCAAAGAACCAAAGAGCATTGACCGCTTCTTCATTTACGATTCCCTTTCATTTTTTAAATTATCGATATGTAGAAGAATTCCTACTACATTTTTTATTTTTATGTGTTGACTTACTTGTAATAATATATAATATATGTGTTATAAACAAAACTTGTATAAAAATGAAAACAATTAAAACAATTATTGCAAAACTTGATGAATATTCAAAAAAAGGTATCTGTACCCATTGTATATGTACCTGGAAATTCACACAAGGCAATTATTTTGAAAAAGATGATACTTCTGCTAAAATGCTTGAAAAATTTAAAAGTTTCAAACAATTAACAATAACAACAGTAGGTGAGGATCGTCTTTATATCGAAATGAATGGTCTCGGTAAACCTTTCGACTTTAATGAAAGTGATAAAAAGGATAATGAAAATTATGAAGTTATAATCGCCCTCATTTCCGAATTTATTCAATAATCATTGATTTTTTAAAATATTTGATGGTATAGTATTCTGTACCATTTTTTTTAAATCAATATTTATCCTTAATGAAGTTAAAGTAACTTCAACTCTTTTAAAACTTTTTCATACTTAGGATAATCGTTACCAAATTTTTGCTGCATATAGGTCTGCAGGATGTTTTTTCGATCAGAGAAACCGCTGAGATCGTCTGAGGAGACTTTGAAGCTCTTGAGCAGGTTATCTACGTTTTCTATGTCTTTCTTGAGTCTGATATCTTTACATGATTTGCGGAGTTCTGGGTCTATCATTTCGTCTATCTTGTCGTAATCGATATGCTCTACGTTGAGGGTCAGTGAAATATTTGTGAGGTTGGGTTTGAAATCTTCTTTGAAGGTGATGTCTCGTGCAGGGGAGCTGAAATAGTTTTTGTTCGCTTCGTTGATCGCTTGCAACTCTGTGAGGAGCGCTGTCTCTGTGAGCGCTTCTTGGCTTCTGATAGTCACTTGCGGGTTGATCATCAGCGGGATGGCGGTGATTTTTTTGTTCGCTGTAGTGTACTGGTAGACGTATTTATTTTGATTGGTCTCCAGCGAACTGGTAGATCGTACGCTTCCCAGACAGAGATAATTGTTGTGGGTGAAAGGTTGATGTAAGTGTCCAGAAATAAGTTTGATGCTTGGTATCTCTAGAAATAATTCGTTGAGTGCGATGTCTTTGTAATTGAATTTTGATTTCTGTCCTGGAAAAGCTGTTCCGTTGATGTAGTAGTGGTGAAAAATCGTGAGATTCGGATTCTTGTCTATCTGTTCAGCGAGAAATTTATTGATATATCATGAGAATTGTTCGTGTTTATGGGTCGCTTTCTCTAGTAAGGTACTGAAATCGCTGATAGCTTTGAGTCTTTCGTTTTTTGGAGTATAATTATTTATTTCATGTTCTTCCGACAAGAAAAATGGCATGAATAAAATCTCTTCGCCTTCTATGGTTTCTAGTAATGGCTTGGTAACGAATTTTATTTTCCCTCATTCTTTATTCTGCATTATAAATTCCGAATTCTGAATTATATTAAACGCTCTTTGCGCTTCTTCAAACACGAATGAACTGCCCAATCGATCATGGTTACCTGCGACGATATATACGTTTTTTCCTTGTTCAAAAAGTTCTAGAAAAAGGTTATAGAGGTGAAGCAATGCATTTCTATCGTAGGCGAAATGGTAGACGTAGTCTCCAAAAAACACGATAGTCTTTTCGTCCGGATATGCAGAAAAAATAGTCCTGAGCTCTCCCAGGATCTTTTCTTGGTAACGGGTGTTGATATGGATGTCTCAAATTAATAACATTAATTTGGGTGGCAGGTAGCAGGTAAAAGGTAGCAGGTTGTCTTTATGTCCTATATAATAGTAATTTGATTTGAAAAAAAAAGCCGGAAATGTATATTCATGCTATGAGAAAGCGTATATGGCTATTTTTGATTGTTGCTTGTATACTTACGCTTATAGGTATACGGTTTTTTGGTTCTTGATGAAAGCTTTTGACTCCGTCACTTTTATTCTCTCAAGATACTCAAATGAAAATCACTTCTGACTTTATCGACAATGGGCTTCTTCCTCCTGTGTATACCTGCGATGGGGACGGTCGTTTTCCTACCTTAAAAGTAAAAGATATCCCTGCGGGTGTCAAAACCTTGGCGCTTGTTGTTGATGATCCTGATGCACCATCCGGCGTGCGAGATCATTTGTTGCTTGCGAATATCCCATTGACGGAAGATCCGTATGTCGTCATTTCACAGGACAGTTTTAATCTCTGAGTCCTCGGTCAAAATGGTTGGTGAGAACAAGCATGGTGAGCTCCTTGTCCTCCAAGCGGTACGCATAGATATATTTTCAAATTATACGCATTATCACAGAAACTAGAAATCTCTTCAGGTTTTTCTAAAGAAAGATTGATAGAATTGATGTGAGGAAAGATAGTCGGGCAAACTCAGATTGTAAGTTTATATAAGAGGCAATAAAATATTTTTCATAAAAAAAATAACCCTGAAAACAGGGTTAAGTAGGGATACTTTTTAAATATGTGATAACTTCATCGCTTAGACGTTTGAGTTTTGCTTTGAATGCGGTACTATTGTCAATAACTCGTATGTGACGATGAGGTTTCCATGCTTTTTTTGTTTTTTCATCTACGATTTGTGCTTTTGGAAGATCTTCACTTCGTATTTTGTTGGTTTTTGACCCATAAGAAGCTTCTGCTCCAATAGCTGCACTTACAAGATGAAATATTGCATCATATCTTTTTCTGATAGATGTAATAGTTAGCTTGTGCTTTTTGAGGATATCTATGAAATCCTTTCGAGAGAGATATGCCATTCCATCCATGATAGCACGATCATGTATGATCAGTATTTTTGGATACTTATGCTGTTTGGCAATATTGTAAATCATATCCTCTTTGTGTATTTGATCAAGAACGATTTGTTCTTGAAATGTTTTGACACAGATTCCTTTATCAGAAATTTCAAAACCTGCATTTAAGAGATCTGTTGCTGTTTCTCTACAGATGAATACTTTCCATCCTAATTTTTTTGCTTTTCTTTTTATAGGGTTTACTCCTAATGTTTTTCCTCCACCGGGACCTCCTGTGAATACAATTCTTTTGATGATCTGTTTCATATATTTTTTTTATTTGTTTGTTTTATATTTGGATTTTTTTTTGTGTATGATAGAGATATATCTAAAAAAGTCAAGAAATGTGTTTCTTGGATTTTTTTTTGATTTTTTTGGCTAATTTATAATACCCAATAATTCACTATGCCTCATATTAGGATAAGTGTTATAATTACTGTGTTGATGAACATTCCTATCTGACCTGCTTGTTTGTATCCTTTCCAAGATGAATATAGCCAAAAAGGTTGTGCTAACAAATTGAGGATTACTCATCGTTGCGGTAATTTCAAAGAAATCGCTGCAAAGCTTATTATCGTAAAAAATGGTAACGCAAATTGTGTTATCGTATTTCGCATATTTTTCTGCTTCATTATATATCGCTGGATAAAATTCTTTTATTTCCCAAAAAACTTTCTTAACTTATAATCTATATCACCTGCACTGTAGATGACGATAACCGTGTCTTTTTCTGTCTGCTGGATAGTTTTGGTGATGACTGAAAAGTCTGTAGTGTATTTTCCTCCGCATGTACTAGCGAATTGATTTCCTAGATCTTCAAGTGTCTTGATTTTCAAGTCTTTGATGAATGCGTGATTGTCGATGAAGTCTTTGATGTTCTCTCTTGCTGCGTAGATGTCATAAATCATTATTTTATCG
This sequence comes from uncultured Candidatus Peribacteria bacterium, assembly GCA_964495905.1. GTDB lineage: Bacteria > Patescibacteriota > Gracilibacteria > Absconditabacterales > Absconditicoccaceae > CAJBLF01. The sequence continues at coordinate 11,579 of CAZBWN010000078.1, forward strand.
TATTTGTTTAATGTCTTTTCAAAATCTTTTCGTCCCGTGACAATCCTATTGATCTGATGCGGTTGAAAGATGACGAATAATTTTTTTCCGGGAAATTTGTGTTTGAGCGCCATATACCCGAACTCGATAGAGGAGGCCATATGCCCATAATCCGTAAATATCTTTGCTCCGTTTTCGTTGTTTGCCAGATATTCCAATCTTCTTCGCAATCCTCCAAAGGTCTTCATCGTGCTGAGTATTTTTGTCTTGGGTTCTTTGGTCAATCTTGTCATAAGCTCAAGGATGAGCGAACCATTTACGTCGTTATGTTTTCCTCGGATGTGGTTGAATGGGATCTCTTTGATAGGAACCTCCTTAATCATTCATGGAACGATGGAACGATGGAAATATGGAACGATAGTTGTCAATCATTTGGGGATGAATACCTTATTTCTGACTTTGGAGATAAGTGTCTGAAATGCAGAAAGATAATCTTTCATATCTTTGTAATAGTCTGTATGATCCAGTTCTAAACTCGTAATTATCGCATAATCCAATTCTAGGTAGAGGAAGTGTCTTCTATATTCGCAGGCTTCTACGAAGAAGAGATATTTTTTTACATTGCTATAATCGAGGTCTTTACCCGTAAATATATAATTGAAGATATTCTTGATTGCCGGTGCAGCTTTTTTGTTGACCACATAGCTTTGGGTGTTAAACCCTGGTACGAGTGCTCACAAGATCCCTAATCCAAATTCCGGCAATATCTTTTTTGCAGTATGGATAGCGAGTGCTGTAGATGAACTTTTGCCGTTGGTACCGGTAAATCCTATGCTCGTAAAATATTTGGATATCTCTCACAGAAACTGAAAATAATTTAGGATCACCATCACCCTTTTGCATGTTTTCATGACTTTTCTGGCTTCGATGACTTCCTCGCATTCTGCGACTGCTTCAGAGTAGATGACCACATCTCAAAATTCTATCTTGAATTTTCCGTGTCCTATGATGACTTTGAGCCCTTTTGCTTTCAATTTGTCTGTAAGCTCGCTTTGTGTAGCGTCTATGCAGACAATGTTGGTATATCACAAATCATGGAGTATTCATGCTACTCATGACATTCCTGTTCATCACGCTCATACCAAGACTATTCTCATGTATGTATATTAGGTTTTAAATCTGTTTGTTATTGAAATATCGTAACGAAGCTGGGAAGGAAAACAAGAAAAAATAAAAAAGTGAATTTTTGGTTGAAAAAAAAGTTGAAAAATATACAAAAGCTTGTTCTATTCAAACATTTTTTTTAGCTTGTAAAAATTTTTTATTATGTCGTTGTTGCGGATTATCTTGTGAATTTGTGTATTGGCATTGGTATATGTCGGTTTTATCTCCAAGTCTGTTGTTAAACAAAGCGCTTGAGATGCAAAGATGAAAAAGATTGCTAGGCATATCTCAGAATGAGCGATGTCTTTTTTGAAGGCAGAGTATAAGGTATTGATATTTTTCGTTATCATCGTGGCTGTAATATTATGGTTCACTGCTGACAAACAAAGCTCAAGTCCTTTGATCGCTATCGCTTTCGTCATCGGATCCATATTATCTGCTTTGGCTTGATTCATAGGTATGAAGATAGCTACAAAAGCTAATGTAAGGACTACTCATGCTGCCAAAACAAGTCTATCAAAAGCCCTCAAGATATCTTTCAACTGATGAACCGTGATGGGTATCAGTGTGGTATCATTAGGACTTATCTGACTCACTACATTGTTCATCGTGTTCCAATTCTTGTTCAACAAAGAAGGAATGAACGGAGACGCTTTGACAAGAGTGCTTGAAATCCTTACTTGATTCTCTCTTGGAGCTGAATCCATCGCATTGTTTGCGAGAGTGGGATGAGGGATATTCACTAAGGCAGCAGATGTAGGAGCTGACTTGGTAGGTAAACTTGAAGCATGAATCCCAGAAGACGATCCGAGAAATCCTGCTGTTATCGCTGATAACGTAGGAGATAATGTAGGTGATGTTGCGGGAATGGGTGCTGATCTTTTCGGATCATATGTAAGTACTATCCTTGCTACTATGGTGCTTGGTGCAGTAGTGAGTACGACAATGACTGATAGTGTAGGATGACTTTCATTAGTTCTTCTTCCTCTTATCATCTGTACTATCTGAACCATCTTCTCTATCATCTGATGAAGATTCGTAAAGATAAAAGAAAAATGAAGTCCGCAAATGGCTCTTAATATAGGAAACTTTGGTGCTATTATCTTGACTGCTATCGCGACATTCTTTGCTATCAGATATCTAGTCCCTGCTACCTTCTCTATTTGAGATCTAGCATTAAATCAGATGAGTCTGTTCTATACTATACTTGTAGGACTTGCTGTCGGTACGTTGATGAGCTTGGTTACAGAATTCTACTGTTCTCAACATAAATCTCCCGTCAGATCTATCGCTAAAAATTCTATCACTTGAGCTTGAACAAACGTTATTTCTGGTTTGAGCGTAGGTATGATGTCAACCGCTCTTCCTGTTATCATCCTTGCTCTTGGTATCGCGCTTGCGTTCTCTATCGCATGAGTATACGGAGTTGCATTGGCTGCAACATGAATGATGGCTACTACCGGTATCCAACTTGCTATAGATGCATTCGGACCTATAGCTGACAACGCTTGAGGTATCGCTGAGATGGCACACCTTCCAAAAGAAGTCAGAGAAAGAACAGATATATTAGATGCTACAGGAAATACGACTGCTGCTATCGGAAAATGATTTGCTATCGCTTCAGCTGCGTTGACCGCACTAGCTCTTTTCGCCGCATTCAAGAGATTGGCATGAATCGAGATTGTTGATGTTTCAAATGCAAATATCTTAGCATGAGTCATGATCTGAGGAATGATTCCTTTCTTATTCTCTTCATTAGCTATCAGAGCGGTAAGTAAAGCTGCGGGTGATATGGTCAAAGAAGTGAGAAGACAATTCAAAGAGATTCCTGGACTCCTTGCATGAAAGAAATGAGTAGAAGCGGATTATGACAAATGTATCCAGATATCTACAAAAGCTGCACTTTCACAAATGATTTTGCCTGGAGCGTTAGCGATCTTATCGCCTATTATCATGGGGTTTATCGGTGGAGCAGAAGTATTGGCTGGGTTCTTAGTAGGAGCTACAGTGACATGAGTGCTTATGGCTATCTTCCAATCCAACGCAGGTTGAGCTTGGGATAACGCAAAAAAACTTTTCGAAGGAGGAGTTACTATTGATGGGCAAATCCATTATAAATGATCTGATTCTCACAAGGCTGCGGTAGTGGGTGACACGGTGGGAGATCCTCTCAAAGATACGAGTGGACCATCTATCAATATCTTACTTAAGCTTATGGCTATCGTTTCTCTAGTTATAGCTACTATGATAAAATAATTAACCAATATAAAAATACACTGAAAGCACTGTTCTCTGGGACAGTGTTTTTTTAAAACAAAAAATGTCTGCATTGACTTTTATTGGTAAATGTTTATATGTATATAAACAAAAAAACAAAAATTAATCTAAAAAAAATAAAAAAATTATGAAAAAACTACTATTTATTTTATTACTTGTGAGCTCTTCGAGTCTTACATTTTCTGAGTCTACTGAGAGAATGGTTCGTGTCTATGGAGATTATCCTATAGAAAAATTGGATTTTTTTCAGTCAATATCGCGTGATACTTTGATCTTTGATCATGTAGATACTATTTACAATACAGGTTGGGAATGGGGATGGTTTATCCCTGAGTCTAATAATCTTTGTATACAGAATTCGTATTATAAGGTTAATGTTACTCCCAATACTATTAGTGGTGGGGATTTCATCTTCGTATCTAAGTGTCATCAAGGCAAAAAACAAGTAATCGCTTCTTATTTTTCTAACTCACGTTGGATATATTGGATAGCTTTTTTCTTGGTGGTATACATCCATTACCTTGTCTATGATCGTTTGAAACGATTTTTGTTCAAGCTCAATAGGCGTGGTAGACATGTTCCCGTTCAACGTAAGATGAACGAAACAGCAGCTGCGGTGATTATCGTTGTGCTCTGTACCGGTATGTTTGGATGGTATATTCATTCCTACTTCTTCTTGTTTTGCCCGATAATCTACCTTCTCTTTATGCTTATGCCTTCCGGCAGATGGCATCACTATTTCACAAAGAGAAGTGAAAGGGCAATTGGAATCTAATTCTTATTATTAAAATATTGTAGACTGACAGGTATCTCTGTCAGTTTTTTTTAAAAAAAAAACCGTACATTGACTTTTGTTTGTAAATAGCTATATGTATGTCTCAAAAAACAAAAAAACCAATCTAAAAAAAATTAAAACTATGAAAAAACTATTATGTATTTTATTGCTTGTGAACTCTTGGAGTCTCACATTCGCTACCACGCAAAGAAAGGTTGTTGTCCATGGGGAATTTCCTATAGAAAAACTTTCTTTATTGTCTTCAATTCAACATGATACCGTTATTTTTGACAGAACTGAAGTCGGTTCTCTTGAAAAATGGGAATCGGGATTTTTCTTCGCTCACCAATACAAAGCGTCTTATCTGCAGGATTATAATTATCGGGTTGAATGTAAAAAAAATCTGATAACTGTATATGAAAGCACTTCTTCTGAGCCACGGAATGTAGGTCCTTATTTTTTGACTCCACTACTATCTCCTTGGTTTCTGGTCAGTGTACCTTTAATTCTGCATTTGATTCTGTTTTTGTACTTGCGAGGTCGTCTGTTTCGTATCTATCGAGATGATAGATCTGTTACATTACGACAACAACGTAAAGAAAAAATGACAGTTGTACTGATAATTACATTGCTTGCTCTACTTTTGGGTTTCTTTTGTAGGTCTCAGTTCTTTATCCTTTTTTCATTGGTGTATCTGGGATTTATGTTCCAAACTGCTAAATCGTATTCCCGTTCGGGGAAGATCGATGGTGATCTCTTTATCGGACATAGATGGCTCGGAGTATAAGATTGATGTAGTATTATGTATTAATGACTGACAGGTATTTCTGTCAGTTTTTTTTTAAAAAAAATCCTCCTTTGTTGGAGAACTTATTTATATTTACCTGGAGAGGGACTCGAACCCTCACGTCCTTACGAACACCAGATTTTGAGTCTAGCATGTCTACCAATTCCATCATCCAGGCATAACGGTCTTTTATGTATTTGGTTGTGAATATTTACGAAAATCTTATCAAAAATCAATTGATTTTACCTGTTGATTATTTACATATCATGTATTGATTGTTTTTTGTTAATTTTTTACATGATAATTTGATCGAATCATGGACTTGAATAAGGTAATGATTATCTGAAGAGCTACTAACAATTTGCAGGTAAAGACTATCGAAAGCAGTTGAACTTCTGTAGTTAATTTCACTGTTGCAACCAACAGAAAATTTAAGAACAAAGAAGGAAATGTACTTGAAGATGCAGAATACCACAGATGTGTAGCCTATGGAAAAGGAGCTGAAGTTTTGGCAAAGTATTTGAATAAAGGAAAAAGAATCTATATCGAAGGAAGGCTGAGAACAAGAAAACGACAAGACAGCGAATGAAAAGATAAATTCTCTACTGAGATCATTGTTGATAATTTTATCTTCTTGGATCCAAAAGGACAAGGAGGTGATGATAATCATGTAGCAGAAATTGCTGAACCTGTAGTTGCAGATGATGAAGATGTACCATTCTAAATCATTAAATCTTTTTTCTTACTACATATAAAAAAACAATTAAATCATACGTCGATACTTATGTATGCATGTGAAAAGCGTCACTATTTTACCGTCAAATATTTTATACATTAGATTTTGTGCATAATGACTTTTAAAATGAAATTAAGATATTTTCTGTTGGATCTCTTTGATATGATCTCGTTTTTGGTATTTGTAGGAGGAATCGTTTTGTTTGTAAGATTTTTTGTTGCTAATCCTTATACGGTTGTGGGAGCAAGTATGTCTCCTACTTTTGAAGAAAACGATTTTATCATCGTAGATAAGATCACCCCAAGATTCAATGATCTCAAGAGAGGTGATGTAATCGTATTCGTACCTCCTGGTAAGACTATTCCTTATATCAAAAGAATTGTCGGGATTCCTTGAGAAACCGTAAAACTTCTTCATGATGGTGTAGAAATCTGTAAAACAGAAAATAAGATAGAACAATGTAATACCTTACCAGAATGATATCTGACTTGAGTGCTTACTGAAGCGAGATGTGGTGTCTCTGAATTTAAAGTCGATGATTGATGATTCTTCGTTATGGGAGATAATAGGCCGTTTTCTACTGATTCTCGTTGTTGTTTCGGTTTGGACTGTTATGAATGATCAAGTTATGAAGTTCCTTTTGACCACATCATTGGTAAAGTATACCTTAGATTCTTTCCTCATTTTCAAACGTTCTAAACGTATTTTTTATTCTTAGTGTATCTGTATGAGGATTTTTTCAAATTTTGACACTAAGTTAAGACAAAAGACATTTCAGGAATATCAACAAAAATATGGTCATGAAAATGTCATCTGTTTCTGAAGAAGCAAACTCTATCGGATGTATAAGGTTATTTCACCTTTATTAGGCGTTATTTTGTTCACTATTTTGGGTCTTATGTTTTTTTATAGATGGTTGCATGGGGATTATTTTAATTATATCATAGCTATAATTCTTATAGCAGACATCATGTTCCTTTTCCCTGTTATTGATAAATTCATAGATTATAAGATGGATTTTATCGTTGTGATACCCAATGCTATCATGATGTATGATCAAGGTGCTTTATTCAGAAGAAATATAAAAACAATCAGCACGCAAAGCATCAAGGCTATCGCTATCCAAAAATCGTCATTGCTTTATAGTATCTTTGATAATGGTGATCTCATCATTTTGTCGGAAGGAGACTCAGAACATGAAGGTGAAATGATTTTGCGTTGGATTCCTAGACCAGAAAAAAGAAGAAATCAGATAGTAAAAATTATTGGTTTGGATCTTAAAGCTAATCAAAACCCTAAAATCTAACTAACAACTAACAGTGAACAACGAACAACGATGGAAAGTATTTATTAATAAAAAAAATACATTTACTGTTAACTGTTAATTATTAGTTGTTAGTTAAAAAAAATTTATATCCTAATTTTTTTTCCATGAAAACTGTTCAAGAAATACCAGCTATCCCTTATGATATTTATGAATCTCCCCAAGAGATTGTGATTTTGTTGCCGTTGTGAGGCGTCAAGAAAGATACATTAGAACTCAATATCAAGGAGTATAGACTTGTGATCACGGGAGAAAGAATCAAACCAAAGATCAAAGATCATCTTATCCCTCTCAAAGAGGAATGTTATCGATGACCTATCAATCAAGTGATTGATCTTCCCGCTCAAGTATATTTTGATAAGATCCATAGTAAACTCACCCCAGACAATACTTTGCAAATCATTGTACCCAAAGCTTTGATACCAGAAAAAATTTCACTCGAAGTTGAATATGATAAGTAGACTAATGGTCCGATAAATCGGACCGACAAAATATAGGCTAAAAGTTGACTAAAATGGCTGTATCTACAGCTATTTTTCGTCCATTGTTTATCTACTGTTCGGCAATTTTTTGTCGATTATTGTTGATAAATATCCGGTGAGTATCCCTCGTGAGATGAAGAAGAGGTAATTGATCATGCTGTCTTCAAAGACATGGAGGAATATTCACATGATAAGGAGTGATACTCGTCAGATGTTGAGTCATATTCGAATAAGATATATTGTTTGCTCATGTATATTTGTATTCATTGTTTTGAATGCTTCTTGTATTTTTCTTGCTAGTCGGATGATCTGTAAAATGAGAAGTGTTCGTAAAATAAATCCTATAGTACCGATATCAAGCATCAACTGGATATAATAATTTTCCGGTAAGATAGTCCCATTGTAGTTGACTGCTGGTCATGACGTTCATAACCCATATCCGCTTGGTTGTGCGATAACGTATTGGATGCTGCCAAACTTTGCTTTGATATGTCCCAATGTCGATGCTCATTTGAGTATACTGAGTCAAATCAATCCCATCAATAATGCTATTCATATTCCTCATGAGATCTTTTTGTGCTTTCTGATCCGCTGGATATTTATGGCAGCTAATGCTACTATTCATCCGATAAATGCTGTCCTGGAAAGTGTTAATGCTATCGCCAAGATCCAAAGTCAGATTATAGAGATATTGATGATTGTTTTTTTGTTGATAATCGCTAATTTTTTTATATCTTCAAATTTTTGCTTGAAAAAATATATCACTGCGGGCAGAAATGCTATCAAAAAATATCCATAATTGTTGGGTCAGGAAAAAATCCCTTGTCGTCTTGATGTCCCTTGATATCAGGTCAAATAGTATATCGGCGGTTTAGCTCCGAATTTGAAATCATCAAATGGTCCATATCCGATATGAAGGAAAAGATCCGGCCATATGAATTTTAATCCTTGTCGAAGGAATCCAGCGATGAGTGTGGTCACCAATAAATATTTTATGAAATTCAAAAAATTTCAGATTCATGATTCATGATTCATGATGGATGATGATTTAGTATTCCAAATGTAACCGATGAAAGTTGCAGAGAGGAAAATATAGAGGTAGAGGAGTCCGTATTTGATTCCTACGAAGATATCATACATTCATTTTCATTTGAGAAGCGATATCCCTACACCAAAGATGATGATGATGATGAAGGTGATCCATGGTCGTTTCCATGTAGTGAGGTATGATTTGATGCTTTTGAAATTGATTATCGCTATGATAGCAAAAAAAAGCAACCAGATGGCGTCTCTTCCAAGTGCTGGGAGTTGCGGGTATGCTCATCCAAGTATTCCATATCAAACCACAGTAACCAAGATATGATAGAGTACTACGAATATCAAAAAAGCCTTCAAAAATCTTATCATCCGGAGTGCTAATGATAAATATGTACTATATATATGTGTTCGTAAAATAAAAACAATGGAAAAATTATTCTAAATGCTTACACTCTTCTTGTTTACTTCTTTTCTATGGTATGAAACTCAGTGTAGTCATCCCAACGAGGTGAGATCAGAATATGAAAAATATCATTGAATGTCTACAGAAACAGACTTTCAAAGATTTTGAAGTTATTTTTGTCGTAGATAAAATATTTGATCTATGATTCAAGATTCAAGATACATGAAATGTTCATTATATTACTAATTTAACCCACATTATTCCTCATAACAACGCGAGTGCTTTGAGAAATCTCGGTATCAAAGAAGCCAAGGGCAAGTTTATCCAGCTCATGGATGATGATGAACGATTTGAAGATGATTATCTTGAAAAATCGTTAGCTCTTTGGGATCAGTATCATAAAAAAATATCTACAGATTTTGTGCTTACGTCTACCTTGATGTATAGAAAGACGTGAGCAATCCAAAACCAAGGATTTTCTTATTTCAATTATCTGTTATCAAGACCTATCCCTCAAAGATTGTGAGCAAAAAAATGGGAGTATATCCAGATGTATTCATGAAATTCTCTTTTGGCTCCTGCATATATATTCAAGACAAACCTTTTTGATGAACAGTTAGATTTCGTCTATGAAGACTTGGATTTTTCATATAGGATCCATCGTGCCGGATATCCGATCATTGTTTTGCGTGATTTGAAAATATATCATATGGAGAGAGATAAGACTAAACTCGAAGAAGCACGAGTCGGTAATGTCTATTCCGCTTATAGGAAAGCAAAACATAGGATGCTTTTTGTCCAAAAATATTGAACTGTCATCCAAAAAATACAATTTTACTTGCTGGGATTTCGAGGCCAGCCCTTATGGCTTATGTTGAAGGTTTTGATCTATGCTAAATGAAAAGAAAAATGGAATCTTTTAAAAGCGATTTGTAAATGAACATTCTATCGATGTTTCAAATAAAAAAAAAGGGATAGGTGATACCTATCCTTTTTACATTATACTACTTGATTTTTTTTGACCATCATATCTCGAATTTCTGTTGAACGATCCCAATCTTCTGCTTCATTTGATATTTCAAGCTCTTTTTGGAGTTCTTCTACCGACATGTCTTCAAGTTTTCTGTTTTTTAGTTTATCCAGGATGAACTTTAAGATGTTTTCATCTGCAAGAAAGTTTACTATTGTTCCCCCTTCGCTTTCTTCTTCATTTAATTCTGAGAAATCTTGTTCGTATGTCTTGAGTACCTCAAAACTCATTTCTTCTAATTTTGCTTTGATATATTTTCTTAATGCTTTTCTATCCTCAAGACAATCTTTTTCCTCAGGTGAAGTACCTAAGCTTTGATTTATCCTTACTAAAGATTCAAATAATTCATTCAAATCCATTCTTGGATAGAGTTGTTTTCGATAATCGGATTGTTTGTAAACTTCAATTTTTACAGGGTAGGGACCTATGATATCTTCATTTTCTTTGATAGCTTTCTCTTTTTTTTGATCTATCTTTTCATGATAGAAATAAAAAGCTATGTTGAAGTCTATCTCAAAGTCGTCTTTCCCTGCCCCAATTCTTTTGATAGGGATGATGTGTGATTTTTCTGTGTTTTTAGTTGCTGAGATACTCCCATTACTATCTATAAATAGATTGTTATCTATAAGAGTCACAGCTCCTGCAGATAGGTATCCCTCTTGTCCAACTTCCATTTGAAACATCAGGGTGTTTACCATAATAATTCCGTTGATTTTCATATCTTTATGTTTTTTTAGTGAGTTTTTTATTTTTTGTTTGAAACAATACTATACTAATATACTAGCATTTGTCAATCTATTTGTTTTTATTGTATTATTTGTTTTTTTGTGTGTTTTGATCTTTTTTTGTAGAAATATATACTGAAGAGTACTACTAATACTATTATGTTCGGAATGAAGATTATCTTATTGCTTCGAGGGATCCCATTGAAGACATACTTGGAAATCGGCCAGAGAAATGGTGTAGGAAAAAATGCTATTCAGTGTGTAGGGATATCTATGAGAATATGCAGTAATCGTGCATAGCTCGCTTTGACGGGTTTTTTATATATCAGCCAAAGCACTCCAAAGACAACTGTCCGCGTGACAAGGCTATGGGTAACATTATATATGTCATGTACATAATTTGGTACGATATGTCATGGTCAGAAAAAACTGCCCCCATTGCCTCATGATAGTAAAGCGATGATAACTGTAGCAAATGGTAATCCAAACGCTAAAAAATCTGGTAATATGCCAAATGCCGCTGCAAGCCAGAATTCTTTCTTGTTTTTGTTGCCAAATATGACTCATCCGTAGAGACCGTGAGAAATGATATCCATTTTAAAATAATTAATAATTAAAAATGAATAATGAATAATTTCGGATTTTTCAATATTTAAATTTTAAGTTCTTCAAGGGTGTGTTGCATTTTGAGGATTTTCTTTTGGTAGGGATAGACTTTTGTCGGAACACCTAGGAAACTTGCTACCAAAAATAAGTGTAATCTGCTTGTGATGACCATATGCGCTTGAGCGAGTGTTTTTATGAAAGATCCAAAATCTTCTTCTCGATCCATCATATTAAATTGCTGATCTTTTATTCCCGTTCCTGTTTGTATCTTACGTGCATATCTCATATCATCGTAATGTTCTCCTTTTCCTTTGGCAACTGGGATATATATGATTTCATATCATTGATTATAGAGTTTTTTTACATCTTGGATGATTTCTGCAAGAAATTGCTCTGCATTCTTATTTAAATTTACTATAATATACTTTTTTCAATTATTCATCATTCATTCTTCATTTTTCATTTTTTTTCGCGGATACGCGAAAAAAGAGGTATCCATGAAGAATTCTACGTTATGATATCCATATGTTTTAAGTGCATGAACCGTTTCGTGATCTCTTGCGAAGATGTGTTTCGTCCTTTTGAGGATACGTGTGAAGAGGAATCTATTGAATATTTTTTTGGGTACTTGTATCCCTCACATCAGATAACGAGGTTTTCTGAGGCAGGGGAGGAGTGATGCTAACCGATATCGATAGGAATTTTTGTTTTCTTCTGTGATGATTTCTCCTCCTCCGACAATCACTGCATCAACTTTTCTATAGAGTTTTCGTTCTTTCAACTTTTCTTCGCGAAGGTATCTGATCCATGAGCGAAAACCTTTTGGTATCTCGGTTACAAAGGTGATTTTTGAGACATCTACAAATTGGCTAAAGAAGTTTTTGAGCCGTTCTGGATCATAAGCAGCGATAGTTATATTTTTTTCTTCTTGTAGCAATAATTTGACCGTTCATAATAAAATCAACTCGTCTCCTAGATTTTTGTAGGATCGATTGCCGATGATGAGAATATTTTTTTCTGAAATATCTAGTTTGTCATTAACTTTCATAGGTATCTATTACATAAAAAAAGACTGCTATTTTATAGCAGTCCTTCAAATTTATGCAAGTGAAATTTTTTATTAAGGATTTATCCAGAATTTAGGAGTGATATTATTTAGATAAGCGACATATTCTGTTTTTTTGTCTTCTAATGTCGGTGATACATCTTTGAGATTTCCGAATCGTCCAGCGGTTAATGCTTCTATATCGAAAATTTTCCATGTCTTTGCGAATTCTATATCTCCTCCTGGTCGAGAAATATTGAAAGGATTATCTCCTGCTCTATAGTTTTTGAAGATATCTTTGATCTTATTAGTAAGGCTTGCTGCTTTTAATAGCTCTAGATAGTTGGTATCAACATCATCTGGGAATACAATTCCTGAATTTTTGATAGCTCTTGTATTAAGGTCTATTTTTGTTGTTTGTCCGTATGTTTCAAAAACTGCATCTGATACAGATCAACTTATCTTGATGGAATCTTTTCTGTCGCTTGGCATCTTTTCATAAAAAAGATTCATAGCATTTAATATCTTCAATTCTGCCTCTTGTTGGTCTTTTCCTACCATTGCTTTGATGTTTACGCTATTGCCTGTACGATCTCGGGTTGTATTGAGATAGTCTATATATTTCTGTTTGTTGCTAGATAGTACTTCTGATACGTTGTCTAATTTACCAAACAATCCTCCTGATATCACATCTAGGTTTCCATCTTTGGCATCAAAAGCTATATCTCCTGTGCTCATATTATACGGAAGCCCTTTTTCTGTTTCCTTCGATTTACAGACTTTTTTGATGTAATTGGTGAGGCTCGCTGCTTTGAAGAGTTCGAAATAATCAGGGAATGAACGTGGTGTAAATCCTGTCATATTCTTGTTTGTTAGATTGATTGTTGTTGTCTCTCCATACGTTGTAAACTTTAATACGGATAGTGTTCAATCAATATCAACGTTTTTGTCTGCGTTCGGCATGTATTCATAAAATTCATTTATACCTTTATGAATCTCTTTTCTTATTGCCGCATCTGTAGTAAGAGCATCTATTTTGCTATTTAATCCGTTATATTCCGGGGCTGCTGGTTTCTCCTTTCATTTAAATGGATTTGGTATGACTATAGGATTTGGCGGTGCGATTCTCCAATCTCTTAGTCCATTGAGATATGTTATATATTGTTCTTGATATTTTTCTAGAATTGGAGATGTCTCATTGAGAGATCCTTTCTCTATCACTCTTGTATCAGTATCTGTAGAAACTACTGCAGAGTCATTGAAGAAGATACCCATTCATGGAACACTATAGAACGGATCTTTCTTCATAGCTAGTTTATCTTTGCATATATCTTGTATTCTGTTAGTAAGATTTGCTGCTTTAAATGCTTCATAATAGCTATCAAATCTTGATGGAGTGAAGCCTACTAGCTCTTTTTTGCTAAGATTGATAGTAGATGTCTGATCATATGTTTTGAAAGTCATTGCGTCTCGTGTACCATCGATTTCTATGTGTTTTGGACCACTTGGCATTGTTTCCCAGAATGTATTGATAGCGAGAAGCAAGTCTTTTTCTTTTTTTGCATCTCCCTTTGCCAATTCTTTGACTTTATCAGCTAATCCTGTTTGATCTACCACTTCTATTTTTTTGTAGAATATATCTCCTCTTTTTTCTAAATCTTCGAGACTGGTAGTGTTTTCTCCTGAAATATATTTGTCTATCAGATATTGTGTTTCAGGATTCATTTTATCATATTGTTTTGTTTCCATAAGATTTGTCACCTCACCGAGTCTTACAATCGCTTCTGCTGCCTTAGTATTGAAATCTCCATCAGGATTGTTTTCTAATTTATCTCGAACATTTTCTCATAGCATAGCTTTTAATGTAAGATCTATTACATGTCTTTCATCATTTTTTCCTACGGAATTTTGAAGGAATGCTGCTGCAGTTGGGTTCTTTTTCGGTCCGCTTTTGAATATATCCAGCAATGCTTGATATTGATTTGGATCGACTTTTATCCTATCTCCATCTTTGATCAAAAAGCTTTTCATCTCTCCATATTTCAGTCCATTGAAGAGAGCAGTTGATCATGGAAATCATTCAATAAATTTGATATGGTTTTCTTTGTCTTGTGCTTCTTCTTTTTCTGTCTTATTTTTTTCTGTTCTTGCTCCTGTTTCTGTTTCTTTTGAGCTTGATCCAGCACCTGCTATTGTTTTTGTAATCTCTCCTCAAGTAAATAATTTTGTCAGTCCTTCTCCTTTTCGTGCGTTCAATCAGAAGGTAAGACCTAGAGGAATCCCTACTCGAGCTAGATTTGATCAGTCATATATCCCTGTTTTTTCTTTTTTATCACTTTTAAATACTATATTATATGCACTAGAAAGCATTTTCCATCCTAAGAAAATTCCTCCGGCTGCAACAGCTATATTACCTGCTCCTGACCAGAATTGCTTCTGTTCTGAAGTCATATGAGTCTGATCTAATAGATATTTGCTTAATCCATTTATTCCTCATTTTTCAAATGCTTCTTTGTAATCATTATATTGCGTTGTAAATTGCTCATCACTTTTTTTCCCTGTTCATCTCATATCTTTTTCAAGATTTCCTGTTGTTCCTGTTGATGTTTTGCCAGAAATTTTATTGAGCTCTTTGAGTTGTTCAGGTGTCGGTTTTATTTTCATCAACTCAAAAAATTCTTTTGTGTGTACAGGTATAAATGGATGTTCTGATGGTTTGAATGTGTTAGGTTCATTGATCACTTTGCTGAGATATTTTTCCATATCTTGAAGATCCTGGCTAAGTTCTTGTCTTTTTGCTCCTGTGAGTTTTAGTTCATCCAAAATTGCATATTCATTATTTATTTTTTTGAGTGATTTGGTTAATTTTTTAGCATCTGACTTGCCATATCCTATAATTTCAAAATAAGGCGTTGTATCTCATGTTTCTTCAATGATGCTATTTCTTGTAAGGATAAAATCAGGGACTTCTTTACCAAGATCTTCTATCCTATCGCTGAATTGTTTGAGTGTCATCTTCATATCCATAGCGTTGGTGTCATCCATCTTCACTTCTTTGATTGTATTGATCTCTTTTTTGTCTTGAGCATCTATATCCCGATCAATCGTGTATTTTTTGTCTTTGTTATTCGCTAATCGTTCTATCTGTTTCTTCATTTTGTTGAGCTCTTTGATACGTCTCTTTATCTCTATTTTATTTACCTTTCGAAGTTCTTTGTCTTTTCTGTCATATTTTGTATTGAAAATCGATCCAGAATCTCAGGCCAAATCTTTTTCCTGTTCGAAAAAAGCGATCAATCTCTCAATCTTATATTTTACGTTTTCTATGTCAGTCGCTTTTTTCAAAAGCTTTTCGTTTTTTTTGATTTGATCTGCTAAATCAGCAAGATCTTCTTTTGTCTCTGTGAAAACTATATCAACTTTAGTCTTTTTTTCAAATTCTGAAACTTCTATTACCGCTTTTTTCTCGGTATCTCGCTTTTCTGTCTTAGCAAGATCTTTATAAAAATCCTGAATGAATGTAGTGAAATCCACTTTTCCATTTACTGCAAATTTGTTTACGTTATCGATAGCAAATATATATTTTTCCTTGTCTTGTTTGATTGTTAATTTTTCATCAAAAAGATCGTTCACCTCGTTTTGGTGCAACTTAGTTTGGAAATCTTTGCTTGTAGAAATTACCTGATCGCCATATGGTTCTCAGATTTCTGCTCTTTGTATAGGAAGTTCTCTAGTTGTTAACATCCGTATAGGGTAAATAAAACTTTATACACTCAAGTATATCCACAAAAGAGAGAATTGCCAAAAAACTTGCTTTAAATAAAAAAATAGGGTTGACAAAAACCCTAAAAATGATTGAAATCGCTATTTTGCGCACTATTCGTTAAGGGAAAGTTCTTTTTTGATGGTATCTTCAAATTCTATGGCTTTTTCTGTGGAAAGTTTCTCTGTCAGATGGTAATATTCTGCTATGTGTGTCAGTAGCTTGGTAAATTCTTTCTTATCTATCACGATATTGTCATGATATTTAGGGAGTAGCTTTTTGATATATTCAATGTATTTAGTCAAATGAATATCACCATCAAAATAAAAAATATCCTGATAGAATGATTGTAGTTCTAACTCTTTGATTTCCTCTTGATAAAAAGGCATAAATATACCCACAACTACTACAGTATTCATACTTTTCCTTAAATGTACAAGTTCTGTCTCTTCGTTTCTTGTTTTGAAAAATACGGTATATATCTGTTTTATTACATGATCGTTTTTGATATCTTTCAATAAAAATGCAAGAAATTTAGCGAACTTAGCGTTGGTTGCTTTATCATTTTTGATATCTTGACTTACTTGTTGGGCTTTTTTCTGGTCATCTTGTATCCTTCTTATTGCAGCTTCGGTGATTTTGTTGCTATCTTCCCTGACTTCTCATCAGACATTAATGCCGTCTAACCCGGTTCATCCTACTTCGTCTGCCATAGTTTTTTACTAAATGAGTAAAAAATTGCTTATTTACGCTTGAAAATGTATGCTTTTGTTCTTGAAATTCAACAGTAATTATATATACAAGCACCACACGATTTTTTTGTTGTCCCAAAAACCTTGAAAAGGTGAGGTGGATGAGTGGTCGAAGTCAGCTCACTGCTAACGAGTCGGACGAGAAATCGTCTCGGGGGTTCGAATCCCCCCCTCACCGAAGGCAACATGGCTCTGTAGCTCAGCAGGTTAGAGCGCGTCTCTCATAAGGACGAGGTCGGGAGTTCGAGTCTCCCTGGAGCCAATTCAAAAAGAAAACCGTCATTCAAAAATATCTTTATTTATTATTTATCTTAATCTTATGGCTAAAAAGAAGTGATGAAGAATTATTGTTGCAATGCAATGTAAGGACTGTGGAAAGACCAATTATCACACGACTATAAACAAGACCAACACTCAAAAATTGGAATTGACTAAGTACTGTAAACAAGACAAGAAAAAAACATCTCATGTATCGAGAGAAAAATTGAAATAATCCTATTGTTTCACACCGATAAAATTATCGGCATATCTTTTAATTTATTTATACATTTACTATGTTAGTAATTAGACTTTCCAGACATTGAAGAAAAAATTTAGCTATTTATAGAGTTGTTCTTTCAGAACATACTAAACCCGTCAAATTCTGATACAAAGAAGTATTATGATCATATGATCCTCAAAAACATGAATTCAAAGCTGATGTAGAATCTATCATTTCTTGGATCGGAAAATGAGCTCAACCTTCAGAAAGAGTGGCAAAACTTTTGTTGAAAGAGACAAAAGATGAACTCTTCAATAAATTTATAGAACACAGAGAAAGAAAGGGAACAACTAAAAAGGAAGAAAAGAAATAATCAATTCCTTTAAATCTTTTTTCTTTTTACCATGAATACTATCTATTCTAATGCTGATTTTCAAAATGTCATCTTGACTGTTTTGGCCTTGGTAGTACTTTTGGTGATTGTCTGATGCATATATACTTTTATTCGTGCAATCATTCTTTTCGTTTTTTCTCATAGCAAAGAAGAAAATAAGAAAAAAGGGCGAAATAGCATCAGATTTATGATTATTTGAGTTGTTTTGACTATTTTTCTTTTGGCTATCGTTCCTGTTGTTTTAAAACTCATGAAAGTACCAGAATATAGTAGCTATACTGCACCAAGAATTTTTAGTAGGGCAGGTGAGCTTGTAAATTGACTTTTTAACCTTGGTAATGTAATCACACAAAGTCAACAAAACAGTCAGTATAATGGTCAACTCTATCAAAATATTGATTCTTCCAATCCACAGCTTCCTCAGCCTATTACAAATGATACGTATAATCTCTAATACTTTGCATATCGAACAATTAAAATATATTTGAAAAAGTGTAATAAATCATTACCACTTTCACTATCCATCCTTTTAATTCTTCCATTTTGAGATGCATAAAAAATTTAATCTTCCTGAAAAAATCTCGAAATTCGCTCAAAAATTCTGAAGATTCACTAAACATCAAAAAATATTTGTTCTCTATCTTTGGGCACTTTCTTTTTTTCTTTTAGTGTTACCATTGATTAAAATTTCTCCTGTGAGTGCTACATCTCACTCAGTACGATTATTTAGTAAGGGTCTATTTACAAGTTTATTGATTATTCTTGTAAGTATGACTGTACTTTTGAGTTGGAATATGAGCTTTAAATTTAAAAATTTCATCATCGGATATTTCGGATTCAAAGAAAATGATTCACTTTTCAATTTTGGATTCTTATGGATCATTGCAACAGCTTTTCTAGTTATGGGTGATGCAATCAGAGTTGTAGGAAACACTACAGATACTATCAAACTTAGCTGATCATATTATTTCATCCAACTCTTTTTACTTTTGGGATTAGTATTGACTCTAATGTCTGTGCTTAAGCATGCTAAAGAAAATTCTAATAAGACTAAGATTGTTAACGTTGTAGATGAAGATGCTATGAAAGATATCCAACATAAAAAATCATTCAAAGGGCTCTTTGATGAAGAAGAGGAGGAAGAACAACCAAAACAACATCATACTATCCATGAACATCATTTTGAATAATTTTTATTTGATTGTTTCCAATTAATAGATCATGATAAGCATCAACAATCAATGTATAGGATGTGGCATGTGCCAAAGCATAATTGATACTGTTTTTAAGGTTGAGGGTATACCAGCAAAAGTCATCAGACAACCAAAAACACCTGAAGAAGAAAAATTATGTGAACAAGCAATAGAAAGTTGTCCTACACATGCTATACTTAATGATGCAAATATGAAAATGGCAGCATAATCGTGCTACAAAAAAATATTATTGCTGAAAATCGACAATCCATGGTAAGGAAAACTTATACGGGGTTGTTTTTTTCTTATCTCGCAAAATCGCTCTTACTTGATCATTATTAGTGAGGTCGCTTGTAAAATCAGAAAACTGGCAAGGACATTGATTACATGTTCCTACATTGGGAATATTAATACATAACTTAACATCTTGAGGGCAGCTAGTACAGGTTTCTCATTGATCTATGATTCCATTTCCACACATTTCTGGCATATCAATACATAGTCTGACATCTTGCGAACAATTATTACAGGTTTCTCATTGGTCTATGATCCCGTTGCCACATAAAATACTGCCTGATACAACGATGCCTGTTCATTTTCATTCACATGTTCAATAATCTTGAGGACATATTTTACAATCTTCATTTGGTTCTTTTATGCCATTGCCGCATGTTCAGCAATTAGGGATATCTTGCGGACAATTTTTGCAGTTTTCTCAATCCGCTTGGATACCATCTCCACAAAATGATGTACAGGTTCCTACATCTTTAGGACAATTTTTACAGTTTTCACCTGGATTTATACTACCATCCCCACAAAAACCACCACCAGGTATAGTACCTGTTATACCGATTATTCATTCACATATTCAGTAATCTTGAGGACAAATTTTACAGCTTTCGTCTGGTTCTTTTACTCCATTGCCGCATATTCAACAACTAGGGATATCTGCTGGGCAGTTTTTACAGGTTTCTCATGGCGTTTGGATACCATCGCCACAAACGGAATTACAGACTCATATATCTTGAGGACAATTATTGCAATTTTCATCTGCATCAATACCCCCATTTCCACATGAAGGCAGGGGTATCGTAGTATCAGTAGGTTTTACGATAATGACATCATTGGTGATACCAACTAATCCGGCTATACCTTGTTGGGTACATCAAAGTTCCAATCCTATTTCTGGACAACCGTCTTCATCATTCATTCCATTCCATGTCTCTTGGATAGTAGGACAGAGATCTTTGTTGTCTGGTATTCCATCTCCATCAGTATCTATTCAATTTCCATTTCCGCTTCCTACAACTAATGCTGTGTCTTGTATATCACCGATACCATCTTGATTGAGATCGAGTTGGTCAGCATTATTCTTAAAAGGTGCATTATCAAGTGAACATATATTCTGATATTGTTTTGCTAATATCTCTTGGTTGAGGTTTGCGTTTGATTTATTTGGATCGCTTTCATAGGTACAATCTTTGTTTTCAAAATTTATCAGTCAAAGTAAATTTTTTATATCATCACCATCGATATCTGTATCACAGATATCAGGTATTTTATCACCATCTAGATCACATTTGTAGGTACTTGTCATATTTCATTGTAGTTTCGCATCTAGACAGATATCTGTTCCGTTGATAGCTATGGTTGCTTGATTTTTTAGATACGTACATTGATTTATATATATACTATCTTGTGGTGTCAGTGAACCGTTTTTTTGATAGATATGTGTAAAGATACTCGGCATTTTTTCTGTTCATGGTTTTTGTTGTGTTGTTCCATCTGAAAATTCTGCTATTTGAGTAAGCGGTGTTTTGAGAAATGTTCCTATGATACTTGTGGTGAAATTTATTTTTTCTCATATATTTGCAATCAATGAAGAAGGTATCATAAGCAAAGCATATGATGCTAACAATGATTTATCCAATACATTGATAGTGATCATATTCGTCATCTTCTTTTCATTGATAAGGTGTATTGTCTGTGTAATCACTCTTTTTCCTGATTTGGCATATATATATTCCATGGTGAGTGCGGTATTATTTTTTTTGATTTCATCTCAAAAATCCCGATCTATGCTTACAATATCATCTTGATTGATATTATAGGTATCGGTATCAAAAAGAACTTTTTGATTAATCTCGGGGTTTGCCATATTGCTCTTGAGTATTGCTCATTTTCACTGATCTATTCCTATAGTGAAATAGCTTATCCCGGCTATTTTTCCGTTTCTATATCCTTTTACTAGTACGGGATTTTCTCCTGATTGTTTGAATATTTTTTTGAAGCTTTGATTGACTGGTTTTTTGGAAGTGATATTCTCTTTTTGGAATATCCATTCGAGTTCATCAAATTTACCTAATAATGAGGCAGATAGTGTACTTTCGGTGTTAGTTTTTCCTCAAATACTACTTGCTCTTGTTTGAAGTGCTTTATCATCTCCTACTTGTCCTCATATGATTATAATAACTTGTGCCTTAGCATTTATACTATCTCCTTTTGCTACTGCCTGTATATTATACATCCCCGGTAAGAGAAAGGTATGTGTGACTGGTGTTCCTTTTCCTTGTGTTCCGTCTCCAAAATCTCGAATGATATCATTTACTTTCCCTTTGCTTACTGCCGTAAATTTTGTCGTTACAGGTGCACTTCCTTCGAGCTTATCCATATTGATGTAGAGTCCTATTTGATTGCTTGAATTTTCACAGGCATCTCAAATGCTATTTTTATCGGTGTCTTCCTGTCCTGTATTTGTTACAAATAAACAGTTGTCCATATTTTTTGTTTGTTTGGATATATCTATCTTTCATTCTTCATCTACAATTCCTAATGGATTTTTTATGGCATCACCATCGATATCTTGCGAACAGACGTCTCCTATGTTATTACTATCTGTATCTTTTTGTGATGGATTATAATCGTTTGGGCAGTTATCCTGTATGTTAGTAGGTCCATCACAGTCATAATCGTTATTGAACGCACAATTAACTTTTCCATTGAGTTTAAATAATGTATCCAGTACTGTTTTTCCATCAATATCTTTATCCGTGTTGGCTCGTTGGCTCTGGTTGATATCTATGATATTCTGGCTATAGAGAAGATTGAGTTCGGCAACTGGCCAATATCATTGCTTTATTTTCCCCACTTCTTTCATGTTACATTTTGTGACATTGAACATACAATATTTCAAGTAGAGATTCACTTCAGTATTGTTTTGAAGAGCACAGATATTGTCGCATGATTTACTCTTTTCGGTAATGCTTTTTATTTCATTGCTATTGAAATTTTTTGCTTCATAGCTATCAGCTTTGAGATTAGTCACTCGCGTATTCACTTCTTTTCGGTTGAGGCTCATATCCTTGTAGATATATTTTGCAATGATATTGATCACTACTTGGATAAATTCTGCAGTCGTAGTATTTTTAGTTCCACAAAATTGTCCCCCACATACCGGGCTTGTCGCTTTTGGGTATCCTCTCATATACGTGTTGTCTCACACGTAAGCGACACAATAGTAGTAAGAAGAGGCATTATATAGTCATCATCAGAAACTGATGTCTGCAAAATCTTTGCCTGATCCAAATGCAGACCAAAAGTTTTGCACATATTTGTTGAGCATATCTTGGTTGGGCTTGATACAATCCTTACATTCTACGATATTGAGTAATCTTGCAAGATCATAACGTGAAATGCTACTTTGTGCTTCTACATTTTTTACATCCAATCCCATGGTTTGTAACTGATTGGAAAAATCTTCGTAGGTAGCAAATACCGACGTTCAAAGCAGTCAAATCAGTGATAAAAGTATTCAGAAATATTTCTTCATCTATTTGTTTTTATTTTAAAAGAGGATTTCTGTATATATAGTATACGTAAAATCATTTTTTTTGCAATTAATTTGTCTCTGTATAGCTCTTGTTTCTTTTTGCTTTTTTTATACATATAGAGCATATATTTATTGTTTTGTACTGTTATGTTTGATAAGTACGCCAACCTCAAAGATTTTATGCAAGGAAATGATTTTGCTGGTACTAAGCCGGCTTTTTTGGAGCATCTGTTAAATAAACTCAATGAACATATCGCCAAAAAAGGGAAAGTCCTTCTCCTTACATTGACCAAAAAGTCTTCTGAAGAAGTGACGAATTTTCTTATTTCCAAAGGATATAAAGCGTTCTATTTACATAGCGAGATCGCTACTATGGATCGTCGAGAGATCATCAATAAATTGAAAAAGGGCGTGATCGATAT
Organism: uncultured Candidatus Peribacteria bacterium; assembly: GCA_964495905.1. Taxonomy (GTDB): domain Bacteria; phylum Patescibacteriota; class Gracilibacteria; order Absconditabacterales; family Absconditicoccaceae; genus CAJBLF01. The sequence goes on from CAZBWN010000078.1 coordinate 34,784, forward strand.
CATCGTTTGAGTGAATCTGTTGAGAGAGGGGATTGATCTTCCTGAAGTCAGTTTCTTGGCTATCCTAGATGCTGATAAGGAGGGATTCCTTCGTTCTACGACATCACTTATCCAGATTATCTGACGTGCTTCCAGAAATCCGCATAGTGAAGTGGTCTTGTATTCAGATAATTTTACTGAATCGATGGTCAAGGCATTGCGAGAGACGTATCGTCGTCGTGGTATCCAAGATAGATATAATAAGAAACATCATATCACTCCAGAAAAAGCTGAATCCAATGTCAAAGAATTACATGTCGTCAAAACAGATGAGGTGCTTGCACAATCTTTTGATAAGCTTACGAGAGGAAAAACTAAAAGACTCAAAAGAATGACGAAAGTAGAAAAAGAGATCATCCTCAAAGATCTAAAAAAACAGCTGGATGAATCCATAGCTGCTTGGAAATTTGAAGATGCTGCAGTTATTCGTGATCAAATAAAAGAGATATCAGGAGAATAAAATATTTAACATAATAAATAAAATCATGAAAAGGATGTTTATTCTGTCTATATTAAATATTTTAACGCTTTGTATTATAATTATTGCGGTAAGTATTTTTTTTCTTGATAATGCTCGACGGATGGGTTTTCTTTTGATCGTTTTGTCTTTCCTTTGTATTGTTTCTCTCATACCTTTTAAAATACCTCTAAAATCCGTTCAGCCAGATATCATATTTGGTTTGATAGATAATGGAATTTTAGCTGTTTTAGCTATCTTTGGAGGTCATATCGCTTGAGTAACTTGAGCGATTTTGGGTGGTGTTGTCGGTAATGCAATAACAGATGGTATAGCTGGAATTTTTGAAGGACATTATGCTGAAAAATTAAGATCAAGACTAATTTCAGAAGAAAGAACAATGCTTAAATCAGCTGTTGGAAAAATGGCTGGTTGTCTTTTAGGTGCAGGTGTTGTTTTAGTTATTGCTAATTTTATTGGGTTTTAATCTTCCACGGTTATTGTCATGTGATTATATGGTATCTTAATACCATATTTTTTGAATTCCACTAATGCTTTATTCAAAAATTCTTTTTTGATAACTACCTTATTTCTCTTGCTTTGTGGATTTACAAAAAAGAATCATTGCATTATAATCCCTCAAGTATCAAATCATGTAACTACTATATTAGTATATTCCTTATGCAACACTCCATCTATACTATTAAGAATCTGTATTAAAAGCGATTTTACCTGATTGACGTCTATATGGCGCGGAAACCTTAATTTCACATTACCTCTGATCAGTATCTCTGATTTGAGTGTTTTGATGGGTGTTGCAGCAACCATACTATTTGGAATGATTGTTCTTCTTTTGTCGAAACTTCTAATGACAGTATATCTGATATTGATTTCTTCTATGGTTCCCATTAGATTAAGACTACCCATAAACTCCACAAAATCACCTAATTTCACTTTTTCGTTAGTCATGATCATCACTCCGGCTATCATATTTCCTATCGTCGTGTCCATAGCAAAACCGATACTGATTGAAACTGCTCACATGATCAGAGCAACATCAAATCCTATCACTTGAAATACCGCTAAGATATTGAAAATCATAAGCAAAACAAAAAGCATGCTTCATGCCAAATTCGCTATTTTTTTGCTGTATATATCTTCTTGGAGCGAATTTTCTTGGATCCTTTGTTTGACTCTATTCACTACGTTTTTTATGATGATAAGAAAAACAACAAATATCCCTACGGCTAGTGCTGTGGATTTTAAAAGATCAAGACCATGGTCTCTGAATCGTATTAGGATATAATTTATAATGTTTGCTGTTGTCATAAATCATAAGTGATGCTAAATGATATTATTGCAGAGGAATGTTTTTTATAAGACTTTGTTTATCTGCTTCTTTTTCAAAGTTGATTGTAAGCATATTATATGGTACATTGATATTGTTTATTGCAAATTCATTATTTACTTTTTCATTGATATATCCTATGGCAAAATCTGTAAGTAATCCGCAATTCGGATCAAATGAAAAGAGTGATTTGATCTCGATATAACTATCTGCAAAATTAGAAACAAATACTTTGGTAGTGGTTTTTTCTTTAACGAAATCAAAGCTATTCACTGCATTTAAAATAACTTCTAGAACTTTTGCTACATCTGAATCATAATGAACTCCAAATAAGGCTGTAAGTTTGATGATCGGTTCTGCACTGAATGTTTTGATAGGTACTGAAATCAAAGTCATGTTTGGCAAAACCACTTGTCTGAGATCTAGCGTTCTGATGACGGTATATCTGATTGTGATTTCTTCGATTCTTCCGAGATATGCTTGGTCTGCTTGTATTTCTACGATATCTCCTAATTTAAACTCTTTGGTGTAAAGGATCATGATACCTGCAATCATATTTCCAAGAATCTCTTTGAATGCCAATCCTACTCCGAATGAGATACCTCAGACGATAAGCCCGACATTGAATCCTACCATTTCAAATCCTATAAAGAAAGAGAAAATAACCAGGATATAAAAAGTGATATCATGAATTAATTTTCATATTTTATCTATATGTTTGTTTGATGGATCTCCGTTCTTCACTATATTTCTTCTGACCATCCCTGCGATAAATTTTGAAATCAGCAAAAGAAATAGGATGACTATTATGGCTCCGATTATCTTGAGTCCATAGGTAACGATAGCGCTATCCATGAAGTTCTGAAGAGCTGTAGGTTCTACTACTGTTTGTGTATTCATTTATCGAATGTATGAGGGTATAAAACATATCTAAAGTATACTCGTGCATGCTTGTTTTTTCAAATAGAGGGGTCAAAATCGTCCAAAATCATTGCCAAAATATGATTATTGTTATGTAATATGGGTTATTGCATTGAAAAGCTGTTTAAATTTCGTACCATTGTAGATGCATACGATATATTTTTATTTTTTTATGCACTCAATGAATTTCAAAAAAAATGTTGTTCCTGCTCCTAAGAAACCTTCATTTACTGGATATACAAATGATTATATGGTCCAGCAACCAAAAAAATCCATTTCTTTGCTTACTTTATTTGTTGTGATTATCTGTACTTTTTTTGTAGCATTTCTGCTTTTCAAAAACTTTGATCGTATGACTAATCGGTTATCTTCTTCCATAGAAGCTGATACAGGATTTCAAATAGGACAGTCAGTTTCTTTGTCTGGTATACTTCAGGCAAATGGTGATCTCATTTCCTATACCCATACTTTAACTTTAAGTGATACTACTGTCATAGGTCTTAAGAGTAGAACATTGGATCTTAGTATATATACAGGACAAATAAATATTCAATGAACTATAGAAAAAGAACTTAATACTCTGTATATCTTGGAAGTAAATATTGTTTCTTGAACGTTGGCAAGTACATGAGTATCTGGAAATACGTGAACTGAAGCATTGTTATGATCAGGTAGCGGTATCTATATCGCACAAGCAGGTATCTACTTGCCTGCAGAATTCGGTACTAAGTATATTGTTCTCAATCAATGAGAAAATGGGGTTTTGAAGGTGAAAAATATTGTTACCGATCAAGTCATCTCTATCTCTTATTTTGCATGTAAAAAATCAGATCCTAATAAAAACTGTTCACAACTTCTACAAAATATCTGACCTAGCGCAGAAAAAACTGTTTCTACGTCATATGCTAATAAGTTATATAAGTTGGAATGAGTGACTTCATGGTTCTTTACAAATGGTGATTTCTATGGATATTTTATCAATGATATCCCTGAACAAGAAGTCATAGATGTCGCTAATGCATTTGTATTACCTAATGAAACGTATGTTAATGATAATTTATTGTCAAAAATACAAACTCTTTGTACTGATGGAAATACTTCACTTCTCCAGGTAACGACCCATGCACTTGGTATGGATCTCAATGGATTGATCATCAATCTTCAAGGTCCTACTGCTGATGGTACTGCTACCTGTAAAGTGTTTATTGATCCTTCACAAGCTGCAGGAGGTACTAAACTCAGTTATATATCCAATACTCCTACCGTATCAGGTGAAACAGGTACAATAACAACAAGTCCTACACCAACGACACCATCAACGTCAAATATCGATACTTCCGTAAAACAATTCCCTATCAATTTAGAAAAAACTATGACTTTCACTTCTAATAGAGGGTATTCAGTCATATTCCCATCGATGAATATCGCATATGAATCACTCAGTGCTGATGAAGATCTCGGTTTGCCTGGGGTTCGTTGTTCTACACAGATGAATGTCACTAAATTCTCAGATAAAGCTACCCTTAGTGATGATCCTAAAGTAAGAATCTTTAGCTGTACTATCAAAGGAACTCTAAGTGATATATGAAATAGTATCCTTTCAAAAACATCAGCTAATGGTATTCAATTCCTTATCCAGATCCTTGATCCTTCGTGGGCTGAATTCGCGGCTAATATACAGATTAATTAATAATGAATAATTAATAATTAATAATGATGGATTTTTTTTTCATATATAACAATACAAATAATCTGATTACTATTTTTTTAAATTATTTTAAAATCCAATGCTTACAAAAATCATAGCGACTATCACAGAACATTATGATGAACAAAAACTTATAGATATCTATCAGGCTTGAGTTAATGTCGTCAGAATCAATTTCACACATTCCACTCCGGCAGCGGCAAAACCGATCATCGAGAAGGTCCATAAATTAAATGGAACTAAAGAAATAAATCTGAGCATATTATTGGATACCAAATGACCTGAGATAAGAAGCGGTGTGAGAGATGAAAAACTGATAGTCAAAAAGAATCAGAAAATAAAGATTTTTATAGATGAATCTAAAGTTGATTCTGTTTCTGACCTTTTTTGTGATTATCAAGATATCCTGTCTGATGTACAAGTAGGACAAGAAATCATCATCGATTCATGACTTTTGATAGTGGTCGTAGAAGAGATATGTGATGATCATCTTGTCGTAAATGCATTGAGTGATGCTGAAATAGGTTCCAAAAGACATATCAATCTGCCAGGAGTCATCCTTAGTCTGCCTGCGCTTATAGATAAAGATAAAGAAGATATCTTATTTGGAATCTGAGCTTGAATATCTTTTGTTGCAGCATCATTTGTCAGGACTGCTGAAAATGTAGAAGAAATCAGAAAATTTTTGGATGATAATTGATGAACGCATATAAAAATCATCTCCAAAATAGAAAGCAAACAAGCAATGGATAATCTAGAATGAATAGTAAAGCTCTCTGATTGAGTGATGGTTGCGAGATGAGATTTGGGGATAGAATTGCCGATACATCAATTACCTACGTATCAGAAAGCGATATTGGATATGTGTTTCGTCTATGGTAAACCGGTTATCATAGCGACAGAACTCTTAAAAAGCATGGTAAACAATCCTTTTCCTACGAGAGCTGAAGTGAGTGATGTCTATAATTCTGTCATCCAAAGAGCCGATGCTGTCATGCTTTCAGATGAAACGACTATCTGAAAATATCCTATCAAAACTATAGAATATATGAAAAAAGTTGTTCAGGAAGCAGAAAAAGTCACTAATAATAAGCATAAGGATTTCCAATTACAAGCAACAGATGAATTCAATTTTTTGAAAAAAGCTATAGCTAGGCATGCGTTGATGCTGGCTGATGAAATCAAAGCTAAGATGGTCGTAGTGTTTTCTTACACATGAAATCTCGCTAGATATATGTCTGCATTTAAACCAAATCAACCGATCATATCGTTTACTACAGACGAAAACGTATATCGTTCTTTGGAATTGAATTATGGGATATTATCAGAAAAAATCGATCAACGATGAAAACAAAGTACGGATAATCAAGAGATAGCAATCAAGATATTGAAATCTAAATGAATGATAAAAAAATGAGATTATATTGTCGTGATATGAGAAAGGATATACAATGATGTTCATCAACAACAGATAAGGATTGTTCCTGTGGATTAAAAATTTAAATAAAAATCTGTCCGCCTAGGCGGACAGATTTTTTTATATGCAATTAAATTTTATGCTTTTGCTGAGTATTGTGCGATTCTTTCTTGGTAGACGGTTGCAGGATTTGCTCCTATAATCTTATCTACTACTTTTCCGTCTTTTATAAAGAAAACCACAGGGATGGAAGTCACTTGAAACGTTCAAGCTAGTTCTTGATTCTCATCTACATTCACTTTTGCTATCACTACATCTTTGTTCTTTTCTGCTAATTGTTCGATGATAGGTCCAAGCATCTTACAAGGTCCGCATCGTTCTGCTCGAAAATCGACAACTGCTAATTTTCAGCTTTCTAAAATCTCTTTTTTGAATTGTTCTGTTCCTACAATGTGGAGTACTGACATGATAAATTAATTAATAATTAAAAATGAATAATGAATAATGTTGGTATTCTTTTTTATTTTTTTGTTGATAGCAGTTCTTTTTTTATTTCTTCTGAAAGTTGTTTTATTAATTGTATCTGTTTTTCTGAGAGTTTTGGTTTAATGAATTTCTCATATCTTATGTCGATTCCTTTGGATAATAGTACTGATTCCATTTTCTGATTTTAAAGAGTAAAAGGAGGAAGGAAGAAGGGGAGGAAAAAGAGAGGAATGTTGAGGAAAGAGAGGAATAAAAGTTGTTAAGGAGTCCATTTCACTTCGTGGAAGAATCTTTGGCATTCCAATCCAGCCATACATCAGCTACCCGCTGCTGTTATTGCTTGTCTATATGTTTTGTCTTGTACATCGCCTGCGGCGAATACTCATGGAATATTTGTCTGTGTTGTTCATGGTTTGGTGATGATATATCACACCTCATCTGTTTCAATCTGTCCTTGCAAAAATGCAGTATTAGGAATATGTCCGATAGCATAGAAGAGTCCAGAACATTCAACTAATTTTTCTTCTTTGGTCTTGTTATTTATGACTTTTATTCCTGTAAGGAATTCATTTCCAACCGCTTCCAGTGCCTCTGTATTCATCATAATCTCTATCTTTGGATTCGCTTTCACTCTTTCTTGCATAGTAAATGATGCTCTAAATTCATCTCTCCTGAGGATGATAATGACTTTTGATCCGAAATTGGCTAGATGTGTTGCTTCTTCAATTGCTGCATCTCAACCACCGATTACTACAATAGGCTTATTTCTAAACATCGGTAGAGGGCCATCACAGGTTGCACATGCAGAGATTCCTTTTTGTCGATATTTGCTTTCTCAAGGTATTCACATACGTTTTGCTGTGGCTCATGTAGCTATGATGAGTGATTGTGTCTCTAGTATTTCGTTCCCTACGTAGACTTTAAAAGGTCTAGAAGAGAGGTCTACTTTATCCACGGTTGTTGTCTCTATTCTGTTTCCTGCGTTGATCGATTGCTGTCTCATACGATTCATCAGCTCAGTTCCATCTACTCATTCTGGCCAACCAGGGAAGTTTTCTATGATTGTTGTGGTAGTCAATTGTCCACCTGCGGCGACCCCTCAAGCCATGAACCCTTCAAACATAAGGGGTTTGAGATTTGATCTTGCGGTAAATATGGCGGCAGTATGTCCTGCTGGACCTGATCCTATAATGATTACATTTTCCATGATTTAATTTAGAATTTAGAATTTAAAATTCAGAATTTAGAAACAAAATAAAATTTAGAATTTAGACTTTGAAAACATTGTGAAATAGTTCTTACTTATTTTTTGTTCTTTTTCAATACTACCGCCTCAAAAATACCACCTATATCCTAAAAATATCTCAAAATCAATATTATATCATAAAACCTTCTCTTGTAAAGGTTATCTGAATCCGTATAATATACCCACAAAACAAAAAAAAACCTAAAAAATTGAAAAATTTATGAAAAATGAAAATCCAAAAAATATCTTGGTAGTCGATGATTGTCCAAATGATCAAAAATTAGTTACTTTGCTTTTACAAAGAAGTTTTGACTGTATCATCCATATTGTGGATTCACTTACTGCAGCAAAAACAAAACTTCAATCTGAAGAATTTGATATCATCACTTTGGATGGTATGCTTCCCTGTCTTATTAATGGAGGCTTTGGATATACTCTTATTCCTTTCATCAAAAATTTTCAGAGTTCGGAGTGTAAGATCATCATGATCTCTGGAGAACGTACACATGTTGAAAGAGGTATGAAATTAGGTGCCGATTATGGTTTGAATAAGTATGATCTTAAAAAAGAAAGCAAGTTCAATCAAAATTTTGAACTTGTGTAAATAATATAATTGTCATCTCTCTATTATCTGTGGGTTTTCCACAGATTTTTTTTTGACAATGAGAATTATTTTCGTATAATGATATTAATTAAAATATTAAAAGATTAAAAGATTGGAATATTGTATTACTGGCTAATCATATTACATAAATCTTTTAATCTTATAAATCTTCCAAATCTTTTAATTGTCTTTTTATGTCTATGAAAGTTGTATATCCAAAAAATATCAAAAGAGGATTGCTTGCGGGGATGACTTTTACTATCTGACCCTTAAGTATTTCTATCGTCCAGATGTTTGTCCTTGCTTTGTGAGTTGCTCTTGCATTATCATCTTTTAATGGATTGACAAAATCAGGATCTAAACTATTATGAGCATTGGTCGCTATAATAATTCTTATCATTTTTATCGTTATAGCATTTTTTAAAGTTTCAGAATTGTGACTTCTTGCTTATGTCGCTAAGCTTATCAGAAATGGTTTTTTTGATGCTAAGAAAAAATTCCAAGTAAATTATGAAAAGAAGAATCCTCTCGATATTATGATCCAGGAATCAAAAACTAAAGAAGAGAAACAAGTTATCGAATACAAAGCAAGTGTATTCGATAAACAACATGTGACAGATATAGAAAAAAAATGATTGATTTAGTCTTTCTATGATAATTCTATGTTATTTTCTGTACATTGAATACGAATAAGTCTATTTTTTATCACGCTTGTTAGCGTGCTTTTCTTTTTTAATCAAAAACCGAATTTCATTGTTCCTATGAAACATATGAAGCAGAGGAGTCGGTTTGCCTATAATATTCTTCTTTGATTGCTTGTAGTTTCTGTCGTACTTCTTCCTTTACGTATCTCCTTGATAAGTGATAAACAAGTCGTTGTAGAAAAAAATCTTCCTATCCAAATCATTCTTGATGTATCCTTGTCCATGGCTGCTAATGATTTACAGCCAAGCAGATTTGTCGCTGCCAAGACTTCTTTGATTTCACTTATCAAACAACTCGATGGATATCAAATATCATTGATAACCTTTTCATGAAAGCCTTTTGTCTATATCCCATTTTCTTCGTCATCATGGGCTATTGCAGCTAAATTACAATCTATGAATCTAGGTGATTTCCCTCCCGTAAAAGATTTTTTGTGAACAGCTATCGGTGATGCCATTCTTCTTGGTGTAGGAAATCTTCAACAATTCTCCCATCAAGAAACATACAAGCCATGAATCGTCATTTTGATCACTGATGGTGATTCAAATATCTGATTTGATCCTATGCAATTAGTCTCTTATTATCAAAGAATGCAAGTTCCTATTTTTGTCCTCGGTGTGGGACAAGAAAATTATCTTATCGGTCGTGATGCCTGGAATGATCCTATAACTACCGATATTAACATTACTTTACTTCAACAACTTGCAGATAAGACGTGATGAAAATTTTATAGGATATTAGGCGAAAAAACTTTTGATGAATTTTTTACTGAACTTTCACAGAACATTGTCACTCATCAACAACAAAATATCAAAAATATATTCTGGGAACTTAATGATTATCTGATATATATTCTTGTTTTCTCTCTTTTTTGACTTTTGATCTTTAGACGGTGTATAGGTAGAAGGTAGAAGGTAGAAGGTGGAAGGTAGAAGGTAGAAAAATTTGAAAAATAAAGATATTTCAGTATACTTAGATAATATGATAATTGAAAGGTGGAAAGATGGAAAAATTGAAAGATGAAAAAGTGGGACAATAAATGATATATTTTACTTCTAAATCTTGTATACATGAAAAAGATTATATTAGTTTTAATAGCTTCGTGGTATTTACTTCCACTTTTAAGCTTTGCACAAAGCGATAGCCGAGGACAATATTGAACCGATCCTATCCAAATTTTGGACAATGTCGTCAAGGAAGCTAATGTTGATGTTAGGATACAACAGACAGCTTTAGATCAAGCAACGGACACACAGTGAGCTTATGCCAGTTCTTATAAACTAGCGAATACTTTGGATCGGTTTAGGAACAATATCAATCCTTATCTTCAATGGGCTGTCTATATATGACTTTCACTAGCGGTGATTCTGCTTATCTATAATTGATTCCTTATGGTTACCAATGCAGCGCATGGAGAAGGTGAAATCGCTAAAGTCAAAAAAAATATCATGAATATCGTAATAGGGGTCATTATCTTAACTGGGTTTTACTTTATCATTAAGTTGACTGTCTCTATCATCAATTCAATCTTTTGATGATATGGAGGAAGCACATGATTTTAATTCAGAATTTAGAATTCAGAATTCAGAAATAAAAAAAATTTAGAATTTAAAATTTAGAACATGAACATATTCAAGAAGGCGATATTAATAATTACTCTGGCTATAACCGGAGGTATTTTGGGTGGGGGATTTACTTATGCTGTGGCACCTTCCTTCAATGCTAATTTTGCCAATTATCTTACTGATACCACGCCTGATAAATATGGTAGGGTAGAGACGGTTTTTAATATCGGTATTGATAGAAATCTTAGTTTGATGGATAATGTAAAGAGATTATTTTATCCAAGCAGTGCTGCTATTACTGATGCAAATTGAAATACTATTCCTGCTTGAGGTAATTTATGGACACTTATAAGAAGTCTATGATTTATCATCCTTTTTATCTTCTTGGTCATGACAGGGGTTAATTTCATTATGCAGGCCAAGGAGGCAGATGGTCCAAAGAAAGCTTTTTCGAGCCTTATTTATATCCTTTATGGCGCTTTTTTGGTTTTTGGAGTGACGTGGATCCTTTGAACCGTCTTGGATATCGGTAATCTTCAGGGAAGCGGACAACTCGTAGATAGGGTCCAAAATGTATTGTTTCTTCAAATATTATCATTTTTTAAAGTACTTGCATTTTTTGTCGCTATCATCATGTTGGTGGTATCTGGATTTAGGATGATGGCAGCAATGGATAAGTCTGATAAAGTTGCTATAGCGAGAAAATGAGCGATCAATGTTGTGATTGCCTTAGTATTTATCAAGGTGGTTGATTATGTCTTTTATATCGCTCAAACACCAGCATTTGGTACAAAAGCTGCTGATATGATTGTCAATGTCGCCGTTGTTCTTTGATGGGTTCTTGGTTCTCTCTTCGTACTTGCAATCTTTTATGCATGATACCTTCTGATTGCTTCTTCAGGTAAAGAAGATGCTTTCAAAAAAGCTAAATGAATCATCGTAAATATTTTTGTCATTTCTTTGGTGATATTCTTATTTCTTTTGATTGTCTACCAGGTGTTTAATGAATTTGGGTAAAAGAAGATTGAAAGATTGAGAAATGGAAAGATTGAAAGGTGAAACGTCTAAATATCTATTTTTCCTTGATTTCTGTGTCTAAAATACTATAAAATACCACAAGCCCGAATGAGGACTATTTTTTCCTGCCCAAATTGCGGAAAAAGTATTTAACCTATTTGTGATTTGCTCTCGTAGTTCAGTTGGATAGAACGACTCTCTCCTAAGGAGTAAACACAGGTTCGACTCCTGTCGGGGGTAGTAAACAATTATCAATTCAAAATTACGAATTACGAATAAAAAAATAAAATATTACTATCTTTAAATTCGTAATTAATAATTCGTAATTTGTAATTGTCTTTCAAGGCATTGTCAAATACGGTTTTATTACTGTTGACTTTGTTTTGCATCATCTTTTTATTTTTTTAATATCCTTTTCACTTATGGTAAAGAAAACAACAAAAGAAACTGGGCCAGAATCATTCAAACTTCATGGCACTGACACAGGATCTGTAGAAGTCCAAATCTGACTTTTGACAGAAGAAATCGCAGAATTACAATGACATCTTGCTTTGCACAAAAAAGATTTTGATGCTAAAAGATCATTGCTCAAAAAAGTTGCTAGAAGAAGATCATTCCTCAAGTATCTTAAAACTAAAAAGTTGTCTACGTACAACGCTATATCAAAATCAGTAAGTGTAAAAGTATAGATCTTTAGAATATTACATGTTTAGAGGATTGGGTTTCCCTAAATATCTATAATAATCTAAATATCGCTTAATTTATTTTTTTATTTTTTTTAACATTTTATATTCTAATGGCTACTGTAAGTATAATAGAACAATTACGTTCTGGAAAAATAGTCATGCCTATCATCAAGGAATGACACAAAGTAAAAGGAATCGTACTTAAAAAAATCGAAAATGGTATTTTAGTAGATTGTGATAATTACGCATTTACTGGAGTTATCTTATCAAAGGAAGTTAAAGAACTTGAAAGATCTGGATATGAATTAGATCCAGGAAGAGAAATCGAACTTGAAATCGTAAATACTAATATCAGGCATGAAGATGGACATTATATCGTATCTATCACCAAATTACTTCAATACGATATCTGGAAATCCATCATGAAGAAATTTGAAGCTGATGATGTGATCACTGTGATCCCTACTGAAGCAAATCTTGGAGGTCTACTTGTAGATATGCATGGAATCAAAGGATTCGTTCCATTGTCTCAATTGGCTCCTATCCATTATCCAAGAGTAGAAGATGGTGATCAAGAAATCATTTTTGAAAAACTATTGGATTTGATCGGAAAAGAACTCAAAGTAAGAATCATCAATATCGATGAAGATGAAAAGAGAATCGTGTTATCAGAAAGAGAAGCACTCAAGGAAGAGAGAGAAAATATCCTCAAAGATCTTGAAGTCGGAAAAATATACGATGGAGTTGTGAGCGGACTTTCTTCATATGGATTATTCGTGACTATCGGATGAACTGTTGAAGGTTTGGTACATATCTCAGAAATTACCTATGGACACGTTAACAATATCGAGAAGCTTGGAAAAATAGGTGACAAAATCAGTGTAAAAGTCATTGGATTAGAAAATGGTAAGATATCACTTTCTAGTAAAAAATTGAAGGATGATCCACGGACAGCGTTACCAAAAGAATACAAAATCGGTGATTACATCGAAGGAGAAGTCATCAGATTCGTTCCTTATGGAGTATTCGTGAGAGTGTTTCAAGATATCAATGGATTGGTGCATTTGAGTGAACTTTCACAAAAATCTATCCAAAACCCAAATGAAGTCGTTAAGCTCGGACAGATCATCAAGACAAAAATCATCTTGCTTGATCCAAAAAATAGAAAGATTTGATTGAGTATGAAGGGTGTAGATGATGATAAAGCTGCTTTAGAAAAAAAGGTTGCTGCTCCATCAACTCCTACAGCTCCAAAAGCTGTAGCTTCTAAGACAGAGACTCCTGCACAAGCAGTTCTCCAAGAAGAACTTATCCCTGCACAAGCTCCAAAGAAATTTGAAGGTAAAGGATTGGCTGGAATAGTCAAAAAACTTTCTGAAGAAAAGCTTGAAGATAAAGCAAAAAGAATCACTGATAAGCTTGAAAAAAATCCTGACAAAAAGGATAAGGTAGTAGAGAAAGACAAAAAACCTGCTGCTAAAAAAGTTGTTACAGAAAAGAAAGTAGCTAAAAAGTAATCATATACTAAACTATAAAGATACCGTATGTCCCTCCGCCACGGCGGACAAGTGTGACTGCGGTATTTTTTTTGTTTCATTATAATTCATTGATTTTCTGTATTATATTCTTAAAATGTCAACTAAACAAACAAAAAAATAACTAAAAAAAATAAAAATATGAAAAAACAAATGGAAAAAATAATCGATCCTGTTGAAGTAAAATTACTTGAACAAGAACTTAATACAGATACCTTTTTACGCCCTGTAAATAGAGGTGCTAATGAGTTGTATATTATTCATAAAGAAGATTGTCCTCATGTGATGCAGGAAATTGGTCGTCTTCGTGAAATCACTTTTCGTGGTGCAGGTGGAGGAACAGGTAAATCATCGGATATCGATGAATATGATGATTATTTTCATCAGTTGGTACTATGGAATCCGGATCGTAAGGAAATTGTCGGCGGGTATCGATTTGCTTGCATGTCTAAACTTGTTGATAACAATACAATCAACAGTCCTACTCATGAAATCTTTCAATTCTCCGATACTTTTATCAAGGATTATCTTCCTCGTACTATTGAACTCGGACGTTCTTTTGTACAGCCAGAGTATCAACCGATCAGAAATCCTAAAGCAGGATTATTCTCTCTAGATAATCTGTGGGATGGACTTGGTGCTTTGGTAGTTGATTATCCTAACATCACTCATTTTTTCGGTAAGGTCACTATGTATCCTAGTTTCAATTCTCAGGCTCGCAACTATATTCTTTTTTTCTTACAAAAGTATTGTCCGGATACTGAACATTTGATGTTGCCTGTCTATCCTATACAGGGGTTGGATAAAGAAATCGATCTTCTCGCAAAATTTCTTGATTATGGAAGTTATGATGATGATTTGAAGCATCTTATGGATGCTGTTGCTGCTCTGGGAACAACTATTCCTCCTTTGGTGAAACAGTATATGAATCTTTCTCCGACATTAAAAACATTTGGAACTTCTATTAGTCCTTCGTTTGGAGATGTTGAGGAAACTGGTATGTTGATTACGATTGCTGATATTCATTCTAGAAAAAAAGATCAGCACGTTGAAACGTACCGAAAATATAAATTACATAAAAAATAATTCTATTCTGAAAATTATCTACGATCTCCCTGTTTTTCTGGGAGATTTTTTTTATATTTCTATAGTCACTAATTCATTTTCTGGGTCTCTAAAAACTAGTTTATATGCGGTCAATTGCATCGGTGTTGTCTCTTTAGGGTCACCGTATAAGTAATCTCCTACGATAGGTAATCCATGATGAGAAAGGTGGTATCTGATCTGATGTGTTCTTCCTGTAAGGATTTCAAGATTGAACGTGATGGTTGTATCAGTTTGTTTAACTATTTCCATGATTTTTGTGATTCATATCTTGCTTATGGTATGGGGTAATTTTGCGATGACGGGCTCTTCGATGATATACGGAAATTCTGTTATATTTTCTATAAAATCTTTACCTTCAGGTGTAAGATATGATGTTGCCCTATAAAATTTTTTGAGTTCTGTCTGTTCTTTATCATCTATGCTTTTGCTTTCTGATTTGGCTTGGAACAGTTTCTTGAAATGTTCTAGTCATTTTTCTGTCTTTGCGATGATCATAAGTCCATCCGTGTTTTTATCGAGCCTATGAATGAGTCCTGCTCTGATGAAGTTTCAAATAGTCGGTAAATTTTTGTAGGTATGATACAGAAATCCTACTACTGATGCTTCATCTACCTCTCGAACGGTTTTGGGGTGAGAAAGCACGCCTTTGGGTTTGTTGATGATAAGATAATCATCTTTTTCAAGCAGTACAGGGATATCTATATTTGGAGCTTCATTGAGTACGACAGGGGAGAGATATCTTGTTATATTATCAATATCTATCTGGTCGTTATTTTTGAGCTGATAAGACTTTTTTATGACTTTATTGTTCACTTTCACTCCTCCTCTTGAGATAATATGGTGAAAAAAGCTTCTGGAATAAGAAAATTCTTTACTCAATCGAGTATCTATCCTTCCCTCCTTAGGGGCGGACAAGTCTCCTGCTCCTTCATATATAGTCATTTATGGGGCTATTTCTGGCTAAATATC
The DNA here is from genome assembly GCA_964495905.1 of uncultured Candidatus Peribacteria bacterium. Lineage (GTDB taxonomy): Bacteria > Patescibacteriota > Gracilibacteria > Absconditabacterales > Absconditicoccaceae > CAJBLF01. The sequence goes on from CAZBWN010000078.1 coordinate 50,594, forward strand.
ATTACTGTATAATTTTTTTTGAAAAAAACAAGGGTATTTCTCGTTTTTGCTGGTAAAAACAGGTGGTAAAATTTGCAAAATTCAAAAAAAAGGATACAATTAAGTATAGTTTTATATTGTAATCTATTTCGATGGAACCTAATCAAATAAATCCATCTGCGGAAACTTCATGAATTCCTCAAGGTATCCCAACAGGAGTATTTGTTCCAAACAATCAAATACCAGCACAAACACCAGCACAAACACCTGTAGTACAACCTACACCTGTGGTTTCTCCTGTAGTCACTAAAGAAGGTCCTTTGGATAAAGTCTTAAAATGAATCATAAAGTTTTTTGCTAAGATCATGGGGCAACCTGATCCTATTACGGGAGCACCAAATGCTGCTTCACAGGCTCTTCAAAAATCAGAAAATATCGTTGGAAAAATACGAAATACTGCCAATCAAGCAGTAGGAAAGGTTACTGATGTTGCAGGTCAAGCTGTTGCAAAGGTTAATGATGTAGCAAATCAAGCTGCTCAGCAAGTACAAAAAATGGTTCCGCCACCACAAGCATCACAGGCACCCGTTACTCCTCCTGTACAACCAACTGAACCCGTTCAACCACCACAACCACCGGTTCAACCTGTAGCTTAATGTCTTATATATATAAAACTGTCCGCCTAGGCGGACAGTTTTTGTTTAAAAAAATTATTTTTCTTTTATCAGTGCATCTATCAGATCTTCCATCTCTTCCATAAATTTTTCATCTTTGTCGAGTCCGTTTTCCTTGATTACGTCCATCACTCGATCGAGTCTTTCCTTTTTTGCTTGGATTTTTTTGATGTCTTTATCGTCTATGATACTCAAATCTATAGGTTGTGCTTTTGTCATCTATCTAGCATTATTATCTAAAATATATTGTTTGAGTATGTTGATCTCTTTATATGAGTGGTCATCACCTGGGATCTCCTTGCAGGTAAATGCAGGGGAGAGCGCTCAAAGCTGTTTTGTTATTGCAGCATAGCTTCCTGCTGGATCATCAGTTTTTTGGATCCGCAATACGGGACACGTAAGTTCTTTAAGATATTTTTCTATAGGCAGGTCATTATGCAGTTTTGTATATCCAAGAGGAAATCATACGAAAATGCATTGTTTGATGAATATCTCTTGTTCTACCATCGCTTTGAGTCCAAGGATACATCAAATCGATTTGCAAAATAATATGATGCTTCCTCAGAGTGTTTTTAGATAGTTGCAAAGTTGTTCGCATTCATAGTCTAGGTTCATATCTCATCATTCTGTATTCCAATGACGATAATTATGAATATGTGTACTCGCATAAAACGGTAGAAGCTCTTTATTCACTTCCTGTATCCGCGATTTGTTGTGTACGTTATTTCCTCATAAGAGTACGAGTGTAGCCATCAGAAAGATGCGAATTAAAATGTTATATTTTTGTTGCATTCATATACTCTAGGAAAATCTCCTTTGTCATATTTGCACATTCTAAACCCATGATTTCATCATAATCAAAGTACTGCACTCTTTGTCATTCATGAAGCCTTATCTCTTCTACAGGTATATTTATCTTCCCATAATAGATATGCTTTATATTTTCATATGCATCTTTTGTCGATGGGCAAAAATATTCGCGGAAGAATGTATATTCTTGTTGCTTGAGATCTATTTCAATCTCCTCTTGTACTTCTCTCACTAGCGCTTCTTCGAACGTTTCATCATCTTCTACGTGTCATCCTATCATATCCCAAGTATTTGGAAAGGGGATATTCGGTTTATTATCTCTCAAAAGCAGAAGTATCTGTTTTTTATCATTTTCAAATATCATCCCTGCTACTTTTTTCATACTCAGGTATAGGAATAAAGCCAATTAATTAAGAAGCCAGATATGATAGGCGAACCAACTTGCTATAGCTACCCGAATAGGGTAGAGGATAAGCAATAATGATGCTCGTTTGGATCTTGGATAGAGTAGTACTATCTTTATGACTGTGAGTATCAACAATACTATCATCACTATAAATGAAAAGAGCAATCGATGCTGTACAAAAAAGAATCGATTCCAAAATGCATTGAGAAGTCCATTGATGATAAACAATCGAAGGATTAGTGTGAAATTTTTATCATGTTTCGTTTTCCAAAAAAACAGTAATGATGCTATACAACATGCATAAATAATAGTCCAAACCATTCCTATCAATGCTCCTGGAGGCGTCCCTTGAGGGAGGATAAGTGTTCCATACCATCACATCCCTGCGTTGGTGAACATACTGCCTAGGGTACCTACTGCGATTACTAACAATGGAATGATGATGTAGCTAAGTCTGTTCTTCATAGATATATCTATTATAGGCTAAAACCTACTTTTTTATATATATCCTCTATTTTTTTCTTTGCCATTTCATTTACTTTCTGTGTGTTTTTGTTGACGAGATCTATGATCTCTTGATCGGATATTTCCGCATATTTTTTCTGGATAGGGAGTACAAAGGCAAGTAACTTTTCGTAGAGATAGTCTTTTGCATCTTTATAACTCAATCCTCATGCCAGATATCTTTTTCTTAATGTTTCATTTTCTTCTGGTGTCAAAAATAATTTACAGATATTATATACGTTACATTCATCCGGATTTTTTGGTTCCTCGATAGTCAAGGCGCTTGTCGGGATCTGTTTAACCCTTTTGAGGATAGTCTTTTCGTCGTCGAGAAGTCAGATGAAATTATTATATGATTTACTCATTTTACGTCCATCTATTCCCATAATCAATCCTACTTCCTCCTTGATATACGGTTCAGGGATCTTAAATGTCTCTCCAAATGCGTTGTTGAACTTCATAGCTATATCTCTCGCGTATTCCACATGCTGTTTCTGGTCTTTTCCTACGGGGACAAGGTCAGTGTCGTATAATAGGATATCAGCCGCCATCAAGATAGGATAACAGAATACTCAGACATTGATCTCTTTGGCTTTCCCTTTATCCAAAGCATCTTTGTACGTATGCATCCTCTCCATAAATCACATATTTGTGATACAGGTAAGTATCCAATTGAGCTGTGCATGTCCTGGAATCTCTGCAGGATTGTAGATCAAAAATCTTTCTAGATCCACTCCGCATGCTGCATACAACTTGATGATATTGATACCATTTCTTCTTAGTCTTATAGGGTCTTGCACGCTATTGAATGAATGCATGACTGCCAAAAACATGAAAATCTCTGCATCTTTGAATTTGTCTGCAAGGTCTAGCATCGGTTTTACCGCTCAGAAATAATTTCCGATATGGATTTGGTCACTTGTTGCTTGAAGTCAGGTTAGAATCCTCATGTATTGGTGTGTAGAAGTTAAAGTATTTATCATTGATATCATAGCGTTTGGGTGAATTATTTCAATAGATAGAGAAAAACTGTGTCTTTAGTGTAATATCATAAACTTATTCATTCAAAAGCGCATAAAATATTCTTTCTATAACTTCAGAAACCTCTTTTACTGAGGGTAAATGCACTTTTTCTTGTGGGGTATGTGCAAATTTGATGTCAGCTCAGATAGATACTGCTTGAAAATTCGGTTTGAATTTTCCTGCTTAAAGTACAAGCCAATGTTATAATAATATCGGAAAACTTAGATTCTTGATCATATCGGTAATTCTTTTTTTTCTAATGAGATATCAATCATATAAGCTGATTTTTCTCATTGTACAGTACAGATGTTATTATCATAAATAAGTCCTGTTCCTTCTGGTAGACAGATGACGGGAATTTGATAGTATTTTGCATAATCTTTTATTTCATTTTCAGATTCTTCGTTATAATGACAAACTATAGAATAATCTTTACAAACATTATATCATAATGTTTCTTCAAAAGATAATTTTACTGCATTCATATCTGCTGCTGTATGAATTTCCTTTCCCATGATAATCGCTCCTGCGCTTCATCCGTATATAGGTTTATTATTGTCGATAAATCTTTGAATGATGTCTGAAAATCATGTATCTCTGATTAATTTCAAGAGTCTGTAGGTATTTCCTCATCCTATATACATACCATCATAATCATCCAGATGATTTTTATTATTTTCTGTAAATTCTTTTTCTGATAATACATCTACTGAATATCATTCACTTATAGGAAATATATTTTGTATCCATTCTAAACATGAAGGATATTCTTCTGGACGCATTGCTCGGGGGATATAGAGTATTTTTTTGTTTACTAATAATCATTTATAGAGGGCATCTATTTTTTTGGTGTCAGTGTGGTCTCCTCATCATGATACTACTAGTTTTGTCATGGGTATAGTATAGCGGATAAATGTTTCTTTTTTAGAATAATGAATATGTCTAATATTTCAATAATAGATTGTTTTATAAAAAAATATGTTTACTTGATATATGACTATTATATCTGATTTGTTTAAAATTTTTGCTATTGTGTTCTAATCTTATAAATATATATTTTTTAGGCTATATTTTATTAAGCCAGGGTAGCTCAGTGGTAGAGCAGAGGCCTGAAAAGCCTTGTGTCGACAGTTCAATTCTGTCTCCTGGCACCATCTTATTAAAATAAATTTATTTATTTGACTTTTATTATTAAATATGTATACTTTTGATTGATAAAAATTTATTTTTTTAAATGCTATTACATATGAATAAAGAGAATTTTACTTCTTCAGAATGATATAATATGAAAGATGCTATTTCATTGGGTTCGGATGATCAGGCCACTCAAAAAATTTCTGATATTTTATCTGATAGTTCTAAACTTATAAATATTAATTGAAATGATAATAAATGGATTGAATATATAAAACAGAAAATGAATGATAAATCTCTTTCTCCAAGAGAAATTTCATATTATAATCGTATCTTGAGGGTATTATCAATGCCTGATTTATCTAAACAACCATGACATCCTATAAATTTAGTCATTAATAAAATTCTTTCTGCTCATTTTTTTGAATGATTTGATCATATAGACGTACCTCAATTTGTTTCTGAATGGGAAACTTTTGATTTATTTAATTTTCCTGAAAATCATGTAGCTAGAAGACCGAGCGATAGTTATTTTGTCAATAAATCTGAAATCAAAAAAGAAAGCATTCTTCTTAGACCACATACTTCAGTAATGTGGTACCACTATTTGATAGAATGAAAAGCAAAAGAAATCTTGGAAAAAACTTGAGAAGTAAAAGCATTATCTTTTTGAAAAGTGTATCGTGTAGATGAGCTAGATAAAACTCATCATGAATGTTTTCATCAAATTGATGGATTAAGAATAACATCAAAAGAGAAAGAAATCATTAATCAAGATACATTGAAAGAGGTATTATCAAATACGATCAAAGCACTTTTCTGAGAAAATGTAAAGTTTAGATTTAACCAAGATCAATTTCCTTATACAACAGATAGTTTGGAGGTTGAGGTTGAATTTGAATGAAAATGGTTGGAGGTTTTATGAGCATGAGTAGTACATCCTACTGTTTTAGAAAAATTATGATTAGATTCTACCAAATATAATTGATGGGCTTTTGGTTTTGGTATAGATAGATTAGTAATGGCATTGAAAAAAGTACCAGATATAAGAATTCTTCGGAGTGAAGATAAGAGAATCACTTCTCAATGGTGAAATCTTAATCCATATAAGGAAGTAAGTAATTTTCCTCCTGTTTATAAGGATATATCTTTTGTTACTTCTAAGGATAAATTTGTAAAAAATACAGTAGAAATGGAAAAATCATGAAAGATTGAATTGATAAATGAAGCTGATTCATTTGATTTGGCTGGTATAGCAAGAGATGTTTCATGATGACTTATAGAAGAAGTTAGGGTAATAGATATTTTTGAAAATGATAAAAAATTTGGTAATGATAAAAAATCTGTGTGTGTGAGAATTACCTTTAGATCCTTAGAAAGAACGCTTACTAATGAGGAAATAAATATAGCTTATTTCAAAATAAGAGAAAAATTAGAAAAAGAACTTAATTATGAATTAAGATAATTTAATTCCCTTGACATTAATCTCTATTTTAATATAAATACTTTGATAGATTAAATCTTTTGTATGTTTTATATTATAATATATAATATGGAAAACAAAGAAATTCAAGTTAAAAATGTTTGTGAAGAAAAGGATGCTAAAGAAAACGTGGTAGAAGATTATTATGAAGCAGAATCTTGGCAGTTTAGTGGTTGTTGAGATTAATAGAAATGGGAGGAAAACTCCCATTTTTATTTATTTAAAAATATAAATGATTACATTATCATTTTGAGTAAATTTATTATGAATAGAATATTTTAGGTCAAAATTTAATAAGACTTTTGATCTTGATGTATGTTCTGCTGACGCAAAGATAGCATGTAATGAACTCATTTTTTTATGGGATAGTGTTTCATCTGATATAAATTTTATTATAGAACAATTCTTTTGAGAGATTCATTATGATTTGAAAGTTGAAGTTTATCCAAAATATTTTCTTTTGTGAGCCATAAATATTGAAAAATGACTTATTGTCCTATGACAACCCAAAAGATCTGATTTTTTTTATTGATGATTGTTGTTACATGAATTAATTCATTTTGTCTTGAAAGATAGATGATTAAATAGATTTATTGAGGAAACTATTTGTTTTCTATTTGAAAGAATGTTTATATTGAAATATGATTGAGCAACTATTGATGATTTTCAATATGATAAATGAACTGATGATTTTCATACATATGCAATTATGTATTCAAAAGTTTTTTTTGATGATTTTATGCTATTTTATGCGAAATCTGATATTAATTGATTAATAAATTTTTTGAATAAAAAAATCGATAACTCTAAAAAGGAAATCACTATCGAAAATAATTTAATAGCTTATCTATCAAAAAATGCATAAATTCTATTTTAAGAAAGATACGTTGATTAGGATAGAACATTTTTGAATTCTATTATTGACTTTGGATTGAAGAAGATTTTCTATTTGAAATGAGTTTAAACCTATTCTAACTCATATCCATTGATGAAATATTGATTTATTATTAAAGTTTGGTAAAAAAATCTGAGAAACTAAAATTGTAAGGCTTATTGAAGCATTGGTAGAAAAATGAATATTGATATATTCATTAAAAAAGATTAATTCAAAATTAAGAATTATTGAAAATGATTTTATTTCAAATGATTGTTTAAGTTTTCCAAGAACTGTTTATTGGGAATTGACACAATCCTGTAATCTTGAATGTATCCATTGTTATTCAAACTCTATGGTAAAATGATTCAAATGATTAGATTTTGATACAATTAAAAAGACTATTGATGAATTGATAGATAAATGAGTTGAATTCTTAAATATTTGATGATGAGAACCATTGATGTATAAGGATCTCTATAAGACATTGGATTATGCAATATCAGGATGACTTGTGATTGAGATGACAACAAATTGAACTTTAATAGGGGAAGAATCGATAAAAAAATTAAAACAAGTCTGAATGAAATTCATTCAGATAAGTCTTGATTGATCATGTAAAGAAATTTATGAAAAAATCAGAAAAAAGTCAGATTTTGACAAAGTGATTAATTCAATAAAGTTATTGATTGCTTCTTGATTTGTTGTTTCTATCAATACTGTATTGATGAAACATAATAAGGATGATATCATAAATATAATTAAATTATGCAATAGTTTATGAGTTAGTTATTTCAAGGTTTCTCCATTGATGGAGACATGAAGATGATTTACAAATATGGATAATATCCAATTGAGTTTGATTGAATATAAGAAAATATATAAAACGTTACTTAAATATAAAAAAGATCATTGATCTGATGCCATCAAAATCATAATATATCAAAATATATTAAAACCTGATGTCAAAAATATAAATTGGATGCCAAAAGAACATTTTTGATGCCCCGCATGAAGGACTACATGTTGAATAGATCCTTATTGAAATGTATATCCTTGTTCATATATGAATCAAAAAGAATTGTCTTGTGGTAATATTAAAGAGCAATCATTGTCTGATATATGGTCAAAATCAGAAATAATGGCTAATATCAGAAATATTGATAAAATCTCATGAAAGTGTTCACATTGTAAATTCTTGGACTTGTGTAGATGATGATGTAGAGCAATGGCATATTTAAGATATAAAAAAATAGATGCAACTGATCCTTTATGTGTTGTAAATTTATAAAAATATGAAAATATCTATAGCTACTAATTGGGATGATGATCTAGTTGATTATATATCAAAATCAAACAATGATTGTTTATCAAATAGCATATGTGAATTTTTTGCGTCAAAAGCGTTTAGTATCTTATGAAGTGCTAATACTGATGTTCCAGATCTATCGCTTCAAGATATAAAGCAAAAAATATCCTATATAAAAGATAAAAATATCCAATTTAATTACTTGATTAATTCAAGTAAAATGCCTGATTTAAATGATGAGATAATCAGAAAAAAAGTCTTAGATTATTTGTCATGGATCAATACATTAGGTATTGATATTCTAACAGTGGCTAGTGAGGATCTTTTAGATCTAATCTATAAGAATTTTCCCAATATCCCCATTAATATTTCTGTCGTATTATGACTAAAAACTATAGAGAAAGCTAATTATTTAAGAGAAAAATATCCAAATATCGTAAGACTAACTTTACATCAAGATATCAATAGGGATAAAAAATTATTGGAAGAGCATATTAAAAATGCACATAATCATCAGACACTAAAGCCAGTTGAGATAGAATTATTGGCAAATGAGGTATGCTTTATTGGGTGTTGATTAATGAAAGATCATTATGATGCATTAACTTCCTTGTCTCAAAAAAAAACATGAAAAGATTTTATGTTTTGATGGTGCTGCGCCAAAAGAAAAGAAAATATTATTGATTTTATCAATTCTAGTTTTATTAGGCCTGAAGATATGATATTATATGAAGATTTATGAGTTGATATCATTAAATTAGCTTGAAGAAAGGAACAAACCAATGAATTGAAACTTAGGGCAAAGGCATATTTAGAAGGTTATTATGATTGAAATATTATGGACTTATTTTTAGCAGAATTTTGGCCTATGAAAAAACCTCCATATATTTCTAATTCTTCTTTTAACTGATTTGTAAAGTTTTTATGGGGACAAAAATTAATAAAAATTGATAATAAAGAAATATTTCCATGATTCAAAAATTTAGATTATAATCGGAATTAATTATGTATTATAAAATTAAAGACAATGTTTTGTGGAGAAATGAGAAAAATAGTTTTATGATACTCCATCCAGTATCAAAAAAATTGATGATATTCTGAAAAGATATCTCAGATTTTGTTAGTAAATGATGAATAATTGATGGATTTAAATTAAAAGATAATGTATCTATTAAATATTTGATTAAAGAATCAATTGTTGCTGATTATCTGATTGATTTTGATATAAATAATCACATATTTTGATCTGATAATTTTGTTTCGGCTCCTTTAAATGTGACGATACAGATAACCAACAGGTGTAATCTACAATGCGGACATTGTCATAAGGTTGATAAGTGATGTGTGAATATTGATAAAGATAGACTCATAACCTTGATTGATGAACTTCATGAAATGAAAGTGTTTAATATAAATATATCATGATGAGAACCATTGATGTATGAGTGATTATCTGATGTTATAAAATATATAGTATCCAAATGAATGAAAATTACTATGTCGACAAATCTCGTACTCTGGGATGAAAATATGGCAAATACAATGCATCAATTATGAGTAAGACAATTACATGTTTCATTAGATTCAAGTGATGAAACATACCATGATCATATGAGATGACATAAAGGCGCTTATTTGACTACTATTAAAAATCTGGCAATCATAAAAAAAGCTGGTTTAACTTTTACTTTGGTCACTACTTTGGTTAATCAAAGCATTGATGATTATTCAAAGATCATAGATTTATCATATAAATTATGAGCTAGTTGACATAAAACTAATATATTAGTCCCACAATGACAATGAAAGTCTATAGAAACTTGATATTATAAAGATTTAAATTTATTTAAATCATATATTCGTGTTTTTCTTCAAAAAAAGAAAAAATATGATAAAAAAATGTCTGTGATATGAGAAAGCATGTTCATGATAAGTATCTGAGAAAATATGGATAACAAACCCGATATTTTGAAGTTATGGTGTCCAGCAGGAGTGTTGACCTGTGCAATAACTGAAAAATGAAATTTGTTGGCATGCCCCTTTTATACCGAGCTTAGTATGTGAAATATATATGATGATTCATTTAAAGATTTATGGACAAAAAGCGTATTGCTTTGAAAAATAAGAGTGTGTAAAGAAAATGATGGTAGTTGATGTCAAGCAAGAGCATATTGAATATCCAAATCAATTGAAAATAATGATCCATATATTCATAAAAATGTATATGATGCAAACAATCATGATTTCTATAATAATTCAGCAGAAAATAGAAATGATTTTATATCGGTAGTCTGACATTGAATAAAGATTGAATGAGAAAAATGAAATAAAGAGTTCTATTGATTGATACATAATTATTTGATGAGTTCAGACCTAACATTGGAGATTTGAACCTGAACTTGAATCGTACCGAAGACTTTGGGTTGTCTGTGAAAAAAGATAATTTCCATCGATTTTTCAGATAATATGTTGAAATTGGCAAAAGAAAATTGTAGTATGTATGATAACGTCTTATTTATGAAAGAAGATATACATGCATTGACTTTTAGGGATGGTAATTTTGATCTTATCATTAAAAGGCTTGCTCCGGATGATCTATGAGAAATATTCAGAGTTTTGAAATTCGGTTGAAATTTCATTAATTTTACAAATTGAGAAAGAGATTGAATGGAATTAAAAGAACTTTTTTGATTTCCTTTCCATCAAAGCGTTTCTGATTATAAATCTCAATTGGTTAAACAATGATTTGAGATGATATATGAAGATGAATTTGAATTTAAGGAAATCTATAATGATTTTGATATACTAATTAAAATGTTACATATAGCGCCTATCATACCTGACTTTTTGGATAGAGAGGCATATTATATTGATAAAATAAAAACTGAATTTGATGACACTAATTGCTTTGTTTTAACTCGTCATAAATATTTGGTAAATGCAAAAAAATAAACCATTTGATATATTTACATTGCAATGGCATATTACAAATAATTGCCAATTAAGATGCACACATTGTTATGTAGATTTTTCAAAATCTTTTTCAATCAGTATGTCTGATTTTCATAAAGCTATGAATAATTATAAAAGATTCCTTGCATATTATTGAATAACGTGAAAGGTATATTATACTTGATGAGATCCACTTCTTCACCCAAATTTTTGGAATATTATGGATGAAACAAAAAAACATTGATTAGAATCGGCTATATTTTGAAATTTCCATTTGTTGAATGATGAAAATATTCAAAAATTATGTGACAATGATATCAAATTTTATCAATTGAGTATGGAATGACTTAGAGAGACACACGATAACATAAGATGAGAATGAACATTTATCTGAGTAATTGATTCTATTGCTAAATTAGAACAGAAATGAATATATACTCTAGTTAATATGACATTATCAAAAATGAATATCGATCAGCTTATACCTTTAATTGAATTTTTAGCATATCATACCAATCTTTCAAGATTTGATTTTGTAAGAATAGTTCCTATTTGAAAAGCATCAAAAAACATTATGCTTTCTGATGCTGAATTGAAATCTATCTTTTTAAAGATATTGGAATTGGAGAAAAAAATAAAAAAAGATTGAAAAAAAATGGTTATATGAAAAAAAGATCATTTATGGAAATTATTATATTACCAATCAGATAAACTGAATATTAATTTGAAAGACCAAACAGCTGGTTGCTGAATGGGATATAGGCACCTTACAGTAATTGAAAATTGAGATATCTATCTCTGTAGGAAACTACCAATTAAAATATGAAATATCATTACCGATGATTTAATAGAAATATATGAAAATAATACAATTATTTCAGATGTATTGAATCTAAATTATGTCGTGTGATGCCACTGATGTAAATTGGAATATGTGTGTAGATGATGTCCAGCTGTAACCTATTGATTAAATAATAATTTAACAAAAAAAGATCCTCAATGTCGGCAGAATTATTTATATTAATAATGCATAAATATGTATATGGCAAATATCGTTATATGAGAAACCTATTGTGTCCTTAATTGTGATTATTGTATGTATACAAAAGATATTAGAAAGATTTTTTCAGAAAAAGAATTATCTACAGTTTCTGGAAATGTATCAAAAATAAAGAAATTTATAGATAATTATGCAAAGAAAATACAGGTCATATCTCTTACATGATGAGAACCTACATTGTTCCCTGATATAATAAAGACTTTTTATGATAAATTTGATAATAAGATAATTAGAGTTTGTACCAATGGACTTTTATTAAATAATGAATTATTAGATTCATTTTCTCCTGAAAGATTATATTTTGCCGTAACTTTGGATTGAATTGATTTAGAGGATAATTTATTCAGATTTAAATCTCAAGTTATGTTGGATAAAATAATCTCTAACATAGATCTTTTGTTGAATAGATGATTCAGTGTTGAAATATTGACGGTTCTGAGTCCTCAAAATATGTTAAAATATACTAAATTGATTGAATATTTTGAAAATAAATATCACAAATATATTGAAAACTGAAAAATATGGTTTATACCTATCGAACTAGTGAATTATATGAATTTAGATAAATTTAAGATCAGTGATAAAATGAAATCTGATCTTGTGCTTGATCTCATGTCCTGTAAGAAAAAATCAATTATACTGTCAAGACAGAAAGAATATTTTGATGAACTAATATCGTATTATTCATGAAATAGCGTCAATACTTGTGGTATGTATAAACGAGCGCTCCATTTAAAATATTTGGGGGATTCTATTCGAACAAAATGATCATTTAATCTTTATTGATGCTGAAGCAGATGACATCTGATGATGTGAACAATGAATTTTAATAATTCATTTGATGCTTCTTTTATATTAGAAAGAAGAGAAACAAAATCAGTAAAATTATATTTTAAAGAATCGGATAGTGCATGTAAAAAATGTTTTGATAATCGACATTATTATTGATTAATATTAAAAAATAAATTACATAATGTCCCACATATATTAAAAAAAACAATTGATTTATATCATAATAATTAAAAATGGAAGAAAAATTCTTGTTGAATAAAATTTGATCAAACCCTAATAGACTTTGAGTCTTAATATGTACTCATGGAGATGAAACATTATGATTTAATGTTATGAAGATGATAGAAAATGTTGTAGATGATCTTACTTTTGTCTTGATGAATAAAAGGGCTTTTGATATATGAAAAAGATATGTTGAATATGATTTGAATAGGTGTTTCTTGTGAAATATATTGGAAAAATGACTTGATTCTTATGAATACAAATTATCACAAGAACTTCATGAAATACTAACTTGATTTGATAATATCATTGATATACATTCGACAAATTTTGATATAGATCCATATTTTATTATAGATACACTCGAAAAAAAGGAATCAATATTGATTAAATCCGCATCTAATGAATTAATCAAAAATTCCTATCTAATACCTCTTTCAAAATGAACCGTAATCTGACCTTATTTGAATGCGATAGCAATAGAGTCTTGACCTAATAATGATAAGAAGAAAATACATCAAGTTGCAAACATAGTCAAAAATATATCAAATAATATTTGATTTAATCATAACAATGAAAAGGAATTGAATGTTTTTTGATGAGAGTTGACAAAGAAAGATGTCTTTAGATTAAGAGAAGATATTAAAGATTTTGATCTAATAGCTAAATGAGCAATTTTATGATATAATGAGGAATGAAAAATTGTGATAGCTAATGAAGATATGAAATTGTTTTGGATAAATAATAAATTTGAAGATCCGAATGTTCTTGCAATAAAATTAAAAATTTAATAAAAAATCACGACCAAAATCGTGATAAATATTACTTATTAACTTAGTTATCTTAATTTTTTGGACCAAACATCCATTTTCGTCTATTCATTGGAGGTATTCTTTTGTCATGTACTAAGATATTAGTAAGATAAATACTGTTTCCTTTATATCTAATTATATTGTATTTATGATTTTTTGCAAATTTTGTCTTAGATATTAATCTTTTTGTCATACCCCTTAATTAGTGTACGAAAATGTCTGAATTTCGGCTTGAATTCTATATATAAATGTATATATACAACACACCCCTGTTTATACAGGTTATTTTTTTGTCTTTATACTGTTGAAATATATTGGGGAATCGTCTAACGGTAGGACAGCGGACTTTGACTCCGTCAGTCTAGGTTCGAATCCTAGTTCCCCAAGACTGATTAACTTCATGGCCCAATATAATGAAAGGACATTGCGGGATAGAGAAACGGTATCTCGTTGGGCTCATAACCCGAAGACAGGTGGTTCGACTCCATCTCCCGCAACCAAAAGAATATGTAAATTTGATATACTAGTACTGATCGGGAGTAGCTTAGCTGGTAGAGCGTCTGACTCTGAATCAGGAGGTCCTAGGTTCGAATCCTAGCTCCCGAGAATGCATCCGTGCCGGGGTGATAAATTGAAGAATAGACATGTCCGCCTAGGCGGATGCCATAAACAGTTAGTGAAAAAATTTAATAAAATTGTGTTCATGCCGGGGTGATGGAATGGTAGACATGCTTGGCTTAGAACCAAGTGCCATACGGTGTGCAGGTTCGAGTCCTGTCCCCGGTAGTTGATTGTAGATTGAATGATAGACATGTCCGCCTAGGCGGATGCCACACGGTGTTCAGAATAACTCCCTGTCCCCGGTAAATACATTCTTTGTACTAAAGTATCATTTTATGTTGAAAATGATATCTAGATTCTTATAGGTTAGTACATTGAAAAAACAGACATTCCGAGGTAGCTCAGTTGGTAGAGCAAGTGACTGTTAATCACTGGGTCGTGGGTTCGAGTCCCTCCCTCGGAGTTTAGATATTATGCTTTATACTTTATACACACATTAGTATGCCAATTACAAAATCAGCAAAGAAAGCAGCGAAAAGATCTCTTGTATTCCAGAAAAGGAATAACGAATTTAAGCTTAGAATGAAAATGGCTATCAAAAAGTTTTTGAAAAGCATAGATAAAGCTGAAAAACTTGGACAAGAAGACCTTAACAAGGTGTACAAATTCATAGATAAATGTACAAAGGTAGGTGTTAT
Source organism: uncultured Candidatus Peribacteria bacterium (assembly GCA_964495905.1). Classification (GTDB taxonomy): domain Bacteria; phylum Patescibacteriota; class Gracilibacteria; order Absconditabacterales; family Absconditicoccaceae; genus CAJBLF01. The sequence continues at coordinate 65,887 of CAZBWN010000078.1, forward strand.
CAAAAAAAATACTGCAGCTAGAAAGAAGTCTAGAGTTGCAAAAGCATTTGCAAAACAAGCAAAATAATAATACATTGGTTCTGCCTTAATTGGCAGAGCACTATATGCCGACTTAGCTCATTCGGTAGAGCAACCGCCTTGTAAGCGGTAGGTGATCGGTTCGAATCCGATAGTCGGCTCCATAAAAAAATAATGAATAGTGAATAGTGAAAAATGAATAATGAAGGAAAAAATATATAAAAAAAATCCGACATTATTAATTATTCATTGTTAATTATTAATTGGTTATGGAGTGGTAGTTCAGCTGGTTAGAACGCCTGCCTGTCACGCAGGAGGTCGAGGGTTCGAGTCCCTTCCATTCCGCCATTAAATTGAATGCAATACGATTGATATACTGGTCTCATCAGTAATGGTTAGGGCATTATAAACACAATACGATTGATATACTGGTCTCATCGTCTAACGGTTAGGACAGGGGACTTTCAATCCTCCAATCGGGGTTCGATTCCCCGTGGGACCGATTAAAAACAATTACAAGCCAAAAATGTTATGGGTGATTAGCTCAGTTGGCTAGAGCATCTGCCTTACAAGCAGGGGGTCATAGGTTCGAGTCCTATATCACCCACCATTAATTAAACGTATAATGTTGATCATGGGTCTATAGCTCAGTTGGTCAGAGCAAGCGGCTCATAACCGCTGGGTCGCTGGTTCGAGCCCAGCTAGGCCCACCACTACTACTTCTTAATCTTATTATTGCCCTGCGGGTGTAACTCAATTGGCTAGAGTGCCTGCCTTCCAAGCAGACTGTTGCGAGTTCGAGTCTCGTCACCCGCTCCATTAAGGAGTAAAAAAAGTATCAAAGATACAAAAGAAAGAGCGCTATGCTCTTTTTTTTAATAATTTCAAATCACTTGATTTACCTGACTCATTTCGTTAGAATTGTTTTTTTAACTTATGTAATCAAATAATCATGGAAGAGATGAAAGTAGTGGATAGTAACTGAAATGAATTAGTGGCTGGTGATTCAATCACGGTCATCCAAAACTTAAAACCAAAGTGAGCTAAGGATATCAAAAAGGGTACGGCTGTCAAAAATATCCGTCTTGTTGCTGGTGATCCTGAACTTATAGAAGGACGTGTAGAGGGTGTGGTTATGTACCTTAAGACGTGTTTTGTAAAAAAATTAACGAAAAAATAATATATGCTTCTGATTATAAAAAAACTGTTCACCTAGGCGAACAGTTTTTTTTTTATTATTTTATTGAGTAAGTGTTTCTCCGAATGTAATCGTTTCTGGAGTTGGATTGTTGATGTTTGGATTTGGTCCGGTCCTGAATGGAAAGTCTTCTGGAATATAATATCCTTTGATCTGACTCAAACACTTCAATACATTCGTTTGCCAGTTGATTGGGCTTGATGCATAGATGTTTCCATCTTTGTTTCCATATCTAGAAAGTTGATTGATGGTATGATATGCTCATAGATAAGCATTATTTAATGTCACAGGAATGGCTCTCGCTCATCCATAAGCTGACGTAAAGGGAACCCTATCTCATCTATCGTTGTTTCCTACGTTACCGATATTTGCATTTGTGCTGAGGTATCTACCAAGAGTACTCTCTGCGAATGCGATACATATCACCATATCTTTATCAATATTGGTATCTTTTACTGCATCTTCTCGGAAAGCTACTTGTTTGTATACTCCTACACCGTATTTAATGAGAAATTGATTCTCTCTTTTCGCTAGAGTAGTTCCTGTCATCAATTCAAGATTTGTGATGTCGATAGGTCTTGCATATTTATCTCTGAGATATTTGATCTGATATCCATCAGGCAAAGCTTCTTTGTCTTTTACGATACTTGCATCCAATATCTCAAATGGATCCATCGCGATACCATCTTTGAAAATCTCGAAAGTAAGATTTGCTCCTTTGGAGATGAATCCTGCACCTCTTGTTCCAGGTTCTCATCAGCTATATCATATAATCTGTCCTCTTCTTACTGTATCACCTGGTTTGATGACCGTTTTCTTGAGGTATTGATAGATTGTTACGTATCCATCTGTATGCACTATCATCGCTCGATTGATTCCTATTTCATCATTGTCTGCAACAAAATATACGATACCATCACGAGCTGCGTATACGGGAGTTCATTGTCCTGCTTTGATTTGTATCCCTACATGAGGCACTCCATATTCTGTTTGGAAATTTATATCGCCGAAATAGGTTTGGATCTGTTCGATAGGGTAGAGTGGCCATGCGAGTGGATACGCTTCGTTATCATTTTCTAATTCATTGAGCGCTGTTATCTTTCTTTCCATATCGAAATCCACTTTATATACTCATTTTTTGATGTCTTTCACTAATTCTACTGTTCTATCATATACACCTTTTGTACTTTCAAAGAAGTTGTTGATAGTCAATTGTCTTTGTCTTGTATCGTTTTGGTAGAGTTTCATGAATTGAAGGAGATAATTTTTTTTCTGTTGTAATTTTTCAATTTCAGTTTGATATTGTTCTATGGTATCTTTAGTTCTTGTTTTGAGATCGTTAAGTTTTTTGATGGTCTCAAGTTGTGTCTCCTCGTTTTGTTGAAAGTTGTTCATGAGATCATTGAGCTGAAGTATCATTGATTGGACCAACGAATCATTTGCGAGTGTAAGCGGGATGTTATCTGAATTTATCATTAATTTAAGATCATCGATAGTATTAGTGTTTTCATTGTAGAGTTTGTTATCCAGTTTGTAGATAAAATTAGAGAAGTCTTCTATATATTGCTTTGTGTCTACCATACCTGATCTTGATGCTTGGATATCCTTATAGGTAAGCAGCATAAGTTTTTTGTAGGTGGTGATTTTTTTGAGTTGTTCTCCGATAGTATCTGTTGTCTGATTTATAGTCTGGATCACATTTACGATCTCTTTTCTTGTCGCCCTATATTTATCAGAGATGGCATTGTCAGTCCCTCTTTCTTTTTCATCGAGACTATACAATTGGCTCACGACTTCATCAAGATTACTTTTGAGATCTTGCATATTGCTTGTAGCGCTTTGTACATCAAAATCAGCTACTTCAGCAGCGGTAGTATTGAGCGATTGTCCATGACATAGGTTCACTCCTCCCATGAGCAGAACGAGTATTGTAAGTCAAAGTTTCTTTTTCATATGTAATAGTAAGGAATATAAACTTATATCAAGTATATTCCAAAATTATCAAATAAACAAAAAAACGCGCTTTATACGCGTTATTATCCTTGACAAAATTGTTGAAATATATGAGTTATAAGCTGATATCACCTTTTGGTTATCAATTATTCCTTTGTGAGGTCTGGGGCATCAAATTTTCTGATGAAAAACGGCATCAATAAGAGCACTATACCAAAGAAAAAGAAGCTTATCTTCATCCCTAATCTTTTGCTCAGGAAGTCTGCTGCAATCATGATCAGAAAAATGATGATACTTGTCGCAATACCGTATGCTACCGATCCATATTCTTTCCTATGATCGTCTCCGATATGGAAAAAATACCTTCATTCTAAGAGATTGACTGCGATTCCGAAGAAAACTCCCGTCAAAAATCAGAAAATATTTAAGGTGATGTAATACTCATATCTGTCTATGATGTGAGGAAAATAGATGGTGGTGAGTCAAAAAATAATGGTGAATATTATAGTCAGGTTCTTTCTGTTTCTTAAGAAAAATGCTGATATGAGATGTCCTAAAATAGCTCCTATAAATCCTATTACGATGATCATAATTGAGCTTTTGGGTGTCCTTTGAAAGAGGTCAACTCCTAATTCTAACATTTTCTGTCAGATAGCGGTAGAAATTGCTCGTAAAACACCTATGGGTACGAGTAATCGAATGTATTTTTTTATGATTCCTATGACGTTGGGGAGCATCTGTCTTAGGGTCTGTCCAAATGGTTTCATTTGAAAATGTTTATCATAATTCATCCCTAGCGTCAATACACTTGATAGTATCAACATTCATATGATGAATTGGAATCAATTGCCTCCTCGTTTTGCGAAGATTGCGAATCCCAAATAGCTTCATAGAAGTACTCCTGATAAGATAGCAATATTGATCATACCATTTATTTTTGCTTCTCCATGGTTTGATCTTTGGATTTCTGTACTGAGGATGATGGATTTGATGATCAATCGTAGGCTATATGCAAAACCGATACCACTTACTAATAGGACAAATGCTCGGAAAGGGTAGTAGCCAATCATATTTCCTATGATCAGACATGCTATCGCTAACAATCATGCAAAAATAGTGATGTTCTTTTTGCGGAATATATAGGTGAGCGATGATCCTATGAGATAGGCAACCATGCCTCATAAACTGAGATATTCTGCTATTTTTTCCAGTGATATATGGGTGTCTTTGAGGTATGCTCGGAGAAAAAATTTGAGCATAGAGATAAATACGCTTCGCAGGAAGGTTATGATTACAAATATGATCAGGTCTTTATGCTTCATATCGGCTCTATCTTATAAAAATGTCTTTTTATATGCTTGGGCGGTTTTGGTATATGTCTTATCATCCAATCGATGACGATCATTTGCTTGTTTCTGTGTTTGAATGTGTACTCCTACATCTGGTAATACATGAAAGTGAAGATGGTTGATGGATTTATTTATTATTTTATCTTTTACCAGTCCGTCTCTGAGTAATAAGCTTACATCCTTATATTTCTTATGAAGTTTTTTTGCTCGTATATCTACTAATTCATTCATTTCAAGAAGTTCAGCATGGGTGAGTGTTGTCAAAAGATTTACATGTCTTTTAGGAACAATTAAGATATGATGCTTGGTATAAGGTGCGCGAGCTGGAATCACCAAAAAATATTTCCCTTGTTGTAGTATATTTTCTGGCTTTTCATGGCAGAAAGCACAGATATGTATTTTTTCTAATTTTTTTACGATACTGATATATTTCATAGCTTTGTAGAGGTAAAAAAAACGCGTGTATACTATCATAAAAAATTATCTTCTGAATGCAAACTCAGATGGGGTTACTTTTTCTGTATATTTTTCCATATCTCATCTCTTGACCTTTCAATCAAAATATATATAAGAGATAAAACAAAATCTAAAAAAAACTCTACTATGAAATTTTATGTTAAAGGAATGCGCTCCGAAAGCGTAAAGGAAGCAATATCGCTTGTAAATGAGTTTGCACAAAAAAAAGTTGAAGATGAAAGTTTATCTCTTGATGAACGATTATCTTGGAAACTGGTGTATGCTTTTCCTGTGATTGCTGCTGTTGCAGTTATTGCACAAACCAAAGAACAGTGTGAATTGATTGATACTGAATTGAAAAAAAATGGCTGTGGATATGCAGGCAGTTATCAGCCTTGTGCATTACAGTAATTCAATGCAATTACAATCTTATGATCCGGGTGTTTATCTCCCGGGTTTTTTTAAAAAATCCCTTCCCACAAAATGTGGGACCTTCCCTTCATAGAAGGGACACAAAAAGGGAGACAAACTATTAAATTTCTATCGTCTGATCTCGGATATCCATCTGTTGGATCTGTTGGCTATGTGTGATGGTATAGAGTTTGATATCTCTTTGTTTTACAAAATCCTCTAACATATCCGCTACTTTTCCTACCGTATCTGCATCGAGATTGTTGATGGTCTCATCTAAGAAAAGGATAGGGGAGTTGATGTATGATGAAATAGCCAGCATCCAGACAAGCTTCAAAATGATCCTTTGCCCTCAGCTCAGACTCTTGGTATCTCTTTCCCCTTTTTGATCGATGATTTTTGCTTCCAATTCCACTTTGTCTGCATCGCTTTTGTTGAGTTGTAAACTGATCTGGTAGTCTACTATTTGTGAAAGATAATTGTTTACGATATCATTTATGATAGGGAGATGATCTTGGAGAACTAGTAAAAGTAGCTCCTTAGAAAAAATAGTATACAGGTTTCCTAGTATGGCTTCTTGCTCTTCTAACTTCTGTCTCTCAAGCTGATGCTCTTTGAATTCATTGACGAGCATATCGATATCGTGATAGAGCTGTTGCATTGTGAGATAATTTTTTTCTATCAGCTTGGTAGCATTTACATCTATTTTTTCTTTTTCTAGTTCTAATATTTTTCGTTGCTGCTCTTTTTCCGCTATCGTGATGGTGTATTCGTTCAATTGTTTCGTTATGGATTCTTGTTGAATTATCGCTTTTTGTAACTGGAGCTTCCGTTCTTCTATCTGTTTGATCTCTTGTTCTAATTCATGTATTTTTTTGTCTAATTCTTTTATGATTTTGTCTTGGCTCGTATATTCTATGTATACTGTTTCTATCGCTTTGTAATTGATCTCATTTAAAAATGCTTTGATGTCTTCTATTGCTTTTTCAGCTTCTTTCTGCTGTTTTTCTAATTCTTGTATTTTCTGATTGTCTTGTTTGGTTTCTATTTTATCTAACTCTTTCAACTCTGTATCTAATTTTTTTATTGTGATTTCTTTCTGTTGTTGCTGATCTAGAAATGTCTTTTTTTGGAGGTCCAACTGATCAAAAGTCTTTTTGTTGATCACTTTGATGAATGGACATGGTTCCTTGATTTTATCACAGGCGAAGGTCGCTTGCATATCGATATTTTTTTCTAAATCGCTTATTGTTTTTACGATAGTATTTAGTTGATTTTGTTGCTCATCTCTTTTTTCTTGGAGATGTTTTTTCTGTGTGTTTGTTTTTTCAATTTCATTTTTTGCTATCAATTCTTCGTTTTTTATCTGGAGTTGGATGTTCTTGATTTCCTCGCTTCATTTTTTGCCTTGATGGATGAGTTGTTGGATGAATACATAGCTTGTGGTGACTGTGATATCTGATTTTTTCTGGATATCAGTATCGTTTGATTGTGCAGTGATGAAATTTCGTATTTTTTGTGTTGGAATCTGTTGCTCATTGCTATTTTGTTTGGCGAGTGTTTCTTGTTTCTGTTTTTTTAATGTCTCTATCTTTTTTTCGTCTATGTTCTCTATATTTTTTTGAAGCGCTGCAATACTGGTGGAGAGCTCTTTTTCTGTTGCTTGCTGTTCTTTTATTTTTTTCTGTTCTTGAGCTATATCTTTTTGGATGGTTTCAAATTGATGTTCTAACCTCTGTTCCTGTGATTTTTTTTGATCGATATAGGTGTGAAGTTCCTGTTCTCGACTCATAGGAAAGTCTTTGAGTGAAAAATTAGTCATCTGTATCTTTTCTTCTATCATTTTCCGTTCATCAAAAAATTGTTGATATGCTTCCGTGTTGATGGCACCATTCAATAGATTTTTGGTAGCATCAAACGTGGAAAGATAGTTCTGAATATTGTTTTTTAGTTTTTCGTCATATTTGGAGATATCGGTCTTGGATTTTATCTTATATCGGATTTCCCTTTTTTTGTCGGCTAATACTTCTTTTGCTTCATCGATGCCCATGAGGTTAAAGACGTTTTTCAAAATCGTCAGTCTATCTACGGGAGTGAGCTCAAAAATATTGTCAGAATCCTGCATGAGGAAGATGGTATTCATAATCACTTCTCTCGGCGGCAAAAATGTCTGGAGATTCTGCTGGAGATCTGTTTCGTTTTTGAAAGCGATTTCGTCTCGTTTGAGACCGGGATGTTTTCTGAGGATATCTTCGATATCGGTATCGTTTTCTGTAGGTTTATGAGTATTGAAGTCAGGGAGATTCCCTTCTAGGATATAGAGTTTGGAATCACAAGAGTCCTTTGATTTCCCTTTTTTGATATTTCTCGTGATGAGGTATATCGTGTCGTTTACCTCACAGATGAGTTTGATGAATCCGGTCTTGGATTTGGTATTCAGAATATTTCTGTTGCTGTATTTGTAGAGTCCGTAGATAGGGCCGTCAAAGAATAGGAAGCTTTTTCCTGATCCGATAGGGGCTTTGATAAGCATTTTCCCGCTATTGAAAAAAACGCTCAGGAGTTTGTCCTGAAATGGTCAGATGTTTTTGTAGGATATGGCTATCAGATTGATCAAGTTCTTTGTTTCTATTGGTTAAAACCAAAAAAATGATAAGATAATCTTTATTTTTTTCAAGATTAAACGCTTCGCTGGAGACACTTTCCTTTTTTCCTTTTTCATCGCCTTGCCGGCTGGGCATTTTTTTCCTTCGGAGACATACTTTTTGGCATTGCCCCAAAAAGTATGCAAAAAACTCTAGGCAAAATGGACCGCCATTTCATTTTGCCTCACTAGTTATCAGAGCGGTCTTTTCAGCTTTTGAAACTCGATACGGTTTGACTCGGTATGGGTTTATAAAAAAAACAAGCCTCGATACGGGCTTGTTATAGGTTTTTACATGTCAGTTATTCTTCCCAGGAAACAATAATAGCATATGGGCATTCCTCCACAGAATATGCAGTTGGTCTATCGCCATCTATTCTTTTTCGAACTTCTGGTTCAAGTCCCTTTTCTTCTAAAAATTTATATATTTCCTGTAGTTCAATTGACCAGTCTTCAAACTTATTACTTTTTTTGTCTCTTTCTTGGACTGTGTGGACAATAGTATATGAATTTCCACAGGAAGCATCGCTCATCATATCTCTTTCAAGATTTCTTAGCTTTTTTTCTACTTGTTTTCTAATTTCCTTTCTTTCGTTTTCTTTTTTCTTTTCTTCTTCAAGTTGAATTCTTTTTAATACAGCTTCTTTTGCTTTTTTTGTTGCTTCACGCAATTCTAGGAGTAATGTTATATTTTTCATAGTATTTTTTGTTTTTGGATTTAATATTTTATATATAATAAGTTTTTAAAGTCAAGGTGTATTGGCAAGGGATATTGGGTTTTTTTTAAGGTAAAAGAAACAAATCCACCCCAACCTTCCTTTATCCCCCGGCTTCGCGGAGGACAAGTCAAGAAGGGAGCATGTCTCCATTGGTAAAGGGAGATTAAGAGGGAGTAAGATAGAGAGATGGGGAGGTTAAGTGAAGGTTCAGAAGAAAAATAAAAAAAATCCGCCGACAATCACCTAAAACAGGCATCGTCAACGGAGAGTGATAATTAATTAATAATTACTGCGGGGTTAAATACAAATACACAGGCTTTGGATAATTTTTTGGTGTTTCCAGTCTCGCTTTCCAATGACCTGTTTTATTGTACAATGATACCAGTGTTTTCCCATATTTACGGATATATGGGTTATGAGCAGTTTTTCCCGAACCTGGCACAGGGGATAAAGAATTGCCTAAACATATTTCAACTTCCACTCCTTTTTTAAGTGGGGCTAACTCATGTAGTTCTTCTTCTATCTCATCCAACATTTGAATTCGTTCTTTTTTTTCATTGATTTCCTTCCACGTAAGAGGGATAATTTTTGTTTTTATCATGTTTTTTAGATTTAAGTTTTTTTTTATGAAAATATTATACAGATTAGACAAGAAAAGTCAAGGTGTATTGGCAAGGGATATCGGGTTTTTTTCAAGATTAAACGCTTCGCTGGACATACTTTTTTCTATCGCCTTGCCGGCTGGGCGTTACTTTTTTCCTTCCAGGTGAAAAAAGTAACCAAAAAAACCCTCGGCACCAT
>CAZBWN010000079.1:0-30604 GCA_964495905.1 uncultured Candidatus Peribacteria bacterium
GGTTGGTGATTCTTTTTTTGGATGGGCATTTTTCTTCTCATCCTATCGTAGCTTTCGTAGCTTCACAAGAGGGTATCGTGGCCGCTCCTGTCGCTTTATTGCAAGAAGTAAAACAAGAGGCAAAAATATTGTCAGCGGTTTCTCTGCCTGCCATTGCGCCTATTGTTGAGGTGGATACGATGGTCGCCAAAACGATCCATCAGAGTTTGGGCAACTCAGAGATATTCCAGGATCTGAATGTCTTGGAATACCTGTATACCAAAAATAAAAATCCTGAGCTTCTGCAACCCTTGGTAGAAAAGTTTATCCAGTATTATCAATTTGATAAAGCTAATCAGTATCTTTCGCTTCTGGTACAAGAGAAGGGTGATTATCTTAAACTGGCCATTGATCCACGTAAGGTAATATATACGCGTTTCCATGATTCTAGCATCGGTCTCGACAGTGCTACCGCATTGAATGAAATCTTTGCTCTGGCGCAACAATACAGATCACATGATCTGCTCACGCAAGATGATGATCTTTTTTATAAAGGACTTAAATCTCTTTGGATCTATGATTACTCTGGTGCTACTACTTCATTTTCAAAAATCACTGATCCTCGTTATAAGGATTTCAAAGCTTCTTATGATTCAGCTTTGTCTAATTTCGTCAAAATAAAAAATCCTCCTTCTTATTATAGAGACGGTCTCGTTTCGCTCACTTTGCTCAAAAATTGATATTTCGTTTTTGCTAAGAGACTTGCATTGCGTGCGTTGCTGGGTGACAAAGAATATGTCCTTCCGTATCAGGTGCTTGCTTATACCAATTTCTTGACTCACAATCGGGAAGCGGCTAAGGACTATTTTTTGAAGCTCGCTGACTTTGATACCAAAAATGCATCTCTCTATAAATTTCTGATAGGTATCTGCTATTATCGAAATGGAGATAATGAACAATCACTACTTTACCTGGCTCAAGTCACTGATCCTGCATTGCAAACTGATGTGTATAGATATATGTTTCTGTCATATATCCAGGATGAAGATGCTACAAATATGACACGTATCCGACAAAATCTTCTAGGAGCGTCTAGTCTTCAACCCTCTGATTTTGCGTTATTTTTTGATCAGATGTTTTATATCCCTTTCCGTACCGCAAAACCATTTGCCTTGTATTTTGATAATCCCCAATTGGCTGATCTCTCCATAGGTAAATGTTCTGCACTTTTTACCCGTAGTCAAGCTGATGTGTGCAGCTATGGCGAGGTAGGATTGCAATTAGCAAAACAAAATTTATCTTGAGTAGGACAAAAACTTTTATATCTGGCAGACAAATATCATCAATCTCACTTATACCATCTGCTCGGTGATTACTATTCTTCACTCAAACAAGATACGTTTGCAAAAGAGTATTATATAAAAGCGCTGATTATTTGTGATAATCTGACTGAACAGGCGATACTGAAGAGCAAGATAAACAGATAATTTAGAATTTAGAATTTAGAATGCAGAAATAATTTAGAATTTAGAATACAAAAATAAAGAATTTAGAATTTAGAATGCAGAAGTCATTGCGAGAAATGAAATGACGAAGCAATCTAAAAAAAATAACTAAGATTGCTTCTCCGCCTAGGCGGATCGCAATGACAATACCTATTGCTTTTATTTTATGTACTATTGATGAAGAGAATTGTTACTCGACAACTGATTATATTATCTCTGATCACTTCTGTGAGTAATTTTTCTTTTGTCCATGGACAAACTCCGTCTGTTCCTCCTACTGCTGCTGAAATTGCTGCTGCTAAAGCTGAATCCGCTAAAATCGCTTATTGTAAAAGCTCTTCTATCTGCGGAACTGCTCCCAAAAATTTCACTCTCATGCTGGATTTCACCAGAGAGATGATGAATAGCATCAAGACTATCGGAACGGATTGACCTTATCTCGGACAATATGTAAACCCCAACCGATTTAATGGCAATGTATTCGCACCACCCTCACAGACTCTCCTCACTAGACTTGAAAGAAATGTTGCACAAAAAATCAAATTCGGTTTTGCAAGCATCGCTATCTTTACGACTCCTGCAAATCTTGCCGGACTCAAGGATTTTGGCGGATGAATCATCTTGCTCGTCAAAAATAAGGTCTTTTTGAGAGACAATAAGATTGTGGAAGATCTTGATTCACAAGTGACAGACAAAAGGTACGAACTTGGTGTCTGATGATGATGGTGAGCTAAAATCATCCCTCAAAATCTCGCTGTCATGCAAAAAATAGTTGATGCTTATGTAGAGAAATGATTGCTGCAGAAATGATCAAAAATCACTGAGGGCGTAACCTATAGTGATATCACTGCTCTTCTTGTACAAATCCTTACGTATGCTAAAAATATCCTGTATTTTGATACTACGAAAAAACTTATCGCTGTAGATATATTATCGAATAATATACTCATCACTTTCAATCCTGTCGCTATCAATGCTATCATCACTGAATATGATTGTGCAAAACTACCGCTTCTTGTCTGTAGTTCCGAATCTAAAAAATTCAAGGATAATTTCACTCAAATCTCAGCAAGCCTTACGGGTGGTATCTCATCAGCAATGACTACCGTAAAGGATGCGGTTGATAGGCTTGGACAAATATTTTCCAAACAAGTGGATCAAAGTGATGAATTCAAGGCTAGAGAAGCTGATCTTCTCACTTCTATGTATGGCACTACAAAAGTCAGTAAGAGCAACTGAATCACCGGTCTACTATTCGATCCTTTAACAAAATCTCTTGCTAGCGTAAAAAAATCATGAGCTGAAGTTGTCGCACAAGTCACTGGCTGAGCTGCTGATATAGGCGCTTTTCGAAGCTTCCCAAAAAGCATCAAAGGTGTTGCAGAGTCTGCAACTCCGGATGAATTATCGGGAGTTGGTTCTACTGTATTTGATGCTGATGTTTTTTCAAAGATCATCGATTCCTATGTCAATGATGTTTTTGTCAGTCAACAAACTGATTTGAAGCTTGCTGCTTTTACTGAGGTCAAAGATATCACTCCTGCATTCAAGATATTGTGAGATCAGATAGCCGCTATCAAAGACAAAATCCTCGGAGGCGATGAGGGACTGGTCAAGAGCTTATCAAAAGCCGCCAAACTGCAATGCGGCGGATAATGAAGATATGAGGATCGCTTTTATTTCGTTAGATCGTGATGATGCTGAGCATTAGAAAACAATGGACAAGACTACTCTTACTGACACTTACCGTTTGTCTGTTCTTTTCTCATTCTCCGGCATCTGCTTTCAATTCCAGCACATTGAAATTACCTACACAAGAAGTCAGGCAAGTGAGAGACGTCATAAAAAATTATTGTACTCAGGTATTAGAATCGAATTCTTTCGTAGAAAATGGTTTTGCATACAATGCGAAACAATCTGCATTTGTTCATCTGCTTTGTAGAGATTTTGTTCTTGATGCTTCGTATTTTGATAAGGATGCAAATTATTTCAAACGTACGACTTTCAAACAATTATGATTTACAGATATCATCACCGAAGATTGATACGATACAGACCTTTGTGATCATGGTGGTTCTCTCAATGATTGTGATCTCGCTACAAATATCCCTGATCTTTTCAATGGCATCATGAATGATTACGTGAATATGAAACAACCCAATCTCTATGGTATGAACGCGAATTTCAAGGAAGAATCGGAAATAGAGAATCAGATAAATATATCCTCTTCTGAAAATTTTGGTGGACTGGGGATCTGTGATCCAAAGACTGCTCGTTATCCTAATACATGCAAGATCATGAAATGATATATCAAAAATGTCCGCAATATCCTTGCTGATGTCAGCATATTGAGTGCTACCGGTATCCTTGATATCGCTTCTAAAAAGAAAGATACTGTCTCTTGTGCCGGAGTAACAGCGCAAACAGATATCTTCTATTGCGGGTTGTATGGCGATACTGCGACACCTATGATTTCCTTTGTCAATCTTACCTACAATGAACTCTTTTATTATCGTCTGTTCATGGCGTATTATCTTACTATGATCCAACAATATCCATCGCTTTTGGACGGCAATAGCTATGTCGTCGGTTATGATTCAGTATCTAAATCATTCTCTTCCCAATATACCTGGTCAAAAGATGCATTATCTTTGAGCTTGAGAATGATGCGTGATACCTATATGGCATTTCCTTTTCACATATGATTCTTGATGTATCAAGAAGACTTGAATTGATTTTGAAAGGATTTGTCTCGTATAGCGCCTTCTCTGTATACTTTAGATCGTAAACTGAGAAATGTTCAGAAACCTTAATAGAACATACTTAGTCTTGTGCCTTTTGCTTATCGGAACGTGTTCCTCAGTTTTTGCTGTTGATTTTTCTCAGACACTCGACTTGGCCAAACAGGATATCTTTAGTATGTGAGATCTCTTCAAATGAAAATCTACGGTGAGTAATCTCTATGGAAAAGCGTTGAAACTCGCAAAAGATAAAGAAGTCAGTTCTACAACCGCTTCTTTTGACCAGCTTGCAGCGTATTTTAGCGAGTGCTCTCGTGTAACTAACCAGGACTTCATCAATATCCTCTATCATACCAACTTCTCTTTTAAGAATACTTTTGATCTGATACTTCCTAAGTGAACTCAAGCCCCTAGCAAAAAAGATATTGATACGAGTTATAGCAAGTTCTTCACCTGCAGAAAAATATTAGTTCCTACTTCTGTGGATATACAAAATATCACTAATGAGATAACTGCCGTCTATTATGCTTGATATACCACTAGCTATGCTACTTCCACCCTCAATGAAGATAATTATTGATCAGACTTTTTTTGGAATGGGACTTTGGATGACAGCGATTTTGATATTCTTTATGATATCAATCAGGTGGGAAAAACCTTATTTGAAAATTTCAAGGAAAGTCCGCAGATCCTGTTTTATAGAATGCCTGCTAAGGTGGGCGCTTCACCTATAATTCCTCAAGCCGGCGGTGCTCTTTCTTCATTGACTGATCAATCGTCTTATCAAGTGTGAGGCGGAGGATGATCATTTCCGGGCACTACGTGAGCACCTCTCTGAACTTCAATATCACAATGATGATGAACAACAACCACAACTACTACTTCTGTTTCTCAGTCGCAATCTGTGATTACGAGTCTTTCTGTTCCTTCAGTGACTGATGATAGTGAAGTGCAGAATTTTATTGAAAATACTAATGCTACTGCTCCTGCTATCCCTGCGGGTGTCGCTTTGGTGTTTTGAAATCAATGTCTTTCGTGAGATACCGCTACTCCTCCTGTTGAAGCACCGCCCGTGCTTATGACTCCCGAAGAATATATTTCCGGTATCGTCACTTTCATAGAAAATGCTAGTCTTGATGATGTCATCACTACTAATCTTCTCACTCAGTTCCATAAAGATAATCCGTTGCCCGTATGAAGAAGTACTTCAAATTCCGGGTATGCCAATGGTGTCGCTAATGCTTATGCTGAACAAGCATTTGGTACTCCTGCTTCAGGCAGTTGTGAATCTGCTTGTACCTCACTTCCTTTAGATAAACAAGCTCAATGTGAATTGTCCTGCAGCAAGTCCTGCATCCAAAAATGTGATGGATTGTGAATCCAAGATAAAGCGCTCTGTATCTCTGATTGTGTATGTTTTTTGGTGTCAGGACCCAATGGTCAATGATGGGAAGGAGTAGAGGATATGTATCGTATCAAATTCTGTAAGGTACCTGTACAAAGCAGGGCTATCAGTCCATGAAAGACGGTCTATAGCATCCAAGCTATCTTCCAGGAGATATCTGATGTATTAGCGTGACTCAGAGATAGCGGTCAGATGGTGAAATTTTCTAAAACCAAAGAATTCCTAGATAGCAATATCAAAATAAAATTCGCTGACAATTTCGCTTTCAAGCTTCAAGTCTGATTCAAACCTCTCTTTGAACAAAGAAGCGCAATCATAAAAAAACAGGAACAAGAACAGGCAAATACTGATATGGATCTTGCGGTACTTGGAATGAATGCCGCTGCACCGGAAGCTGATGATTACGATAAATATATCGTGATCGCTGATCCTATCAGAAATAAAGCAAATCTAGAACAAGCCACTTCTCTTGTGGATATCAATAAAAATATTGAGAACGTTCAAGCTGCAGCCCTAGCTGCTGTAGCCGCCACTAAGCTTTCCAATGAAAGTCTGGATGCGGTAGTCTCTGCATATAGTCAGCAGACAAGCATTCTCTTTATCCAAAATATGATCAGTTTCCTCAAGGATAATCAATCATTTTGGGATAATCTGTCCTTGGCTTTGCTTGATATGAATAAGATGACGCTTGAGTTGAAGAGTAAGATAGAGAATAGCAAGTAAGAAAAACAAATATTTATATTCCAATATACCATGAAAAACAAAGCAAAAAAATTCATAGGAAAACAATGTAAAATCCTCCTTATTACAGGGCAAAATGCATATTGAAAAATAATAGGAGTGGATACGATATGACTATTGACCGAAAAGGTTGAAGATTTTCATAGAGATGGATATAGTTTTTATCCATGAACAGCCATAGAAAATATATATTATAGAAAACAGGAAAAGTTCTTTGAACATATATGTAACTTCACATCAAAAAAGAAACCTGATATCTGATTGCAGGATTTCGAATCGTTTTTTTCTGCAATAAGCGATAGACTGTTAATGATAGAAAAGAAAGATGGAAAAAGTGTATTTTGTAAGATACTGACTATCAATAAAAAATATGTAATGATAAAAACATTTGATGCCTATGCACAACGAGAAAAGAAAGAGAAAAAAATATCTTATACAGATATCTTTTGTGTGGATTTTGATAATGAATATCTAATGACGTATAAAAAATATATGGAAAAACATATTTAATTTTGAATTATCCTAAAATAATAGGATCCATATATCATTTTTCCTTTAAAATTTTCAATGCTTCTTCTTTATCTTTAGAAACAAATCAAAATTCATTATATATACGATGTTTTGCAATTATCTGGTCTTCAATTTTCAAAAATATTTTTACAAATTCTTTCATTATTTCTTCAAAAGAATCTCATTTTCCCTTCATATCTTGGTAGATAGACTCAAAATAATCTACTATATTATGTTTGGTTCAATTAACATTGATTTGTAATAATTGCTGTTTCTCATTAGCGTTTTTCATATATTCAGATTGTAGAATGTCTCTGAAATGGCTATCTCTCATGATAACTGGAGTAACTATTTCTTTTAGATCTTCATGGGCTAACGGTCATAGTTTTCAAACAATATCATAAATTTTTCATATTTTCTGATTCCAGATGATATGTGTTATTTCATGTACAAATATATCTATATATGGGTTTGTTTTATCTTTGAAAACTTCAAGAGCAATGGATAAATTAATTCTATCTGTTCAAAAAGTTGAATTTGGTTTGAAGCTAGGAATAATTGTCACCTGTGGTATCTCTTGAGGATTAAAGTCCATAGTCGTCACTAATCCAGCAATGATTTTTTCTTTATTGTTTTCAAATAATGATTTTAATTTTTGCACAATAGTTTGTAGTTTAGTGTCGTATTTTATATAGAGACCATCAATATATTCATAAATGATTTTTTTTCTTTCTTCTGTATCTGTTATATTGTTTAATTTCTCTCATAATTGAGGATACCAGCGAAATATTGCCTTTCTAACGTGCCCCCATTTTTTTATATAATTTTCACCAAAAATATTATCATAAAATGAGTTTATATCTCATGTTTTATCGATTTTTATTTCAATGTTCATGGGTGATTCTGATAATGAGTCTATGTAATATTTGAGAGAATCCATTGTCTAATCCATCGAAAAATAAAACTATGCTATCTCTTCTAACAATCCATCTGCGTTTTTGTGGTCTTCTGCTGTCTGAATAGTCTGGAGAAAGTTTAATTATGTTATTTTTTCTTTGCTATAATATATCATATATGATGTTTATGTGCACCATGTGGTTTATGTAGATCATCCTTTCGCATATCAATTTTCTTGATTATTTCAAAATTTTTTTTCAAAAAAACAAAATCATCAAATGTATAAAAACTTATGTTAGGAGATTGCATTGTTGGGTCATCATCAAAGAAAAAAGAGAAAAATAAATATCATTTTTTGTTTATTATATGAGTGATTTTTTGTATTATATCAGTTAAAAATATGTCTTTTTTGATAAAAGCGATAACATTCATAAGTAAAACTAAATCAAATGTTTCATTGTTTTTTGTCAGATAGTCTTCTATATTTTCTGATATATATTCTATATTTTTGTTGTTCAATAAATTTTTATCAAATTGCCATTGAAGTGATTTTTCATTATCTATAGCCACGGTTTTTATTCATTGATTCGCACAAAATAAACTTAGTTGACCTCTTCCAGCTCATAGATCTAAGGCGCTTTTAATATTTTCTGTTATAATTATGTTTTTAATCTCTTCTAGTATATCAAACATAATCTGGTTCAGAATATAAAACTATGTTATAATTCAAAAGCGCTATTGAAGTCTATGTTATCTGCTGATTCATTCTCCTTCTTATTTTCATAATCAATCCGTAATTGATTATACTTATTTGATTTACTACTTAATTTTTTGGTATCTCCTTCATTACTTTCTAACTCTTGCACTACTTGTTCAAAAAAACTGAGATTGATGACATCATTTTTGGTGATTCCTGGTTGTTCATAGGTGATTCCACGGATAAACTGGTACAGGTTCGGTCATTTCTCGTTATCATATTCTCCTTTTTGATCATTTTTTATAGTATTTCCCTTAAATAGATTTTTAATCATCTTATCTTTGAAGCTAGGTTTTGCTGCAGTTATTTTTTGTTCAAATCTGCTCAAAAGATTTCTTCGCTGGATGATTTCATCTGCTGTATATCGGTCTAAACTGGTATCTATAATTTTGTATAAAGAAAATTCTTTGCTTTCTTTGTCTAAAGAATATTTGTCTTTTTCTGGTATATATTTTTTCAGAAAATCTTGTGTCTCTTGGATGGCGATATTTTTTGCCATGGTATGTTCTATTATTATATCTGCTCCACTGCTTTCTTGTCTATAGTCTATTGTAGTGTTGTTTGATAATTTTTCTTTGAAATCTCCTGTTTTTTTACTTTCATCTATGCTTTTTGTGATGTTTTTTGTAGTTTCTGTTTTGCTTGTTGCGAGCATTTCATTCAATGTCTGCATCTTGAGAGGTAATCTTTCACGACCCTCAGCACCTCAGTCTTTGTTGATATAAAATGTTTTGTCTTTCTGATTATAATGAACAAAGTCATCAGCAGTAATTTCTCCTGTTTCCATATCATAGTCGAAGCCTATCTCTTTGCCTTCCATACTTCATGAGAGCCTTAATATCTTGCCATCAAATGTTATTCCGTTTTTTGTATCTATATCAAAATCTTTTGCAAAATCCTCCTGTTGATAGTTTTTGACTTGGAAATACTGGCCTATATTTTTGACCAAAGCTCCTACCGCTTTCGTTTTGATCACTTCGTTGGTATTTTTTAATAATTCTTCTTCGACCTTTCCTGTAAAAGTATCGATAATTTTTGCACTAATTTTTTCTAATTTTTTTTTATCTTTTTCTGGTATTTTATCTGTATTAATCGTCTTTCCTGATGCATCAAAGTTTTTTGCATAGCTATCTAATTTGTTCTTTTTTAATAATTGAGTAATTCCTTCCTGTATTTCATCTTTATACCAGGCACCAAGTTTATCTCCCATTGTTTTGGATATATCTTTGTTGTCTTCTATTTCTTTGGTATCGAGCGTATTGGTTTTTGTATCTAAGACAAAATCTTCTATATTTTTGTTGCTCTCTACAAGATGCTCTCATAGATCTTTATCCTCTACGATGTTTTGCATGGACTTCATACTCTTTTTTTGCTCTGCCAGCCCTTCTATATTGAGGTCTGATATATCAATGGGATTTCATAGATTGAGGTCGGTATCTAATCTGTTGAAGTTTTTGATGAAGTCGTAATTTTGTTGTGAAATTGTATTTTTGTTTTCTGGTTTTTTAGCTTCTTTTAGAATTTGCTCTCCTGCATAGCGGTAACTGAGGTAGAAATCTTGTTTGTCTTTAGTGGGTAATTTTGCTAGTGCATCTTGGTTTTTTGGATCTTTTGTAAACTCTTGGAGTTGTTCTTTTGTAGGTTTATATTTTTCTTCTATTTTAGAATATCATTGTCCTATTTCTTTTCGAAGTTTTGTTATTTTTTCTTGTTTTTCTGTATTAACTTCTTGTTTTTCTGTATTAACTTCTTGTTTTTTTGTATGGATATCTTGTTTATTAATATTTTGGAATTCTTGTCTAAATAGAAAAATATTTTCTGCTTGTTCGTTTTTAAATTCGGTATCAAAATCAACTCTTGGGTCAGAAAACATTTTTTCTGTCACTTGTTGTATATTATTCCAAAATTTTTCTTTTGGTGTAACGATGTTTTCTTTGGCAAGAGTATCTATCGTTTTTGATAATGGTTCTTTTATGTCAGTAAATTTTGAATCATTGAGAAAATTAAGTTTATCAGAATTATTTTCTGATATATCTTTTTTTGATGGTGGTATATTCTCTTTGATGTCTGGACTTCCCATATATTTTTAGAGATAAAATATTTATTATTTATTATTGTATGTATTTAATAGGCTTTGTAGTAATTGTAATTCTCATTCTAATAATTGTAATTCTTGGTCCAATTTTTTATTTTCTTGGTCCAAATTTAATCATATTAAATAGCTTTTGTATGCATAATATCGTTGAGATTTTTCTTTGTATTTAGGGTCGTTTTTTGAAATGCTAGAACTTTTTAGAGAAAATCTGTAATTGCTTCCTGGCATCCTTGCTAATGTTTCAAATTGTGCGAGTGCCAGAGTTTTTTTTTGTTCTGAAGTGAGTGTTTTGTCTTGGAGGATGGCATATACTACCGCTTTATCTTTTAATTGATCTGCGGTGTTTTTTGTTTTTTCATACGTTTTTAACTGATTGAAGTAGTCCATATCTTGGGTTTCAACATATCCTTTGATTTGATCGTAGGGATCTTGGAGGTTATTTTGTAGAGTGTTGAATTTTGCTGTTGTCTTCGCTTCTTCTATTTCATATCCTTTGGCATCGTACTGTTCTAAGGTCTCTTTGAGGGCGACTTTGACTTTTTCGTTGCTTTTGCTGTATCCTGGTTGTAGCATCACGAAAAGGGTAGTCCCTGTAAGCACTACTGACTTGAAGAATTTAGAAATTTTGTTGTGTCTGCTTGGTTGTGGCAGCTTGTTGAGCATAAATCTCTTGTTAAAGAGTAAACGTATATAATTATATATAAAACGTCTATTTTGTCAAATAAAATCAACATAAACAACCCACTATTTTTTCCTTCGGAGAGTAACTTCCTAGTACTCTTTGCTTGATGATTGCTTCTGTCCTCTTAGGAAGATTATTTTTGATGTCGGCAAGCGCTTTTGTGATGTTTTTTGTTGTCTCTGTTTTGCTTCTTGCAAGCATTTCATCCAGTGTCTGCATCTTGAGAGGTAATCTTTCACGACCCTCAGCTCAATCTTTGCTGATATAAAATGTTTTGTCTTCTTGATTGTAATGGACAAAATCATCAGCAGTGACTTCTCACGTTTTCATATCATAGTCGAAGCCTATCTCTTTTCATTCCATACTTCATGAAAGTCTTAATATCTTACCATCAAATGTTATCCCATTTTTGGTATCTATATCAAAATCTTTTGCAAAATCCTCTTGTTGATAGTTTTTGACTTGGAAATACTGACCTATATTTTTGACCAAAGCCCCTACTGCTTTAGTTTTGATTACTTCGTTGGTATTTTTTAATAATTCTTCTTGGACCTTTTCTGTAAAAATATCGATAACTTTTGCACTAATTTTTTCTAATTTCTTTTTATCTTTTTCTGGTATTTTATCTGTATTAATCGTCTTTCCTGATGCATCAAAGTTTTTTGTATAGCTATCTAATTTGTTCTTTTTTAATAATTGAGTAATTCCTTCCTGTATTTCATCTTTGTACCGGGTACCAAGCTTATCTCCCATTGTTTTTTTGATATCTTTGTTGTCTTCGATCTCTTTGGTATCAAGCGTATTGGTTTTTGTGTCTAAAACAAAACCTTCTATATCTTTGTTGCTCTCTACAAGATGCTCTCATAGATCTTTATCTTCTACGATGTTTTGCATCGACTTCATACTCTTTTTTTGCTCTGCCAGCCCTTCTATATTGAGGTCTGATATATCAATTGGATTTCATAGATTGAGGTCGGTATCTAATCTGTTGAAGTTTTTGATGAAGTCGTAATTTTCTTGTGAGACGGTGTTTTTATTTTCTGGTTTTTTAGCTTCTTTTACGATTTGTTCTCCTGCATAGCGGTAACTGAGGTAGAGATCTTGCTTGTCTGCTGGTATATTTTTGAAGTTTTCATTATTAATAATTTTTTTTATTTTTTCTTCATTTTTGAAAGCTTTGATTTGCTCCGATGTAGGCTTATATATTTTATTTATTTGGGCATATTTTTCTTCTGTTTCTCATCGAAGCTTTGTTATTTTTTCTTCTTTTTCTGTATGAATATCTTGTTTTTCTGTATGAATATCTTCTTTATTTATATTTTTGAATTCTTGCCTAAATATAAAAATATTCTCTGCTTGTTTTTGTTTTGCTATGGTATCAAAGTCAAAAAGCGGATCAGAAAGTAGCTTCTCTGTTATGTTTTTTATATTTCCCCAAAAATCTTCTTGTGATACAATATTTTCTTTAGCAAGATCATTTATGGTTTTTGATAGTGGCTCCTTTATGTCAGTAAATTTTGAATCATTGAGAAAATTAAGTTTATCAGATTTTTTTTCTGATATATCTTCTTTTGATAGTGGTATATTCTCTTTGATGTCTGGACTTCCCATATATTTTTAGAGATAAAATATTTATTATTTATTGTTGTATGTATTTAATAAATTTTGTAATAAATCTAATTCTCGGTCCAATTTTTTATTTTGCTCGTCCAATTTTTTATTTTGTTCGTCTAAATCTAATCATATTAAATAGCTTTTATATGCATAATATCGTTGAACTTTTTCTGTATATTTTGGATCGTTTACAGTGAGTGCTGAACTTTTTTTAGAAAATCTATAATTGCTTCCTGGCATCCTTGCTAAGATTTCAAATTGTGCGAGTGCGAGAGCTTTTTTTTGTTCTGAGGTTAATTCTTTATCTTGTAATATAGCATATACTACTGCTTTATCTTTTAGTTGATCTGCAGTGTTTTTTGTCTTTTCGTACGCTTTTAGTTGCTTGAAATAGTCCATATCTTGGACTTCGACGTATCCTTTGATTTGGTCGTAGGGATCTTGGATATTATTTTGGATGGTATTGAATTTTGCTGTGTTTTTCGCCTCTTTCACTTCATATGCTTTTGCGTCGTACTGTTCCAGGGTCTCCTTGAGGGCGGCTTTGACTTTTTCATTGCTTTTGCTGTATCCTGGTTGCAGCATCACGAAAAGGGTAGTCCCTGTCAGTAGTACTGACTTGAAGAACTTGGAAAACTTGTTTTGTTTGCTTGGGTGTGGCAGCTTGTTGAGCATAAGTCTCTTGGTAAAGAGTAAACGTATATAATTATATATAAAACGTCTATTTTGTCAAATAAAATCAATATCAATAATTCATTATTTTCATATATCTTTTTTGCTTCGAAGAGTAACTTTCTGGCATTGCCCTCCCGCAGCTTCGTGCGGGACAGGCGCCCGGATGCAAAAGGTCTAGTTCTTTATAAAACCTGCCTGCCGCAGGCAGGCTCGCTACATCGTGCATTTTTTTTTAAAAAAAATCCCCGGAATTTACTCCGTGGGATTCATGTTCTGTTTTATGATAAGAAGGCACTGGTAAGAAGCTTTATGATTGCATAAGAAAACGCCACTACCAACACTCCTATGATTGCATTGCTTATCGCTGATTTTCCTTTTGACATATTTGATGGGTCGAAAACGCTGCTTGCATAGAGATATCCTGCATAGATGATCATAAGCACTCCTATCACTAGTCCTATCTGAGAAAGGAATCTTACAAGATATACCACATAGTTCAATAAGGTATCTCGCGTCAAAATCCCTGATGCTAGCTGATCTCCTACGCTCGTCAATTTTTTTGTTTGATCATTATAGTTGCCCCATACATTTCATCATTCAGCTCCTACATCAATCACTGCTGCATCTACAGCACCTTGATCAGTTGATTTAGGGATGATTTCAAAGTCGTTGGGTGTTTGAGCAAATGAACTTATCGGTAGTGCTATTGCTGCATAGAGCATGATGGCTAAGAGAAATTTTTTCATTGGATGAAGGTAAAAGGTAAAAGGTAGAAGGTGGAAGGTAGAAGGTAGAAGGTTATTTACTGCACATTTTGGAAGCGGGAGCTTGTTGGACTATAGTTTTGAAGGCATCTTTTACGTTGGCGATGATGTTTCGTAATCCCATGAGTTTCTCTTCTACAAAGTGTTTTTTGGTATAGGCTTTGGTCGTTTCATCAAACAACTGATTTGATTTCTGTATCATGAGCATCTTTACATAAGCGTTTTCTCTTTTTATCCTTTCTTGAATCATATTTTTACATCCATTGAAAAAACTATTTTTGTCGCCGTATCATCAAATGATCTTTCTGTTGTCTACTCCTGTATCTTCATATATATTTTTAATTATTTCACAGAGAGTATTGTATTTGTCTGTCAACGAGAGCGTTTCAATGTTGTTCTTATCATATATCTTGACTACTGTGCTTAGATTTTTTGTTGTGCCTATGTGTCAGCTCCGATATTTTTTATATTGATCCTCTAGTGTTTTTCCTTGTGCTCCTGAGGGGTTTTTTGCTACCTCTGTGATATATTCCCTTCGTTCTTTTCCTGTAGGATCCAGCTTCAGATTATAAGCAAGTGATGCTATCCCATCCAATCTTCTCATCGTGACATCTACAAGATGATCAAAAAAATATGCGCTTTCTGGATATCTTGTCTTTGGTAATTTATCTTTTTCTGCTTGTGTACAGGGGTTGGGTGAATTTTGTGAACAGCAATATGCTTTGAGATTGATTAATGCTTGGTTGAATCCTGCTGCGGGGATCACGGTTTGATATCATGAAAAATTTTGGATATAGTTTTTTAATGCTCATTCTATCTCTTGTCCTGCCACCAAATTGCAATCATCAGCAAAAACGCTGCCTGTGATGGCACATATACTTACAATCATTATGATGATTCATTTTCTCATAGAGAGGGATTGGAGATAAATAGTTGAGGAAAGAAGAGAGGAAAGAAGAGAGGAATACTTAATACTTATTACTTGATACTTGATATTATTTTGCTGGTTTGATCTGGAGTGTGAGTGTTGTGATCGCTTTGTCTGATTGATCTTTGATGATGAATTTGGTATTTTTGCTGATGGTATCAAATATATATTCTCCTACCAATGAGTTTGCATAAATACCTGGGATGTATATCGCGCCTACGTTATTGGTATAGAGGATACAATCATTTTTGATATTTTTGATGCAATATCCATTACTGAAATCACCAAATTGCCCATCGGGAAGCTGTAATTGTTCATACTCCGGTTTACCGGTATCCATCTGGATATTGCTGATAGATTGTATAGGGAGAACTACTTGGAAGAGTGTGACGTTGTTTGTAGTATCTTTGAGTTCCACTACGGGAATATGTGTCGTAAAGCTCAGATTGATCTTCACTTTGTTCTCAAATCATTTACTGATTTTTATCTCACCTGTCTTGGGATCTATCGTAGCTATTTCATTGCCTTGGTTGTCATAGAGTCCGATATCATTTCCCATCGTAAATATACCTCCGGTGATGATGGTCTGTTTGGGTGAAAGAGTGAATCCACCGCCACTACCTTGATTTGATCCATCAATATTTTTTCGTATTCCGTTTCTCAATCTTTGGAAGATAACTGTTCCTTCATCAAGATCGTTACTGATCTTTGCTATGATATCTGTTGTCGTTTCTCAGCTTTTTTTGACATCCATCACTTCGATATCAGGCGTTTCTATACTTAGTGTCACTGTTTCTTTGGTGATGTTATTGTTTTGATCTATGGTGATGAAATCATAGCTTTGTTGAGTATCTCCTGTGAAGAATAATCCTCCCAACTCAATTGTCCCTGTCTGAGATTGATTGTCTTTTTCAAGAAGTGTCTTTCCATTTTGTTGGATGATCATCTTTGCGACGATTACATTGTCCGTCCATATCGATTTGAGTGTATAGGTAGTGTTGATATATCCTTGGAAGGTATTGCCTGTATTTATAGCTTCATTGGTCATATTTCTCCATAAGAGGATATCTCCTACAGGAGCGGTGACATCGCCTAGGTTTTGCATCCCTGCAACAGTTTGATTGGACCGTGGGGATGATTTTTTGTAGAGGGTCAAAACTTTTTGCTGACTGGCGCTCAGGTCTTCTTGGGTGATTGTCAGTGCTGCTAGACGGGTATAGAGCCGTTCTCTTGGCAAATCCCTGAGTGTCACATTTATTTTTTCTTGTGTCGGATCATAATATTCCACTGCTAAGATGCTATTTCATAATTGGCTGGTGATACGGTTTTTGACTAGATTTGCATCTATGGTAAGCAATAGATTCTTAGACTCCGTATCTTTGGGGAGTATGACAATATATTTTGGTTTGTCGCTTATTCATAAGAAATCTCGGAAGCTGCTTGGGGTATCTTTGCTATCTATTTTTTTGCTGACTTGGATCAGATATCCATCCGCTTTTTCTCAGAGCAGTCTGCTATTTTTCCATGAGAGCTGGAGATTATCAAAGTTTTGTCCCTCAGTCTTGAAGTTCTTCACTTCTGGATTCTTATCCATCACTTTGATAGTGATGTCGTTGATAGTTAGATATCCATATGCATCTACGTTGTTGCTGAGTTGTTCTCGTGATGCGATGTATCGCGATGTGCTGTTGAATATATTTCACGGATGTTCATCTGCATAACTATAAAATGCAGTGTAATAGGTCGTCAATGGACTTCCTCATTTGGAGAAATGTTTGCTTTCTTGTTTGGCATATTTTACATAAATGCTATTTGCATCGTACATGAGGATATCGGAGAGTTTGTCGTTGTTGAGGTCGATATCCGTAGTATATGTCTTCTGTACATTTTGTGATTGTAGCACTGAGCTTACGGTGTTGATCATATTCTTTTGGTTTCCGCTATATGATTCCACAAAGACTCCGTTTACATATGCTGAGATATCCGGGCTGTAATTATTGGTATTTTCCGCAGCGGTTTCTGCACAGTTGGTACAAGGGGGAGCTTGTGCGATCAATGGTTTATCGTTGTATGCCAACAAAGCGGTATCTATTTTTTGTTTCGTGGTCTCTAGATAGGTCTTGGATTTACTATATGTACTTGGTGACATATTGAGTTTTTCTGCACCATCATTGTTCACCGCATCCAGATATCATTGCACCATCCTCTTGTTGAGCGAGAGATAGGTCTTGTTTGGATCTTCTTGTGCTTGCAATATATTTTTTGTAGGTGTATCTATCGTCAATATCGGTGTTTTGAGGCTCGCTGTAAACGTTTTGTCAGCTACCAATGCTATCGGATTGTTTTGGAGTTTTTTGATGAAGGTATCATAGTCTTTGATTTCATTCCCTAATATTTTGTTTTCTTCTATCTTATTTTTGATGATGCCTTGCGCTGCTTTTTCTACCTGTTGTATCTGCGCGGTTGCAGGCGATATCGTTGATTTGTTTTCTACCATCGCTACGATCGTCTTGACTCTATTGTTCATGGCCTTGTCGGTGACTGAACTGTTTTTGAAGCTTATCAACCCTTGTTTGAGCTGAGTATATGCGGTATCATATTCCATCATATCTCATTCTTCTTCCGTACTATGAAAATTGAGATTTACTTTGGTATCAAGGTTGGTATTGAGTCCGCTTATTATTGCATCATAATTGGTGAAGTCTTTTGCTTGATCTATAGCATTTTCTATATTTTTTTTGATAGGAGTTTCTATTTTTTTTGAAACAAGATTGTTGGTGACGCTTGCGATATTGTTGAATACATCATATACTCCATCAAAATTGAATTTGAGCGTGAAATACGCATCGAGCTTATAATCAAACCCTTGCA
Source organism: uncultured Candidatus Peribacteria bacterium (assembly GCA_964495905.1). Classification (GTDB taxonomy): domain Bacteria; phylum Patescibacteriota; class Gracilibacteria; order Absconditabacterales; family Absconditicoccaceae; genus CAJBLF01. The sequence goes on from CAZBWN010000079.1 coordinate 18,165, forward strand.
GAGGAGGATCCTTGAATTTTGTCGTCAGATCAAAGTAGTCAAAAACTGGAACGTTCCATGTCCTTTGCGTTATCTGTTCTATCTTTCCTTTGACTCACTTTTCTCCTACCAAACCGATTCATCATTTAACGATACAGAATATTTTTCCTATGAAGGTCGCTACTTTGAGGATCGCATTTATTTCCGGTAATATCTTTGGAATCTTGGGTGCAGGCGGCAAGACCGGCAAATCTATGTTTATGCTTGGAATGAATGATGGCGGCTCAGGCAATGTCGGCGGCTCAGGGATGACAGGAACTGTCGGCAATGACATGTCTTTGAAAAGAGCCATATCCAATCCAAAGAAAACGTCCCGATTGATTTCTACGCTTGGAGGTTCAGGAAGATCAGGTAATTTTGGTAACGATATCTGGGTCGGTACGAAATTTATCTTTGGTAAAATGATAGTCATACCTAGATCTATGTGCGAGATATCCATATAGATGTTTGGTATCTTGAATGCAGGTATCGGGAATATCGGTAACTTTGGACAGAGGAATGAAAGGCTGCATGAAAATGATCCATAGTTATCGTTGCTGCATTTGGAACATTTTTCTGATCGGTTGACTGAGAAATCTATGATCGCTTGCCGTGTTTTGATTGTTCCTATCAATAGGACTATAGCGTCTACATATTGAGAGAATCTTGTCGCATTGGTGTTGAGCCAAGAAGTTATTGTCCCTACGAAATCTGAAAGCAATGAGGAAATCTCTGTGAGATATCTATCTGTGATATGCGTCCATGCATAGAGCTGGGTTGGGAACTCCTTATATTTTTCCAGTACATTGATATTTTGTTTGATAGATCTGATGATGCCTGCGCTGTTTTCTTTGAAGCTGATGAATGTATTCATCTGTCCCGCGACACCACTGCATTTTTCTATCTGTTTGACTCTTGTATTGATGCTGTCTAACCTAGTTTGATCTTCTGGTGAAAAACCGTTTCCTAATTTTTCTTGTGCTAATTTTTTTGCTGATAATCATCATTGTAGTACTTTCCATTTTGGCAATGTACCTATTTTTTTGACTGTGTTTTTTAGATTTATCGCAATATTCTGTACATCTGCTCACATCTTTTGTCGTGATTCAATGCCTGTTGCAGCCAGGATAGTATCCATATCATTTATTTGTCCGTTTATCCATGCTTGTGTATCTGTATCATTCGTATTTTTTCTTTCTGCTATCAATTCATTTTTTGTTTTTTGTGCATCCAGTTTGTCTGTAGTTCAGCACATCGCTAACATTTGGTTGAGTACGTCTGTCCGATTTGCCATGATCTGTCCGTTTTTTTCTATCCATAACGTAAGATAGCTCTGATATTTTTTGATATCATCGCTTGTGACTGCTGGGACTTTGATGGTGATGTCTTTGGTATCTATGTTTACAAGCGGTATCTCATTGAAGATCTGTTGGATCGCTTCAAAGGGATTGCTTCCTACTTTTTGTGAAATAGTATTTATTTTCTGTTTGGAGATGTATTGTGTCCGTTTATTCTCTCCTCAAGTACTGATATATCCTGCAGAGGTATCTTGCTCGTTGATTGCATTATACGTCGCTGATAAGTTTCCGATTTGGTCGAATCATTGGAATATATCTCTGAGATCAGGAAGGTCTACCTGTATCGTCATCTTCGTCAGATTGTTTTGGATGTATTGTATCTGACTTGTCATCCATTTCTGTACCACACATTTTACGAGTCCTTTTGCTTTTGCTCCTACGATCTTGAGATGTATCTGTTCTCATTTCTCTAGATTATATCCCTCATATGCTGTTTGCGCTAATTGCTCTGCTGCATTACCATATTGTTCGGCTGCTGGTATGCTTATCGGATCCTGATCGATAGAAACCAGTCATCCGAAGTTTCCTTGCGGGATGGCTGCAGAGTAGGGAACGCTATTTTCTGAAGATTGTGCTGCATATATCTCTGTCTTTCCAAGTATGGGTAAATTTGCCGTAACAAGATACAATGGTGAATTTGCTGTATTCATCTCTTTTGGATTGGTATCGTTATTTCCTGCGAAAACTATGGTGTTTCCTATTCTTGGCGGATTGTTGCATGTTCATTGACCGGCTGCTGCTACCATGCTTGATCCTAGGCTTTCTGTGCGGGGTTGATTTACTGTAGCTGCTTCTCCATCAGTTTTGCCACATGATGTCATAGGCGGTACTGCAAATACGACACAGTTTCCTCCGAGATCCCTAAATGGTTTTGGTAATGCTTTACCTACGGTATACGGACCGAAACACATCGCTATACCCAATCCTAGAGTAAGCGTAGGGGCTATATATAATCTGAACATTGAAGGATAGGTTCCTCCTAAGTTTCCAAGGTAAAATCCATCTGTCGGTCATTTAAATGGATATCAAAAGAATCCAGGAGCAGGAACATATCCTACTGCTGTGGGTCATCGATTTCCTGGTATAGTGAGTAATGGCATACCTTTTCCTATGGTATTGTTGAGTGTCTTGAATACGGGATAGAGTGGATTTGGCAATTGAGGTACGCATCAGAAGACATGATAATCTCCTGGCGCTAAGAATGCTTGATTGAAAGGTACAGGAACTCCTGCACATCATCATTTTCCTAATTGGAATCATTGGCAGAGTCATTGAAGCACGGTATCCATTTTTTTGGAAACTTTTGCTGTCGCATCGTCTATAAAACTGGTATCTATGTTTACTGATATCCCTCATTGTGTAGTGAGTGAAGAGATGATACTTTTTGGACTTCGCGGTTCTAAGCTCTCCATACCGGGCAAGCTGGTGACACTTTCTAAACTATCGACACTTGATAATTGATCTACAAATGAATTCATAGTTTTTTCTTGTCCTGCTTTTGCTCAGCTATTATAGTCGTCCATCTCTTTTTGGATGTCGTCATATACTTGTTCATATGTTTTTTTGTCTCCTATCTTTTCGTTGAAGAGTATCCATCTACTCTTTACGCATGCATCCATAGCATTTATGATGATATCCGGGAATGTGTCTCTGCGTTTATTCATCGTGAGGAGATCCTGGTCTTGGATATCGATTTTTGTCGTCGCTGTGGATTGCTGATATTTCACTTTATATGAAAAACTTAAGCTCTCTCCAGAATCGAGTTGAATATTGTCCATCACAAATTGATATCATTCCGGACCATTTCGATCTATGGCTACTCATCATGTATTTCCTTTGATGAATATGAATGAGGTGATCTTATTATTGGTGTTTTTTGTTACTGCTCGTGGTCCTTTGAGCTGATCTATGTAGGTTAATTTATTATTATTTGCTTTTGAGATGATCGTCGTCTTGATCACTACTTCGTCGTCTTTTCTCAGGACTCATCCATTACTATCTGCATATTCCTTATATACGCTGACTGCATCATTCTTCTCATTGATAGGAAGGTAGGATATCTGGTCTGCGGGAAGTGATTCGTAGAGAGGCGCTGTAGAGAGCGGGTTATCTGTGTATGCTAATTGCGTGCTTCCTGCTGCTATATACATATTAGTATTTGCTACCATATCTTTGATGACATTCATAGCTTCATCTTTGGACATACTTGGATTGGTATCCGGTGCTGTGGTCTCTTTTTCTTCTGTAATCCCTTCTGCTGGCAACGCTCCACCTTTTCGATGGATGAGTGAGCCATCTTGGATGTATCGACTGCTATTCACTTTGATTCCAAAACGTTTGACGATCGTATAGTTGCTTTTTTGTCTTGCGTATCGCTGATTATCACATGCTCAGGTGATAGATGAGAGATAATTCGCTCCGTTATTTGTGCTTCCTCCGTAGAATATCTTGATGTCATTATAATCATCGTTGGTTATGATATCCATTTTTCCGTCTTGATTCATATCTTGTACAAAAAATTGCTGGATCTTTGAAAAATCATCAGGGGTCGCGTTTTGCACTCCTGGTTCGCTATTTATATTGAGACAGATATTTTTTCCATCTACTGCAAATATTCAATTTTTGTTGAGATATACTATTCATTTGTTGGTGGTGGTCGTGATGAATATATCTTCATATCCATTACCATCAACATCTCCTATTTTTATATCTTTGATCGGATCAGTGATGATCATAAGCTCCTGAAGGTCTTTGTAAGGATTAGTTCCTCCATAGTTCTTTACAAGCTTGACTGTCCCATCTGTATAGACTACGAGAAGGTCTTTGATTCCATCATTGTTGAAGTCGATAGGAAGGGTCTTGAATATCGTTTTGTCGGGATCAGCGAAAATAGTCTGTCCGATAGATGCATCAAAATCAGTATCTGGGATGTTCGGATTCTTTTCTCTTCTTTCAAGAAGCGGATCTCAGAAATTGATGAGGAATTGTGATCCAAAAGGGAGCGTCGCTTCTCCTACAGATTTACCGTTTGTAAAATTCGATACGTTTTTGAAATCGGTAGTAAATCCTATTCCGAGCATTGCATCGCTGCTATCTTCAATAGATACATATCATTGTTTGGTGAATGCGCTTGCATTGATGTAGATTCCTATCCCTTGGGTGTTGGTGGATCATTCCGTGAAGATATTTGTCGTTCCGTAGGTTATCGGATCTTGCAGTTCGACGTTTGCTTTGTCTATCGATGTTGTGTTCCAGATCACAATCTTTCCTATCGTCTTTCCATTGAGTGCTATCGTGTATGCACCCATATCTGCAATCATCTCGTTGTCTGCAGTGATAGTGATATTGGAATCGATAAATCATTTATTCAAATCAAGAACATCAATCCCATTGATTATTATTTTTGTTTTCGTCGTTTGATTGCCTGTGATGATGCTATCCGTAGTCTCTGGAATATAGAGGAGCGTATTCGTATCTTTTTTGAACTGGGATATCGCTCAGCTGTCAGTTAGTTTCTGAATGCTATAATTCTCTGTCCTGCCAAGACGTATCTTTGCGATCTCCGGCATCTGTACTATAAATTCTTTATTCTCTACAGTAAGTGTAGCTGTTTTATTGTTGATGCTCTGGATCTGTCCGTTGGGATTGATGATATATTCTATCTGTTTGATCTTGCTTGGATCTACGAGTTCAGTAGTCGTTGCGAGCAGTTTGTTGGATTGGCTGGTTATCGTATTTATTATCTTATCGTTTTCAGAAAAATATCATCGTTGATTTCCTCGATCCGTTCAGAAGAGATTGAGATACATCACGTTGAGTTTCTCTTTTGGGAGAATGCTTTCTTGTACTATGAATTTTTCATATCCTGGGGTCTGGTCAGTAAGCGTCCTGTCTTTGATATATCAGAATACATATCCTTCACCTCCTGGTTTTTTTGCTGTAATCGTATAGGTATATTCTTTTCCTGTATATATAAATTCAGAGACATCGCTGGTAGCCGCTCCGATGACTCATACTTTGATTGCAGTTCATTTGGTGACTTTGTTGTTTCGGCTATCCACTACATTAATCGTTCCTTTACTTCCTGGGGTAGTGCTGAGATCCATCCTGCTTTTTTCTAATTTCAGAAGTATATTTTTTGCTGCTCCGGGATTGACGATAACGGGTATGATAATCGGATCCAGTCCTGGAATGTTTATCGTAATAGTGTCGTTTCCTGCTTTGAAATTTGGATATAATGCAATAGTGAGTTTACCGTCTTTGACGATGAAATTGTTTGCCGGACTAAACAATGTCTGTTTTTTTGTACTGTTATTTTTTGTGATAAAATTCTCTTTTACTGTTCATGGAGCCAACAACTTTTCTTTACTTGTGATGTTTGCTACGGTATCTAATCTGTTTCCGTTCTTGTCTTGGATAGTGATCACCAGACTTGGAATATTTTCCGGTTTGATCTGCCCTAGTCCATCCGTATCCTTGTATTGGATATCAGCTTCGTCTTTTGGTAAATCAAAAGATATTTGTCCCGGTATATTTTGTGGGGCAGTGCTGGTATAGAGCGCTACATTATTGTTTAAGATAGTCACTATGCCTTTGGCGACGATAATCTTTTTCTGTATCGGCTGTGTTCAACTTCATACAGGTGCTATAGTAATTGTGATTCATTTGTTTTCTGGTATTCAAAGTGGTGCTTGGTAGATGAACTGTGTATTGAAATTGTCAAATTTGATGCTATTGTTTGCACTTGCGCCATCATATATCTTTCCATCTCCGCTTTGTACGCTGATGGTATATGCTTGTATGTTTTGTCCTATCTTATTGTTATATTTGTCTGTTGCAGTGATGACCAATGGTATCTCTCCTCCTTCCATCACGATATCTGTCGGTGATTGGAGTGTTATCGTCTTTATAGGTTCTGGAAGTATGTTTATCACTTGTTGTTTGATGATGCATGTGGTCGCTCCTTCTGGACACAATTCTATCTTGAGTGCTGTAGTCCCTGCTGTCTTTTTGTTTACGATGATATCAAATATGAATTCTTCCGTATTCGGATTGAAGAATTCTTTTGCCGGGTTTGTGCAGATATTGGCACCTGCATAGGTTTTTCCGTTTCTGCTGATGGCAAAACAGTTGTCTCCTGTTCATGATATCTTTACGTTCACCTCTCCTACGTTTTGTGTCATACTGATTTTGATCTGTGTATTTCCTGTTTCATCTATTCAGACAATTGTTTTATCTATATCTATCACTGCATTATTATTGTATCCTTGTAATGTCTCTTTTATGCTCTCTGGTGCTTGATTGATAACATCATCATTGTTGGGAGCACTTCGTTGCGAACCATATTCCTTTCGTTGATTTTGGGTGTTTTGTATACTGCTTCCTGCTTCTTGTACCGTAGTTGCAATTGATCCTATCGTTTTTACCGCACTTGTGACTACAGGACCAAGCGCATTCTTAAATGTCTGTTTGATATCGAGTGCCTTTTTTCACATTTCTTTGCTCCAGCATTTCATGGCTTTCATCCATGGTGATGTGAATGTGCTCATATCAAAGAGCAATGACGTGCCATCATTCTCCACTCATTCGCAGCTATCCACTGCAGCTTGAAGCTGATCAGAACTTGCGTCTGACAGTACAAATGCGTTTGCTGGCGTACTTATCTTACCTGCTGATCTTTCTTGTGCGCCTTGGATCTGCTGGATAAATGCAGGTACCGGTTTGGATGCTACATAATCTTCACCATCAGAATTTATATATCCTACTTCATATCCTGTGTTATTATATACCGGCGTGATGAATTTACCTTGATCATTTCCTTCTGTCAGATAGGTATTCACTACATCGCTTATCTTTTGGTTTACATCGAAACTGGATTTGATCTCTGCCATATCATCAGCAACCGTACTTTGCTGCAGTCTTTCCGGCCAAGCGATATTCTGGTAATATAATAATTTTGCTACCATATCTAGTTTGTCATCGGAAGTAGCAGCAGGACTGTTTCCATAGATTGCCTTTTTTCCATATTCAGGAGCGTTTTCTAGGGTATCGAGATATTCTACAAGCTGAGTGATGAAATAATTTCCAGGGAGTGGATTGTAATTGCGGGTATTTGGATTTGCAAGAGGGTCTAGTTGTCCCAATAAGTTAAATTGCGCACTGAGTGGTTGGTACCATGCGTCTTTCTTGTTTTTTTGCCCTTCAAGGAGAATATTATATTCGTTTGTTTTGTCTGTCAGATATTTTTTGATCGCTTCTCTGATCTGTATCGGTGTCTTCAAAATCAGCTTATTGCCTGACTCTGTATATATCTTCACTTCATAGAGATTTGGATAGTCCAATCTTACGGGATCTCAACCTATACCTTGAAAAGTGATATTTCTGATATTATCGATCGGCCTATCTTGGGTTGTCAGATTCATCCCTTTATTCTTCTCTTTTTTATTCGGGTCGGTAGCAACATCAAAGGTATTCATCGTATTTTTTGTCTGTGTGATCTGTCCGAAAATAATAGCAGGAGTGAATGATGCATTGATATCCACAAATGGTTTTACGGTTCCGTTATCTCATTGATATTGTGCTATCTCATCGAGTCTATAATTGATACCTGTGTTGTTGAGATTATCAGTAAGATCTGTCTGTAATGTGCTGATGATATTGCTCAGTACATCACATACCGCTTTATAATTGTTTGCATCGCATCCGTTTCCTAATTGTAATAAGCTTATAGCTAGTTTTTGTGCTTGGAGCAATCAAATCGTCGCTATGTTGTTGTTGAAATTTCCGATAGTATTGTAGATGCCTCGTGCATTGGTAAATGTCGATTTGAGTGTGTTTACGTTGTTTGTAATAGTATCAAGATTTTGCGTGATATTTGTTTTCCATCAAGTAAGTATCTCTACTTTCTGTTTTTTGAAATTTTCTGATTGTATGATGCCCGCAAATGATGTTGATACGTTATTGATGCTCAGGCTGTTCATATAATTGAGCAATCCGTCTAATCCTTCGTTGGTTTGGATGATCCTATTCTTTATCTCCAATCATTTTGCTAGATTCAAATTATTGCCGCTTCGTGTGTCTGCCAACTGTGCCACTTGTGTAGCACTATATCCTCAAAGTGAAAGAGGATTGAATGTTACAATCTGTTGTATCCCGTTGTTGGAGCTCGCGATCATTGTCTTGAGCTGCAAGAGATTGGAAATGACTCAAGTCATATCTGTATTATCTGCACCGCTAAACTCAATATTTTTTTTGAGGATATCTGATTTTGTCTGTGAAAGCTCTTTCATCACTGCGGTATAAAATACCTCTAAGTCTGACGAATCTTTGAATTTGTAAAAATCCGTATCAGATATCTGATTTCGTGTCGGTGCTGTATTCGCTACTCTAGAATCGATGGTCTTATATTTATATATTGTTCCATTTCCTCCACATGCACCTGGATTGAGTGTATACAATACCGCTTTTCCTGCACTTACGATGCGATTGGGCTGGGTATTGAACAGCGTGAAGAAATTGGTCTGTGCATATGTCTTGGGAGCGATATTGCTTCGTGAAGGACTTTCAAGATTTCCTCCTGGAAGCTGGTTGGTAAATACGAGATTGCTTCCATTGCTGAGAGGATTTGCAATAAGCGATGATATATCATTATTACCATACTGGGAATCTCACACACCAAACTTTTTTTGGATCATGTTGGTATAGGTCATCGCACCTTGATATGTGTTTGCATCTGGTTTATCTAGCATCACTTTTTTGGATCCCGCTATGTTATAGATAGGGAGTACTGCATTTTTGTAATTATAATTGACTAATTTCTGAGTGGTCGAATCCATATTTAGAGGAGATGCTCATCATCGATTTCTCGCTGCAAATTGACTCATCGTCTCACATCATCATTGTTTTGATGTATCGTTGGTATAACATTTGTTCTGATCTGCATCATCATTGACTGATCGAGCTCTCGGCTGCATACAGATTCATTCTAGTCCCAATATTTTTTTTAATCCTAAGAAATAATTGGTACATTTGAGCTGTCGAAGTTTTTGATCATTGACCTTATATTGTGCATATCTCTCTAATTCTTCTTTGGTGGTGTTGAAGTCATATCCTCTATTTGCCTCTATTTGAGTTGAAAATATCTTGTACGATCCTCCTATAGATTGTCCTGTATCGCTGATGTTCTGACCGGAGATAGATGTCAGATTCTGAAATGTCCCTCTGTATATGCTTGTCTGTTGTGCGCTTGTCACGAGGTCTGCATTTGTTCAGAAAAAATAATTTTCATAATAATTATAGGTCTTTCGTGTACATATCCTTTTTGGTTTGAGTCCGATGCTTCGTCTCGTCTGGCCTTCAAAATCCAATTCACTTGTAGATACGGGTATCGTCATATAATATTTCTCTTGCTCTATCTGGGTATTCAATCCTTTTTCCAGATAATCATTTATTTGAATGAGCAGAGGTTGTATATTGTTGTCTGCATCACCGAGAAGCCGATTATCTTTTTGTGCGATCTTGCTGGTAAGCGAACCGTAGTCGGTGAATGTCTCGCCTTCTGTAGTCTTGTATCGTCTTGCAAGTCCGTTGATATTATCTTTTATCTTTGATAAGAATTGGGAGCTCACGAGTCCATCGTATCCTTTGAACATCTCTGAGGTCGCTTTTTTGAGCGTAAGCGTAGGCATGCTTGAACTTACATCTTGTGATAATGCTGCGGCTTCGCTATTTCTTGATGCCATATCAGCTGCGTATGCTTTGAGGTCTGGATCTGTCACATTCTGCATATCATTGTTGAGGTCGTTTCCTACGGCAAGTGCGCTATCATTATGCTCTTCCTTCAGGATATTGAGAAGAAGATTGTTGAATCTGTGATATCCTATATCTTCTGCAAATGAGAGATTATTGATATAATACTTCGTATTTTCTGGGATGAAATATTTTTTGAGTCCAATGAAATCTTCGTACCGGATAGCTTTTTCGATGAATTTGATCGGGTCTGCTTTGTATGCTTTCACTTTGCTGAAAAAATCATTGTATTTTTGATCCGTATCAAATTTTATGATTCCATGCCACAATTCTGCTTGTCCATTGGGATTATTGTTATATACGAAAAATTTCTTGGTGCTATCGTAGATGAATTCCTGTTTTTCAAAATCCACATACGGAAAGATACTTGGATAGATGAATCCATTGTTTTGCACTACCGGTAACGGTACATCACCGATGAGTATCGTCCCTATAAGTTTTGAGCTTTGATCTTTGAGTCCTTCAAAGTACATATTTTCCAGTATCTTTGAAATCTCAAATGCTTTGATTGTCTTGGTATCAATAGGCAACACTACTGCCTTACTATTAGCGATTTTTGCTTGGAGATATTGCGTAGTATATCGTTCAAGATTATTTTTGATATTTTGATAGATATCCTTGTCTACAAAAACTGCTACAATGTTCGTCGTACTAGGGTTTTCTGCTGCGTAGACTTTTTTTCGATCAACAAAAATACTATTTTGTAAAAAAAATGATAAAATATAGAGGATAATGAATGTTCGTATGAATGTTTTCTTTGATAGATTCATATGGTGAGAAGCCGATTTCTAAATGTGTGTTTGATTGACGTCTGATTATCACATAGGAATTCCAAAGAATTCCTATTCCGCTAAAGCGGGATAAAAACGACGTGAAAATTTTTTAGGAATTTTCTGCGTCTTATTTTATATTTAAATGGGAGTGAAAATAAACAAAAATAGCTCGTTTTCCTGTTTCCAAATTGGGTTTTTGTGATACAATAGTGCTCGCTTCCAGCTCGCGACAAAAACTCACTTCGTTCGTGATAAATGGTCCGATATATCGGACCGATAAAAGCTCGTCTACGACTCGCGATGAAAAATTGATAAAATAAAAAAAAACTCGAGGACGGAAACGCCTCGAGGGAATAATTTTTTCTTACATTGTAACTAGAATTTTTCTTCTTCTTTCATAGAGATATCCATAGAAGATACCCATATCAAGCAGAGCAAGAGCCATTATTAGCAATAGCCAGTCATCACTAACTATACCGATACCCATAGACCAGCCGATACCTAAACCTACAAATCCAAATATACGATCAGTACTCACTATCAGCATCCATGCAAATAAGATTACAGTACCCATAACAAGAGGCATAGCATAACCAAATTCGCTTGGTAGGGCATGCATATCAGATATGATAATGTTACACATAAGCATACCGATAAGCGTCCCTGCAAAAATGCCCTCTACAAGAAAAGCAAATGCGAAGGTATCTTGCGGTGCAGCAGTATCAATTTTCTTAAAAATTTTTGTTATCGTATTGTTTCTCATCAAATGAAATCCTGAGATGAACAATAGTATACCTATCGCTATTGTTATCCATAGGAGCTGACCTGTCAAAAAAGTTGTTGTAGTTTCCATGATTTCTTGTTTTTGTTTGTGTATCTGTTTTTTGTATGTATTTCACATCTAAAGTCAATTTTTTTTCTCTTTATGTGTGTATCGAGTCTATCCGTTATTTGTGGCTTATCCATTGATAACCATCACTCCGTCATCAGGTTCCAATTGAAGGATTTTATAATTGATTTGCTTTTTTTGAAGATATCCGTATAATGATTGTATCTTGTTATGAAATTTAATCACATCGTCTATGACGATAACCGTATGCGGTGAACTTATTTTCTCTATGATTTCCATATATTCACCATACTGCGTTTTCTGTCCGTCGATAAATATGAAGTCCACAGGCCCTTTGGCTTGTTCTGTCTGCACCAATTTTTTGATAGGAGCATAACGGATGTCATATGGATAGCTGATGACATTGTAACAATGAGCTTCTTTGTTGTTTTGTAACCCTTGCAGATATGCGGGATATGAAATCTCAAATGAAGTGATCTTTCCTCACCGAGAATTTAATATTCCTCACATATATATACTGCTATATCCCACTGCACCTCATATTTCTACACATATTTTTGGTTTATGCTTTCTCAATAGCTTTGACAAAAACTGTTCCGTAGCCACACTTATGATGGGAATATTCCTTTCCTT
>CAZBWN010000080.1:0-2776 GCA_964495905.1 uncultured Candidatus Peribacteria bacterium
ACTCTTATGTACTGTATTTGGTCCGTATTTCAACGGAAAAAGCAAAACGCTCTCCTATTCTCACTCGGGTGAAAGATTTGACTTTTGCAGTTATTTATATATAAGAAAGATATACAGATTCAAAATTTATTTTGGATGCATAGGCAATCGGGGGCTCATTTTGGGCCCCTGTTCTTTCAAAATACCACGAGCATGGAACATATCAATCAACGACTGGAGACACTCTCTCCCAAAAGACAGGAACAATTCCAAAAAATCCTTAAACATAAGATGATTTCATTTTCCGATAGCAGTGAAAAAACCAGAGAAGAGGTGATCGAATCCACCAAGATCCAGATGTTATATTATCTTGGCAATGAGCAAAAAGAGGAATTCGTTCCGAGAAAACAGAGATCCAAAGGAAAAAAACATAGAGAAAAATGACCAGAGCAGATCCAAAGGATACTGGAGAAACTATGGAATAATGAAGTCAATTACCCAGCAGTATTCCAAGAGATTCTTGGTATACCACTCAAAGAAAAACATTCACATAAAGGGATAAGCTATATCTGATTATGTCCCTTTCATGAGGAAAAGACTCCGTCATTAAGCATTTCTCCCGTAAGAAAATTCGTCAAATGTTTTGGATGTGGCAAAGGAGGTTCTATCATTAATTTAATCGAAAATGTTTTAAAAAAGAAATATTCCACGGCAGTAGGGATGCTGGAAAAATATATATGCACGCCAGAAGAGACAGAGGAGTGGAAAAAAAAGGATCAAGCAGTCAGGGAGACCCACCAGATATCGCTTGAACAGGAAGAAAAAAAAGAATTCGTCAGATCATTATCCTCCGGAGAATATCTTCCCAAAAAAGAATTTGAAGCACAATTCGCACAACGGAAAAAAGAAAAAAACGAAAAAAATAATGATACATCTCACAATGATGAAGACGAACTTCCCTTTTAAAACCATAGGTTCCACTGCATGTTCAACAATGTCCGCATAGCTGAAGGTGAGAAAGATGATCACAAGGTCGTCAATTTTTTCGGATACAAAAGAGATGTGGAAAATACTATCACCCAGTTCAGAGAAAACGGAGGATTCGCAGACCAAGAGGAGATGAAAAACTTCATCTACAACCAGCAGCAATCAAAACCCGACGGCATCATCATGGAAGTGAATACCGCCAATGTAGGATGACCCGGGATGATCGAAGTCATCGATGGAGCCGATATCGCTTATATCAAATCGTTCCCTGAGAGCCCCTACAGTAAATTCATCAAAGAACTGGATACCTTGGCAGTATATGCAAATAATCCGAAATATTTTGAAGAGTATATCCTAGCTGAGCTCAAAAATAAGAACGCAGAAAGGATGCTGATATTATTTCACAAACAGGAATATACCAATTTCGGCCCGGAAGATATAGGATTAAAAAAAGAGTATGCCGATTGCATCTCTCTGCAGAATTTGAAGAAGATGATCAAGGAAAATCAAACGCAATTGGAGAAAACACTCCTTATGAATTATGGATTCACCCAAGGATATAGACCAGAAAAAAATTTTAAGGTATTCAAAGAGATATTCAAAGATAGATATCTGAACGAAGAGAATTCCGTTTTTTCTTCCAAACTCCGACCGAGTGTATTATGACGGGAAGATCTCACCGGAAGCTATATCAGCAAAGAGGATATCACTACCAGAGAAGGGAATGATATACACAAAAACCCGACTGCAGCAAAAGCATTAGAGACATCATACCTCGTAAAAGAGCTGTTCATAGACCAAGGAAAATGAATACATTTTCCTTGAGAATGGAGTTTTACCGATGACAACAAGATCAAGATCAAAAATATGCAAAATGCTATCATTAGAAATTATATCTTACAGAGATTCCATGAATTGCCGAGAAAAATCACTTTGGAGAATTGAGGATTGATCGTAGCAAAGACAGTTGATATCAGAGCTTTCGTCACTTTTGACGTAGAAAAAAGAGATGTAGATATCCAATTATTCTGAAGGGAATGAAACATCTGAAAGGTAGCCAATGTCAGTAGCGGTGGAAAATTCACCAAGACATATACGGTGCCGGATGAACGCTATTACGACATGCAATCAAAAATTAACAGCTTGGTGACTTCGTTATGAAGCAAGGAAAATAACGCGATTGAGAAATATTTTGATGACTATTCCAGAAATAATCTTAAGATATTGCCGGAAGGAAGGATCTCGCATATCCCATTCATCATATCGAAGACAGGGACAAAAAGGATTGTGGATCTCGTACGTAAACTTGTAAACAATATGATAGAGATATGATTCATATCAAAAAACGATGAAGATCAGATTGTAGGTAACACGGTGATAGGCATTGATATCTCCATCAATCCATTGCCAAAAGAAAATATATAAAAAAAATACCCCGTAGAGACGTTGCATTGCAACGTACTCTATGGGGTATTTTCATATGTACGATTTATCAGTAACTTTTTTTTAGGGTGGCTGGGGATCGAACCCAGGACCACTGGCTTAAAAGGCCATTGCTCTACCGACTGAGCTACCACCCCTAAACAAAAAAGTTTTTTTTAGTTAACTAACGCATTGCTCGGACCCGAAAGAGTGGAACGAGTGAGTCCCGCAAGGCGGGAGAATAAACGAAGTGGAGCCCCGCACTTGCTGCGGGGGACTGAGCTACCATCCCCTAAATTTAATGAATAATGAAAAGTGAAAAATGAATGATGTTGGTATTTTTTTTATATATAATATTTTCCGACATTATTCATTATTAATTATTCAC
>CAZBWN010000081.1:0-14379 GCA_964495905.1 uncultured Candidatus Peribacteria bacterium
CTATCGGCAACAACGAATTTTCTTACTCAGAAAGAATCGCTCTTTGATCTGTAGGAAAAATTTTCGTTCCGAATCTGATCAGAGGAAGTCTCTCCGATCTCGAATGAGGTTCAGAAATAAGTTTCGAAGAAGTAATGAATGGAAAAATAATAAGCTGCACCTGACTCAAAAATTTTGTTCATATGACCTACAAAGGGGTACCTACCTATATTTTTGACAATCACAATCACGCACTTTTTTTTCGATACCGACATACAAAACAATTAATGGCCCCCTTGAGAAAGGGGGATGAAAGGGGATTTATTTCAGAAGATATGAAACCCTTTGCTGTAATTCACATTGATCAGCATGCAGATACAAAAGAGAATAAGAATAGTTTCAACGCAAAATATGCCTCGCACCAAGAGGTGCTCAATTTTACGAACTGTGCTTGCAATGTAGGTAATTTCATCACCTCTGCCAAAGACGCAGGCATCATAGACGAAGTCATCCAGATCAGAACTGACTACGCACTGCACAATATGCAAGATTTAGACTTTCAGAAGTATAATTATATCCTAGATATCGATGTAGATTTTTGGGTAAAAAAAGAGGTTACCTCACAAGATATTGAGATTATCCAAAAATTAATAAAAAATTCTTGCCTCATAACTATAGCCACTTCGCCCTATTTCATAGACCAGAAGGAAGCAATCGAAATCATCAAGAAGATTTTGCAGTAGTATTGACTTTAAAAGTAAAATATGTATAAAAACATAAACCAAAAACAAAAAACATGTATCCATTAGAAAACCATTTATGTAATCAGCTAGATTTAACTCTAGCATTTAAAATCATCACGCTATCTCTCGCTGAGTCAAATAGAAAAGATGATGATTTATTAAAAGTTGATGGCATAAAAAAAATGTCCACAGAAAATCTTTTGGAAGAAAAATTTGAAATATCGTTCCAAAAAACCAGAGTAACTTGCACAGTTATATTCAAATGTGTAATACAAGATTTGAGTATAAAATATGCGGTAAATCATGGTATGCCAAGGTTTTATTATCAGGGTGTGGAGGAAATTAATTTTGAATCAAAAAACGAAACCGCAGTACAAGAAATGCAAGGAAGATTTGAAAAATGCCTTAAAAAAATAGAAAGTGAGGCCGAAGAAGCACAAATAATACCAACATCTCTCATCTCTAATATTACCTTAAGAAGTAATAAAAGAGGTTAAAGAATAAAACAATACAGAGGCCTGCGTTTTCGCACCTCTTTTTTTTATTTTTAGTTTTTAAAAAAATACAAAGCTAATATCATCATAACCACTCATTTTAGAAAATTGAAAGGGAATCGTAAATAAAGAAGCAGTCAATGCTCTTTTCGTTCTTTATAAGATGTCCGAGCTGGGTACATTCTAAAAAAGCAAACTGAATGGTGTAGCGAGTTTTATAAAGAACTAGACCTTTTGCATACTTTTGGGTCAATGCCAAAAGTATGTCTGCGAAGCAAAAAAAATATTATTTTGAAAAAATATAAAAAATTAAAAAAACTCCCCGGGAAACCGGAGAGCGCATTTCAATAACAATACTGTTCAAATGTTTCATGCATTGTACAAACAATCGTAGCTTCATTTTCCAAAATCTTATAAATTTCCAGATTTTGTTCTGAACGAAATACAGAATTAAAAATTTTTTTCAATGTAAATCCACAATCTTTGGGGATATTCTGTTCACCAAAGAGCAACACTAATTGACCATCCAAATCATGGACACCATATCCATCTATGAATCCTGTAAGTGTAGTATGGGGAAGAAATAATAAACATTCTTCACGAACAATTTCAAGAACTTTTTTGAAATCAGACTTAGGGATTTTATACGAAGTAAATTCAGAATGTGTAATCTGAAAGCTACGACCACTGAGATTTGGTGTAAGCGTCCCTGTATTCCATTTAACAGTTTTTTCATTCAATGCTTTCAAAAAAGAAAGATTGTCGATTGTCCTCACAGAACTCTTAGGCTCATAAGTAGTACTGTTCATGTTTACAGATGTTTTGCTTGATCCTTGCAAAGAAGGAAGCACTTGATGTGTTTTTTTCATATGTTTTTGTTTTTGGTTTTTACTTTAAGTGCATATACTACCCTTTTCCCATTATTTTACAATATTATTTTTTCCAAAACTATTAGTTATTCACTATTAGTTGTTAGTTATCTTTTCACCTTCCCATGCGGAGTCCCTTCCGTAAACCCAGAAATAGTCTGTACGCCTACAACGGCCTTGTCAGTGAATTCCTGCAGATTAAGCGCACCTACATACGTCATAGACGAACGTAATCCCGTAATGAATTCATCAACGATATCTCAGACAGATTCCATACCTGATTTTATATATATTTTGGAAGTGGATATCCCTTCACGGAACATCTGCTTTTTCATCTGTTCGAATTTTGACAGTTTTGCATTTCTTTGACCGACAGCTTTCCTAGATGCCATGCCATAATTTTCTTTGTACATCAATCCCTGTTCATCATATTTGATATCACCGACAGATTCCAAAGTAGCGGCAAACAATGTCCCAATCATTACATGATTGGCTCCAGCAGCTAATGCGAGGATCATATCTCTCGGAGATTTGATGCCTCCGTCAGCCCAGACAAATCATCCAAGCTTTTTCGCTTCTTGTGCACATTTGTATACAGCAGTGAACTGTGGTCTACCGACTCAGGTTTTCATCCTTGTCGTACACATCGCTCACGGTCCGATGCCGACTTTTACACCATTGGCTCATGCCTCGATCAATGCTCTGGTCGCTTCAGCAGTGATGACATTGCCTGCAATCACCATCGCTTCAGTACCGAATTGCTGTCTGAATTTTTTGATCGTATCAATCATGGATTGCTGATATCCATGTGCAGTATCCAAAACAAAAGTCCTGATACCCATATCATATAAGAAAGGGACTTTTTCATCGAACGAATGCACTCAGATGGCAACTGCTACATCAAGCTTTCCATTAGCATCCAATGTCGGTTGATAGATGCTATTTCTGATCGTATTCTTTTTGGTGAGGATTCATTTCAAGATTCCCTGATCATCGACAATGGGCAATGAAGAGATTCATTTCTCGTCCATGAGGTTGAACGCTTCTTCGTCAGAAATTCATATTTTTCATGTGATGAGATTTGATTGTACGATATTGCCGAGAAGTGTGAATTGATCGAGTTTTCCCAGGTCTTGAGGTTTGAAAAGACTGATAGCCTTGCCCTGATCATCAATGAGAATCACGCAGTTATGAGCTCTTTTGGTGATAATACCCAAAGCATCTCTGATGGTATTGCTCGCCTTCACGGTGATAGGGCTATCATATTGGATATCCGCAGATTTGAGAGAACTGATGATTTTCTTGAGCGTCTCATTATCCATATCCTGAGGCAACACTGCAAGTCACCCATAACGAGCAAGCGTCTCCGCCATCCTCCTTCCGGAGATAGCATTCATATTTGCAGATACGATAGGGATATGAGTTCCAAAAGGGACTATAGGAGTCACATCTATCTCTAATCTTGATTTTCCTTGGAAATAATTTTGGAACAAAAATACATCTTCATAGGTAAGCTCTTCATTTTCATAGAGAGAGTTATTGAATTTCATAGAAAAAGAATATTATCAGATAAAGAATTTATATCGGACACATAATATCATTTTACCTCGATTTTACAATAAAATTCTACGATAATAAACCATTTGACATATCATAAGTATAAAACTACAATGAACTAATAAATAAAAATTATAAACCAAAAAACAAAAATAAATATGAAAACAACAATCGCACTAACGTATGATGATGTCGCAATTCAGCCTGGCTATTACAAGGAAGGATCAGAATTCGATATCTCTATACTACTATGCAAAGACCGTGATGGTCATGATTTGATTTTGAAAAAACCATTTTTGTCTGCAGCGATGGATACCGTCACTGAAGTAGAAATGGCAATACACATGGCTCGTGAAGGTTGTTTAGGAGCAATACATGCCAACCTAACTGCTGAAGTACAAGCCAAACAAGTTACTCAAGTAAAAAGAGCGGAAAATTTAATGATTACTACCCCTATCCATGTCAATGATACTACAACTATCAGAGAAACAGCAGAGATAATCCAAAAAGTTGGATTTAGCTCAATACCTGTTTTGGACAAGGACGGAAAAATTTTGGGACTTGCAGTCAATCCCTCAGTTCGTTTTCAGGACGAGAATTACGACAAATCCATTATCACAACTATGGTACAAAATCCCATCATCGTAAAATTATCAGATGTGCAGGATGAAAAATTTGGATTTGTGGATCTTGAAAAAGCAAAAAGAATTTTTGCTAAAAACACGCAGAACAACACCAAAGCCTTATTAGTAGCAGATGAAAACAATGTTCTGATAGGATTGATCACCTCCAAAGATGTGGACAATCTCAAAACATTTCCTCATGCCAGTAAAGATTGTATGGGAAGGTTACGGGTTGCAGCAGCAATAAGCACTGATGCAAAAGCTATGGAAAGAGTACGCTTATTAGCAAATGCTGGAGTAGATATGCTCGTCATTGATTCCTCACAAGGATACAGTGATTATATGGCAAATACTATCAAGGCAATCAAAAAAGAATTCCCAACCATGCCAGTAGTGGCTGGTAATGTAGTGACAGCTGAAGGCGCATTATTTTTAGCCGAAGCGGGAGCTGACATTATCAAAGTGGGTGTAGGTCCTGGTGCAATCTGTTCTACCAGAAAAATTTCTGGGGTTGGGTTACCTCAATTTTCAGCAGTTTTAGAGGTATGTGAAGCGCTTCAAAACGATTATCCACATATCGCAGTAATTGCCGATGGAGGGATAAAACACACAGGGGATGTTGGAAAAGCAATTGTTGCAGGAGCAAAAGCCATCATGATGGGAAATGTATTTTCTGGGACTGATGAAACTCCAGGAGAAATAACAATCCATAAAGGAAGAAAAGTAAAAATTTATCGTGGCATGGGAAGTAGTGATGCCATGGAATCTGCCAAAAAAGTTGGTGCTGGAAACAGATACGAACAAAATGGCAAAGTTCCAATCTCGCATGGAGTGACTACGTACGTTCCTTACAAAGGAGCAGTTGCCGACATCATCTTTCAATATGCCGGTGGACTAGGAGAAACCTTGAAGCTAACAGGGGCAACAAATTTAGCAGAATTAAAAAATGCTCAATGGCGCCAAATTACACGTGCAGGAGAAATAGAATCTCATCCTCATGATGTAGAATTAGTCCATGGAGAACCAAATTATCACAATGAATAAACAAACCAAAAATCTAAAAAAAAACTCATGAAAATAGACGTATTATTAGGCCTTCAATGGGGAGATGAAGGCAAAGGAAAAATAATAGATGTACTGACCCCACAGTACGACATCATAGCACGATTTCAAGGAGGACCAAACGCTGGTCATACGATTGAATTTGAAGGACAAAAACATGTTCTGCATCTGATCCCTTCCGGAATATTTCATCCCGGAAAAATAAATTTTATGGGCAATGGAATGGTGATATGTCCTATAGCGCTTATCGAAGAGATCAAAACGCTTACGCTTAGCAAAGAAATTACCGAAGATGAGATTAAGAAAAGAATCGTGATTGCAGAAAGAGCAAAGCTCATTCTTCCGACACATCGATTACTTGATGCTGCTAAAGAAGCCGCAAAAGGAGATCAAAAAATCGGTAGCACATTGAAAGGTATCGGTCCGGCATATGAAGATCATATCGGTCGAGATGGAGTATGTGTAGGAGATATCAAAACTGTTGGATTTATTGACAAATTTAAAGCACTCAGAGAAAAACATTTTCGTCTGCTTGAATCACTTGGATACAAACTAGATTGGGAAAAACTGATTGAAGATGAAAACAAATTCATGGCAAGTATATTAGCTATGAAATCGATGCAGATAGTGAACGGTCCGTATTGGATTGATAAGCAACTCAAAGCAGGGAAAAAGATTCTTGCTGAAGGAGCCCAAGGATCACTGCTTGATATCGACTTTGGAAACTACCCTTTCGTAACAAGTTCAAGCACTATTGCTGGTGGAGTATGTATCGGACTCGGTATCGCACCCAACCGCATTGGTAAAGTATATGGCTTATTCAAAGCATATTGTACACGTGTTGGCAGCGGACCATTTCCTACAGAGATGGGAGGAAAAGAATCTGAAGCATGGTGTGCAAACACCAAACGAGAAACAGAAGTAGCTATGTACTCAAATGCCAACATCAATGATCCAGATAGTGAATTTATGCAAGGGATTGCATTACGTACAAAAGGATATGAATATGGAGCGACCACAGGCCGTTTACGGCGTTGCGGTTGGCTTGATATGGTAGCTTTGAAATACGCATGTATGATCAATGGCGTAACCGATCTTGTCATGTCCAAAGCGGATGTACTTTCCGGTTTCGAAACAGTCAGAATATGTAACAACTATTTGATTGATGGAAAATTCACGGATGAAATGCCGATGAAAATACCTGAATCATTGGAACCACAGTATACAGATTTCAAAGGATGGAATTGGTTAACAACACCACCAGAAGAAACACCATTTATGGAATATCTGAACTATATTGAAGAAGAAACAGGAATTCCCATAAGCATTATTTCTACGGGACCTGACAGAACAGAGATAATACACAAGATTATTTTAGCTTAATTTAGATTAAATTATAACATTGAGAGCTCCGGTATACCGGGCTCTTTTTTTGTAAAGACTCAATTTTTAAAAAGTGGAAGGGAATCGTAAATGAAGAAGCAGTCAATGCTCTTTGGTTCTTTGCAAATTGTCTGAGCCGAGTACATTCTAAAAAAACAAACTGCACGATGTAGCGAGTCTTGCAAAGAACTAGACCTTTTGCATACTTTTGGGTCAATGCCAAAAGTATGTCCAGCGAAGCGTTAAAAAAAATCTCCGAAGGAAAAAAATAAATATAAAAATGATAAACTCTTGTAATATTTTTTTTATTGACATTATAGACATATTAATTATAATACAAACATATGAATTTTTATTTTCTATTCATAGAAAATATGGCTGATGAAAAATACCTTCGTCCCACACGAGATGAATATTTCATGGAAGTAGCAAGAACAGTAGCAAAAAGAGCTAGTTGTGATAGAGGAAGAAGCGGTTGCGTGATAGCAAAAAACAAACAGATTTTGTGTACAGGATATGTAGGATCGCCTCCAGGATTACCCCATTGTGATGAGGTCGGTCATCAATTCAAACAGATGACCCATGAAGATGGTAGCGTAACCAATCATTGTGTCAGAACCGTACATGCTGAGCAAAACGCCATATGTCAGGCTGCAAAGTTAGGAGTAGCATTGGATTGATCGACCTTATACTGCAAAATGACTCCTTGCAGAACCTGTGCAATGTTGATCATCAGCTGTGGAATCAAAAAAGTTGTCGCAGACAAAAAATATCATGCAGGACCAGAATCAGAAGCGATGTTTAAAGAAGCAGGTGTAGAACTCACTTATTTTGATGAGACCATAGAAAAATATGAAAAACAATAATAGTATTTTACTATTACAAAACATATGGAAAAAGTGGAACGGATAGATTGTCTTATCGAACAAGAAAGAAAAGAAGATCAATGAATCAATGAATTATTGGATGTTTTTCTGTTAGACGTGAAATGAGAATGATTGACGATGTGTAAAGAAGACATTGAACAGCTCATCAAAAATATAAAAATAGATGAAAAAGAGATAGAGAAAATAACTATAAATAGCACTGATAATCGAAAGACACTCTATCGTCATCTATTAAATACATGAGTATCGCCAGCATTTATGGGAACAAAAAAACCTAAAGAAGTAGAAATGATTTATATACAATTCCTCAAATTCAGACAAGCATTCAAAACTCTCGACAAAGAACAAGCAACACTTTTTACAAAAAAATTGATTGAAATCTTCAATCAACCTAGATCGCAAAGCTTAGAATACGCTATAGAACAAGGGACTCGAAATCATAGATACGGACTAATATTTCAAGTGATGATCAAAGAGATTGAAAACATCAAAGCACTCAAAAGATAAAACAACCACAAAAAAAATCGTCCGCCTAGGCAAACGATTTTTTTATATTAAAAAGAAATTCCTTCGTTTTTCACTTTTCACTATTCACTTTTAGTTATTATGTTGTCCCCTCCGTCGGTGTCTCTTCCTCTTCCTGTTGATTCCTTTTTGCTCTGATAGCAAAGACGATAACCAAGATAATAAATATACCTACAAGAATTCATAGTATGATAAGGACTATTTTCCACCAGCTAGATCATCAAGGAGCATTAACAGCTTTGATCGTATCAGCATTAGCTACAACTTTAATAGTATCACTAGGACAAGCATCACTGATGATACCATAGAAAGAAAGTATCTTACATATATTTGGCATGATGGTAGTTTTCATATCCACAGGATCTAATTGATTTGATTGAACTGTTTGCCCTTCTACAGCAAGATTTTTTTTGATGAGAGCGATGATATCATTAAGCACTTGTTTTCTTTTGTCTTGTTGTGAAGCATCTGTTTTAGTGGTATCAGAGACGACAGATTCAAATTCTTTGAACAATCATTCCACATCTACCGCAAGATTCGGTGGTAATATACCGATTATTTCAGCTTTTGCTTGTTGATATTGATTACATCAATCAGCAGCACATACAGATTTATCAGTAAGTTTGGTAAAGATATCCGTAAGCAATGTTTTTTGATCTGGATTCAAATCAAGCGTATGAGTTTCATAATAATCTTTTACAGAAACCACATTGGATCTTGTATCTGTTTGATCAATCAATCCATCTCTGAGTCCCACCATAAATACCCTGAAATTACCGATATCTCAAGTAGTACCTACATCCTGAAGCGTATTGATGAAATCATTGATTTCCTTATAGACAAGAGTCATTTCTGGACTTAAATTTGCTTCAAAATCCAAGAATGAAACCGTAAAGTCTTTGGAAACTTTAGTAGTATCTGTTTTCGTATAATAGATTCTCCCCACAACGGATTCATATTTTGGTTCATATTTTTTGAGAGAGAGTTCATTACATAAAAAATCTTGATCGTTGTCTTTGATTCCATCACCTTTACTATCAAAAGCGATATCAGTATCTACATAACAATCACCCCTAGAATCATCGTATTTGATATATAACAGGATACTATTTTTGAGATTTTTACCGACAAAGAAATCGATTACGCCGTTGGTGATAGAAACTTTGGGAATAGAAAGAATATGGAAATCACCTGCATTAGCCTCACCTGTCGTCAAATTCAATGTTCGTCTTTTATCAGCCGTATTTGCGTAAATATCAGTTACCTCCATAGAGATGAAATATTTATCAAAATCAGGATAGATGGTTTTAAAAACATCCCCTGTAGTGACAATAGATCAGGAATTAGTAGCGCATTTCTTGATATTAAGACAGATAGTCTTTTTAGCGACACTACCCAAACTTACATCTCTAAAGATAGCGAGCTTTTCAAACGTATCAGATAAAAGCATCGGTTTAAGTCAATTCTTAACTACAATATTGCCTCAGACACCAAATCATTTATATCCTCTATAAAGAACTGATGCTCTTGGCCTATATCAGGCGTCAGGACTAGGATCGGTATATATATGTTGTACACGGTCAGATTTTGTGATCAGATCCCATGTTCAATTACCATCAAAATCATATTGGATAGTCCTTTCTCTGATAAAATCAGGCCTATCAGAAATTATTTTTGAAACTACATCAAAGGTCACCTCATCACCGATTTCCACACTTAAAAGATCAGATTTTAATGTTACTAAGGGAATATCCGGCCTCGTCACATCGGGTGGAAAAAACACTAATGGACCATTTCCAATAATATCTTCATTACTTTGACTACTTTCATCATTATCATACATAGTCACTCCAAACATAAACTCACCAGGCACTCTCGGAAGTGAAAAATAGACATAAGGAATGCTTCCTGGAGTGATTTTGGTCTCTAATGTCCTGGTTGGATCATCTTTATAATAAAAATACCATTTGAAGTAAGAGATGAATCAATCAGGATCCATAGCATTAGTAGCAGCTACCTTGACGATCAAAGGATCAAACACATCATTGAAAATATCTTTAGTAGTATTTTCAGAAAAACCTACACCCACCTGGTTTCCATATTGTGGAAAGAACAGCATGATATTATCAAGTTTTGGCAAAGCATTCACCACCTTAAAATATATTCTGGTCGTATCACTCTTTGAGATTGTAGTATCTTCAGCAGTGAGATCGACATAGGTACATCACAATTCATTGAATTTGTATTTAAATTTTTCTTGTTTGAAAATTTCACCATTTTTCGGTTGAAAGAAAAATTGAAGTCACACTTTCTCTCCTTTGGTATTTACAGACAATGAGGGATCAATGGTGAAATCAAGATATCTATCCATCCTATATGCAGGGATCATACCGCTTCATCATTCAGCATCGAGACATTCATCACTTTGTGTCTGGATATTAGATAATTTATTGAGGACAGTAAATCATACGACAGGATAAGTTTTTTCTCCGACAAAAACATTTTTGCTCACTTCATTTTCCATACCATCAGCTCAGCTGACTTTGAGTACGACTTTATATACACCCGCTTTTTTATAAGCATGAGCTATCTTATCTGATTGTATGATTCTCGTATCCTTATCAGCAAAATCCCATTGATAATTGATGATCGGCTGATTGGATTTTACGACAAAATTCATAGGATTTCCCCAGGGAGTAGCGATCGGAACGACGAATATCTCTGGTCTAAGGATGGATTTCACCTCTATATCTTTTAATATTTCTGTCAGCTTTCCATAATCATCTCTTGTGCTAAGCTTGATAGTATGCTTTCCTATAGCATTGAATTGGACGCTTATTTTTTCATTATTATTTTCAGTATTGATGACTTTTGTTGTTGCAGCATCAGAAAATGACCGTTCGTATACAAGTTTATCATACCCATTGGTTTTATCCAGATCAGAACTTACAGAAGCATCCAAGATAAATTCAGAAGGATTTTTTCGAGCATTTGTCGGAGTGATAGTGAACTGAGGGATAGGATCAGTAGATTCTGCATATACGGAGATAGAGTCGGTATTGGTTTGTCCAAGCTCGTCTTCAACCGTTAATTTCACAGTATATACTCATGGTTTCTTAAACTGTTGTTTGATGGATTTTCCTTGAAATATTTCTGTTTTATTGCCATTTTCATCAAAGATTTCTCGCGTAAATAATTTAAGGCTAGATACTATCGAATACGAAGGAGAGGAATCAAATGCATAGGTTATAGATGTATTTCCTTTTTCAGGCATCTGTCTGATGATTGCAACAGGATCAGAAACAAGGACATAGAAATTATCAGTAATTTTGTTCGCTTCATTGTCGATAGTAGTCAAAGCAAGTTTATATTCTCATTGTCATGGCAAAACCAATCTCATAATACCCGGTTTACCATCACCATCTTTGGTATAATTAAATCATTCTTTAGAAGTGACTGTCCGATTATGTGAAAGAATCTGTCTTCCTCACATAGGCAAGGTAGGTGAACCATCAAAGATGACTCCTCTTTCAGCCTCTTGGATTCCTATTTTTATTTTACCATCCTTGAGCAATTTTTGTCCATTGGCATAGACGACAATGTTTGCAGTTTTTGGTAAGACATCGATAGACATAGTCTTTTCTCCATCAAAAATTCAATCAGTAGCTTTATTTGAGCTTCTGACCGTCAAATGCACTTGATAATTTCCTGGAGTTTCAAACGTAGTATTTATAACCGGTCATATACCTATACTCGTATCATTACCATTAGTATCCCTATAATATCGGAAAAAGTTTTTTGAAGGAATAGTATCATTGGAAGGATCGATACTTGCTCTTCCATCAAAAGTCACCGTCAATGGCGCAGGTCCTCACTGAGGAGAAATTTTTGCATTGGCGACTATGGTATATTTTGAATTCACTTTTTTGACGATATCACTGAATGGCTTATAACAATTGGTCATAAATGAAGCAAGTTTTGTCTGATAATCAATGCTCGTATATGTAGTCAATCCTAGAGAGACATCTAAACATTGTTGATAGGTGACTTTGAACGCATAGTCCTGAGGAAATTTTGGAAATACGGTTTGGAAACTCGCATTAAGTTCAGAAAATTTAGTCTGAGCAATCTGATTTCAGATTTTGGTCGCAGCATCAATCTCGACGAAGAGTCAGAGAATCTTATTATAATCTGCTTGGATTTCGTAATTCGCTATATAATCATTTGGGATAGTCGCATTGCTCTTACCGATGAAAAAGGCGATAGAAAGCACTGAGAGCATCAATACAAATTTAGAAATGCTTTTTGAAAACAACGATTTCATGAAGATATATAAAGTGCTAAATCCAACAAATATAAGCCAAAAAAGAAGCCGATAAACGGCATACAAAAAAGTTATAGTGATTTTTGATGCATTTGCAAAAAAAAATGAGAAGAAAATAAAGAGAAAAATACAGTTTGAAAACAGAAAAGAAATAACTACAGTAGTGCCACTTTTATCCTTTTATCTAGAAGGGAATGAAAAAAATTATAAGCCTATCTATTTTATCATTATCTATGATTTGACTCATGTGATGTACAACTAAACAACCAAAAGACACTACTACCCCTGCTACTAACGAAGTTACCGCTACAAACAGTTCTTGCAAAGATGCTATTGCAGCATATTTAGCACAGACAAAAACATCTAGCGATGGACAAGTCGTAGCAAAATGAAATACCGTAACCGTAGATTACGTAGGAAGATTGGATGCAGAGACAGTATTTGATACCAGCGTAGAAAGCATAGCAAAAGCTTGCGGAAAATACCAATCAGGAAGAAACTACAATGAAGGATTAGCATTCAATGTAGGTGCAGGACAGATGATTGCAGGATTCGACAAAGGTGTCGAAGGTATGAAAGTCGGAGAGACAAAGACCGTAGAAATAGCTCCACAAGATGCATACGGAGTACGAGACGAAAAGAAATTGCTTACCGTACCAAAAGCGCAAATCCCTGATGCAGCTCAATACAAAGTCGGTATGCAAGTGATGTCACAAAATGGACAGACATTCAAAGTATATAAAGTGGATGCAGATAATCTTATCTTCGATGCAAACCATGAATTGGCAGGAAAGACATTGATCTTTGATATCACCGTAAAAAGCGTTAAATAATTAAATTATATTTTCAGAAAAAAAGAAACTAGGACACGCGCCTAGTTTTTTTGTTTATTTTATATTAAAAAAAAATCCACCATTATTAATTATTAATTATTAATTATTAATTAATATGTTCAAGTATTCCCGCCAACCCGATCATCGCAGCGTTATCCATAGAATAGACCTTTTTCATCGGTCTCAGACAGACGACCTCAGGCAATTTTTCTTGTGCATAGCTTTGGAGATATTCTCGTAATCTATCATTGCATGATACTCCTCCGGCCAATCATAATGTCTTCGCATCAAAAGCGATACCCGCTCTGACAAGCTTTTTGACCATGACTTCAACAACAGCTTCTTGGAACTCATACGCGATATCACAGATAAGCTCTTCAGTCAACGGAATTCATTTGGTTTCTAACTGTTTCAAAAGAAATGACACTTGGGATTTCATTCATGAAAAACTGAATTCAAAGCCCTCTTTCGACAAAAATATACGCTTAAATTTGATTAATTCAGCAATTTCTGAATCTTTCCATGTTTCCATCTTTCCACCTTTCAATGCCTTTTCCGCAATCCGCTGTCATCCAGGATAAGGACCGCCAAGCATCCTTGATACCTTATCAAAGCACTCACCTGCCGCATCATCCAGCGTATATCCTACCTTAGCAATTGTATATCCCCCAAATTCCCTCCGTTCAATTAATTGATCATTGATTTTTGTTAATTCGTAATTCGTAATTCATAATTCGTAATTATTTACAACGTATATATCGTTATGTCCGCCACTCGCAGTCAACACCACTAGCGGGAATTGGATATCAGAGATATTTCTTTCAAGTAAAAGGGAAAAAAGATGCCCATAGATATGATTAACATGGACCAACGGTTTAGCAAAATAGCTGGAAAGCAAGGAAGCGACAGTCTTACCGACTACAAGAGATCCTGGAAGTCCGGGATGCGTAGTCACACTGATAAAATCCACATCTTTGATTTTATCCAGACCGATATTTTTGACCACTTCGATGATTTTATCAAAATGAAGCCTAGAAGCGATTTCCGGCACCACACCTCAATATTTTTGATGATCATCTATCTGTGAATATGCCAATAAT
>CAZBWN010000082.1:0-2236 GCA_964495905.1 uncultured Candidatus Peribacteria bacterium
CAAAGAGATGATTTCCTGCTAACATTTCAAGATTTTCAATGGTGAGTTTACCTTTGTTAAAACCGGTTCCTGAAAGGAATTCCTCACGGTTATTTGCTAGATGGTGTAAGATAATTGCAGCGATTTCATCAAATGATCTCGGTGATTTATTGTTGTTTACTTCTAGTACCATAGAGGTGTATTAAAAGGTAAATTATCTATTTTATGTTAATTTTATATATATTTCCTATAAAAAGTCAATTTTTGTTATAACTGCAGCAATTAGGGTTACACTTATTTAGAAGATATGTAGGATAAAATCAATAGGGACGTTAGTCCCTACCTATATTTATCTCTAATCATTTACTATGTATATATGTAACGCTATGATCCAGCTAAGAATCACTAAAGTACAAGAAATTATAAAAAAAGAAATCACAGTGGTTCAGTGAGCTAAAGAATTGAATGTAAGTAGAAAAACTATTCATCAATGGTTAGCTAAATATAGAAAACGATGAGAGGCATGATTATACCCTAGGAAGCCATGACCAAAGCATTGATCACCACCAAATAAAACACCAAAACGAATAGAAAAAATAGTGATAGATATCTCTAAAGAGCAGAGGTTTAAATGACCGATAACAATATGAGATAGGCTTGAAGATGAACATAACATAAAGCTACATTCAACAACAATATTTAGGATACTCAAAAGGAATCATGTAAGATATCATGAGGAATACGTGCAATTTAAGAGACCGAGTAAGCTTTATAGTTTATGAAAACCCTGACAAGAAATGCAATTAGATACGTGTTTCCCTTTGTGATACTGAGAATGAGTTATTGTATACGATATGATAGATGATTGTTCTAGAACAATAAAAGCTAGAGCATATCAAGAGAAAACGGTAGTAAATAGTATAGCATTTGTACAGTATGTATTAAGTAGAATAACTTTTACTGTACGTGCAATAAGAACGGATAATTGAAGTGAATTTAGCAGAAAATTTAGTGAATATTTAGAAGGTATTGGAATCAAACATATTAAGAACAATACATATACACCTGAAGAAAACGGAAAGATAGAAAGATATCATAGGACTCGAAAAGATGAGGATATAAATTATCGAAGCTACTGAATGACTTTAGATGAAGCGAATTATAGATTAAAACTATGGGAATATTATTACAACTACAAAAGAAAACATAGATGATTGGGTATGAATGGGCTAACGCCCATCCAAAAATATCGTCTATGTTCACTTATAAAAGTGTAACCTTGATTCTGCAACAGAATAAAAAAGTCAATTTTATCAAAGAAAATTTGCTTTTTTTTGGATTATGGATATAATTACAGTAGAACTTTTTTTATTTCCTCATTCATTAATAATGACACTCAATACTCCTTCATCTGATGATAATGATAATGATAAAAAACATCTAACAGATAAAGAACATTTAGCAAAAAATGCTGCATTCATTAAAAATTATTACAGTAAAGATAAAAAAATAAAATCAGAACAAGAATGAATGACTGATTTGAAAAAAGAAAAAATAGAATCAAAGATTTCAGATAATAAATCTGCAGAAGATCTTAAAAAACAGTTAGAATCTCCTGATAAGCTAAGTTTTGGGGATCTTAGATATGTTATCAAAGCTTCTGCTAAAGCGATGGCAAAAAAAGAATTTTTGGATGCTCCAGAACAAAGGCATATGGATGCAGTTGTCAAGATGTATCAATATATCAAAAAAATGGATCCAGATTTTGCACATAAACTCCTTACTATCACCCTTAAGGCCAATAAATTAAAAGATGAATTCGGCCCAGATCTGTTTACTATTTTTGAAAAAGTTTGGGATAAAGAATTAATCTTCTTCATGAAGGAAGATATTAATAATGCTATGGATAGCATATTAGAGACAAAAGATCTTAATCATGAAGAATATAGAAAAGAACATTTTGCTATTATGAAAAGATATTTAGATGAAAAGATTAGTCTTTTAAAAAAAGATCCTCGTATCATTTCTGCATTTGCAGGTAAGGAAGCACTTTTGGATAAAGCTTTAGATTTTAATATGGCCGCTCTTCTTTATTTTAACGAGTTAACATCGGAAACTATTTCTCAAATATAAAAAAAACCTTGCTAAATACAGCAAGGGGGGATTTGTTTACCATTTATTTGGTGAGATAAGTTTGAAGAAATTATCAGTCAATGCATATTCTTCTTTCTCTTTATCATATGCCAAATACCCGGCA
>CAZBWN010000083.1:0-2857 GCA_964495905.1 uncultured Candidatus Peribacteria bacterium
TAAACAAACGAACATAATCAATAATCCTGCGACTTCAAAATAGATATTTGGAATCTTTTCTCCGTCCAATCCTAGTATCGATCCTGTCTGATATAAGAAAAGAAATAGGTTGTATATACTATATAAGAACGCTACGCTGGTTCCTATCGTGATCAATGAATACATATTAAATGTCTTCATCTTGAGTGCTGACCATGTTCATTTATAAAAGTCGGCACCAATGATAAATTGGATAGGGATAGCTAATATCAATGAAATGATCGCTGTCCAAGGCATTATGAAACTACCTCATGGCAGTATGCCTGGCAAGAAATCATAAAGCATGAAAAGAATCATAGGCGCACTTAATAGAGCAGCTCGTTTAAATTTTTTCCATCGATGCTGTGTCTCTTTTGTCCTTTTTTCCATTTCATTGGCAGTATGATTCTGATCTACAATAGATCATTCATATCATGCATTTTTGACTGCTTGGATAAGATCCTTTTCGGAAGCATCAATGGGATCCATCTTGACCATAGCTTGTGCAGAAGAAAAATTGACACTCGCCTGAAGCACTCCTGGTGTTTTTTTGAGCGATTTTTCTATCAATAAGGCACAGCTGCTGCAATGCATTCATTCAATGTCTATTGATACCATCTTGCTGTTGGTGTCTGTTTTTTCTACGGGCATCTCGTTGTGCTCTGTTGATAATTCTGTTTGAATTGCTATTTCTTCAGAAATCTGTTTTCATTTTTCTGTCGCTGAATAGCCTGTTCATTCGCTGATCAGTTTCATGATATTGTTTTTTTTAGCTTTTTTTTCGTCATAACTCAATTCCACTTCTTTATCTTTCAAAGAAACGGAGACTGACTTGATTCATGGTGTTCCCTCTAAACTCGCAAGGATCAATTTCTCGCAGGACTTACAATGGATTTCAGGCATAGATAAAAGTAATTTTGTCATAGTGATAATTATAAAGTGATAAAATTATTATTTATGATGATGATTAGAAATGCAAAAAATGTTTGTGCCGAATATATACACCCGACACAAACGTGTTGGACTTATTTACTTCTTCACTTGTTGTTGAATCTTCTGTGCAGAAACCTTGGTTTCATCAAAATCTACGGTAGCAGTTTTACCTGATACTGATACTGACTTGATGCCAGGCAAAGTTTTGATGAGTCTTACACAAGCATCACAATTGATTTCAACTTTTGTTGTAGCCATGATAATAGTAGTAAAAAGATAAAAGTTTTTATTGTGTCTTAATTTACCTATACCTGTGGTGTAGGTATAAAGTATATAGATTTTTTTTAAATTTGCAAATGTTTTTTTTGATTTATGTTATTATTGGATAATGATACTTCATTGATACATTCCCATAGCTCAACAAATAACTTCATAGTTTCCTGCTTGAGCATTGTTTATAGTGATAATTATCGGCTGTCCTGCTTTGATAGGATATACATTTTCATCAATACCGGGAATTGTCATGGTTCCCATACATCATCCCCCATCTTCTGTCGGAGTGATGATAAGTTTGTAGCTTTTACCTGCGCTTAATGTCACTGTTTCCGGATTGAGAGCAAAAGCGGTGTGTCCGACATTTATTGTTTCATAGGTAGCTGTTGTATCTGCTACTGTTGGAGCTATTGTAGGAGTTGATTGTGTTGTTACTGGATTACTTCCTGCAGCACATGAATTTACTGTGCTTGTCTTTCTTGCACCTCATCCACATCCACATCATCATCCGTTTGCTCACATACTGCAAGAAGAAGCAGATGTTGTTGTAGGAGTTACTGCGTTGTATGTATTTTTTTTGGATCATGCAAAAAGATTGCTAGAAGAAATACCATAAAATAATACTCCTGCGATAAGTATTCAAACTACGATCATTCGTCCTGAATTAGAATTGTTTTTTTTATGGGTTTTATGTGTATTGTGTGTCATTTAAAATTAGTAAAAGGTAAAAGGTAGAAGGTAGAAAGTTAAAAGATTTGATTTATAATTAATAATTTATTTTTTTTAATTCTGAATTCTAAACCCTGAATTCTGAATTCATTTTCATTATTGTACGATTATTTTTCATTGATACATACCCATGGTTCAGCAAACAACATCATATGTCCCTGCTTTGCTATTGGTGAATCTGTATATGATAGGCTGTCATTTTATGATAGGGTTTACAGTACGATCGAGACTAGGTATAGTCTGATTTACCATACATCATTTTCCGTTTTCGCTAGGAGTCACGATCAATTCATAATTGCCTCCGGCAGTCAGGGTAGTGATTTCAGGTACAAGAGCTAATCCATCAAATCAGATATTTACTTGTTGATATTCACCTGTAAAAGAAGTGGTTTGGTTCGTATTTGTAAATGCTGATAATCATCATAACATACGTCGACCATTCATGATCATAAAGATTCCGAAGAATACGATCAGCGTACCTATGATAGTATGGAGTAATTTGAATTTCTTATCTTTGATATATGATGATCCTAGTCCTACCGCTAATAATACAGGTGCTGTTCATAGTGCAAAGAGTGCCATAGCCATTCCTCATAACCAGAAGTTTCCTGTTTTGATTGCTATCAATTGCATGGATAATGTAAATCCACACGGTAAGAAAAAGGTCAATGCACCAATCAATGGAGCGAATATCGGATTTTTAGTCGTCAGTGTTTTTTCTGACCAACTTTTAGGTAGATGTAATCCGGTAGAACTGATATTAGGTAAAAGCTTCAGCAAATGCAGCCCCATCCAAAGTACGACTACTCCTACAAATATAGTCAATATAGTCGTCGTAGTCAGAGATATAGCTACTGCTTTACCTATAAGACCTAATACTCATCATAATAGGAAAAATCATCCG
>CAZBWN010000084.1:0-7494 GCA_964495905.1 uncultured Candidatus Peribacteria bacterium
TTTTTTCTTAAAAAACATATTTTTTTTTCCTTCGGAGAGTAACTTTCTGGCATTGACCCAGAAAGTCACCAAAGAGGTCTAGTTCTTTATAAAACTCGCCACACCATTCAGTTTGCTTTTTTAGAATGTACACAGCTCGGACATCTTATAAAGAACCAAAAGAGGATTGATTGCTTCTTCATTTACGATTCCCTTTCATTCTTCTAAAATATGGCATAAATAAAAATTATTTAGAGTACTTGATGTCTGATAATTCTTATTTATTTTATATAAAAAAAATCACCCCTAAAGGTGATTTTTTCTGGAATCCACATACAAAAATATGTTTGGATTAGATCTTTACTACGTTGATAGCGTTAATTCCTTTTTGTCCTTCTTCAGTTTCGAATTGAACTTCGTCGTTTTCTTTGATAGTTTCTCCGTTAAGAGCAGACATATGAACGAAAACATCTTTTGAACCATCAGCAGGAGTGATAAATCCAAATCCTTTTGTAGTGTTGAAAAATTTTACTGTACCTGTAGTCATTGTGTTGTTGAAAAAAATAATAAAATTGAGCAATATAACTCAATTGAAGTATATATATAAGCTGTATATAGTCAAGGGAATAATAAGGACCATATTTTATGGTCCTTCTCATTGTTTTCTATTGATTTCCTCTTATCAGTTTTATTATTGAAATAATCGTTTTTTTTATGAACCTTAGTTATGTTAATTATAAACTAATGACACTTTTTGTCTACTATAAGGAGTGTATTATTTAATGCTTTTCCCAGCTGCTTCGATGACTTCATCGATTCCTCCCTTATACATGAAATGCTCTTCTGATATATGATCAAGTTCTCCATTCAATATTTTTTCGAAACCTGTTATGGTATCATTTAATTTAGTATATCTTCCTGTCATACCTGTAAATTGCTCTGCTACAGTAAATGGCTGAGAAAAGAATTTTTCTACCTTTCTTGCTCTGTAGACTGTCAATTTGTCTTCATGAGAAAGCTCTTCCATACCCAAGATAGCAATGATATCTTGTAATTCCTTATATTTCTGTAATATCTTCTGCACTTCTTTTGCTACAGTATAATGTTTTATACCTACGATATCTGGTGCAAGGATAGTAGAAGTACTATCTAGCGGATCTACGGCAGGATAAATACCTTTTTCAGTGATTGCTCTACTTAAAACGATAGTTGAATCCAAATGCGTAAATGTTGTTGCCGGTGCTGGATCTGTCAAATCATCTGCGGGTACGTATACTGCTTGTACAGAAGTGATAGAACCTTTATCTGTTGATGTGATTCTTTCTTGTAATATTCCCATGTCGCTTGCCAAAGTCGGTTGATATCCCACTGCTGAAGGTATTCTTCAGAGTAATGCGGATATCTCTGATCCTGCTTGGGTGAATCTAAAGATGTTGTCGATAAATACCAAAACATCTTTTCCTTCTACATCCCTAAAATATTCTGCCATAGTCAATCCGCTCAAAGCGACTCTAGATCTCGGTCCAGGAGTTTCATTCATCTGTCCATATACCATCGCAGTCTTGGATAATACACCAGATTCTTTCATCTCGTTATATAAATCATTTCCTTCTCTTGTTCTTTCTCCTACTCCACATACTACTGATACTCCATTGTGTTCCGTTCAGATATTGTTGATCAATTCCATCATTACTACGGTTTTACCTACTCATGCTCATCAAAACAACCCTACTTTTCCTCCTTTGAGGATAGGTGCCAAAAGATCAATCACTTTGATTCCTGTCTCTAATGTCTCTGTCTTCATAGCCAATGACGTAAATGCTGGTGAATTTCTATGAATAGCTCGACGTTCTTTGCTTTGTATATCTGGTGTTCCATCAATGGTTTTTCCTAGAACGTTGAACATATGTCCGAGCACTCATTCTCCTACAGGTACATTGATCGGTCCTCCTGTCGAAACTACGGTATCTCATCTTTTGAGTCCATCTGTAGAATCCATAGCAATACCTCTTACAACACCATCTTCAAGTAATTGCAGGACTTCTATGACTACATCATCACCATTGCTATTTTTGGTTTCTACACGTAATGCATCATAGATTCTTGGTGCATTTTCTGTGAATTTCACTTCTATAACAACTCATTTGATGGCAGTGATTTTTCCATTAGATTCTGTCATAATATTGTTTTAATAAAATAAATGTTATTAGATGTTTAGATACTTAGATTGTTAGATTTCTAATTCTCTAATCTTCTAAAGACCTAACGTTCTAAAGATCTAGTTCTGTTCAATAGCAAGTTTTGCACTTACAATCTCTGATATCTCTTGAGTAATCTTGGATTGACGAGTCTTGTTATATATCAATTGCAGTCAGCCCATGATATCGCCACAATTGTCTTTTGCATTTTTCATGGCTAGCATACGTGCTGCATGTTCACCTGTCTTATTGTGCAATGCTGCGTGATAGATGATCAGCTCTGTCAATTCCTGTACGAGATTATTTTTGAAATGATTGATATCCGGTTCGATGACCAGATCACTATGTTGCTTGAATGATAGGGTAGTGTCCGGTGCAATATTCAAATCCTGTAAAAATGCTTCAAAACTTTCTTGATCCAATGGATAGAGCTTGAATCTCAAAGGAACTTGCGTGATAATATTTTTAAAGAAATTGAAATATACTTTGACTTTGGCATATGTTTTTTTGACTATCGCCTGGTTGATATACGTATAGATAGCATGAAGATCACGTTCATCGAAATCATCTTTTAACGCTGTAGAAGCTACAACATTCCATCCATCCCTCACAAAAAATTCTAATGCTTTCTTTCCTATGGCGATGATGTCTACATCTTTTTTCATGTTTGCATCCTGATATTTTTGGGCGATATGTTTCATGAGTTTTGCATTTATTCATCAACATAATCATTTATCTGAACTTACGACTATAATCAACCTTCTTCCACTCTCACTCCATTTTTTACGATCAAAATCAAATATATTTATGTGATTTTTGAGCGATTCCAATACACGTAAGAAATCCAACATAAAATTCTTAAAATTATTTGTCTTTGTCTTAAGTTTTTGAAGCTTAATAGTTGAGACAATCTCTAATGCCTTTATGATTTTTTTCAAGTTACCGACTGATTTTATCTTTTCTCTGATAAGTTTGGTATTGGCCATAAACTTAACTAATAATTAAAAATGAATAATGAATAATGAATGTATTTTTTTTATTTAATTCTCAACTCTCAACTCTCAATTTTCAATTCTTTTTATTATTTTTTATATTTCATCTTATGCAATTTTAAGTCAGCAGTGATCTGTTGCAGTGATAAGTATGCTTTTTCTATCTCGTTGATATCTCCTTTGAGTTTGATAAGTTCAATCTCTTTTTCTTGGTCTGCTTTCATCTTTTCCAACAGCGCTTTATCTGATACTGCATGCGTTGTAGCCGTATTTATGAGGAGTTCTACTGTTTCTCCATCCAAATAAAGCAATCATTTCCCTACAGAAATAGTGATCATATCGTCTTCAAATAGAAATGTCGCTCATTGTACAAATGCTTCAGCATGTTTTTCTTTTGGCAAAAATTTTACCAATCATGGAGTGATGATGCTCGTCAATGGAATGTGATGAGGTAGGATACCGATCTCTCATGCAGCAGTAGGTATAATCACTTTGAGCACTTCTCCGTGGTAGATCACGGAGCTTGGAGAAATTATTTTGAGGAACATGATGCAGAGATAAAAAATATAAATAATGTAATTATGCTACATTTATTTCTTCGTATGTCTCTTTGATCAATTTTGTAATCTCTTTTTCTATATGTTCTGTCAAAGCTTCTTCTTTGATGATTGTTTTGGTGAGTTCACTATGACTCGTATCCATTTTCTGATAGAGCATTTTTTCGAAAGGCAATACTTTGTTGATAGCGAGTTCATCCAAATATCAGTTGATACCTGCATAAATCAATACTGCTTGTTTGTAGAACGGAATAGGATCATTGTTTGATTGCTTAAGCATCTCTACAAGCCTCTTTCCTTTTTCAATCTTTTTTTGTGTCGCTACATCAAGTTCTGAAGCGAACTGTGCGAAACTTGCCAATTCTCTAAATGATGCTAATTCAAGTCTTAATTTTCCTGATACTTTTTTCATGATTTTTGTCTGAGCGTTTCCTCCCACACGTGATACAGATAATCCAACGTCGATAGCTGGTCTGATTCATGAATTGAATAATTCTGTCTCCAAAAATATCTGTCCATCTGTGATAGAAATTACGTTAGTAGGGATATATGCTGATACATCAGAATCGAGCGTTTCAATCAATGGCAGGGCAGTAAGTGATCCTCATCAAAAATCCTTATTTAATCTTGCAGCTCTTTCCAATAATCTAGAATGAAGATAAAATACATCACCTGGATATGCTTCTCTTCCTGGAGGTCTTCTCAAAAGCAATGAGATCTCTCTGTATGCAACTGCATGTTTTGATAGATCATCATAGATGACTAATGCATCTTTTCCTTGTTCCATAAAATATTCTCCAAGCGTACATCATACATAAGGAGCGATATATTGTAGTACTGAAGGTGCGTTTGCTGGTGCAGTGATTACGATAGTATATTCCATCGCTCATTTCTCTTTTAGGAGTTCTACTATCCTTCTGACCTTTGATTCTTTTTGACCTATAGCTACATATATACAATATACATTTTTACCTTTTTGATGTAAAATCGTATCTATAGCGATAGTCGTCTTTCCTGTCTGTCTATTTCCGATGATCAATTCTCTTTGTCCTCTTCCAATAGGCACCATAGCATCAATCGCTTTGATTCCCGTTTCTAATGGGGTATTAACTGAATGTCTTGTGATAACTCATGGAGCGATCTTTTCTACGGGAGCTATTTTTGTAGCTTTGATCTCACCTAATCCATCGATAGGATCTCCCATTCCATTCAAGACTCTTCAGAGAAAATTGTCTCCTACTCCGATACTCAAAACTTTACCTGTAGCTTTGACTGTATTTCATTGATTGAGACCGCTATAATCTCCCAAAACTAGGACACCAACAGTGTCGTTTGAAAGATCTAGTACCAATCATTTAGTGCCATTCTCAAATTCTACAATCTCAGAAAACATAGCATCATCTAGTCCTACGACAATAGCGACACCATCTTTCAACTCCAATATCTCTCATTTTTTGGAGAAGGAATCATTGAGATCAGATGCTTTGATATCTTTCTCAATCTTTTCTAAAATTTCTTTTACAACTTGCATTTAGTGCCTGTAATAGAATAAAAAATAATCGATGTTTACTGTCACAATAGTATATTCAAATCTTTGTTGAGGTTTCTATGATAACGGTATCATTCTCCTTTGATATCTATTTCCAGACTTGATGTATTGCTTGTCGTCACATCAGCATTTGGAAATTTTGTATTGATATATCCTTTCAAAACCTCTTGAGTAGATATATCGGAAGTGATTGTAAATTCTTTTCTGTATTGTACATATATTTTTTTGCAGATTTTTATGATGCTGTTGAGATCTTTGGTATTTGTCTTGCCAAGGGCATGCAATAACTCATATAATTTTACAATCTGTGGATATTCTTTGCTGATAAGCTGCAAATAAGAATCGCTGATATTGAGCTTGTGTCCATATTTTTTGACAAGCGACAAAATCACTGTAAGATTATTGAGTATATGTTTCTCTTGTAATGCTTCTATGAAAAAATCACGTACAAAATCTTCATTTGAAATAAATTTTTTCATCGTCTCGACAATAAATTTAAAATTCTAAACTAATTTTGTTGACTGGATTGCTTCTCCCGAGAAGTCGGGATCGCAATGACAATATTTGGAATTAAGCTTGTACATCATCTATCAATGTCTTCAAATATTCATCCTGGAGATCTTTTCTTTCATTCATTAATTTTTGGATTACTGATTTGGTTGTAGCTTTGACTGCCATTTCCCAGTTTTTTGCAAGTTCATCTTGGATTCTTTTTGTCTCTGCGGATGCATCTTTGAGTAAATTATGAGCTTTTTTTTGAGCATCCTCAGAAATCTCTTTATGAAGTTTCTTGTTTAATATCTCTCCTTCTTGGAGGATAGTTTTTTGCTTCTGTAAAGCGTCAGCAAGGATAAGATTTTTTTTGCTTTCAGCTTGTTCGATAATGGCATTATACTCAAATTCAGCATTTTTGAGTTTTTTGATGAGATGTTCTCTTTCTTCCAATTCCTTGACGATCTTGTCACCAAGCATATATTTGAAAAATAAGAAAAAAATCGTCAAATTCAAAATCTGAATGCCGACATTTAACAAAACCGTCGTAACGGAGAGTTGTTCTTCCATAGTTTTTTAAGATTATTTACTTAAAAAGGTGTAAAGAATTATTTGTTTAATAACATGAATGCTACAACTAATCCGTAGATAGCTACTGCTTCAGTCAAGGCAAGAGCCAAGATGGCAGGGATGAAATATGCTTTTGCTCCTTCAGGGTTTCTTCCCAAAGATTCCAACCGACCTTTACCGATAAGTCCTAATCCGATAGCTGCACCTAATCCGGCAAATCCAATAGCCAAACCTGCTCAAATCGTTCCTAAATTTTCCATAATATATAGTATAAAAGAATAAAAAAACTCATTATTAATGACTGCTTTCTCCTGCTATCTTGAAGTATACCAATACGAGTATACTAAATACAAATGCCTGTAAGAACCCTACAAAAAGTTCGAAGCATACTACAACAAGAGGCAGTAGTACGGGAACTTTGAGGAAAGAGGTGGTTGCAAAAACAATCAACCCTAAAAGGACCATTCCAGCAAGTATATTTCCCAATAACCTTAGAGACAATGATAATACCTTAGTCACTTCTCCTACAAATTCTATCAATCCGATAAATAATCATAAGAAGATATCAAATATTTTTCCTAGAAAAGTACCTATGCCCGTGACTTTTGGAACGATACCCAATCCTTTATATCCTATATATTTTTGTATATAATGAATTCCATTTTTTTGAAATCAATATGCTACGGACCAAACCACACAGACAACGGCTATCGTCATATTGAAGAATACATCTGTAGATACTGGTCTGAAATAGAAATGAGAACCTGGAATCACTAGTACGAACATATCTCCTAATAATCCTATGACATTACATCGTAATATATAGATGAAGATAAATACTATGAATTTAATGATTTTTAATGGTATGTCTCATCCTAATTCCTGGAAGAAAGATATGATTCCTTCAACACCTGTATCAATCAGGTTGGTAAATTTATTGTGAGGATTCTTTTTCCTTAGCGATCTATATATACAGACAAATATGATAAACAGTAGAGTCCCTATTATGGAAGCTATCAGTGTCTGTGATATTGATAATCATCGGATATGTATATATTCAGGTAGGATTTTTATCTCTTCCATATACGTACTTTCTTTAAATAAAAAAAAACTATCGTACTAGATATTTTGTCTATCAAGCCACGTTGTAATAATTT
>CAZBWN010000085.1:0-1849 GCA_964495905.1 uncultured Candidatus Peribacteria bacterium
TGCCCTGCCAGACACTATAATCACA
This sequence comes from uncultured Candidatus Peribacteria bacterium, assembly GCA_964495905.1. GTDB lineage: Bacteria > Patescibacteriota > Gracilibacteria > Absconditabacterales > Absconditicoccaceae > CAJBLF01. The sequence goes on from CAZBWN010000085.1 coordinate 26, forward strand.
CAAGCAGCAAACGATGGAAGCAGACACGAAGAACTGCTCGCACTTCAGCTTCGACGAGACAAAGAACTCAATGATGGCAAAGATGAAGACAGAAAATATCAAGCTATCAAACAGATCATTTTACCGATTCTCCAAGGATATATCCAAAGGATCACCAAAGATACCAAAATTTCTAGTGAGACCAAACAAGAGATCCTCAATCTGAACAAAAAGATTTAACTAGATACTTGACTTTATATGGTATTTGGTTATGCTACTTTTCAAACAAAAAAACATAAGCATATGAAAAATTTCAAAGAACAACAAAAAATATATCAGGAGATAATAAAAAAAATCATAGGATATCTCAAAGAATTCGATCCCCAATGGATTGAAAAAAGAACATGGTTTGAAGATCTCAAAAAATTTGAGCTTGGAGAAAATTTCTTCAACAAAGTGATATTGGCAAACGAATCATCTCCCAAAGACAAACATGAATTCTATACCGATGTATGTATTTTTGCAATCGATGACATCCAAAAAAAAATCGGTTTTGAAATTGATCCAGAGACAAAAAGCAGATATGCTCAAGATGAGCATGAAGCATTATTGGGCTATCTTTGGTGGGATACCATCTATGAGATGATAGTATACAAAGAAGACATCCCTTCTGGTGGGCAGAAAAAACTAAGCAAAAAACGGAGAATATTCATTGAAAGGATCAAGGGCATTGAAAAAAGAGTTTACTGAAAAAAAATCATTCCTCCGATATTCGGAGGTTTTTTTTATTTTATGATATTCAATGTTTCCATCTTCTCTCCTTCTCTTGAAATATAGTGAGATTTACATACATTATACGTATCTATTCTTTTATTTATTTTACAAATTCCAATGAATTTTTCTTTTGAGATTCAACAAGGGACATTGACAGGAAACATTAATCCAGAGATGATGACATGAATAGGCGCGATTTTGGGATCACTCGCAACGATACAGATGATAGTATTCTTGGCGGTAATAACGTTGATGATTATCTCTCGATGGAGGATATTCAGCAAAGCAGGACTTCCAGGATGGGGAATCTTCATCCCATTCTACAATTTATACCTCATGTTCAAACTCGGAGGACGATCCGGACGAAACTTCTTATGGATATTAGTACCACCCGTATTTGTCATACTCATAATCATCAATTATTTCAAAATAACAAAAGCATTCTGAAAACATTGGACGTATGGACTTGGAATCCTATTTCTCAAAGTTATCTTCATCCCAATCCTCGCATTCGACAATTCAAAATATCTTGGTAAAAAACCTACAGCAAAAGTAACTGCTAAAACAACAACTAAAGTTATAGCTACACCAGCAAAAGTACAAGCACCGATCAAAAAAGCTATCAAGAAACCAACAGCTAAACCGGTAGTAAAATCATTTGTAAAAATCGCTAAAACCAAACCAACAACTAAACTACCCACTAAAGTCATAACACAACGATCATCAAAGACTCCAACCAAAAAAACTCCTAAAAAATAGTCACAAAACTACATATCATAAAAACGTCGGGAAACATTCCTGACGTTTTTTCGTCATTCCCGTGGAAACGGGAATCCACTCTACATAAAGTGATTTCCTTGCTTTTTTCAAGCAAATAGTTATAGTATATTTACTCAATTCGTAATTGAAAATTCGTAATTGAATTATGGGGATGCTTCTGGATTTGATAGGAGGATTCCATATATACCGACGGCCACTCTTCGATGAACGTACCGAAATCAAATAATCGTTCACTTCAAAAATGCTAAAACACTTAACAGAGCTTTTGCTCTCGTACCTAGCTATTCTATA
>CAZBWN010000086.1:0-1977 GCA_964495905.1 uncultured Candidatus Peribacteria bacterium
TGCCCTGCCAGACACTATAATCACACAAGCAGCAAACGATGGAAGCAGACACGAAGAACTGCTCGCACTTCAGCTTCGACGAGACAAAGAACTCAATGACGGCAAAGATGAAGACAGAAAATATCAAGCGATCAAACAGATCATTTTACCGATTCTTCAAGGATATATCCAAAGAATCACCAAAGAGACCAAAATTTCTAGTGAGACCAAACAAGAAATCCTAAATCTGAATAAAAAGATTTAAATTATTTTTTTATAGATTAGTCTATTTTTTGTCGGTCCGATTCAACGGACCATTTGTCTATTTTTGTCTTTTTATAAGAAACTTGACTTTATTGATTATTTAGCTATATTTTTTTTCAAACAAAAAAACATATATGAAAAACTTCAAAGAACAACAACAAATATACAATGAGAGAATCCAAAAAATCGTAGGATATCTCAAAGAATTTGATCCTAAGTGGATTGAAAAAAGAACATGGTTTGATGATTTACAAAAATTTGAACTTGGAGAAAATTTTTTTAAAAAAGTAGTCTTTACAACAAATCTAGTGCCAGAAGAAAAATTTGAATTTTATACCGATGTATGTATTTTTGCAATTGATGATATCCAAAAAAAAATGGGATTTGAAATTGAATCAGAGATAAAAAGCAGATATGCTCAAGATGAACATGAAGCATTATTAGGCTATCTTTGGTGGGATACTATCTATGAAATGATAGCATACAAAGAAGACATCCCTTCTGATGGACAAAAAAAATTAAGCAAAAAACGGAGAATATTCATTGAAAGGATTAATGGCATTGAAAAAAGAGTCTACTGAAAAATAGCATTCCTCCGGTATTCGGAGGTTTTTTTTATTTTATAGTATTCCATGTTTTAATATTTTAATGTTTTAATATTTTAATGTTTTAATCCTCTCTCTCCTTCCCTTGAAATATACAGAGATTTACATACATTATGTGTGTTTATTTTTTTTATTTATTTTATAAAATCCGATGAATTTTTCTTTTGAGATTCAACAAGGGTTATTGACAGGAAACATTAATCCAGGGATGATGACATGAATAGGTGCGATTTTGGGATCACTCGCAATGATACAGATGGTAGTAGGATTAGCGATTATAACATTGATGATTATCTCTCGATGGAGAATATTCAGCAAAGCAGGACTTCCAGGATGGGGAATCTTCATCCCATTTTACAATCGATACCTCATGTTCAAACTCGGAGGACGATCTGGACGAAACTTTCTATGGATATTCGTACCACCCGTATTTGTTATACTTATCATCATCAATTATTTTAAAATTTCAAAAGTATTCGGAAAACATTGGACGTATGGACTTGGTATCCTATTCCTCAAAGTTATCTTCATCCCAATCCTCGCATTCGACAATTCAAAATATATTGGTAAAAAACTTACAGCAAAAGTAGCTGCTAGAACAACAACTAAAGTTATAGCTACACCAGCAAAAGTACAAGCACCGATCAAAAAAGCTATCAAAAAACCAGCAGCTAAAGCAGTAGTAAAATCATTTGTAAAGATCGCTAAAACCAAACCGACAACTAAACTACCCACCAAAGTCATAACGCAACGATCATCAAAGACACCTACTAAAAAAGCTCCTAAAAAATAATCACAAAACTACATATCATAAAAACGTCAGGAAACATTCCTGACGTTTTTTATTGCTTTTTCCAAGGAAATATGTATAGTAGAAAAACAATGAAAAATTAATAATTAATGATGAATAATGATGGAATCATTATATTTATAAAAAAAAATCATACATTATTCATTATACACTATTCATTATTCATTAAATTATGGGGATGCTTCTGGATTTGATAGGAGGATTCCATATGTATGGACAGCCACTCTTCGATGAACGTACCGAAATCAAATAATCGTTCACTTCAAAAATGCTAAAACACTTAACAGAGCTTTTGCTCTCGTACCTAGCTATTCTATA
>CAZBWN010000087.1:0-7263 GCA_964495905.1 uncultured Candidatus Peribacteria bacterium
GCCATGATTTCCTCTAATTTCCCTTTACCGATATATGTCCTATAATCGGGTGTGTCCTTTTTTTGGAACTTCCTCAAAAGTACTAGTCCACCATAGGTATTTAGTAGATTTTCTAGCTCTATCATCCTATCTTCCAGAAGCTCCGGTGTGATATCCTTATTTACGATATCTACGAGAAATGCTCTCAGCTCCTCTCCTTTTTCGTCCATTTTGAATTCAATATTTAGGTAAATATGGCTTATAGTATAGTGAAAATTCTTTGATATGCAATTTTAACATTTTTTCAGCTTTTTGGTTATCTTCTACGGTCACTTTCGGTTGAAAGTCGTGGGGCAAATAGTATATTTATAGCACGACCTGATTTTTTTATACTATTAATTATTTTTTTACGATGAATATACTCAATATTATCTTGATTGTCGTGGCCTTGGGCGCATGATGACTGGGTGGGTTCTATGGATACAAAAGAACATTGACCCAAAAGGCATTGGATTTCAAATTAAGGATGGAGAAAGTAAAAGAGATTGAAGAAGAGATGGTTGATGCTGCTAAGAAAAAGGCTGAAAAAGTACTTGAATTTGCTGAAGAAAAGGCACAAAAAATCGAAACTCAAAGATTAGAAAAAATGGATGTCATCCAAAATAGGCTCCTCGCTAGAGAAGAAAAGATGGATGAAAAACTTGAAAAATTGGAACAAGAGAAAGGAAAACTCAGTGATAAACAAAAAGAAATGGATGCTATCATCAAAGAACAGATGAACAAAATCGCTGATATCGCTAAATTGACCAAAGATGAAGCTAAAGAACAGCTCTTCTCCAATGTAGAGAAGGAATATCAAAAAGATATGGTCATCTTCATCGAAAAACTCAAAACCCTCAAAAAAGAGGAAGCAGATAAAGAAGCTGCTATCATCATCACTCAAGCATTACCAAGAGTTGTAGTAAATGTTGTAGATGAATTCACTACGAGAAGCATCGATCTTCCCAACGAAGACATCAAAGGAAAACTTATCTGAAGAGAAGGAAGAAATATCTGATATTTTGAAAAGATGACGGGAGTGGAACTTATCGTAGATGATACTCCATTGACAGTCAGAGTCTCCTCTTTTGATAGTGAAAAGAGATATATCGCTTCTATCATGCTTCAAAAATTGATCAAGGATGGAAGAATCAATCCGTTCTATATCGAAAAAACATATAATGAAGTTGTTGCTGATCTTCAGAACTTACTTACAGAAAAGGGTAAAGAAGCTCTCGCTATGCTTAATATCCCCATGATGAAACCTGAATTAGTAAGAATGATCGGACAATTCTCTTTGAGATCCAGTTATGGACAAAATCTTTGGAGACATAGTATCGAGGTGGCTAAGATATCTGAAGCAATCGCTGCTGAACTTGGACTCGATCCAATTTTGGCAAAAAAAGCCGGACTTTTCCATGATATCGGAAAAATCATAGCGACTACAGGACAATCCCATGCTATCATCGGAGCTGAAGTCTTGAAAAAAATGGGTATGGATCCTGCAATCATCAATGCGGCTGAAGCCCATCATTATGATGTGCCTATCACGCATCCTATCGCTTGGATAGTAACTGCTGCTGATGCCATATCAGCTTCCAGACCTGGTGCAAGATTTAATACCAAAGACCTCTTCATTGAAAAAATGTGAGAACTTGAAAAACTTATCTACGAAATCCATGGTATCGATAAAGTACATATCATGCAAGCGGGTAGAGAAATCATGGTCTATGTAAATCCAAAAGAGATCTCAGATAGTGAACTAGAAAAGTTATTAAAAACTATCGGTGAAAAGATTGAAGAAAAGCTTGATTATCCTGGTATTATCAGAGTTACGGGTATCAGAGAGACAAAGATCATAGAATTCCTCAGATAGAGAAACTAAATGAATAATGAATAATGAAGAATGAATAATTTTGGAATTATATTTATCAATAAAAAAACCAACATTATTCATTATTAATTTTAAATTATTAATTAATGTTATGTATCCTTATCTCATCTTATGGTGATCTAAATTTTATATGACGTGAATCGGTATTATTGTTTCCTTTCTTGTATTCTTAGGTATCGCTCGATATCTTACCAAAAAATATCATCAAAACTTCTGGAAATTCTTTTACTGGCTGCCTTTCTTGATCGTATTAACTTATTTTCTCTGATCATATGTAAATTTCGTCTTTGATGTGGGAATGGTTCCTACTACGTGGTCTGAATTTGTGACATTGCTTTCGCCTTATGGATACAAATTTCATTTTATGGGACTCTTGATAGGGATGTTTATCTCTATCACCGTATTCCTCAAGAAGATCACGAGGGTGGAAAATAAGAAAGTCTGGTCAGATATATTATTTTTTTCTCTTGCTTTGTCCTTGGTCCCCTTATGATTGTTTCTCTTGATGGGAGATAATTTTATAGGAACGACTACCGATACTTGGCTTGGAATCAAATCATTGCATTCTGATAGTCAACGAAATAAATTTAATCTGATATATCCGATAGGGCTTTTCCTTTCTTTGGGTTCGCTCTTTGTTGTTCTCTATATCAAGATCCTCAAAAAAAAGAGATTTGGATATGGAATGCTTGGATTTGCGGTGATATTGATTTTTATGAGCCTTCTTTTGGTCTTACAACAATATCCTAGGCATGCGGTATTTTCATTGGGAAATATTCTCTTTGATCTGAAACAATATTCTGCATGGATTTTGGCAATTATCTGTTATGTAGTGTACTCTAAATGGAAAAAAGTTTCTGAACTGCAATAGGCTCGCTATGCTCGCGATAAATACTACGTGATAAATGCTCGTCTATGACTCGCGATAAATGTTCGCTTGCGCGAACGATAAAAAAATAGGCAAAATCTTCCATAAAAAGAAATAGAATTTGTTTTTATAGCTTGTTTGTTCTCATATATGAAGTTATTTTTTCTCAAAGAGCATAGTTTATATAAGATATTCAAGACTATAGAGAAAGTGCCCAATGGGAGGACTATCTATATTTATATCGATACTGAACATTCTTTCTTTGATAATGAACGGCGGGGAAAAGAGATCAAAGAACTCCTCCAAAAAAAAGATTTGAATGCGATGTTTGTCACTAAAACAGAAAAATCAAAATATTTCTTTTCCAGTCTGGGTCTCAATGTCCTTCATCAAGAAAAACATAAAATCATCAAATATCTGAGGCTGATCTATGATTTTTTCTTCAATATCAAAAAATTCCATCTCCAGGTATATACCAAAAAAAATTATATCTTCTATGTAGTATTTGGGTTTGAGGTTATCTTCGTATTAGTGATTTTGTTCCTCTTATATTCACTTATCCTTCCTAGCACCAATATCAATATCACACCTACAAGCCAGATAGAAAGCGTGATTTATAACTTTCGTTACTACCCTTCTTCTGATACGGAGTTTCAACAATATTCAAGATATCTCAGTGTATCCTATTATACCGGATATATTGATTATAAATATGATATGACGGTGAGTACTGCCAATATCAAATATATCCAACATCCTTCTCAAGGGACGATTGAACTTATCAATAAAACGCCAAAAGATTATTCGTTTGTAAAAAATACGAGGTTTGTGACTGATGATGGGCGTCAATTCATATCTCTTAAAGATTTTTCTGTCTTGCAGGGGACTGAAAACAATCCTGGTAAAAAAGTTGTCCTTCTCCAGGCTATGGAACAAGATATCCAATGAGTGCTTATGGGATCTAGAGGAAATATCACAAAATGAACCAAGGTATTCATCAAAAATATGACAAATAGCTATTATTCCCAAAATATCTATGGACAGGTCATTGAAAATTTCAGCGGGGGAAATCTTCAATCCCAGTGAGTCGTTTCCGTCAAGGATATCGGTATCCTTTCAGGAAAGCTTGTAGATGCTATCTATAAACAGAAGAGTAATATCGTGACCAATAACTTTAAATCACCTGAAAATATTGTCCTCAATTTCGATTCGCTTATCACTACAGAAATCAAAGATATCCAGATACACAATGTCCCAGGTGAAAAGACACCGCTCATCAAATGATCTATCATCGTCCGTTTCAACTTCAATTATATCAAAAAAGCGGACTTGCTCTCAGTAGTTGATAAATATGTCAAACAAAGGCTCTATGATAAGATGAAGCTCTTTGAAGTAGATACTTCATCAATAGTCTTTTTCAAGGATCTTAAACAAGAAAGCTGACATGTATTTGTGATCCCTACCAAAGTAGATATCAAGCAGTCGTACGATTTTGCCAAAGATATCAATGGCATCGTTTCTGATATCAAGGAACGCACCATCGGACTTACTGAGGATAAAGCGAGAGAGATACTTTTCTCTTATCCAGAGATTTCCTCTTTCACTATCAAAATCAAGCCTCGTTGGTATACTACGGTTTCTAAATTGAAATCTAGGATCAATGTATATGTGGATGGGAAGACGATAAAATAAATTCAGAATTTAGAATTCAGAATTCAGAAAAATACATAAAAAAATGGCCATATCGGTCATTTTTGGTTATCTTGAAATCTACCCCGAAATAACTATAGTTACTATTAACTTTACTGCATAATAAACAAATAAAAATGAATACTCTTACTGTGGCTGTACCTTCAAAAGTAGCAAAGAAGTATGGCAAAAAAATAGTCGATTATAGAGAATTACTCCGCTTCGTAGAAGAGAAGATGTGGGTAGATGCTGATGTCACTCCAAAGATGAAGATGGAAGAATTTTACAAGCTGATCAAGAAGAGTGATGGTGGAAAAACGGCTAAAACTAGTAAATAAGTCCTGAAGAAAGAAGGATTTACTTTCAGCGATAGACAAAATAATGAAAAGAGATTTTGCTGATTTGGATATTGTTCCTATGGAACATCAAAAATGATATTATAGGTGCAGGGTAGGCAAGTTGAGGATTATCTTTTTTGAAAAATATTGAGAATTCTACATAGATAAAGTCTGATATAGATGAGATGTGTATAAATAAAAAAATGGTCCGTATTTGTTATGGTCCATTTTTTAAAAAAAGAAAACAACAAATCCTTCTCTTCTCGTCCAGCAACCTCCTCTTCGTTTCTCCTCCTATCAGAGGAGGAAAGCTTGTCCCGCAAGGCGGGATCAAGGGAGGAACAGCTCCCTCCTTGATAAAGGAGGGGGGGGGTGGATTTGATAAAAAATCTCCCTCAAATATTTGACAAATCGAGCTATGGAGAGTATACTTAAAGTAAGAAAAACTTTATTCTCTAATTCATTACATGGCCCTTAATAAAAGAGATTCTCTAGATGATCAAAAAAAGATTGTACCTGAAACAACAAAAGTCCTTAAAAATAATGAAGATACTTCAGATATAGATATTCAAAATCTAAAAAAAGATAAAGAACAAATAAATGGAGAACAAACAAAAAAACAAATCATCTTGAAAACCGTTTTAATCAATGATCTATATGGATATGTTGATACCAAAGATTTAGACAATCCAAATAAATCATGTATAAATTGATTAAAAAAAATGATAGAAGAAATAAAAAATCAAACAGAACAAAAAATTGATACGAAAATATCTATTTTACAGGAAAAATATGCTGATTATAATCAGAAAGTCTCTAAATATATCCAAAAAATATCACAAACCATCTCTATGATAGAAGAAAAATGATATGAATTGGATTCAGATAGTTCAGTTTTGCTTTTAACAGATTTGTTTCTTTTATCCGAATTTTATAATCAAGCTCCTGGCTTTGTTTCTTTCAAATTTACAGAAAAAAATAAAAAAACAGTCGCTGGATTCTACAATCTTTTTGATGAACTGTATGAAAATAAACCTGATCTCAAAAAATGAGATATGGTAGAATTTTATGATAAACAAAGGGCTATTAGTAAAAATACTTTTAAGGTAGATTACTTTCTAAAATCAGATATTCCTCACGCAGTTTTGACGCACGAGCATTTCATAATCTCTGCGCCTTCTAGTCTATTAAGAAAAGTAGAAAAAGTTGATGTAGAAAAACTTCCAAAATACAAACTTGTAGTATGAAAACCAGCGAATATATACGAACTCACCCAAGATGATATCCGTGCTTGTGATCCTAATGGTACAAAGGAAGGTGATTTTGCTCATGTGGCAATAATGTTGTCTATAGCACATGATCATATCTCAAGAAAAAAGATTAAACAGATAATGGTAGAGGATGAGATAAACGGTAGAAAATCTCTGCCTTTTGAAAAACTCCAAAAAATAGAAAAAAGAGTAGATGCTACAATCAACAATATGATAGAAAAATGATATTTTGTTGAGGATGATGGAATATTAACGTTGATGATTGATATTTTTAACAAGAATAAATAACATTATATTTTTTTAACAAAAAAATGTCCGCCTAAGCGGGCATTTTTGCTTATTTTTATTATTTAGAATGGTAAATCATCATTGTTTTCTTTTTTTCCAGCTGGTTTTTCGCTTACAGCTCCTGCTTCTAATCTCCATGCTGTGATACTGTTGAAGTATCTTCCTGGTTGTGTCTTAGATTCATTCACTCTTGTGTTGATGTGAACAGTTACGAGATCTCCAATTTTTACGTTGCTGAGCAATTCTGTCTTGTCTTTGAAAAAATCTACTGCGAGTCCACCTTTGAATTCTCTATCAGTTTCTTCTTCCAATACGATAGTCTGTTTTTCGATCGCATTCGCTCCAATGGTTTCTTTTGGTCAAATAAATTTTACGGTTCCTGTGTACTGCATGATCTAATAATAATGAATAAAAAATGACTTGTGGTGCAATTTTATATTTCTATTTCTTTTTTTCAAGCATAACTATGATGATTCGTATGATTACTCAAATACTCAGCATGGTGTCTGCTAAGTTGAAGATAGGAAAATTGAATATTCCTATGTTGATGAAGTCTCTTACTCCTCCGTATACGAGTCTGTCGATGAGATTTCCTGCTGTCCCTGCAATCAACAATGTCGTCACCACTAATCCAATCTTATTTTTTACAAATAACCGGATAAATGCTCCTATACCTAGTATGCTTACTCACAAAATAAGAATAAATGGTAAGGGTAATGATCGCGAGATCCCTGTGTTTAATACCGGTCGAATCAATATTGAATCCTGCATATATTTTAGGGTATAGAAAATATATTTGGATATCATATCGATTCCCAACAAGATACCTACTCCTGTCCAAAGTTTGAATTGTCTCATGATTATTTTCTTTTATTTTAAAGGATCTTTAGTTTTTGT
>CAZBWN010000088.1:0-23755 GCA_964495905.1 uncultured Candidatus Peribacteria bacterium
TTTATTTGAAATTTCCTTATGATCTAATCATTGAAATTTATCTAAATTTTCTACAAGAGCATCCCAATTTCCAGCATCCATCAATTTATTTGCAATTTCCTTATGATCTAATCATTTAAAATTACTTAATCTAGCAGCAACACTTTGTAAATGTCCACTTTCAATTAATTTATCAGCGACATCTTTGTCTAATCATTGGAATTTATGAATAGAATTAGTGACCTCAGATCGGAGTCAATTATCAATTAATTGTATTGCAATGTCTTTATGATCTACTCATTTAAAATTACTTAATCTTCCTTCAATCGATGTACCATATTCCGAAGTAATCAAATGATGTGCAATCTCTTTATCCAATCATTGGAATTTTTCTAGAAAATGATTAAGGGTGCTTATTTCCCTAGACTCAATCAATTTCATTGCGACTTCTTTATCTAATCATTGGCACTTATCTAAACATTCTCATAGTTTACTATTTTTTTGCTTAAGTAATTCCAAAATCAATTGCTTTGTATAACCATATTTACTGATCAAATAATCAGTGTTTTTTTCATTTTTTTCTAAAAGATTTGATGCGAGCTCTTTCCCGATTTCTCATTTAGCCCTTTTAGATTTTAATTCCTTTGCAAAAACATCTCTATTCTCTTGTTGCTCATGAGTGCGATTTTTAATTTTTAGATGATCTTTGTTGATTTGTTGTTTCATTGTTTTTAAATTTAAGGGTTAAAATTTTTTAATACCTAAGTATACCCCCCCCCCTCGCGATTTGTCAAATATTTGAGGTACTTTTTTTGGTAGTTGGGGACTGGTGTTTCTTTGTTGTTTTGAAAAAAGTCTGGAAAAGGCGTGAGGTTGCCTAAAAAAAAGATAAATATCTGAGCGATCAGGTACTTTTTTATTCTCCTCCTGTATCTACCAACCTCTCTGACCCTCATACCGACTGCAACTTTTTTACTTGATTATGAAGGAAAATTAAGATATAATTGAAAAACAGATAAAAATCTTTATTTAACTAAAATGTGATGAAAGATATAATAACCACTCCAAACTCACAGTTTCTTATATATCAGAATCAAGATGGACAGATTAAAATTGATGTTCGTTTAGATTGATGAACCGTATGGCTTAGTCAAAAATTGATGGCCGAACTTTTTGATACAACAAAACAGAATATAAGTCTACATATTCAGAATGTTTTTGAAGAAGGTGAACTTTTAGCTAAAGCAACTGTCAAGAAATACTTGACGGTTCAAAAAGAATGAGAAAGAGAGGTATCTCGTGAAGTGGATTTTTATAGTCTAGATGTCATCATTTCTGTCTGATATAGGATAAAATCCACAGTAGCAACACGCTTTCGTCAATGGGCAACACAAAGATTGCAAGAATATATCATAAAAGGATTTATCTTAGATGATGAAAGACTCAAAAATCCGGACTTGCCTTTTGATTATTTCGAAGAACTTACCAAAAGAATTCAGGATATTAGGACTTCAGAAAAGAGATTTTATAGGAAAATAACTGATATCTATGCAACAAGTATCGATTATGATCCTGCAGACCAACTGAGCATAGAATTTTTCCAAACAGTTCAAAACAAAGTACATTTTGCTATCACAGGCAATACTGCGGCAGAAATAATTTCTGGAAGAGCCGATAGCAAAAAACCACATATGTGATTGACCAATCGAAGATGAGGTACTATAAGGAAAACTGATACTTCAATAGCAAAAAATTATTTGAATGAAGCGGAATTATCTCAACTCAATAATCTTATAGAACAATATTTGATTTTCGCTGAATGACAGGCACAAAGAAGAATCCCTATGAAAATGAATGATTGGATAAAAAAACTAGAGGGATTCCTTGTAATCAATGATCGTGAAATCTTAATAAACAAATGAAATATTTCTCATGATGATGCCATTATATCAGCAGAAAAAGAATATGAAAAATTTCACCAAAAAGAACTACAAAAACCATCAAAAGCAGATGGAGACTTTGATGCAACTATACAGGTAATACAAGATATTCAGAAAAATGGTATCATATGACAATCAGATACCAATAAGGAACACTATAATAATCCTGGATTTGTTGACGTGAATGAACCTGCGAGCAAAGTTTTAGCGTGGATGAAAAAACATGCTCCTAAAAAAAAATAGCTACGCATCTGATCCAGAGAATGATTTTATGACTAATCCAGCGATTGCTGGATTTTTTTATATTTCTCTTCATCTTGTAATTTTGCCTCAAAACCATACCTTAGCTGCTAGCTGACAAGTAGAAGAAAGAGCCTTTATTTTGGACATGATTGCCATGCGTGAAAGTTATATCACCTACCTCCCAGAAAGAGAACCACGCATGTCTGAAGAAGACAAGAATTACGAATGCCCAATTACGAATTACGAATGAACAACAGACAATGAAGAACAAATAATTAACAATTATGAATAGATAGTAGTATGTTTATATTGTAAGCAAGCATATGAAAGATAACATTATCTTACAAAAAACATATGATTTTAGCATAGAGATTGTCTATGTTTATAAATTTCTTGTGGAAAACAAGAAAGAATTTGTTTTGTCCAAACAACTTTTAAGGAGCTGAACATCAATTGGGGCAAATGTTGAAGAAGCTATATGATGACAATCCAAGAAAGATTTCTTATCAAAGATGAGTATTGCCTATAAAGAAGCCAGAGAAACCAAATATCGATTGCGTATTTTAAAGGATACTTCGTTTTTGCCGGAAGAGAAATTTCAACCACTCATAAATAAAGTTGAAGAGATATTAAAAATATTATGAGCGATACAAAAATCCTTAAAAGCTAATGAACAATAATTCGTAATATTCATTATTAAATTCGTAATTTTTAATTCGTAATTCGTAATTGAATTAATGTTTTACATCCGATACGAACATCTTTCCGAGTCACACCCGAGTTTTCGTGTCTACAAAATACGTGAACAGGATCAGATATTGCAATATATTTTGCATGAAAATCTTGAAAAGATAGCTAATGAATCACGAGACTATCCTAAATATACCCATTATTTCATGCTTGATGAAAGCAGGTTCTCCTTTTTCAGATTTGATGTCTTCCAGACGTTTGATAAAAAATTCACCATCCAGGATCTCAATACCATCATAGAAGAGAAATCGCAAGCGACTAAAAAGCATAATGATGTTGATGGAGAAAAGATCATGGTCTACATTGATAATATCCATATCAATGGTGAGGAGAAAAAACATGTCATCGGGGAAACCGGTGAAATATTTTTCAGATTATATATCGTATATCTCAATAAGCAGTCTATAAATACTATGAATTCCGTCTATGGGAATCTCTTTAATATAAAGAATATCAATATCCTTCCACAGTCGTTTCATACCCTCATCTTCTTGAGGAACAATCTGAAGAAAGATAATTTCGTCCTGCTGTATATCACAGAAAATTCCTGTAAGGCGATCAAGATCCAAAACGGATTCTATCATAGCGTAGAGACATTGAACTTGTGAATGAGTGCATTGAAGCAGATGTACAAGGACAACGGTATCGTCCAATACCGGTATAAGACCTATGAATTCATCGAGTCCAATCCGTTGGCGAAAGGGCTGGTCAAAGATACCTTGCAATTCTATTCTGAGATGTTCTGCAAACGATTCCGTGAAAAGAATCTTATCGGAACTGATGTCATCGTCATCTCCCCTATCACGAAAAACGTCCACTTCATAGAGACATTCAACGAAGAATATAAAAAAATGACGAACAATTATGTCGTCCCTTTCCATCATTCTACGATGCTCAATACCTTTGGAAAGATATGGGAACCTGATGATATGGATGCGATAATCTTGATGAACCGTGATGAAAAAATAAGAAAAACTCTCCTGCCCGTAGACAGAGAGAGCATTTCTGCTGAATTAGAAATGTAATTATTTCTTGTAGATCCTGTATTCTACCGCTGGATATTTTAATGAATGATCAAATTTTTCTTGAAGGAAAATATTTTCTTTTCCTTCAGTATTCAACTGTAATACTCACCCGAAAGATTCAGCAATTTTTCTGCTTCCGATATTATCTTGATGTGCATGATATATTATATATGCAAATTTTTTGTTGGTTTCCAATCGTTTTATAAGTCCACCTATCATCTCTTTTCCATATCACTTTCCTCGAGCGGACTCTTTGAGCCATAGTCATATTTCAGGAGTAGGTGTCTTGAGGTCTAAAAATCAGCAAGTTCAGATAAAATCTCCAGCCCCATCAGTCACTATAAAATTTACATCTGTCTCTTTTTCATATTTTTCTTTGCTATTGATGATCCATTGTTCTTCTTGTTCTATTTTTTTTGGTGTAGAAACCCTAAGATATTTGGTGACTTCATCTGTCAGCTCTTTGAATATCTCTTCGACATATTTCATACTCAGCAATTCCCGTTCGAGTCTTGGAGTGTTGGGTAGTATTTGAATCTCTTTATTTTTTTGCATGGGGATTTTTTAAAAACTAAATATTGAAACCTGCCTGCGGTAGGCAGGGGTGGAAACATTGAAACATTGAAAGATGATGGTATTTTTTTTATTTATTATTTTATCTTTCCATATTTCCATTGTTCAATATTTCCACTGTATATATTATTCTGCTTCAGCCATGAATCAGCCAGACTGAATATCTCGCAGTCTCTTGTACGTAGAGTCAGGGGTAGCAAGAAGCTCTTTGTGGCTTCATTTCTCTATGATCTGTCACTTGTCCATCACTACGATCTTATCCATTTTCATGATAGTTGAAAGCCTATGTGCAATGACGATTGTTGTCTTGTTTTTCATGACTTCATCCATCGCTTCTTGGATCAGATGTTCTGATTCTGAATCTAATGATGATGTCGCTTCGTCAAGGACGAGGATTCTTTTATTTTCAAGGATGGCTCTTGCGATAGCCACTCTCTGTCTTTCTCCTCCGGATAATTTGATTCCTCTTTCTCCTACTGTGGTGTCATAGCCATTTTTTAACTTGAGGATAAACTCGTGGCATCTTGCCATCTTAGCAGCGGCGATGATTTCCTCATCGCTGGCATCAGGATTTCCGTATGCGATATTTTCCTTGATAGACCTATGAAATAACACGGTATCTTGTGGGACCATAGAGATACTTCCTCTCAATGAGTCCTGAGTTACCTGTGCGATATCCTGGCCGTCGACCAAAATATTCCCTCACTGGATATCAAAGAATCTGAATAATAATTTCACTAAGGTTGTCTTTCCTCATCCCGATTGACCTACGATAGCCACCTTTTCTCCTGGCTTAATCCTCAGTGTAAGATTGTTGAAGATATTTCTTCCATCGATATAATTAAATCTTACAGTATTGAATTCTATTTTTCCACTATGCACTTCAAGATTTTTATCTGTATGATCTTGTATCTCATGAGCTTCGTCCAGAATTTCAATCATCTCTATCGATTCTCCTATAGTCTTATTCGTTCCTCTCATGATATGTCTCAAGCTGGATAATTGCTCGAATATCTTGAAGATATATGATTGCGTCAAGATGATGACTCCTGTAGTGATCAATCATTTTCATCGTAAATTGATGCAGACATAAATGCTTACCACTTCAAATATCACCATTAATACCGACGTTATACCATACATTCGTTCGCTTCTTATTCATTTTTTTTGTGCTAATATCTTCCAATTCTCTACTGTATCTCCAAACCTTTTTATCTCTTGTTTGAGTGAAGCGAATGTCAGGATATTGAAATTATTGGTGATGGTATCGGCTAATTCTCCCGTAGTTTTTGAATCTTGTTCGTTGCTTTTTATTTCATACGGAATATTCCACTTATACAAACAATATTGCACCCCCATGAATACGATGATAAATCATAGAAAAACCAATCCCAATATCTTGTTTTGCATACTGATAGCGATGACTATAAACGGCAGTGCTATGACCATCCTCACTATTTCATAGACAAACATATCCATGAAACCTTCGAATGAATATGCAAGCTTATTCACCTTTTTGACCAGCGAACCAGAAAAGTTGTTGGTAAAAAATCTATAGGAATGCCTATGTAGATAAGCGAAGCATTCATTGAAAATCCTCTTCATACCACGGACCTCAAAAACTGTCAGACTGAATCCAAACACTCTTCGTGAAATAATAGATCCTACTTCGAGCAAAGCGATGATTAATAAAATCCCTAAAAGAATATGTACCGTCCCTATTTTATCTCCTGATCATGATGCCATGATCGTATCGATTATTTTTGCGTAATAGATAGGTAGCAATAACGATATCACCATCGCTCCTATACCTCATATGTTTGCAAGAAAAAATAATCACTTATCGTTTTTTGTGATATGTGCAAAATATTTCATGACTCTTCGTGTCGATCATGGCTTCTTTTTTTTCTTTTGTTGTTCGTTTCACATTTGATGTGTATTAATAAATAAATTTTAACTTTAAATTCCGTTTAAAAAAAGCTACGGATCGTTTGTTGATTCCGTAGCTTGATATGTTGATGATATTTTTTTGACTATTTGTCAGTAAAAAATCTCTCGTGCAGGTATCAAGCCACGGCCATTGGTGCATCTGATTGGATTCCGAAATATACTGTATTCATGACGGGTGAGAGACAAAAATAAAAAGTGTTGCTATGTGTATATACGAATAACTTTTGATTTTGTGACAAACAATTTTTTCTGTCCTCCTTTTTTAAAGGAGGGGTGGTGCGAAGCACCGGAGGATTTAAAAAGTATTTTGTTTTACAAATCCCTCTGCCTTCGGCTTCTCCCTTTACAAAAGGGAGACAAACAAAAAATATAATTTTTATTATTAATCATTATACAAGTGATTTCCCCTTCATTTCCTTAGGTATTTTTATTCCCATGATATCTAATACCGTAGGAGCGATATCAGCGAGGCTTCCTGTCTTTTTGATAGGTTTGGTTTTCCCTTTGCTGATGTATCGGCATGGAACAGGATTCATGCTATGTGCAGTTACCGGTGCTTCCGGTGTTCACATTTCATCGCTATTGCCATGATCGGCAGTGATGATGAGTTCATAATTATTTTTGTTGCAGAATTCTATTATAGCTTTTGTAATCTCATCAAGTTTTTTGATAGCTGTGATTACGGCGTCCATCTTACCGGTGTGTCCTACCATATCTCCGTTAGCGAAATTGACTACGACGAAATCAAAATCTTTTGCTTGTTTAGAGAATTCCATATAGATCTCTTCTGCGGACATATTTGGATCTAGATCGTATGTCGCTACTTTATGGGAAGGGACGAGGATATCTTTTTCACCATCAAAGACGATGTGTTTGTCTCCATTGAAGAATTTGGTGACGTGAGCGAATTTCTCCGTCTCTGCGAGGTGGAGCTGACGTAATTCGTTATGTGAAATCACTTCAGCTAAAGTATTTTTGATATCGGGTTGATCCATAAATGTATTTCCTTCATATTCTTTGTAATATGTGTTCATTGCGACAAAATAGACATCATCTAATCTTTTGATAAGGAAATGTCTGTCTCGCGTCGGATATTCCGCTGCGACTTTTTTGTCCATAGAGACCATGAGTGCTTGCGTCATCTCTCTCGCCCTATCTGATCTGAAGTTGAGGTTGAAGACGGTATCACCGCTTTCTATCTGTTCTCCTCCTACGAAACTTACGGGAAGGATGAATTCGTCCGTGATCAATTTTTCGTATGATTTTGCGATATAGGTGCTTGGTGTGTCACTGGTCTGAAGTTGTCCGAAGACAATCTCATCATAAGATTTCTGGATCCTCTCTCGGTTATTATCTCTATCCATACCGTAGTATCTTCACGCTAGACTTGAAATCATGACGTTGGGGAAGGCTTTGAGAAATTTCTCAAATTCCTGCATCAATCCTAACATACTGTTGGGAGCTAAGTCTCTTCCATCACCGAAAAGGTGGAGAGAGATGCGGATATCTTTTGGAATAAGTTTAAGGATTTTTTTGAGATGCGAATCAGAAGCATGTACGCCTCCGGGTCCGAAAAGCTGGATGATATGCAAGTTGGAATCGTTCTCTTTGCAATGAGCGATCCCTGCTTTGAACTCAGGTAATTTCGCAAAACTTTTTTCGTCAAGCATTTCGTCTATCTCCACCAAATTCTGTTTGATGACTCTTCCTGCTCCGATAGTCATATGTCCGACTTCAGAGTTTCCCATCTGACCTGCGGGCAATCCTACCGCTTTGCCAGAGGCTTCTAAAGCTGCGTAGGGTTCTGAAAATAGTTTTTTGAATACAGGAGAATTTGCTTGGATGATTCCATTATGTTGGGGGGTTTTCTTATTTATTCAAAATCCGTCTAGGATGATTAAGGCGAGTTTTTTCATAGGTATGAGGTGACTTGTCTAAAGTTATATCTATGATTATACTTATCTCCTAGCAAATCTCAATGGTAAAGCCAAAGTGCTATTAGCCCTCTACTACCCTCAAATGGGACTTATCTTGATGACAGATTGGACATCTTCGGTCAGCCTGCAAATCTTGTAGAGGAATTTCATAAACAAATGAATTTAGAATTTAGAATTTAGAATTTTTTTTATTTTAATTTTTTCAAACCCCTCCCCGGAATCCTCCGGGCCCTCCCGCCTTGCGGGACAGGCTTTCCTCCTCTCAAAGGACAGTCGCCCTCTCTGACAGGAGAGGAAACGAAGGTGAGGTTGCTTATTTTTTTCTAAATTCTTTTCCTACTCTGTATCTACGAACATCGTCTTGCTCCTATACTGCATCGCTTCTGCTAAATGATTGATGGTGACATTTTCTTGTCACTGGATGTCAGCTATCGTCCTTGCTAATTTTATGGTGCGGTGGACGACTCTGGTGGATAAGATTAGTTTTCTAGAAGCAGTGGCGAGAAATTCTTTGCAGGCGTTGTCGAGGGGAATCAGTTCGTCTATATGTTTGGATGTGATCTGTGAGTTGGACGTGATAGGAAGTCAGATAAATCTTTTTTGTTGGATCCTCCAAGCGTTGATGACTTTGTCTCTGATGCTTGCGGAATTCTCTTCGGCGATATTGTTCAAAATCTTGTCTATGTCCTCTCTCGGGATCTCCAATAGCATATCGATCCTGTCCAACAATGGTCATGAAATTTTGCTCTGATAGCGCTTGATATCGAGCAATGAACAGCTGCATGCTTTTTGCGGATCCTTGTAATATCAGCAGATGCAGGGATTCATCGCGCCGACAAACATAAAGCTCGCGGGATATTGGATGGTGCCTGCGACCCTGGAAATCACGACTGATTTATCTTCCAGCGGTTGACGAAGCACCTCTAATACCTCTCTCGGAAACTCCGTCAGCTCATCAAAAAACAGGATTCATTTGTGTGCCAGACTCACTTCTCCGGGCGTGAGACGTGATCCGCCTCCGACGATTGCAATCTTGGAAGCGGTATGATGGACTTGGCGAAATGGTCTCTTGGTGATTAGAGGAACGTCTTTGCTCAGTTTGCCGACGATGGAATATACTTGGCTGACTTCGAGGATCTCCTCGAATCCCAACGGTGGCAAAATGCTCGGCAACGCTTTGCTGAGCAATGTCTTTCCGCTTCCCGGTGCACCGACCATGATGAGGTTGTGCAATCCTGCAGCTGCGATCGCTAGTGCTCTCTTAGCGATGAGATGTCCTTTGATATGTGCAAAATCCACCTCGTGAACATCGCTTTCCTGATATAATTTTTCTATGTCTTTGGCTTGACTGATACAATGAAATTCTTTTTTTTCTAAAAAATATCCTACTATCTGATTGAAAGTATTGACCGGATAAATGAATATCCCCGGGACATATTCCAATTCATAGACGTTCTCCTCCGGCACGAAAAAATGTTTGTAGCCCTGGTTCATCGCGCTGATGACCGAAGGGAGCAAGCCATTTACTCTCTTGACGCTTCCATCGAGTCCGAGCTCTCAAAAATACAGATATTCGTTTTGGGGTGCAGCGATCTTGTTTCCAGAGATCAAAAATAATATTGCGACCGCCATCGGCAGATCGAAACTTGTCCCCACTTTTTTGATATCCGAGGGGGAGAGATTGAGGACGATCTTCCTGTTGGGGAGTCTGATATCCGCATTGCGGAAGGTCGCTCTGAGACGTTCTTTGGACTCCTTGATTGCGGCGTCCGGCAGTCCGACTATTTCAATGGTCGGCAATGATTTGCTGGAATCAGCTTCCACGATGATCTCGTGTCATTCGAGTCATACATTGGCATAGGTTTTCACTTTCTGAATCATGGTAACAGAATTTAGAATTTAAAATTTAGAATGCAGAACAAAATTTAGAATTTAGAATTTAGAAACAAAACAATTAATTTAGAAAGAAGGATTTAGAATTTTTTGTGTTTAAAATTTTTGTTGCAATTTTTTTTATTTTCATTATACTTATTTCACAAACGTCCTTCGGGATCCCAACCCGCTCACGCGGGTGAAACAATGACTTCTTAGAGATAAAGCTCTTTAAGGAGTTTTTTTATTTGCAAAAATTCAGCGATATCCACTTCACCAAGTATTTTTTCAAATCTCTTTTTGTCTATCACCCTAGCTTGCGAAAGGATAAGTGATGATGGCCTGGAAAATTTCACACTTTGCAATCTATGATAAAAGTGACTACTTTTTATTTTAGTAGTCATAGGAATTACAAAAAACAGATTTCAAACTTTTTTAATTACCAAAACTGGTCTAATAAATCCCCTCTTCCCATTTTCTTCAAATCCAACATTGAGTCAGAGTCTGACATATCGAATTTCTCTTTCATTAACATAAAAAGATTCAATCTTCTTTGCATGTTCATCAATTTCAAAATGGATATCTTTTTTCGTTTCATTCCATTCATTGTACAACTCGATTGTTCTATACATATCGTCCATTAGCATATAAAAATTTACTTAACTAAAAAATTAGTGATCAATTTTATGATCATATCTTTTTGTTTGATATCACAGGTAGCTACTAATAATGTAATCGCGACTACTGTCGCATCATCTATTTTTTTGGATCCATCAGGATGATAGAGACAATGATTTTTGGCAAGAAATCGAAGAAAAAGAAAAGCGCCTATCTTTTTATTCCCATCAACAAATGGATGATTTTTTATTACAAAAAATAATAAATGTGCTGCTTTTTCTTCTCTACTAGGATAAAACTCTTGTCCATTAAACGATTGATAAATACTTTCTAAAATTTGTTTGAAACTGTTATTTCTCTGGATGCCGAAAAAATCAGAAACCTTGTCCTTAAATTTCTTTTTCATCTCTTGGATAGTTGCCAATGCTTCTTGATAGGTAAGTTCAATTCCGCTATCATTATATATTTCGGGCAATAGCAAATTTCCCTCATCATATTTTTGGAGCAAAATCCATGAATACGTATATTGAGTAATAACTTGTAATAATCATGTAGTTTCTTCGTAAGATAGTCATCTGTACTTTATATTTTTTTTGATCAATGAAACTATTTGTTCTAGTTCCTGTAATTTTGTTTCTTCAAGTCTCTTTTGATTGAGAGCAAATCACTTGATGAGATACTCCTTTAGTCTTTGGTTTGCTCGGATTCTGAACTGTGTACCTCTGTGTGATTTTACCCTATACCCGACAGAAATAATCACATCTAGATCATAAAAAGACACAGGCTTATCAGAATTTGGAATGTGCAACAAATGCACATTGCTTTTTTGATTTAATTCTCATTCTCTGAAAACATTCTTAATGTGTTTGTTTATAACTGATCTATCTCTTTGAAACAAGGTAGCTATCTGCATTTCATTTAACCATACTGTTTCATTTTCAAATTTTACTTCAACCTCAATGTTCCCCTCCTGGTCTTGATATAACAAAATCTCGTGTCCTTCGAGTCATACATTGGCATAGGTTTTCACTTTCTGAATCATGATACAAAAAAAAGATGCTAAAAAATCGGCATCTCATTACTTATGTTTGCAATGTATATACTCTTGGCAACAGATTGAATTATAAAAAAATTTCGTAAAAATTCAATAGCACTTTTTCCTATACCGTATACGCACTCCCAAATAGCTTTTGGAATATATTTGATATATCTCTCGGATTCTGTGGTTTGGTTTTCTTTGTCGCTATATCAAACAAAGACGGATTATAGTGCTTGGTATAGGCGTTATAAAAATCCTTTACATGGATCTTCACTCCTTTGCTGATGAACGTATCCACCTTATATTTTTTGATGATGCTCTTCGCATTTGATAAGGTGATGGAGAAGATATCTACGATTTCGTCGATGGAGCGGTAGGGCTTGGACATAAATAATTACGAATTACGAATTAAATAATTACGGATTACCTGTAGCTTATAGAAGTAGCGAGCTTTTTCAAATAAAAAAAATCCCTTACCGAAAACGGTAGGGACGATAGTAGATTTTGCTGATGCTTACTTGAAGTATATTTCAGCACCAGGTGAATAGCTTAGGAAAAGATTTTTGATCTTCTCTATTTCTGTTCCCATAATAGATTCACAACTGGGATTGTGAGAGAAATAATAACTAAGACTCATACTCTCTTTCAAAGATTTTTTTTCCTCGTTATATATCTTTATCCGGGAGAAAAAAAACGCAGTGGTAGTGATAGGGAATGCCACAGTATGACCTATGATAGATTCCCATTTCAGGATGGTATCACCATCCACGGTTTTCTCGATCCTGAAGTTTTTGTCAGAGCGAGAATCGTTTATGTTTTTGATAAGAGCTTCTTCTCTTACTGTACACACATTTGGTAATATGTGGGAGTGTGGGGCTTTTAATATAGCCACGATAATGTTTTCTAGGATTAACATATTTGTAGATTTTTTTATGGTTATTTTATTTTTTTGTTTGTTTTTTATATATACATATATCCTATTAAATGTCAATCTCGTTTGAAAATCAAACAAAAAAAACCCACACCGAAAACGGCATAGGCGATTGTAAAAATTTTGAGATTTTTACTTGAAGTATACTTGAGCATCAATTGAATAACTCAAGAAAAGATTTTTCATCTCCTGGATCTCTACATCCAGAGGTCTTCTTACTTCACCATCTTGGGCGAGATGATGATCAATTTTTTCACCCAGAGACTTATCTTGCTTATTATACACTCGCATACGAGAGAAGAAAAATCCTTCACTTGTGACCGGGAATGCCACTATTTCACCGATAGAAGAATTCAACATAAAGACAAAACTTTTGTCCTTTATTCTCCTGAGTTTGAGATTTTCCGCTAAGAAAGATTCCTCAAGCGCTATTACAAATATACTTTCTCTCTGTGTTAATCCTGTATTGAAACCGCTTTGAAATAAGTCTTTATAATGCGTAGCATTATTAAAAATGTTCAGAATTTGTTGTAGAATGTTCATGATAGTTGGTTTTTTTTAGTTTGTATTAATGATTCATTTGTGTGTACAATGTTTGTAACGAATGAAATAATTTGATTGCGTAGGGATATACCATCGGTAACCTCATGAACACAATCAGTACTAAGTAGATCCTATTCTCCTTGGAAATAATAAATTTATTTTTTTGGATTTTTTGGCTGAGCCATA
Organism: uncultured Candidatus Peribacteria bacterium; assembly: GCA_964495905.1. Taxonomy (GTDB): domain Bacteria; phylum Patescibacteriota; class Gracilibacteria; order Absconditabacterales; family Absconditicoccaceae; genus CAJBLF01. Next base: position 13,587 of record CAZBWN010000088.1, read on the forward strand.
TCCAAACAAACATTAATATGATATCCAGAATATCGAATGCACCATATGCCATTAATAATATCGTGGATATGATGCAGAAGTGTGGTATCGCTTTGATCCACCACGGATTTTTCAGTACTTTTTCAAGTACATCTTTTTGTGTTTCTATGTTTTGATTTTCCATGATAATTTTTTTGTTTATTTTGTTTTCTTGTTTATATGTATTTCCTGTTTAATGTCAATCCTTTGGGATATTTTTCTTTTTTTTTATTTTAATTTTTTCAAACCCCTACCCGCCTTGGAGGGTTTGTTTGCTATTTGTTTTTATACTGTCTTAGCACTTGTTCACATATCTACAAACTCTTGCATGATCTTCGTCAAGTGCATTTGCAGCTCTTTGAGCTTGTATGTAGGAAGGGCGACTCATTGCTTGCCGAAGCCGTTGAATGTCGGAGACGTGAGTCGTTCTCTGATCTGTATGCTCTTGATGCCTCTGAATTCACTGATGGAAATCTTGAAGACTTCTAATCATTTTTGGAATTTACCATATTCTTTGAGCGCGAAATTTCCGCTATCTATGGCTTGGATGATAGCGTTGATCTGTTTGGTCTGCGCTAGATTGAACGTGAGTTTAGAATCGCTCTTTGCAATATAGAGCTGAAGTTCTCCCTTCTGCTCTCTGACTTCTAAGCTGACGAGGGAATTACCCGCCATTATTTTGTGAAGCATAGAAAATTCAATGAATAATTAAAAATGAATAATGAATAATTATGGATTTTTTTAATCAAAATGTTTGATATATTCAGATATATTTTTTGCTGGGATTGGTTTCGTTGTGAGAAATTCTTTGATGAAGATTTTGATGGAGGGACTGAAGAACAGATGTTTTTTCTCTATCTTGTTGAGGAGCGTGATACCAGACAATGTCTTGGATCTACTCAATGCCGTGTAGGCTTGCCCTCCTGTGAATGTGTTAGAAAGATCAAGTGTACATGCGTCAAAAGTCATGCCTTGCGATTTGTGAATCGTGATAGCATAGGCGAGCTTGAGTGGGAATTGTTCGTAACTTCACAAGATATTTTCTGTGATTTTTCATTTGCGGGAGACAAGGATTTCTTTGTTTGCTCGGGTCTCTGAAGTCACCATAATGACTTCATCACCTATCAGCACGTCTATATATTCCTCTCCTAGATTTTCAATCACTCCCATCGTTCCGTTGATCCGTTTTCATCGTGGATCGTTGGTCACCATCATCACTTTCGCTCATTTTTTGAGTCTCAAAACATCATCCGTTTTTTTCATAGAATCGGGAAATCTTCATTCGGTATCTGATTCGTAGATGTATTCTTTGCCGGGCAATTCTGATATCTTTTTGTTGTTGATATCGTCCACCCTGCCTCTGTGTGTTGATAATAAAATTGCGTCTGTATGAGCTTCTCCTACCTGTTTATTGAAGAGAGAAAGATGGTGCTCGGAGACGGTTTCGTTTCTGATAGCGTCAAGCATCTCTCAGAAAGAGGTATCGTATTCCTGTCTATAATTTTTTTTGAGTTCTATGATGGAATAGGGAAGATTTTTTTTGAAAGTCATAGAATCGAAGAATCGTTCGCTGGCATAATAATCACCGAATTTCTCTTTTCGTTCCTGGTTGCTGACTGGTGGCAATTGGAAGACATCTCAGACAAATATCACGGGTTTTCCTCCAAACGGTTTTTTGATCAGGGTATCATCGCCTGCAGCTTCGGCTAAATAATATTTCATCAATAAATTTACGCTATCGATGGTGTTTGCGTTGACCATGCCGATCTCGTCGATGATCACGAACGGAACATTGACCAAAGTCTGGACCTTGCTTTTCTTGAGTTTGAATTTCTTATTTTTTTTGTCTAAGAGATACGGTCTGATCTCTTTGGGAAAAACATTTTCTATCCCTAACGAAAAAAATGAGTGGACCGTTTGTCCTCCGATATTGAGTGCGGATATCCCTGTCGATCCCAATACCAATGGTGACTGGCCTATCTCCTTGCAGAATTCTATAATATCTTTGATCAATGTGGATTTTCCTGTCCCTGCTTTTCCTGTCAGAAAACAGCAATCATCTGTTTCGTCCAGCGATTTCAGAAAATGCAAAGCATCCGGATTATTTTTCCGTTTGTCTAGAAGTATCTTGTAGCTCTCTTTATGTTCGTCTCCTAAGTCTTTGATATGTAACATGGAATATTGGCAATCTAAGGTAAATATGATTGCAGTGTATGTATCTGTTTGTCTATTTCAATAGGTTTTGTCAAAAATAGATTTGACAAGAAAAAAACAGATTTTTTTTATTTTTTTCCTTCGGATATTATTTTAAAAAACGCTTCGCTGGACATACTTTTTCCTTCGGAGACATACTTTTGGCATTGACCCAAAAGTATGCAAAAGGTCTAGTTCTTTATAAAACTCGCCACACCATTCAGTTTGCTTTTTTAGAATGTACACAGCTCGGACATCTTATAAAGAACCAAAAGAGCATTGACTGCTTCTTCATTTACGATCCCCTTCCATTTTTTAAAAATATGTGCCTAAAAAAAACCCACAATTTCTTGCAGGACTATTTTTTAAAATTAAAAAATTAAAATTATTTTTTATTTATTCCTCTGTCTATATCCTTTGATCTGTTTCGCTTTGCTCTTTTGTGGCTTGGGAACGGGATGATGTTTTTTGAAATTGGGATATTTTTTTTCTTTTTCTAGATGAATGAGATCTGACATATCATCCCTAGGCAGAGCTTCTATTATAATCGGTTCTCGTGGCAATTTTTTCAATACATCCTCCATTGATCTCTCAGTTCAAAGATATTTCTGAACGTCATCATTTTCCATGAGAACAATGCGTGCAAGATCATTAATATTTCCGATATTGCTGTTATTTAATATATCCAATATCTTTTCTGCTTGGGCCTGCAAGATTTCGTGAGTACGTCAGATATAGCCCATCCCTACAACTACCATCCCGATGGTTTTGTTTTTTTTCATCTCGTGCATTTCATCATCAGTGATGTGTTGAGGAGTTCGATGTCCTTCTGCATTTTTGGTGAATTGAATGTTTTTACTCGGTTCTTGGGGGAGGGAAAAGTCGTTATTTGGTGTTTCGGATCAGGTCATAGATATCTTTTGGAAAATGTTAAATTGGCTTGAGCTTATGTACTTTTAGTTTTTTTTCAATGATATTACGATATATTATACATATTCCCTTGCAAATGTCAAATAAATCAGTATAGTGGTATTATCAAATCAATAAAAAAAGTATTTTTATTTTTTTCTCCCCCCTTATCATGGCAAATCCAAACAAACTTCCTCGCTCTGTCGGTACCAATAAAATCAATAAAAAAGAATCAAAGAGAGAGATATTTGATGCTACGAGCAAAGAGCTTATAAACAATATGGCTGAAGAAGATGATTTACAGTTTAAAGAACACTTGGCTGCGATGGATGATAGAACGCTTACAGAAGCCTTTCATTCTGAATCTGTCAAAAAAGATGCGAACACGGATCGTCTTATGCTTATCTATGTAGAGCTTGGTAACCGTAATATTAAATTTGACGATATCATTGATGAAAGCGTCAAAAGATTTAAATTAAATAGTGCAGAATGAAGGATTAGAGCAGAATTAAACGATAAATCAGGGGAAATCTAGAAAAGATCTGAAAAATATATTTTTTATTTTAAAAATCTCTCTTGCAGGAATGCAGGGAGATTTTTTTTCGGATATTTTTTCTAAAAAACGCTTCGCTGAGGTTACTTTTTCCTTCGGAGACATACTTTTGGCATTGACCCAAAAGTATGCAAAAGGTCTAGTTCTTTATAAAACTCGCCACACCATTTAGCTTGTTTTTCTAGAATGTACCCGGCTCGGACATCTTATAAAGAACCAAAAGAGCATTGACTGTTTCTTCATTTAAGATTCCCCTTCACTTTTTTAAAAAACAAGTACTAACTATTTTTTTGGCTAGTTATTTCATTTGGGTTATATCACTATCTCGTGGCATGCACCTGCCTGACGCAGGCAGGTCTGAGGGTGATAAAGTCAGCAGATTTTTTTTTATTTTTTCTAAATTCTAAATTATTTTTTTGTTTCTAAATTCTAACTTCTAAATTTTAAATTCTAAATTAAATTTTAAAAGTAGCACTTCCTCATCCTCATCATCCTGCTCCTTTTCATCTTCATCTCTGTCGTCGTCTTCATCGTCATCATCATCTTCCTCTTCTTTTTCGGCGTATATTTTATAGAGGAGTTTTGCGTATATTTGAGACACAGCCCTGGAATATTCTTCCGGGATGATGTCGAAATTATGCCTTTGGCGCTCGTCTGTGAATGTCATGATGTTTTTTTTGCTATGAGTAAAGTGGTATCAGAGTATTCAAACTCAGTATTTTTTCAACGATAAATACAAGTATGTTCTTCACTATCTCAAAAATTCATGCTATTGACTTATTCCTGTAAAAATGTATGCTAAGACTCAAAAAAAAACTAAAAATTAAACAAATACTAAATCCAAATAAAATATGACAACAAAAATCAGTAGTAAAAACGTTCTCCAAGCATACGGCGTAAGCTCGAGAATAATCGAATTAATCAACCGGAAGAACAACATCTTATTCAAAGATCTCAACTGGTTAGAAGTAGGATATCTGTATATGTATGCAAAACATCTCAGAAAAGAACTTCAGCCCTGGATCAATAAGATACAAAAACATTTCTCCCAAAACGATTATGAATCCATGATTATCTTCGGGCTCGCTCGTAATCATGAAGAACTGAAAGGACTTCTGGTCAACGAAATCACGTGCATCAAGTCCGTGTTGCCACTTCATGAGTTTCATACGGCAATACAGATTCTTCCCAAACTCAATGAGGAGAATAAAAACCTTACGATGGACTGGATCAAAGATCTTTCCATGAAACAAAAATCCGAAGATTCTAAAATCTACTGTCTGCTTGCCTACCGGGATCTCTGCCCTTCCCAAGAAGAGAAGGAAGAAATTGTTGATATGATTATTGATGTAATCAATAAGGCAACGGTAGCGATCCAGGATCATGAGCTAAAAAAACTCTACAAAAAAATCCCTGATGAACGCATTGCTACTCTCTGGCTCAACACTATGAAAGACAGCAAATATTTCAGGGATTGGGTTGATGCAGCAGTAGTCAGCGGAAGAGATGAATTCTTCGAAAAAGCAAAAAATGCACAGATTGTCGGTGTTACAAGTGACATCTGTCGGATGATGGGAGAGCATTACACAGAGTCCAAAGATCCGCGGATACTTGATCTCTGGGTGCATGTGATCGAACACTTCCATGCGAAAAAAGAATCCAACATCATCGGCTATTGTATCGAAGCCTATCAAGCTACCAAAGACCAGCGTTTCTTCACGTTTGCAAAAGCTAATACCAGCTATTTCGATCAAGTGAAAAAACTGTATGAGTTACAACCGGATGACGACCTCTTGGAGTCGCTTAAGAAATTGTGCGGCTATTTCAAACAGGCAGTGGAGGGACTGATACTCACGGGTAACATGTACTTCTTGCTAGAAGCTCAAAAATACATCCGTGAACAATGGGAATATGCTATCCAACATAGCCTGGAACTTTACAACGAGTTGAATACAGATCCTAAAAAATACAAAAAACAGCTCAACTACTTCAAAGGTTTTGTCGAAGGGAATATGATGACGATGTGGACGGCATCCAAATCCACCCATGACAGAGAAAAGCTTTTCAAGTTATTAGCATCTTAGAAACTATTACCTTATTATTTATGCAGAGTCGGTTTTCCGGCTCTGTTTTTTTTATGCTATTTTTTCCTTAATCACTTCCCAAATTCTCACCATCGCTCGGGTATCTTGCTCACAATAGGTCAACAAGTTGATGACGGATTGTTCCAGTTCTGCGCCCGTAAGATGGCCTTGCTGGATTTCGTAGAGGAGTTTCATCGCGTCGCCGCCATTGCCTACTTCTAAGGTATCGTAGGAGATATCTGTCAGCACGGGCAAGACTTTTTTGATAGAAGATGATCAAAGAAATCTGCGGTCAAAGTAGAGCATATCACTAAAGAGAGTCATCAAGTCAAAGGTGTTGGCATTGATCTTTTCAAGCGCTTCTGCGTGCTCGGGATAGAGCAATGATGACTCTTTGTTTCTACCGCATTCAAATGATTTGTTTCGAACGATATAGGTTCCGTTGCCGTGTTCCAAATCGGTAACAAGCTGATCTATGATCCTTTTGTTGCTCGTCTCACCGGGGTTAACGATGCAATCCTTGTGCGTGATGATCAGTGTTGGGGTGCCGGTTGACAGGTCTTCGTCTATCTTGTGGACTGAATATTGCACGACGGTCTGTCCTCGTGGACCGAGTCATTCAAAGGTCGGGATAGGGAAAGAAACGGTTTCGTAATCGTAAAAAAATAAGGGGAACTTCAATGTCGCTAATCTTTTTTTGATCTCTTCCTTATCTATGGTCGTCTCTCCTTGTCTTCGGAGGTTCATGAATTTTGAAGATCTGCTCTCTCCCCCGTCTTTGTTGGAAAGGATCCCCAATATGTCTTCGTCCGTGATATCGTCAATCAGAATCTTTTTTGCTTCATAGAGTTCTTTCTTTTTGTCTTGGACGATGCCGGTGATATTCCGGATGCTTTTTTTGGGTGGCTCTTCGCCGAAGTAGGTGAAATAATCTGAACCATCGTATGGAAATTTTTTGTTGAAGTCTGCAAGACTGAGTGAGAGGTCGCTTTCCACCGTAGCCAAGATGCGTTCTATCGCGTCATCGGTCATCAGGTCGTCCGTTACTAGTTCCTGAAGAATAATATCCTGGGGATTGATTTCGCCGTGTTTCCTGAATTCTTTGTTGAGATACACCAGATAGCAGTTTCATGAAAATTTCGCGCCCAAAGTCTTCTCCAAAACATATTTCTGAAAACTCACATCGGTCACCAATTCATCCACGAGGGTATGATCCTTGTTGTTTGATCTGATTGAATTCTTGCTTTTGACTTCCATCAAATCATACGTTCACAATTCGTTCTTCACGAGAAAATCCGTCTTGACGAAAAGCTTGTCCGTAGCGAATCCTGCCTGATAGATGACGTCAGCGTTTTGATCTAGGGCTTTGCTTGAGAGTGTATGATAGGTCTTGTGCCGTGCTTTGAAGCCGAGATTTTTGGTATCTATATCCGCGATCGTCTTGCCGGCATAGAGTTTTCTCACCATATCTTCCACGCTTTGGCCGATAGCTGCTCAGTCCATACCGCCATGCACGTGCTCCTGGATTTTCTTATGTGTCTTTTTGTCGTTGACGTGGTACCAGGCGAGCTTGGGTGAATTGATATATTCTACGAAGAGGGATTTGGTGATGAACATGGGAATAGGAGAAGTAAAATTAGTTATAGGGTAATGAAGCGAGGATATTTTTCAACGAGAGAAAAATTACTATTTTTTTGCACATATATTTTTTTTGGATTACTGGATTTTATAATAAATTTTCCCTATTTGCAACAAACAATAGGGAATTTTTATTGTTTTTTACCTATTGTTTATAAACTATGGGTAAAATTTATAGTTTTTTGACCCTATTTTTTATTTAGGGGTCAATTTCTATCCTATTTTGACCCCTCTTAGTGCTGGTAGGATCAAATTTAGCTTATTTTTGACCCTTATCTCTTTTATATAAAATATTCAAATATTCTGGAATAATATATGGCTGACCTGATTCTTCTATAAGACGAACTACAACACCCTTAGATTCTAATTGCCTTAAATAATTTCTGATAGTATTTCTAGCATACTTTCATTCTCTCTCCAAAGATTTGATGTTATTATAAGGCCTATCAAAAAGCATCATAACAAATCCATACGGTATTTTAAGTTTTACCGATTCTACTTTTTGTAATGTTGAATGAATTAATTTTGTTATTTTTTCTAACTTATCGGTTGTTATTATTGATTGTTGTTCTATCGCTACTAACATATAATATACCAATCCATCTCGGTCATTTTTCGTTCTTATATTATTTAATACTTTATAATATCCAGCTTTATGTTCATTGATATATTCACTGAGATATAAGATAGGCAACTGTAAAAGTTTTTTGAGAACAAGATAAAGTATCATCAAAATCCTTCCTGTCCTTCCGTTACCATCAGCGAATGGGTGGATAGATTCGAATTGATAGTGAACGATTCATAGTTTGATCAATGGATCTATGTCGTCATCAGTATTGATATATTTTTCTAAGTTCGTTAGTAAATTCCTAATAGTCTCTTCTCCTACAGGTGGAGTGTAAATCACCTCTTTGTCTGCATTCATAAGTACCGTTCCAGGAATCTTTCTTATTCATGCTTTATCAGGTTCTATCATAGATTGGATAGTGATCAGCGTATTGGAAATGATTGCCTCATATTTTTCTACCTGCTGAATTCCTCGAAGCGTAGCCTGTTTGTAATGTAACACCTCTTTATCTTCTTTGGAAATTTTGCCTGATGAGATATCTGCTTGAAAAACACTTTCGAGTGTTGTGTTGATATTTTCTATAGCGCTGCTGGCAATTCATTCCTTGATAAGAAAAGAACCCAATACCAAAAGCCCCACATTTTCTGTATTCGTAGTGGTATAGGTATCAAGTTTAGCTAAAGCTCTACTTGCCTTTGAAAGTTGTAAATATGTCTTATCTGACAATTTCAAATCTTTTGGTGGCAATAACGGGATATTATTATCAGGATGTTTTGGATTGAACATTATAATTTTCATATAGATAAATGTGTACGATTTCATTATATTCATCTCCCCTCTCTTGTCAATCTTATTTTTGACAAATATAAAAGATAGCAGTTATAAAGCCATTATTTTATATGTATTTTTAAAATATTACTCTTGCTTCGCTAAAAAATTAAGGATTAATCTTATAATCATATTTTTCTGATTCATATCACAGGTGGCTACCAACAATGTAATAGCCACTACGGTATGGTCATCTATCTTTTTCGAACCATCTGCATTATACAGACAATTATTTTTCGCTAAAAATCGAAGGAATAAGAATGCTCATATCTTCTTGTTACCATCAGCGAAGGGATGATTTTTTACTATAAAGAAAAGGAGATGCGCCGCCTTCTCTTCTACGGTTGGATATAATTCCTGGCCGTCGAACTTCTGGTAGATGCTTTCAAGGATTCATTTGAATTCATTGTTCCTTTCGATGCCGAAGAGCTCTGAAACGTAATTTTGAAAGAGAAAATTTGTCCTCATGTCGTTGATAGATTTTATCGCTTCCTGATAGGTTATTTCTGCGGTCAACTTATAATTACCATCTGGAAAGATCAAACTCCCCTCATCGTATTGTTGGAGCAGGATCCATGAATGGGTATAGTGCGTGATGACGTTCAGAAGTCATGTTGTCTCTTGGTGAGAGAGTTCTGCGTGTGCTATGTTTTTCTTGATCAAAGCGACCACTTGCTGAAGTTCGTCCAGTTTCGTCTCTTCAAGTCTTTTGTGGTTGAGGGCGTAGCCTTTGATAAGGTAGTCTTTGAGGATATTTGTTGCTCGTATTCTGAATTGAGTAGCTTTAGTAGAATTGACGCGGTACCCTACAGCTATAATAATATCTAAATTATAAAAAAACACTTCACGTGAAACCTTTCTTTTTCACTCTTTTTGAACTATCCGGTTTTTCCGGATAGTTCAATTTTCTGTTAGTTCTGAGCTTTTATAGATATTTTGTATATGGTCATTGATTGTTCTTACATCAACACCAAAAAGTTCGGCAATCTTCTTTTGTGGTAGCCAAAGAGTTTCATTTTCTAAAGTAATAGTCACCTGAATTTCTCCATCATCGGATTGATAAATCGCTAAATTAGTTTGTTCTTCTTTCATTTTCATCGATTAATAAATAAAAAATCTGTGTAATTCAATTATAAAAATCTCTTCTCGCTTGTCAATCTTATTTTTGACAGATATAAAAGATATTAGTTGTGAAGCCGTTATTTTTATATTTTTTTTCTAAAAACGCTTCGCTGGACATACTTTTTCCTTCGGAGATATACTTTTGGCAAATTTTTTTCTTTTTCATCGCCTTGCCGGCTGGGCGTTTCTTTTTGGCTTCCAGGTCCAAAAAGAAACCAAAAAACCCCTCGGCACCATTAGGGCAGTATCACGGATT
>CAZBWN010000089.1:0-4793 GCA_964495905.1 uncultured Candidatus Peribacteria bacterium
TACAGATGAAAACGACGGTTGGGTCAACTTATTCCAAAAAAATATCACTATCACTGACCGAAATCTCATCATCTCTCCGATCAAAAATCCACAATATGCGCTCACAGAAAACGAGGTCCAGATAAATCCCTATTTCACCATAAATTTCACAAGCAAACTCTATGGAGAAGTCCGACGGAAAAGGCTCGGCACACAAAACATCGATACATTCCAGATCAATCTGCAGACTACATTCAACACAAAAAATTTTTATACAAAATAAATATTATTTGTTATGAAAAATAAGATTAATTCACTCTATAAATTATTGCTTTCAGCATACGGTATTTCTATGTTTTCAGAATGAGTGCTCTTGCCAATCTATGCAGTATTTGTACAAAAAATCGGAGGAGATATCCTAGATGCTTCATGAGCTATGGCTGTTTTCCTTATCTCACAATGAATATTCACCATCATTGTCCAACGTTTGAAATGGACATACAAACATCACATCACGATGATGATCGTATGACGAGCGATATGGCTTATCGGTATATCACTCTATCTAGCAGTATCTAGCACACGAATGTTATTTCTGACTCAGATATTAGTTGCTATGGGAAATGCTATAGCAGACCCTATCTTCGATAAAGAACTCGCCGACAATACAGACAAAAATAATAAATTATTTGAACGAGGATTGCGAGAAGGGATGCAAGACATCATTAATGGAATTGCTGCAATCATAGGATGAGTGATAGCAGTATTTTTATGATTCAAAGCACTAATACTATTTATGATATTGGCGGGTACGATTTCGTTGATTATCATCCTCGTTTATGTAAAGAAATACAAGTCTAAACAATTCAGATTTTAATCTTTTAATAATTCATATGTCCGAAGAAGTAAAAGTGACTGACCATCAAGGAGAACGCGACGTCCGTATCGCTAAAATTTCAAAAATAAAAGCTATGGGAATCCAGCCGTATGCTCAATCTTTTGACAAAAAAAATATGATCTGAAATATCATAAGAGACTACGAAACCAAAGCACATCGTGATATCAACGATATTATTCCTAACCCTGAAATGCAGGTACAGAGTGCAGGAAGAGTGATGCTCTATCGTACTCATGGTAAACTCGCATTTGCAAAATTGCTTGATAGCACTGAGCAAATCCAACTTATGTTTCATAGAGAAAATTGTAAAACACTTACAAGCGATTGAATGACATCGCTTCTAAAGGACGGTAGCGAAGAAGGGGTATCAGCATACAAATTTATGGAAAAGATGGTGGATGTATGAGATTTCATCGGTGTACGTGGAGAAGTATTCAAGACACACAAAGGAGAACTTACGATATTCGTATCAGAATTCGTATTTTTGTCCAAAGCCATCAGACCCTTACCAGAAAAATTTCATGGACTCCAAGACCAAGAAGAACTCTACAGAAAAAGATATTTGGATATGACCATGAACCCAGAGACCTACAAAAGATTTTTGTTGAAATCAAAATTCTATCAGACACTGAGAGAATTTTACACACAAGAATGATTTACGGAGATACAGACAAATATATTGGGAAATTCAGCTTCCGGAGCTGCAGCAAAACCATTTGAAACTCATCATAACGATTATGATATCGATGTATTTTTGAGAATCGCTTTTGAAACAGGACTCAAAAAAGCGACGGTAGGAAGATTTGAAAAAGTGTTTGAAATCGGACAAGACTTCAGAAATGAAGGATCAGATCCAAGTCATCTTCAGGAGTTTACGCAAGTAGAACATTATGCTGTCTATTGGAATTATGAAGATAATATGAGATTTACGGAAAAAATGTTTGATACGATATTCGACAGACTCGAAATATCCAAGAAGATCAACATCAAAGACAAAGAAGGGAATATCAAAGAAGTGGACTTCACTACCCCACGAAAGAGAATAGATTTTACACAAGGGATACAAGAAGCTACAGGAATAGATATCACCAGATATAATATGGATGATGCAGACAAACTCAGAGCAGATATCCAAGCAAAAAATATTGAATTTGAAGGGATACATAAGATGGGGACACCGACGTTAATCGATCACTTGTACAAAAAAGTCTTGAGACCAAAAATCGTGGGACCTGCATTCATCTTCAACTATCCAGTAATCATGCAACCGCTCGCAAGGATTTCAGATAAAGATACCAACATTGTTGAACAGTTCCAATTATTGGTCAATGGCCGAGAGATCTGCAAAGCATATTCTGAGCTTGTAGACCCGATTTTACAACAAGAAAATTTTGATAAACAAGGAGAAGCTGCAGCCAAAGGTGACGAAGAAGCGACAGCAAGCGATGATGATTTCGTAACGGCTATGGAATACGGTATGCCACCGCAATCAGGTTTTGGTATGGGACTAGAGAGAATATTAGCGATACTTACGGAACAGGATAATCTGAGGGATGTAGTGATGTTTCCACTCATGAAGCCAGAAATAAAAGCGACTGAAGAAGATAAAGAATAACCCCTTATTCAACCATATCCTTTAGGGTATGGAACAACCACATATATAAAAAAAACACTCCCGCACATACGCGGGAGTTTTTTAAAATTCATAAAGTTTTTTCGTATCAATGCAATAAGCCGATATCAAACCATGCTGTTTGAGATAAAGCAAACAAGCCTCACAGCAATAATCATGACCAGCCATATAGAGCTTTGCACCAGAAAGATCTGCTTTGCATGCAAGAGCTTCATTGATAGCATGCACTTCTGCATGAGCACCTTGCAAACAAATGTTTTTACATAAATCATATCCTTCTCCTGTAGCAAGATCTTTTCGTGGACATTGAGTGATCTCAGAGCTACTGATATGGTTCATACCATAAAAACGGTCTTCTTTTGCAGTTATAATAAGCGCATACACAGGTCTTTTGAGACACAATAGAGCAAGAGGATATCGCCAGCGACACCCCAAAACAATGGATTGTTTATTCATAATAAGTTTTTTTTAAATTTTTTTTGTTTTTTATACTATAAAGAACATAAGGAAAAAGTCAAGGTAGATAAAAAAATAAAAAAAGCCCGGAATCCCGGACTATGAAAGTAATTTCAAATTTTTAACTGTTAAATTCTAATACATACGGCTCCAAAGTATCAGGATTACCAATCCGTTTTTTTTTGATCTCTAGATCTTTAAAATTCACTTCACGAAAATTCAAAGCGAATAATTGTAAAATGTTTTCTTTAAGTTCATGTTTAGTTACTGAATCACTCAAACGCAGCATATTTTTTCGTCGTGTTTGAGAATAAAACAAAGGTGTTTTAGATAGTGTATCTAGAAATTCATCAAGACAACGATGTTTTGGAGAAGTACCAATCATTTTAACACTCAATAACTTGGAGAATTCATTGAAAAAAAAGAACAGTTTTGTTGATGGTGGTAAAGTAGTTTTTTTCATAATTTTTTGTTTTTTGTTTGTTTAAGAGTATAATACATATTTAGGAAGAAAAGTCAAATTAAATAAAAAGATAGTCTCAAATTAAATAGTTGTTTTTATACACGAGATTTTTATGCTTAGTTTACAAAAAAAATCATTAAGTAATTTTTATCGCGAAGCTTTTATCAATTTTTATCATCCGTTTTAGCGGATTTTTATCACGAAGTATGTTATGTTCGTAGGAAATCAAGAAAGCATCCAGACACTCACAAGATATATCGATATGTTCTTTGCAGGAGACCCAAAAGCTCCTCATTTTTTGATTGTTGCAGGACCCAAACATATAGGAAAATCAAGCATCGTAAAAGATTTAATCAGAGAAAGGATGTGAAATTATTTTATGACAGATACCCTCCAGATCAAAGACTTTACAGAAGAGTTAGGAAAAAAACACAGGATCAGGATAGAATATAAAACAACCGCTGAAACTGCAAAGACACTTATGAAAGATCATACCTATCAAGACTTTGGAATCAGAGAAGTGAACAATCGACTCCAACAATCATTTATCGGAAAACAGAAAGTCGTCTTCCTAGAAAACATCGAAAGGATGACCGGAGAAGCAGCAAATGCTTTCCTCAAATCCTGCGAAGAGCCATTGTCCAAGAGACTCATCATCGCAACGACCTCAAACCATATGCAGCTTTTGGAGACCATTCTTTCCAGAGCATTGACCATCAAATTCAATCAGCTCTCAGATACGGAACTCTCACAACGGATGGAGAGCAAAAGCATGTTCAGCAACAACAAGGATCTCAAACAGCTCATCATAAATATGGCTATGGGGAAGCCAGGCATAGCACAACGTATGTTTGATCTCATAAATAAGGAACCGGAACTTGAAAAGACTCTTACAGGCCTCATGCACAATTTGATCACCGATACCAAACGTTTTTTCTCTCACGATGCACTCAAAAAATTATATAGATTCGGGATACTGGACGCATTTATTGATGGACGGATCGCCTACTGTATCAACAACAATATGACAAAAAAATGAGAAAGACGACTCGCTACCAAAAAACTTATGAAAAGCAATGTAAACATAGAAAACCTACTCCTCTACTGACTTATAAACGAATAAACAATAGACCAAAAGTTGCCAAAAAATAGACGAAAAATGGACAAAAAAAACAGCTATTTTGGTCTATTATTTGTCGGTCCGGTTCACCGGACCATTTATCAATAATAGTTCATGTACAAAAGTTGAATATATATCACAGAACCTATCGGCAACAACGAATTTTCTTACTCAGAAAGAATCGCTCTTTGATCTGTAGGAAAAATTTTCGTTCCGAATCTGATCAGAGGAAGTCTCTCCGATC
>CAZBWN010000090.1:0-4043 GCA_964495905.1 uncultured Candidatus Peribacteria bacterium
CCCCCGGTAATTACCGGGGCGGTCCCCATTTCGGCTCGTTTTGGTTGGTTATTTCATTTACGAATTGCTCACTATTCCGTGGCATGCATCTGGGGGCTAACTATCAGTCCGGCTCAGACATCTTGCAAAGAACCAAAGAAGATTGACTGCTTCTTTATTCCTGATTCCCTTACTCTTTTTAAAAAAATAAATTTTTTAAGTGCCGGAGGCACGGTTTATTCATAGCTCTGGACGGAAGTCCAGAGCATAAAAAAAATAAAATAAAATATAAAAAAAAATGGACTGAAACAGTCCATCGTTTAAATTTATTAGTATTAATTACCCAGTTTTCTTTACCGATCTTATGTATGAAATAAACAGTATCAGCAGTAGTATAAATACCACTATATTCACATGGAAAGCCCATCTAAGATTATGATTCAGGCTATTCAGATATGTAGCCATACAATTACCATCCAAATTTTTTACTATACTTGGAATGGCATCATAAATAATAGTACACAATACAAAACTACTCATAAAAAATAGGAACATTGAGATCAATCCCAATAAGATGTTTTTTTCTGATGTTTTCATGATATATATTTTTTAGATTATTTATTTTTATTTTTTTGTTTTCATCTATATAGTATATATTTCTCATTAAATGTCAAGTCCCATATTAGAGGACATTCTAATAATGGATTCCGGATCATGTCCGGAATGACGAAGTAAAAGAAAATTAAAAAATTAAAAAAATAATTTAGAATTTAGAGGAGAAATCTAAATTCTAAATTAAAATTTCTAAATTGTTTTCACTTCTAAATTTTAAATTCTAAATTTATTTTTATTTACACAATCCTGCATCAGAAAGCATTCTATACAATTCAAAAAGCTTTATAGTCTTTTTGTAATTGCTGAGGGTTGGGAAGTCTTTGTCCAGCTGTTGGATGATGCTTTGAAGCTCTCGCAGATTGTCTCCATAGCTTTTGTCTATATTTTTGACGTCGGAAAGTTTTATGATTGCGCTTTTGATCAAGTTGATTCCATCTTGTGTAGTGAGCGGTCTATTCTCTCCTAGACATTTATTTCCAAGCGCCTGTGCGATCTGATCCACCTCTTGTGCTGATGCACTTCTTCCATAGACATTGATGGTAACCTTTCCTTGATACTTGCTATTGGTCGCATCAGAGAGTGTCGGTGATTTTGTCTTATCAAAAGTAAAATCTTGGATTGAGAATATCGGAGGGAGTTGAAGTACGAATTTCTTGAGATTTTCTGCACCGTTGGTACCAAAATCCGTCCCTAACAGATATCCGAATGTCGGAACATCTACATATCTTTGTCTGAATTTATAATAACATATTTCATCAGATTCATTGTTGCATGAGACGATACTCTTGATAGTCTTGTCAATGATAGCGTCGTCGATGAGAGTGTTTTTTCCGTTGTTGAAGATCCGATTATACAGATGATATCCGATCATCTTATCCTGATTTATCGCTTCTCCTGATCCGAATGTCATCGCATATCCGCTCTCCAAAGCTTGGATTTCTGTTTGTTTCCCTTTTTTGATTTCTGCTCGGAGATAGTAAAAGAATTGGTTGATGAGTGAGATATTCTCTTTATTAGAAGTCATGGAAAGCTTATCTGAAAGGAGCAAGAATGCACGTTTTGAATTGGCTACAAATGATACGGTGATCGGCATACTGAAGAAGCCTTTATCATCTTCCACGAAGTCCCCTATTTTCATATCCAATATATCATTCGATTCATTATTATCGCCAAGATTTTTGAAGAAATCCCCTCGTTTCTGAAGTAAGGTGATATCATTGAATGGATTTTTTTTGAGGAAATTTATTCCGATAAGATTAGTATCGATGGTGTTGGTATAATTCTCTTTCCATACGTTGAGGGAAGGAAGGTAGATGTATTTGAGTAAGTACGTGTAGGGTATCTGGAGCGCATGCAGATAGTCCGTATATTTGGATATCTCCGCTTCAGTATTCTTATTTTCTTGAAGCAAGTCAACGATCTTGTCTGCATTTTTGAGAATAGGCTGGGTGATGATATTGGCTTGTAATGCACGAGTATCGTAGCTTGCTAGCATATTGAGCTGAGAGGATTTTCCGTTGAGCACACTGATATCGTTGTACAATTGGATACCAAAAAAGATTGCAAGTCCAGAGGTTGCGCATGCTACCATCAGCATGATCTTGCTGTTGTTTTTGTTGTCTTTGAAAAAAACATAAAATCCGCCCATGTGTTTTTTCAACACATCGAGAAAAGATGTGATCTTGCTGAGATCTATTTTCATCTTTGCTTTTTGTGGCGTTTGATCTATCATATTCGTGCTATGGCGAAGAATTTAAAATAGGATTCACATAATCGCTGATCTCTCTTTCTGATCATTTCTGGATAGGCAGTACAAAATTCATCGTTGAGTTATTGACGTTGAAAACTGATGTCCCTATCTTGATGACCTTTGGAGTTATTTTGATGGATTTGGCGTCTATATTTTCTGATACTACGAAAGCGCTTTGTTTGATAAGATTGAGCAAGCTACTGAGGATAAAGATATGCGGGTTGATAATACCCTTCTTGATCAATGCGATTTCATCTTGCTTGAAAGTATTTACGTCGACCGTGAAGCTGATCTCTTGTTGAGTCGGATCGTATTTTTTGAACGTGATAGAGAAACTCGGGATATCTGTCTGTTCAAGTTTGGTATCTACGTAATACATCATCTTCTTGAAAAAGGCAGTGTCAGGCGGTGTTTTCTCCTTATCTATGAGTTTATAATATCTATCGAAATCTCCGACGAGGTTACAGTCATAGTCTATTTCATACGGATTGAGATAACAGTTATTGAGATAGATGACAATATCTTTTTCTCCTCTATCCGCTAAGGCCTGCATCTCTTTCTGCACTTGATCGGCAGGCGCATCAATCGTGTTCGCTAAACCGGAAACGAAAGTATCTAAGTAACTGAAGACTTTGACTGCGCTGCTGAACTTGATGATCTCAAGCGAGAGCAGATATTTTTTGATAGAAGTGGAATAGTCTTCGCTCTGAAGCATATCATAGAGCTCTTGAGAAAAGAATCCGTACTTGGAGATATCCTCTTTGAGTGTCGTAAGATTCTGATTATTGTTGATGAATATCGTTGAAAAGCTATCAAGCGCTTGTTGGAGGATATCTTTTTTTTGGATATAACTCAGATTCTTATCCATCATCACTTTGTTTACATTTGTCTCTTCTCCATTGCCCGCGATCGACAATGACGTATAGTTTTGATAGTCACTGAGGTTGAGTGCGTTGTCGATAAATTGTTGTCACTGTTTGTAGATATTTATGTAGGTCTGATAGTTTGCATCAGGCACTGCTTGCGAAGCAAAATAGATATAACGGCTATACAAACGCAAGATGATGGATGCTATCCCTGTTACGAGAATGATGAAAAATGATATCAAAAATAATCTCCAATACTGATTGTGATATTTTGTCTTATTTCCGCCGATCAAACCGCTCTCTCCTAATGAGACGTGACTTGATTTCTGTTCAGTCGGTTGTATCCTCATTCCAAGGTTTTCAACCTTCACATCTTCTCTCGGCGCTCTGGTCGCTTCCTCGGCATTGAGCTTGGACATGAGGCTTTCTCCAGGTGCTGTAGTTTCCAAATCATTGAGTTTGAGATTTCACATTCATCAAAAATTCTGCTCTCATGGACTTGGAGCATTGATATGCGGTACGGTTATGTCTTTGTTTTCTTGTGGGTCTGTCATAGACATTACGTAAGGTAAAGCTTACAGTATTATTATATCCAGAATGGTTCAAAAGACCAAAAAATGTGGCTTTCTTGTTCAGTTTTACTTGACAGAATTGTTAAAATATATGATATAGCATTTTAGTGATACTGGATTTTCTTTCTCTTTCGGAGATTTTTTCTAAAAAACGCTTCGCTGGACATACTTTTTCCTTCGGAGACATACTTTTGGCATTGACCCAAAAGTATGCAAAAGGTCTAGTTCTTTATAAAACTCGCTACACCATTCAGTTTGCTT